>NZ_BPWI01000004.1:0-535800 GCF_040369125.1 Duganella hordei
CTGGTCGGTGGTCAGCGCGGCGGTCTGCGCGGTGCTCAGCGCGGCGATGGCCGAGGTCTTCAACGCGCCGAGGTCGGCCGTTTCAATCGCGGCGATGGCGTCGGTGCCCAGCGCGGCGACCTGGCCGCTGGTCAGTGCGCCGACCTGGCTGCTGCTCAGGGCGACGATCTGGTCGGTGGTCAGGGCCTTGGTCTGGCTGCTGGTCAGCGCGGTGATGACGCCGGTTTTCAGTGCGGCCAGGTCGGCCGTTTCAATGGCGGCGATGTCGTTGGTGCTGAAGGCGCTCACCTGGGCCGAGCTCAGGGCGCCGAACTGGTTGGACGTCAGCGCGACAACCTGGTCGGTGCTCAGCGCCGCGATGTTGGCGGTGGTGATGGCGGCGACCTGGTTGGTGGTCAGGTTCGACAGTTGATCGGTGGTCAGCGCCGCCAGCTGCGCGGTCTTCAGCGAGGCGATGATCGCGGTTTTCAGGCCGACGATGTTGGCGGTGGAGATGGCGGCCACGTCGCCGGTCGTCAGTGCGCCGAATTGCGCGGTGCTCAGCACGCCCAGCTGGTTCGAGGTCAGGGCCACCATCTGGTCGGTGGTCAGGGCGGCAACGTTGGCAGTGGTGATGGCCGCCACTTGCGCGGTACCCAGTGCGCCGATCTGGTCGGTGGTCAGCGCGGCGGTCTGCGCGGTGCTCAGCGCGGCGATGGCGGCGCTCTTCAGCGAACCGATGTCGGCCGTTTCAATCGCGGCGATGGAGGCGGTACCCAGCGCGGCCACCTGGCCGGTGCTCAGCGCGCCGACCTGGCCGGCGCTCAGCGCCACTATCTGGTCGGTGGTCAGGGCCTTGGCCTGGGCGGTCGACAGGCCGGCGATGACGGCGGTCTTCAGCGCGGCCAGATCGGCCGTTTCAATCGCGGCGATGGCGTTGGTCGACAGCGCGCCGATTTGCTGCGACGTCAGCGCGGCAGCCTGGTTGGACGTCAGCGCGACGACCTGGTCGGTGCTCAGCGCGGTCATGCTGGCGGTGGTCAGCGCGGAAATCTGGGTGGTGGTCAGGTTCGACAGCTGGTCGGTGGTCAGGGCTGCCAGCTGCGACGACTTGATCGATGCGATCAGGCTGGTTTTCAGGGCGACCAGGTCGGCCGTTTCAATCGCGGCCACGGCACTGGTGCCCAGCGCGCCGAACTGGGCGGTGCTCAGCGTGCCCAACTGGTTGGAATTCATGGCGACGATCTGGTCGGTGGTCAGGCCCGACGCCAGGTTGGCGGTGCTCAGCGACGCGACTTGCGCGGTCGACAGGCTGGCTACCTGGTCGGTGGTCAGCGCGGCCATCTGGCTGGTGCTGAGGCTGGCGATGACGACGGTTTTCAGCGCCAGCACATCGGCCGTTTCCATGGCCACGATGTCGTTGGTGCTCAAGCCTGCGACCTGGGCGCTGCTCAGCGCGTTGGCCTGGCTGGTGGTCAGCGCGACGACCTGGTCGGTGGTCAGCGCGGCCAGCTGGCCGGTCGACAGGCCGGCGATCGAACCCGATTTCAGTGCGGCGAAGTCGGCCGTTTCGAGGGCGGCAATGTAGGCGGTCGCCATGGCGTTGACCTGAGCCGAGCTCAGCACACCTACCTGATTGGAACTCAGCGCGACGATCTGGTCGGTCGTCAAGCCGTTCGACATTTGCTTGGTGGTCAGTGCGGCGATCTGGGTGGTGGTCAGCGCCACCGCCTGATCGGTCGTCAATGCCCGAGTCTGGTCTGAATTGAGCGCTACGATATCGCTGGTAGCGAGGGCAGCAATGGTTTGGGTCGACAGAGCTGCGATCTGGTCGGTACTCATGCTTGTTACGAGGCTCATTTCCATTCTCCTTGGGGCACTGCACAGTTCTATACAGACAGATGATGGAGCCGACAGGTCTCGCCCGCGGCTCCATCTGAATTGGGTGCTACTGGAATTTCTTTGCGTTTTACATGCGCGTGATCACGAAATCGCGCACTTTAGTTCTTAACGTCAATATCGAAGGCAACTTTAGGATACGCCAGCCATGATTTTGCCTCCGGTTAACATTTTAATAGCGAGGGAACAGCGCATAGTTTCATTCAATCACGGCCCAAAAACCGGCGGGCCACCGCCCTGAACGTACAAAGCGACCCTTTTTTGCGCTGCATTAAGCTTTTTTGTTTACTCAGTGCAATGCAAAAACCGGGCCATGATTTCTCAAAAACAACTTTTTTGGGACAAACGGCAGGGCCTGAGCCCTGCCGCGTGGCACTACATCCGGCTTGCGCCGGGGTACTACTTTACTTGCCGGGCGCCGCCAGGAAGCCGTGGCCGCCCTGCGACTGCAACGCTTTCAGACGCAGCGCGCTGTCGGTGGCCGCCTGGCTCTCGGCGCCGAGGACCGGCTTGCCGTTGGCGTCGAACTGCTTGAGCGCGTCGGCCAGCTGGGCCAGGCTGCCGCCCACGCCGTTGCCCTGGACATCCAGCTTCGGCGCCGCGGCCGCCGGCGTGCTGCAGCCGGCGAAGGCCGACATCGCCTGCGCCAGGTTGCTGACGCTGCCGCTCAGGTTGCTGGCCGGCGTGGTGGCGAACCACACGTCGGCCGCCGCATGGGTGGCGCCGTCGGCCGTCTCGAAGGTCGAGGTCAGACCCAGGATGTTGCCGTTGTTGACTGCCCCGCCCACCTTGACGTCCAGGTTGAGCTTGGTGATGCCCAGGTCGGCCAGCGACTTCAGCTCGTCGGCCTGGCTGACGCCATCGGTGTTGCCGTCGACCCAGACACGCAGGTCGGCGAAGGCGCTGTCCTTGGCGTCGATGGTGCCGTCGCCGTTGGTGTCGAGTTCCGCCATCGCTTGGTAGCCGGTGGCCGCTTTCTGGCCGTTGGCCAGCGTGGTGCCGGAGCCGAACAGTTCGCTACCGTCGTTGATCACGCCGTCATGGTTGCGGTCCAGGGCCAGCAGGCCGTCGCCGCCGGCGGTCCAGCCGGTGTTGACTTTGTTGCCGTTGGCCAGCAGGTCGAACTGCACGCCCTTGCCCAGCGCCGTGGTTTGCACGCCGTCGCCGTTCAAGTCCAGCGCGATCGGGGTCAGGAACGACAGCGCCTGGGTCTGCGTGGTGGTCAGCGCATGGACCTGGTCGGTGGTCATCGCATGCAGTTGCGCCGAGGTCATCGCGTGCACCTGGTTGGTGGTGAGCGAGGCGATTTCAGCGGTGCGCAGCGTGACGAACTGCCTGGTGCTCAGCGCGGCGATCGCGGCGGTGCTCAGCGCGACCAGGTCGGCGGTGTCGAGCGCGGCCAGCGCCGCGGTCGACAGGCCGGCAGCCTGGGCGGTGGTCAGCGCGGCGACCTGGGTCGAGGTCAGCGCCACGCCCTGGCTGGAATTCAGCGCGCCCAGCTGGTTGGCGGTCAGCGCGCCGATTTCCTGGGTGGTGAAGGCCGCCAGCGCGGCGGTGGCCAGCGCGGCAAGATTGTTGGTCGACAGCGCGGCAACCTGGCTCACGCTCAGCGATGCGGCCTGGGCGGTGGTCAAGGCGGAGATCTGTGCAGTGCTCAGACCGCTGGCGAAGGCCGAGGTGGCCAGCGCGGCGACCTGGCCGGTCGACAGCGCTGCAACCTGGGCGGTGGCCAGACCGGCCAGCTGCGCGGTGCGCAGCGCGGCGACGTCGATCGTGCTCAGGCCCACCAGGTCGGCCGTCTCGATCGCGCCGATGCTGTTGGAGCTCAGGGCCACCACTTGTGCGGTGCCCAGCGAAGACAGTTGCGCCGAGGTCAGCGCGACGATCTGGCTGGTGGTCAGCGCGGCGATGCCGGCGGTGCTCAGCGCGGCCAGCGAGGCGGTGGCCAGCGTGTTGACCTGGGTGGTGGTCAGCGCGGCGACCTGCGCGGAACTCAAGACGGCGATGGCGGCCGTCTTGATGGCCGACAGATCGGCCGTTTCCAGCGCGGCTATCGAGTTGCTCGACAGTGCGGACACTTGCGCGGTGCTCAGCGCGGCCGCTTCGGAGGTGCTCAGGGCCACGACCTGGCTGGTGGTCAGCGCCTTGACCTGATTGGCGCTCAGCGCGGCAACCGCGTTGGTCGACAGCGCGGCAAGGTCGGCGGTTTCCAGCGCGGCGATGGCGTTGGTGCTCAGCGCGGCAACCTGCGCGGTGCCCAAGGTGCTCGCTTGCGCGGTGGTCAGCGCAACGATCTGGTTGGTGCTCAGACCGGAGACAGCGGCGGTGCTCAGCGCGGCGACCTGGTTGGTCGACAGCGCGGCGACCTGAGCCGTGGCCAGGCCCACCAGTTGCGCACTGCGCAGCGCGGCGACGTTGGCGGTGGTCAGGCCGACGATGTCGGCGGTTTCAATCGCGCCGATGGCGTTGCTCGACAGCGCGGCAACCTGCGCCGAGCTCATGCTGCTCAACTGAGCCGAGGTCAGTGCGACGACCTGGTCGGTGGTCAGCGCGGCGATGCCGGCGGTGCTCAGCGCGGCCAGCGAAGCGGTGGCCAAGGTGTTGACTTGCGTCGTGCCCAGCGCGGCAACCTGAGCGGAACTCAGGGCGGCGATGGCGGCCGTCTTGATGGCCGACAGATCGGCCGTTTCCAACGCGGCAACCGAGGCGGTGCTCAGCGCGGCAACTTGCGCGGTGCTCAGCGCGGCCGCTTCGGCCGTGGTCAGTGCAACGATCTGGCTGGTCGTCAGCGCTTTGACCTGATTGGCGCTCAGCGCGGCGATCGCGTCCGACTTCAGTGCTGCGAAGTCGGCCGTTTCCAGCGCGGCGATGGCGTTGGTGCTCAGGCCGGCCACTTGTGCGGTGCTCAGCGAGCTCGCTTGCGCGGTGGTCAGCGCCACGATCTGGTTGGTGGTCAAGCCGGACACGGCGGCGGTGCTCAGCGCGGCGATCTGGTTGGTCGACAGCGCGGCAACCTGTGCGGTCGCCAAGCCAGCCAGCTGCGCGCTGCGCAGCACGGCCACGTTGGCGGTGGTCAGGCCGACCAGATCGGCGGTTTCGATCGCGCCGATGGCGTTGCTGGTCAGAGCGTTGACTTGCACCGAACCCATGCTGCTCAGCTGAGCCGAGGTCAGCGCGACGACCTGGTTGGTGGTCAGCGCGGCGATGCCGACGGTGCTCAGCGCGGCCAGTGAGGCGGTGGCCAGGTTGTTGATCTGCGTGGTGGTCAGCGCGGCAACCTGGGCGGAGCTCAGGGCACCGATGGCGGCGGTCTTGATGGCCGACAGGTCGGCCGTTTCCAGCGCGGCGACGGCGTCGCTCGACAGCGCGGCCACTTGCGCGGTGCTCAGCGCGGCCGCTTCGGCCGTGGTCAGCGCAACCACTTGATTCGTGGTCAGCGCCTTGACCTGATTGGCGCTCAGGGCGGCAATCGCATCGGACTTCAGTGCTGCGAAGTCGGCCGTTTCCAGCGCGGCGATGGCGTTGGTGCTCAGGCCGGCCACTTGTGCGGTGCTCAGCGAGCTCGCTTGCGCGGTGGTCAGTGCGACGATCTGGTTGGTGGTCAGGCCGAATACAGCAGCGGTGCTCAGCGCGGCGACCTGGTTGGTTGACAGCGCGGCGACCTGCGCCGTGGCCAGGCCAACCAGTTGCGCGCTGCGCAGCGCGGCCACGTTGGCGGTGGTCAGGCCGACCAGATCGGCGGTTTCAATCGCGCCGATGGCGTTGCTCGACAGCGCGGCGACTTGTGCCGAGCTCATGCTACTCAGCTGGGCCGAGGTCAGCGCGACAACCTGGTTGGTGGTCAGCGCGGCGATGCCGGCGGTGCTCAGCGCGGCCAGCGAAGCGGTTACCAGGTTGTTGACCTGCGCGGTGGTCAGCGCAGCAACCTGGGCGGAGCTCAGGGCGGCGATGGCGGCCGTCTTGATGGCCGACAGATCGGCCGTTTCCAGTGCGGCGACGGCGTCGCTCGACAGGGCCGCCACTTGCGCGGTGCTCAGCGCGGCCGCTTCGGCCGTGGTCAGTGCAACCACCTGATTCGTGGTCAGCGCCTTGACCTGATTGACGCTCAGGGCGGCGATCGCGTCCGATTTCAGTGCTGCGAAGTCGGCCGTTTCCAGCGCGGCGATGGCGTTGGTGCTCAGGCCGGCCACTTGCGCGGTGCTCAGCGAGTTTGCTTGCGCGGTGGTCAGCGCAACGATCTGGTTGGTGGTCAGGCCGGACACGGCGGCGGTGCTCAGCGCGGCGATCTGATTGGTCGACAGCGCGGCGACCTGCGCGGTCGCCAGACCCACCAGCTGCGCACTGCGCAGCGCGGCGACGTTGGCGGTGGTCAGGCCGACGATGTCGGCGGTTTCAATCGCGCCGATGGCGTTGCTCGACAGCGCGGCGACCTGCGCCGAGCTCATGCTGCTCAGCTGGGCCGAGGTCAGCGCGACGACCTGGTCGGTGGTCAGCGCGGCGATGCCGGCGGTGCTCAGCGCGGCCAGCGAAGCGGTGGCCAAGGTGTTGACTTGCGTCGTGCCCAGCGCGGCAACCTGGGCGGAACTCAGGGCGGCGATGGCGGCCGTCTTGATGGCCGACAGATCGGCCGTTTCCAGCGCGGCAACCGAGGCGGTGCTCAGCGCGGCCACTTGCGCGGTGCTCAGCGCGGCCGCTTCGGCCGTGGTCAGTGCAACGATCTGGCTGGTCGTCAGCGCTTTGACCTGATTGGCGCTCAGCGCGGCGATCGCATCGGACTTCAGTGCTGCGAAGTCGGCCGTTTCCAGCGCGGCGATGGCGTTGGTGCTCAGGCCGGCCACTTGTGCGGTGCTCAGCGAGCTCGCTTGCGCGGTGGTCAGCGCGACGATCTGGTTGGTGGTCAGGCCGAACACAGCGGCGGTGCTCAGCGCGGCGATCTGGTTGGTCGACAGCGCGGCAACCTGCGCCGTGGCCAGGCCCACCAGCTGCGCGCTGCGCAGCGCGGCGACGTTGGCGGTGGTCAGGCCGACGATGTCGGCGGTTTCAATCGCGCCGATGGCGTTGCTCGACAGCGCGGCGACCTGTGCCGAGCTCATGCTGCTCAGTTGGGCCGAAGTCAGCGCGACGACCTGGTCGGTGGTCAGCGCGGCGATGCCGGCGGTGCTCAGCGCGGCCAGCGAGGCGGTGGCCAGCGTGTTGACCTGCGTGGTGGTCAGCGCGGCGACCTGGGCGGAGCTCAGGGCGGCGATGGCGGCCGTCTTGATGGCCGACAAGTCGGCCGTTTCCAGTGCGGCAACCGAGGCGGTGCTCAGCGCGGCAACTTGCGCGGTGCTCAGCGCGGCCGCTTCGGTCGTGGTCAGTGCAACCACTTGATTCGTGGTCAGCGCCTTGACCTGATTGGCGCTCAGGGCGGCGATCGCGTCCGACTTCAGTGCTGCGAAGTCGGCGGTTTCCAGCGCGGCGATGGCGTTGGTGCTCAGGCCGGCCACTTGCGCGGTGCTCAGCGAGCTCGCTTGGGCGGTGGTCAGCGCCACGATCTGGTTGGTGGTCAAGCCGGACACGGCGGCGGTGCTCAGCGCGGCGATCTGGTTGGTCGACAGCGCGGCGACCTGTGCGGTCGCCAGGCCCACCAGCTGCGCGCTGCGCAGCGCGGCGACGTTGGCGGTGGTCAGGCCGACGATGTCGGCGGTTTCAATCGCGCCGATGGCGTTGCTGGAGAAGGCGCCGATTTGCGCGGAACCCATGCTGCTCAGTTGAGCCGAGGTCAGTGCGACAACCTGGTCGGTGGTCAGCGCGGCGATGCCGGCGGTGCTCAGCGCGGCCAGCGAAGCGGTGGCCAAGGTGTTGACTTGCGTCGTGCCCAGCGCGGCAACCTGGGCGGAACTCAGGGCGGCGATGGCGGCCGTCTTGATGGCCGACAGATCGGCCGTTTCCAACGCGGCAACCGAGGCGGTGCTCAGCGCGGCAACTTGCGCGGTGCTCAGCGCGGCCGCTTCGGCCGTGGTCAGTGCAACGATCTGGCTGGTCGTCAGCGCTTTGACCTGATTGGCGCTCAGCGCGGCGATCGCGTCCGACTTCAGTGCTGCGAAGTCGGCCGTTTCCAGCGCGGCGATGGCGTTGGTGCTCAGGCCGGCCACTTGTGCGGTGCTCAGCGAGCTCGCTTGCGCGGTGGTCAGCGCCACGATCTGGTTGGTGGTCAGGCCGAACACGGCGGCGGTGCTCAGCGCGGCGATCTGGTTGGTCGACAGCGCGGCGACCTGCGCCGTGGCCAGGCCCACCAGCTGCGCGCTGCGCAGCGCGGCGACGTTGGCGGTGGTCAGGCCGACGATGTCGGCGGTTTCAATCGCGCCGATGGCGTTGCTCGACAGCGCGGCGACCTGTGCCGAGCTCATGCTGCTCAGTTGGGCCGAAGTCAGCGCGACGACCTGGTCGGTGGTCAGCGCGGCGATGCCGGCGGTGCTCAGCGCGGCCAGCGAGGCGGTGGCCAGCGTGTTGACTTGTTTGGTCGTCAGCGCGGCGACCTGGGCGGAGCTCAGGGCGGCGATGGCGGCTGTCTTGATGGCGGACAGGTCGGCCGTTTCCAGCGCGGCGATGGCATTGGACGACAGCGCCGCCACCTGCGCGGTGCTCAGCGCGGCGGCCTCAGTCGTGGTCAGCGCGACGACTTGATCGGTCGTCAGCGCCTTGACCTGATTGGCGCTCAGGACGGCGATCGCGTCGGACTTCAGTGCTGCGAAGTCCGCCGTTTCCAGCGCGGCGATGGCGTTGGTGCTCAGGCCGGCCACTTGTGCGGTGCTCAGCGAGCTCGCTTGCGCGGTGGTCAGCGCGACGATCTGGTTGGTGGTCAGGCCGAACACAGCAGCGGTGCTCAGCGCGGCGATCTGGTTGGTCGACAACGCGGCGACCTGCGCCGTGGCCAGGCCCACCAGCTGCGCGCTGCGCAGCGCGGCGACGTTGGCAGTGGTCAGACCGACGATGTCGGCGGTTTCAATCGCACCGATGGCGTTGCTCGACAGCGCGGCGACCTGCGCCGAGCTCATGCTGCTCAGTTGGGCCGAGGTCAGCGCGACGACCTGGTCGGTGGTCAGCGCGGCGATGCCGGCGGTGCTCAGCGCGGCCAGCGAGGCGGTGGCCAGCGTGTTGACTTGTTTGGTCGTCAGCGCGGCGACCTGGGCGGAGCTCAGGGCGGCGATGGCGGCTGTCTTGATGGCGGACAGGTCGGCCGTTTCCAGCGCGGCGATGGCATTGGACGACAGCGCCGCCACCTGCGCGGTGCTCAGCGCGGCGGCCTCAGTCGTGGTCAGCGCGACCACTTGATCGGTCGTCAGCGCCTTGACCTGATTGGCGCTCAGCGCGGCGATCGCATCGGACTTCAATGCTGCGAAGTCGGCCGTTTCCAGCGCGGCGATGGCGTTGGTGCTCAGGCCGGCCACTTGCGCGGTGCTCAGCGAGCTCGCTTGCGCGGTGGTCAGCGCGACGATCTGGTTGGTGGTCAGGCCGAACACGGCGGCGGTGCTCAGCGCGGCGATCTGGTTGGTCGACAGCGCGGCAACCTGTGCGGTTGCCAGACCCACCAGTTGCGCACTGCGCAGCGCGGCGACGTTGGCAGTGGTCAGGCCGACGATGTCGGCGGTTTCAATCGCGCCGATGGCGTTGCTCGACAGCGCGGCCACTTGGGCCGAGCTCATGCTGCTCAGTTGGGCCGAGGTCAGTGCGACAACCTGGTCGGTGGTCAGCGCGGCGATGCCGGCGGTGCTCAGCGCGGCCAGCGAAGCGGTGGCCAGCGTGTTGACTTGTTTGGTCGTCAGCGCGGCAATTTGAGCGGAACTCAGGACGGCGATGGCGGCGGTCTTGATGGCCGACAGGTCAGCCGTTTCCAGCGCGGCGATGGCGTTGCTCGACAACGCGGCCACTTGCGCGGTGCTCAGCGCGGCGGCCTCGGACGTGGTCAGCGCGACCACTTGATCGGTGGTCAGGGCCTTGACCTGCGCGGCGCTCAGCGCGGCAATGGCGTCGGATTTCAAGGCCGCGAAATCGGCCGTCTCCAGCGCGGCGATGGCCTTGGTGCTCAGGCCGGCCACTTGCGCGGTGCTCAGCGAGCTCGCTTGCGCGGTGGTCAGCGCGACGATCTGGTCGGTGGTCAGGCCGAACACGGCGGCGGTGCTCAGCGCGGCGATCTGGTTGGTCGACAGCGCGGCGACCTGCGCCGTGGCCAGGCCCACCAGCTGCGCGCTGCGCAGCGCGGCGACGTTGGCGGTGGTCAGGCCGACGATGTCGGCGGTTTCAATCGCGCCGATGGCGTTGCTCGACAGCGCGGCAACCTGTGCCGAGCTCATGCTGCTCAGCTGGGCCGAGGTCAGGGCAACGACCTGGTTGGTGGTCAGCGCGGCGATGCCGGCGGTGCTCAGCGCGGCCAATGAAGCGGTGGCCAGCGTGTTGACTTGGGCGGTGGTCAGCGCGGCGACCTGGGCGCTGCTCAGGGCGGCGATGGCGGCCGTCTTGATGGCCGACAGGTCGGCCGTTTCCAGCGCGGCGACGGCGTCGCTCGACAGCGCGGCCACTTGCGCGGTGCTCAGCGCGGCGGCTTCGGCCGTGGTCAGCGCGACCACTTGATTCGTGGTCAGCGCCTTGACTTGCGCGGCGCTCAGCGCGGCAATCGCGTCGGATTTCAATGCCGCGAAGTCGGCCGTTTCCAGCGCGGCGATGGCCTTGGTGCTCAGGCCGGCCACTTGCGCGGTGCTCAGCGAGCTCGCTTGGGCGGTGGTCAGCGCGACCACCTGGTCGGTGCTCAGGCCGGCAATGGCGGCGGCGCTCAACGCTGCAATCTGGTTGGTCGACAGCGCGGCAACTTGCGCGGTGGCCAGGCCGACCAGCTGCGAGGTACGCAGGGCGGCGATGTCGTTGGTGCTCAGGCCGGCGAGGTCGGCGGTTTCAATCGCGCCGAGGGCCTTGCTCGACAGCGCGACCACTTGCGTGGTGCTCATGGCGGCGATTTCCGCCGAGGTCAGCGCGACGGCCTGGTCGCTGCTCAGCGCGGCGATGCCGGCGGTGCTCAGCGCGGCCACCGAAGCGGTGCCCATCGTATTGACTTGCGCCGTGGTCAGCGCGGCCACCTGGGCGCTGGTCAGCACGGCGATGGAGGCGGTCTTGATCGCGGCCAGGTCGGCGGTTTCCAGGGCGCCGATGGCGTTGGTGCTCAGCGCAGCGACCTGGGTCGAACTCAGTTGCGCGGCCTGGTTGCTGGTCAGGGCGACCACTTGGTCGGTCGTCAGCGCCTTGACCTGGTTGGCGGTGATGCCGCCGATAGTGGCCGTGGCCAGCGCGGCGACGTCGTTGGTGGTCAGCGCGGCGATGGCGGCGGTTTGCAGCGCGGCGATCTGGGTCGAGGTCAGCGCGTTGGCCTGCTTGGTCGTCAGGAAGGCGATCTGGGTGGAGTTCAGGCCTCCGGCAATCTGGGCAGTCGTGAAGGCGGGGATTTGCGCAGTAGTGAACGCGGCCAGCTGGTCAGAATTAAACGCTGCAATGTCGGCAGTTGCCAGCGTGATGATCTGGGCTGTGCTGAAACTGGCAATCTGCTCAGTGGTAAAACTGGTCGCGAAACTCATACTATTTCTCCTGGAGGTACTTCTCTGGCTGCTCAGAAAGCAACTCGAGCGATCAGCTTTTGTCTGATGCTCGAGCCCTGTAGTGGATTTGTTACTTTTTTAACAAAATTTTTATGGTGCTGTCGGAAAAAACTACTCCGTACTGTATATAACGACGGAATTTGGACTTTCATTAAGTAAACTTTTCTTTTGGCCATTAAGTTGCGGGCCAACCAAGCTCGAACCAGATGAACGCCTCTTCCAGCAGGATTCCAAGGGCCGATTATATCTGAGTAGATTTCCCAAAAGAATTTATTTCAACCGCTGTCTCTCTCTCGCAACCTGCTATAGGAGAATGTTTATTTATTAAAAAAGTTACCTAAAAAAACAGTTCACCAGGAAACTTTCATGTCGATAGTGCCATTTTCCCAGCAGAAAAATATATCCATACGGACATTTTGCCCTTGCCGTGTGACAAGCAGATGACTGAACAGAGGGGTTAAGCAATGTCAATTTGATATATCCGGTGCATAATCCGGATCTCGCCTGCACAGCTAAGGCGGGGAAAACCGGTTCACCCACCTACGGAGACTTTCAAAATGAAACTGTTGCCTAGAAGCCGCACCCTTGGATTACTTTGCCTGAGCAGCACCATGGCCCTGTTACTGGCCGCCGGCCACGCCGGTGCCGCCGGCCAAGCGCCGCTGGCCGCCGCCGCCGTGGCCGATGCCGGCCGCCCGGACGCCGACAAGGCGCGCGACGCCGACCGCAAGCCGGCCGAGATGCTGGCCTTCGCCAAGGTCCAGCCGGGCCAGGTCGTGGTCGATTACTTTGCCGGCCGCGGCTACTTCACCCGCCTGTTCAGCACGGCGGTCGGCCCGAAGGGTTCGGTGTACGCGATCGCGCCGCAGGTGCTGGTGGACCGCCTGAAGGGCAAGCCGCTGCCGCCGCCCGTGTCGGCCGAACCGGGCCGCGCCAACGTGCATGAAGCGATCAGCGCCGCCTCGCTCAACGTGCCGGTCAAGGCCGACCTGGTGTGGACCTCGCAGAACTATCACGACATCCACATCTGGAGCGGCGCCGCCGGCACGGCCGAGCTGAACAAGGCCGTGTTCGAGGCGCTGAAACCGGGCGGCTACTATATAGTGCTGGACCATTCGGCCCAGCCCGGCCTGGACGACGCCGGCATGGCCAAGCTGCACCGCATCGACGAGGCGCTGGTCAAGAAGGAAGTGCTGGCCGCCGGCTTCGTGCTGGACGCCGAATCGCAGGTGCTGCGCAACCCGGCCGACGACCGCTCGGCCCAGGTGTTTGAAACCGGCATCCGCGCCCACACCGACCAGTTCATCCTGCGCTTCCGCAAGCCGAACTGATGATGGCCCCCATCCTGCAACGCATGCTGGGGGCCGGCATGTTGCTGGCCGCCGCCCAGGCCCACGCAGATTGCCGCTTTACCGAACTGGCCGCGCTCGACCTGAATATCTACGAGGCGGCCGGCACGCCCTTCATCGATGGCCAGATCAACGGCAAGACGGTGCACATGCTGATCGACACCGGCGCCCACAAAACGCAGCTGACGCGCGCCGAGATGGACCGCCAGCAGCAGCCGCTGACCCGCACGCTGAACCGCGTGCGCGGCATCGGCGGCGACACGGCGCAGTTCGCGGCGCAGCCGGAGGAAGTGATCATCGGCCCGGCGCGCGTGGCCAAGACCTGGTTCCCGGTGGTCGATGGCCTCGACTACCCCGGCTACGGCGGTCTGGTCGGCGCCGACTACCTGCTGCAGGCCGACCTGGAAATCGCGCTGGCCGGCAAGCAGCTCAAGTTCTTCCGCAACGACGGCTGCGGCGGCGACAGGTCGCTGGCCTACTGGGACACGCAGGCGCTGGACGTGCCGCTGGAGCTGGCCGACAAGCACTCCGCCGCCTATGTGCAGGTCCAACTCAACGGCCGCAAGATCCGCGCGCTGATCGACACCGGCGCCGCCCATTCGCTGGTCGACCTGCAGACGGCGGACAAACTGGGCATCAAGCCGGGCGGCGCCGGCGTGAGCGAAGGCGGCGCGGTAACCGGCATCAGCGGCAAGGACACGCCCAAGTGGAACGCCACCTTCGACAGCTTCGCGATCGGCGAAGAAAACATCGGCAAGCCGCGCCTGGCCATCGCCGACGTCAACAACCTGCAGCAGTTCGGCGTCAAGAACATCGAAATGATACTGGGTCGCGATTTCCTGCGCGCCCACCGCGTGCTGATCTCGACCAGCCAGGAACGCTTCTACTACAGCTACCTGGGCGGTCAGGTCTTCTCGACGACTTCCCGGTAGCGCCACACCAGCACGGCGGCGGTGGCCGCCAGCAGCGCCAAGGCCACCATGTTGACGATGAACACGCCGCCGTGGAAGCGCATCACCAGGCCGATGCTGACGCCGGCCTTGACCGCGAAGTGCCAGCCGCCGTCGAAGGGATAGTAGCTGAACAGCTGCAGCGCGTAATACGCCACGCCGGCCCACAGGCCCAGCTTCCAGCGCTTGAGCGACAGCACGGCCCCGAGGAAGCCCAGCATCGCCGCGCTGTACAGCAGCGGCAGCGCCGACGCCTCCTGCGACTCGCCCAGCAGGCCGAGGCTGACACCGAGCGCCAGCGCGCTGTTGAGCAGCAGCACGCGCGCCACCCATTTTTCAAATTCCCGCATTCGATCTTCCCGATTCAGCCAAAGCGCGCCTGGTATTCGCTGGGCACCACGCCCAGCTGCGCGGCAAACGCGCGCCGCAGATTGTACTCGCTGCCGAAGCCGCTCTGGCTGGCCGCGCGCTTGACCGTCATGCCGGGCCGCTCCAGCAAGCCGCACGCCGCCTCCATGCGCAAGCGCAGCAGCAGCTGCGCCGGCGAGACGCCAGCCTCGCGCTGCAGCCGGCGGTGCAGCGTGCGCACCGACAGCGCGAACGCCGCCGCCATCTGCTCGACGTCGACCTGCCGCTTCAGGCGCGGACGCAGCCAGCCGGTCAGCTGGCCATGCAAGCCTTGCGGATCGGCCTGCGCCAGCAGCTCGGAGCTGAACTGGCGCTGGCCGCCGGGCCGCTTGTAGAACACCACCAGCCGCTTGGCCGTGCCCAGCGCGGCGGCGCGGCCGCAGTCCTCCTCCACCAGGCTCAGCGCCAGGTCCATGCCGGCGGCGATGCCGGCCGACGTGTAGACCGGCCCGTCCTTGATGTAGATGGCGTCGTCCTGCACCTCGATGGCCGGGTATTGCGCCTGCAGCCGGGCCGCGTCGAGCCAATGGGTGACGGCGCGGCGGCCGTCCAGCAGGCCGGCCCGCGCCAGCACGAAGGCACCGGTGCACACCGAGCAGCAGCGCGCGACCTCGCCGGCGGCGCGCCGCACCCAGCTTATCGCGGCCGACGCCAGCACGGCGCCGTCGCCATCGAGGCCGCGGCCGCCGGCGACGATCAGGGTGGCGCCGGCCAGGCTGCGGCGCGGCAACGGCTCTGCCAGCACGCTGACGCCGGAAGACGACGCCACCGGCCCGCCGCCCGGCGCGGTCATGCGGATGCGATAGGGCTCCGGCTGACCGGCGTCGCGCGCCTCGTCGTTCGCGGTGGAGAACACTTGCGCGGGGCCGGTGGCGTCCAGCAGCAGAAAGCCGGGGAACACCAGCAGCCAGATGTCGATAGGCTTGGTCATGTGGCAGATATTCCACCATCGATGTCATTTATGTCAATGCGTTTGGCGGCAAGATGGTCTCATCGACAAAGGAGATCCACATGACACGCACCATAGGCATTTATGTCTTCAACGACGTTGAAGTACTCGATTTCGCCGGACCGTACGAAGTGTTCACCTGTGCCACGCGCGTGGCCGCCAAGCTGGCGCCGGGCACCCAGGCGCCGTTCCGCGTGCGCACCATCGGCCAGCGCTCCGCCATGCTGCGCGCGCGCGCCGGCCTCGCCGTGCAGCCCGAATCTGATTTCGACAGCGCCGGCAGGATCGACGTGCTGATCGTCCCCGGCGGCGTGGTGACGGCGGAGCAGGCCAAGCCCGAAGTCATCGCATGGATCGCCGGCATGGCGCACAACTGCGAACTGGTGGCCTCGGTCTGCACCGGCGCTTTCCTGCTGGCGCAGGCGGGGCTGCTGGACGGCCAGCAAGCCACCACACATTGGGAAGATATCGACGAGCTGCGCGCCGCCTTCCCGCGCGTGGAAATCCCGGCCGGCCGCCGCTGGATAGACAACGGCCGCATCGTCACCTCCGGCGGCATCTCGGCCGGCATGGACATGTCGCTGCACCTGGTCGAACGGCTGGCCGGCCGCGAACTGGCCGCGCGCACCGCGCTGCAGATGGAATACGACTGGAACGAAGCCTGAACTAGCCCAGCTTCTTCAACTGCTCCCTGACGTAGGCGGCGCTCGGGTGATTCGGCGCCAGTTCGAGGAAGCTGGCGTAGGCCTTCCTGGCCTTCTCGCCGTCGCCCATGCGCACGCGGGCGTCGCCGAGGTTGAGGTAGGCGATGGCGCGCGAGGTGTCGATCTGCAGCGTGTTCTCGAACCAGCGCGCAGCCTCGGCGTACTTTTCCTGCTTGTAGTAGACGAAGCCCAGGTTGTTGGCGGCCAGGCCGAAATCGGGCCGGTACTTGAGCGCCTCGGTGAACGCCGCTTCCGCCTGCGCGTACTGCTTTTCCTTGAACAGCTGCATGCCCTTGTCGTTGGCGCGCTGCGCCAGCTGGCGGCTGGAGGCGTCGACCGGCTTCGGCGCGGCGATCTTCTGTTCCTCGCCCTGCAGATTCTTCACCACCACGGTATTGCCGTCGGCCTTCTCGTCGCGGCCCTTATCCAGCTTGCTGTTGAGCGCAATCGCATCCGGCGCCAGCTGCGCCGACTGCGCGCTGAGGAATTCCGCCTCGGCCGGCAGCTGGAACACGAACTCGCCGCCCTCCGATCCCGGCAGGCTGCCGAAGGCCGGCGTCTGCTGCGACACGCTGGCCACCGCCGGCGCCACATAGGCCGCCAGTTCGGTCGCGGTGATCAGGCCGTCGCCGTTCAAATCCGCCTTGCCGTTCAAGGCCTGCAGCAGGGTCCACGTGAACACCGAGTGGCCGTTCGGACCGCCGTCGGCCACCATCTGGTCGGCGCCGCCGGCCGTCAGCATCTGCCGGCCCATGCGGCGAGCGTTATCGCGCAGGAAGGCAGTGCTGCCGCCGCCGCGCGTCAAACCGAGGCCGCTGTAGCAGGCGTCCATGACGAACAGCACGTGCTTGGCGTTCAGGCTCTCGGCGATGTTCTGCAGATCCGTCATCGGGATCGCGTCGAAGCTGACCTGCTGCGGATCCGAATCGACCGGGATGATGTAGCCGAGATTGCGGCCGGAACTGAGCTGGCGCGTGGCGCCGTGACCGGCGAAGAACACGAAGATGCGGTCGTCCTTCTTCAGCTGCGCGTCGGCCAGCTTGTCGTGGAACAGCGCCAGGATGTTGTTGCGCGTGGCCTCGCCGTTGGTCAGCGTGAACACCCGCTCGCCGGCAAAGCCGAAGCGGTTGACCAGCGTGTCGCGGATCGCCTTGGCATCCTGCACCGCGTACTGCAGCTTGGGCCACTTCTGATAGTCGTTAATGCCGATGACCACCGCATAGCTGTTGGCGTAGCCGGTGCTGACGGCGATCTTCTCCGGCTCCGGCCTGCCTCCCTTGGCCACCTTGAACTCGTGGCCGTCCCAGGCGGCAAAGCTGTAGCCGTCGGCGATCAGCTTGTCGAGCACCATCGGCAGCGCCTTGACGCTGCGCTCGTGGATGTCATGGAACAGGATGATGCCGCGCTGCTCCTTGCCCAGGGTGGTCAGCACGCGGTTGGCGATGGAGCTTGGCACCGGATCGGCCCAGTCCATCGAATCGATATTCCACATCACCGAGCGCAGTCCCAGCTTGGACAGGATCGCCAGGCCTTCGGCGTTGTGCGCGCCGTACGGGAAGCGGAACAGCTCCGAGCGGCGCGGATCGGCCGCCTTCAGCATCAGGTCGGCGTTGGCGATCTCGCCATACAACTGGTCGCCCTTTTCCTTGGACAGCAGCGCGTGGCTGAAGCTGTGGTTGCCGACCGTATGACCGGCGTCGATCAGGCGGCGGCTCTCCTCGGCGTTCTTGCCCAGGCTTTGCTTGCCCTGCGCATCCAGTTTGCCGAGGTTCTGCCCGACCTGGAAGAACACGCCCGGCACATTGTACTGCTTGAGGATCGCGGCCACTTCCTCGGTGTAGCTCTTGTGCGGACCGTCGTCGAAGGTCAGCACCACGGTCTTGGGCGGCAGCGTGTTGCCGAAGATTTCCTTGGCCTGCACCTCTTGCTCTACCGTCTTAGGCGGTTCAGGATACGGCACGATGACGCCGTAGTCCTTCATGATCTGTTCGCGGCCATACAGCTTGCGCAGGCGGGCGACGTAATCGTCCCAGCGCTCGCGCTTGGGCGTGATGGCGCGCGTGTCGAAGCGCGAGAAGATGTCGCTCAGTTCCTTGTCGTACTGCTTTTCGATATCCTCCAGCGCGGCCAGGTCCTCGCTGACGCGCTTGTGCAGCTTGATCGCCGGCAGCGTCTGATCCGCGGCCGCCAGCTTTTGCAGCGACAACAGCACTTCGCGGAAGGCCAGCCGGTCGGCGTCGAACAGGTCGCCGGCCGATTCGATATAGGACAGCAGCGTATCGTCGGCCGCGTCGCGCTGCTGCGGCGGCAACGCCTGGGTTTGCGCCAGCATGGCCTGCACCTTGGCCAGCCGTTCCAGGTTTTCATGGAACAGCGACTGGCCGACCTGGCCGGCGGCCTTGCGGTCGCTGTCGGACAGCGTTTTCTCGTCGGCCAGCAGTACGATGATCTTGCGGTAGGCGGCCAGCATATTGCGCAACTCCGGCATGATCTCCGGCGTGGGACCGGCCACCACCGGCGCGGCGGCAGGCGCCGCCGGCTGCTTGCCGCGCAGCGCCACGAAGGCCCCCGCGCCGGCAACGGCCACCACCACGGCCGCGACGGCCAACTGCTTCGAGTATTTCATGTGCGCCTATATCCTGTGAGCAACTGAGGCTTACATTCTATGACACATTTGCTAATTTTTCACTGCGGTTTGTAGCCGTCGGTCAGCGTTTTGAGGAAAACCACCACGTCGGCGATCTCCTGGTCGGTCAGCGCCGGCTTGCTGCCGGGCTTGCCGCCGAACGGGGCTTCGACGTTGACGTTGTCGTCCATGCCGCGCGGCTGGTCGTCGAACTTGTGGATGCTGCCGTCCGGATTGCGCGGATACCACTTCTGCGGCACCGTGTCGCGCTGCACGTAGAAGCGCACCACCTGCTCCAGGCTGTCGAAGCTGCCGTTGTGGAAGTAGACCTTGCGCAGGGCCACGTTGCGCAGCGACGGCGTCTTGAAGCGGCCGCAGTATTCGGGATGGTCGCGCAGGTCGGTGCGGTCCGGGCCGCACAGGCCGAGGTCGAAATACTTCGGATCGGCGTTGACCGCCAGCTTGCCGTTGCGCGGCACGCCGAGGTTGACCAGCCCGTAATCGGTGAACTGCGGGAAGGCGCCGCCCTGCGAGATGCGGCTGATGTGGCAGGATGCGCAATTGCCCTTGGCTTCATCGTTGAACAAGGCCAGCCCGCGCGCTTCCTGCGGCGTCAGCGTGACCTGCTTGCGCAGGAAGGCGTCGTACTTGCTGGTGTACGGATAGAAATCGGCCGGGCTTTCCTGGAACACTTCCAGCGCCATCAAGGCCGCGCGCATCGCCGCGTCGTCGTGGTCGAAGATGTCGTCGCCGAAGGTCTTGCGGAACTGCGCCGCCAGCGGACCGTTGCGCAGTTTGGCCACCACCGCCGCATCGTCCTTGTTGCCCATCTCGCGCGGCGACAGCAGCGGACCACGCGCCTGCTCGTGTGCCGATCCGGCGCGGCCATCCCAATCGTAGCCGCC
This sequence comes from Duganella hordei, assembly GCF_040369125.1. Classification (NCBI taxonomy): domain Bacteria; kingdom Pseudomonadati; phylum Pseudomonadota; class Betaproteobacteria; order Burkholderiales; family Oxalobacteraceae; genus Duganella; species Duganella hordei. The sequence continues at coordinate 19,393 of NZ_BPWI01000004.1, forward strand.
GGTAGGACCTGCGTCGGTGCTGTCGTCGCCATCGTCGTCGTGATAGTGCTCGGTGAAAGGCGGCACCGTCTGCAGGTACTTCAGCGACGGCGCGGCGCGCGTGCCCTGCGTGGCGCCATCGCCGCCGCCCAGCTGCGCCGACAGCCGGTTGGCCGGGCTGTAGCCGTTGTCCGGGTTGTGGCAGCTGGCGCAGCTGATGCGGCCGGATGCCGACAGCGTCGGTTCGTGGAACATCGCACGGCCCATCGCCGTCAACTCCGGCACCGGTGGCTGGCGTTTCATCGGCGCGTAGGCGGCGGCCGGCTTGGCGGCCGGTTTGGCGACAGGAGCGGAGGCGGATGCGGGCGGCGTCTCGCCATGGCAGGCGCTGAGCAGCGCGGCGATCAGGGCAATATAAATCTGTTTCATGCCGCAAGCCTAGCAACATGAAATGACCGCTGAATGACACAAAGCCAAAGATACAAAACGATACACACCATTTCATCGTCCTGAAATATTTGATGCCTAGCATGACCCGCTTTGACACCCCACCCACAAGGCAAGAAGATGAAACTCAATCCGATGCGGCCCCTTCCCCTCATGCTCATGTCGATCGGCCTGGGCGCCGGCCTGATCGCCTGCGGCAGCTCGTCCGACAGCGTCCCGACGCTGAGCGGCCAGGTGGTCGGCAGCTACTATGAAAACGCCGTGGTCTGCCTGGAAAGCACCAGCGCCAAGCTGACCTGCGACAGCGGCTCCTCGTCCGTGCGCACCGGCGCCGACGGCAAGTTCGCCATCACCGGCGCCAGCACCGGCGCGCTGCTGGTCACCGTCGGCACCGACGCCATCCGCCACGACGCCGTCGGCGACGCCGGCACCAAGGTCACGCAGAAACTGGTGTTCCGCGCGCCGAACGGCCACACCGGCTTTGTCGACGCCATCACCACCGAACTGGTCGCCATGATGGACGCCAACGGCGGCGACTTCGCCGCCGCCAGCAGCAAGCTGGCCGCCAAGCTGGGCGTGTCCGAAGCGAACCTGGTGGCCGATATCAACGCCGTCAGCGGCGACGACCAGGCCAAGCTGAAGGCCGAGAACGCCAGCGTCACCAACGTCATCGCCGCCGCCAGCACGCTGAGCGCGCCGGCCGACATCGCCGCCACGCTGACCTCCGGCCTGGCGCTGAACAACATCAAGAACATCGTCGTCATCTACGCCGAGAACCGCGGCTTCGACAACCTGTACGGCCTGTTCCCTGGCGCCAACGGCGTGCCGGGCGTGAACCCGACCTCGACCAGCGCCTACGTGGCGCAGAAGGACTTCGACGGCAGCGCGCTGCCGGTGCTGCCGCCGACCTGGGGCGGCATGGCCGCCGCCGGCCAGAGCGTCGTGCTCACCCAGGCGCAATCGGCCAACCTGCCGAACAAGCCGTTCCAGATCGACGACGCCAACAGCCCACTGTACATGGCGCAATCGGTCATCACGCGCGACCTGGTGCACCGCTTCTACAACAACCAGATGCAGATCAACGGCGGCGCCAACGACAAGTTCGCGGCCTACTCCGACGCCGGCGGCCTCACCATGGGCTACTACGACGGCAGCAAGATGAAGATGTGGGACATCGCCAAGCAATACGCGCTGGCCGACAACATGTTCATCGGCGCCTTCGGCGGCTCCTTCCTGACCCACCAGTACCTGATCTGCGCCTGCGCGCCGCAATACCCGAACGCCGACACCTCGGTGGCCAAGGGATCGATCGCCAAGATCGACGTCGACTCCAACGGCAACTTCGTGCGCCTGACGCCGGCCGCCAACGCCCCGGCCAGCGTGTTGAACGGCGCACCGGCCTACGCCAACGACGGCGCCATCACGCCGGCCGACTCGACCGGCATGTTCTACGCGGTCAATACCATGCAGCCGCCGTACCAGCCAAGCAGCAACAGCTTCGCCGCCGACGACAGCACCCACCTGTACGCGGACACCAGCAAGTCCAACACGCTGCCGCCGCAGACGCAGAAGAACATCGGCGACCTGTTGACCGGAAAGAACGTCGACTGGGCCTGGTACGCCGGCGCCTGGAAGGACACGACGGCCGCCACCACCGGCACCACGCGCGGCGCGATCACCAATCCGCCCAACTTCCAATTCCACCACCAGCCGTTCAACTACTTCGCCAACATGGATCCGGTGAAGAACGCTGCCTACCGCGCGGCGCACCTGAAGGATTACGACACCCAGTTCGTGGCGGATGTGACCAACGGCACCTTGCCGCCGGTGGCGTTCTACAAGCCGCAGGGTAACCTGAACCAGCACGCCGGCTACGCTTCGGTGGCCGACGGCGATGCCCACATCGCCGACGTCATCGCCAAGCTGAAAAAGAGCCCGCAGTGGAAGAACATGCTGGTGATCGTCACCTACGACGAGAACGGCGGCTTCTACGACCACGCCAGTCCACCGAAGGGCGACAAGTGGGGCCCGGGCACCCGCGTGCCGACGATCATCGTGTCGCCGTACGTGAAGAAGGGCGTCGACCATACGCAATATGACTCGGCCTCGATCCTGCGCGCCATCACCCGCCGCTTCGGCCTGCCGGTACTGGACGGCCTGGTCACGCGTGACAAGGCGCTGGCCGCCAACGGCGCCAAGCCGATGGGCGACTTCAGCGCCGCCCTGGCGCTGACTCCGCAAGAGTAAAACCCGGGGTCAGATCTGACATTCGGACACGAGCTCTGCCGTAACGGCCTTTACGGCAGAGCTCGTGTCCGAATGTCAGATCTGACCCCGGATTTCGAAGTCGACGGTGACGGTGAGTCCTTTGCCGTCATCGCCGGCGGCGAGCGTGATGGTGCCTTCGTTGCGCTCCGCCGCCCGCTCGGCGATCGCCAGTCCAAGGCCGCTGCCGGATTGCTCCTGTCCCGGCACGCGGTAGAAACGTTCAAACACTTTCCGATGCAGGGCCTGCGCAATGCCTGGCCCCTGGTCGGCGATGGTCAGGCGGTAGCCCTGCTCCAGCGCCGCCAGCCGCACATGGATCTTGCCCGACTCCGGCGAATATTTGATCGCGTTGCTGATCAAATTGTCCAGCAGCGCCGCCATGCTCTCGACATGCATCGCCATGGCGCACGACGCTTCCGACTGAAACTCGATATCGATGCCGCGCTGCACAGCCAGCGGCGCCGCCGACGCCAGCCGGCTGCGCACGAAGCCGCACAAATCCGTCTGCGGCAGGGGCTCGGCGCCCGGCTCGGCGCGCGCCCGTTCGAACGCGAGCAACTGGTGCACCATGTGCGTGGCCCGCGCCACGCCGTCGCGCAAGCCCTGGCCCGCCTCGGCGCTGCGCTCCGGGCTCTCGGCCGCGCTGCGGCTCAGCAGCAGATGGGCGTTGATCTGGATCGCCGCCAGCGGCGTCTTCAACTCGTGCGCGGCGTCGGTCAGGAATTCGTGTTCGCGCTCGATGCGCTGGCTCAGCCGCGTCATCAGCCGGTTGATCGCCATCACCAGCGGCGACAGCTCGCGGTAGTCGGAATCCGGCAGCGCCGTCAGGTCCGACACCGAACGCGCCTCGATCTCGTCGGCGATCGAGCGCAAGGGCCTCAGTCCAATGCCGACGATCAGCCATGCCGGCAGCAGCAGCAAGGGCAGGCTGAAGATCGTCGACGACAGCAGGAAGCTGACGCCGGAAAAACTCAGCATCCATTCATCGTCCACCTCATGGCTGCGCTCGACCACCAGCCCATGCGTCGCATCGCGCTCGACCGCGCTGACCCAGGCGTTGGCGTGGCGGGCAGCGGCACTGCCTGGCGCCGGCAGCACCTCAGGCAGATCCGGCAGCGAGTTGTAGAGCAGTGCGCCGTCCTTCCACACCTTCAGCCGCACGCGCGAGTGGTAATCCAGCTCGCGGAACATCTCCTTGCGCACCGACTCCAGCATGGCCGCCGCGCGCCGCATGCGCTCCGGCTGGTCGGCGATCTCCATCAGATGCAGCAGCAGCTCGCGCGTGTGCGCGGCGTTCTCGCTGGCGGTGCGGTTGCGCTGCGTGGCCTTGGCCTCGAACGCCACATAGGTGAACCCGGCCAGCGCCACCAGCGCGATCACGCCGGAAAAACCCAGCATCAATCGCCGGAACAGCGACGACTGCTTATCCACGCTGCACCATGTAGCCGACGCCGCGCACCGTGCGGATCACGCGGTCGCCGACCTTCTTGCGCAGATTGGAGATGTGCACATCCAGCGTCTGCCCCACGCTGTACGGCAAGCCCTGTTCCAGCTCGGCGCGCGTCAAAACGCGGCCGGACTGCTTCATCAAGGTCAGCAGCAGCGCGAACTCGGTGCGTGACAACGACACCGCCGCGCCGGCGCACGTGACCAGCATGCGGCTCTCGTCGAGCACCAACTCGCCCAAGGTCCACAGCGATTCGCCGCCGTCGACGTTGCCGTTCGCGCGGCGCACGATGGCGCGCAACCGTACCAGCAGCTCGGGAATCTCGAACGGTTTGATCAGGTAATCGTCGGCGCCGGTGTTGAAGCCGTTGAGCCGGTCCTCCAGGCTGTCGCGCGCCGTCATGATCAGCACCGGCAGCGACAGGCCCTGCGCCCGCATGTCGCGCAGCAGCGCGTTGCCGTCGCCGTCGGGCAGGCCGAGGTCGAGCAGCACGGCGTCGAACGGCTCGGACTGCAGCCGGGCGATCGCGCCCTCCGCCATCCGCACCCAGATTACCGCGTGTCCCTCGTCCTGGAACACCGACAGCAGCGCCCGGCCTATGGCCAGGTCGTCTTCGATCATTAATATTTTCATGCTGAAAGTGTAGCGTGCTTTGTAGCTAAATTACGTGCAGCGTAGACAAAACACCACATCAGGCCCCGACAAGGCAATGCGCGACAAATCAGGCACTTGGCGGCCAATCTTCAGGCTTCCTTTATTTTCCGGACAGCGCGTGATTGACCCTATTTTCCTTCCGCTACAACATCCGTCCTGCAACCACAATAATTTTTAGGGACACTTTTATGACCACCAAAACAGTACAGGGGCGCTTCCGGCTGCACCCGATGGCGGCGGCCTGCGCCTTGATGATGTTCGGCCTGGCCCATGCGCAGCAGGCCGACACCACCTCCGACGACGCCAAGGCCAAGGCGGAAGCGAAGAAGAAGACCGACGCCGAGATGACCGTCGTCACCGTGGCCGGCATCCGCCGCGGCATCGAGGAAGCGATCTCGATCAAGAAAAACTCCAGCTCCATCGTCGAGGCGATTTCCGCCGAGGACATCGGCAAGCTGCCCGATAACACCGTGGCCGAGTCGATCTCGCGCCTGAGCGGCGTGACCACGCAGCGCAACAAGGTCAATGGCAAGGCCACCGACGTCAGCGTGCGCGGCCTGTCGCCAAGCTTCAACGGCTCGCTGCTGAACGGCCGCGAGCAGGCGTCCACCAGCGATGCCCGCAGCCCGGAATTCGACCTGTTCCCGTCCGAGCTGACCGGCTCCGTGCTGGTGTACAAGACCCCGGACGCCAGCCTGATGGGCCAGGGCCTGGCCTCGACCATCGACCTGCGCACCCTGCGTCCGCTGGACTTCGGCAAGCGCGTGCTGGCCGCCAGCGCGAAAAAGGAACGCATCGGCGTCGATTCCGGCTCGGACCTGGGCTCGGGCCACCGCGCCACCCTCACCTATGTCGACCAGTTCGCCAACCGCACCATCGGCCTGTCGCTGGGCCTGACCAAGTTCAAGGAAGACAACGGCGGCGAACTGAAATTCGACAGCTGGGGCGGCTGGGCGCCGACATTGGACTACAACGGCGCGCAGGTGGCGGTGCCGGGCGGCTTCCTGGCCGAGACCTCGCGCCGCAAGAGCGACCGCGACGGCGCCTCGCTGACCTTGCAGTACAAACCTAACCAGAACTTCAAATCCACCGTCGACGTGTTTTATTCGCGCGGCGACGAAAGCACCAAGAAGACCGGCATCGAAGGCGCGGTGGCATTCGGCACCGGTCCCTACGATCCGAACGGCGTGCTGACCAACGCCGTGGTCTCGAACGGCATCGCCAGCAGCGGCACCATCAGCAACTACAAGGCCGACGTCCGCAACCACCTGTATTCGAACGAGGACAGGCTGGCGTCCTTCGGCTGGAACAATGAGCTGAAGCTGGACGACAAGTGGCGCGTAGAGACCGATCTGTCGCACTCGCACGGCGTGAAGAACATCTCGAACTACGAAACCACGGCCGGCCAGCCGGGCAACACGCCGGCCAGCCAGCTCGGTTCGATCTCGTTCAGCGGCTTCAACGGCACCAACTTCGCCGACGTCAAATACAAGACCAGCCTCGATTACTCGGACCGCAAGGTCGCGCTTCTGACCGACGTGGACGGCTGGGGCGGCGGACCGAACTCGCCGCAGGCCGGCTACGTCAGCCTGCCGAACATCGACGACACCGTCAACAGCGTGCGCCTGACCGCGCACCGCGAGCTGGAATGGGGTCCGCTGGCGTCGGCCACCTTCGGCATCAACTACACCAAGCGCGACAAGTCGCGCACCGGCCAGGAAGGCCGCCTGTCGATCAAGGGCGGCGACGGCTACGCCAGCGCAGCCATGCCGGGCACCGATGTGGCGCCGGCCGGCGCCTCGGGCCTGATGGTCGCGTCCTTCGACCCGACCGGCACGCTGGGCACCATCTATGACCTGAACCGCTGGGTCGACGCCACCGTGCTGTCACGCGACTGGTCGGTCGGCGAGAAGGTGGCCACCGCGTATGCGATGGCGGACCTGGACGGCACGCTGATGTCGCTGCCGTACACCGGCAACTTCGGCCTGCAGGTGGTCAACACCAAGCAGCAGGCCTCGGGCAACCAGGTGGATCTGGCGCGCTGCACCGGCATCACCTTCGACACCTGTCCGTACAGCGTGCGCACCGGTGGCGCCAGCTACACCAACGTCCTGCCGAGCATGAACGTGGCGTTCGACCTTGGCAGCGAACAGAAGCTGCGCCTTGGCGCCGGCAAGCAGATCTCGCGCGCCAACCTGGACAACATGAAGGCCAGTCTGGACTTCGCGGTGCAGAACGCCACCTCGGTGGCGCCGGCGCTGACCGGCTTTGCCGGCAATCCGGAGTTGAAGCCCTACCAGGCCCGGTCGCTGGACCTGTCTTACGAGAAGTACTTCGGCAAGAAGGGCTACATCAGCGTGGCGAGCTTCTTCAAGAAGCTGGACAACTACATCATCAACGCGCCGGAGCTGTTCGACTTCAAGCCCTACACCAGCGCCAACACGCCGCTGCCGACGACCGGTCCGTACGCGGGTTCGACCGTGGGCTTCCTGACCAAGCCGCAGAACGGTTCGGGCGGCAATATGCACGGCTATGAAGTGGCGGTCAACGTGCCGTTCTCGCTGGTCACGCCGTGGCTGGACGGCTTCGGCGTGGCCGCCAACTACTCGTTCACCGACAGCTCGGTGAAGCTGCCGACCAGCGGCTTCGTCTCGCCGCAGAACGGCCCGGTGTTCAAGGACAGCGTGTCCGAGATCGGCCTGCCGGGCCTGTCGAAGAACGTCAGCAGCCTGCGGCTCTACTACGAAAACAACGGCGTGCAGCTGGCATGGGCGGCGCACCGCCGCTCCAGCTTCGTCGGGCAGATCCTCGACTATCGCAGCGATTCGCAGTTCACCTTCATCAAGGGCGAAACCATCGTCGACCTGCAAGCCTCGTACGAGTTCCAGAGCGGCTGGTTGAAGGGCGTATCGGTCTTCCTGCAGGGCCATAACTGGACCAACACGCCGTTCCGCGAGTACACGTCCGATCCGAACCTGATCACCAACACGGTGGTCTACGGCCGGACCTACACGGCAGGCGTCAACGTCAAGTTCTAAGCTCCGTTTTGCGCCGGATTCCGATCCCTCACCGGAATCCGGCTTTTTTTGCTTCATCTACCGGCATCACCAATGACCAAATTCCTCATGGCCCTGCTGTTGGCCACCGTCGGCATCGCCCACGCAGCCGATCCGTATCAACCCAAGCCCTACGTCCACTTCCAGCACGCGGAATGGACCAAGAACGCCAGCATCTACCAGATCAACACCCGCCAGTTCACACCGCAAGGCACCTTCCTCGCTGCGGAACAGCAGCTGCCGCGCCTGAAGGAGCTGGGCGTCGACATCCTGTGGCTAATGCCCATCCACCCGATCGGCCAGGCCAAGCGCAAGGGCGCGCTGGGCAGCCCGTACGCGGTGCGCGACTACATGGCCGTCAATCCAGAATTCGGCACGCTGGACGACTTCAGGCACTTCGTCACCGCCGCCCACGGCCTCGGCCTGCACGTGATCCTCGACTGGGTCGGCAACCACACCTCGTGGGACAACGTGCTGCGCACCAGCCATCCCGAATGGTACGAGAAGGACTACAAAGGCAACGCCCATCCGACGCCGTGGTACGACTGGGACGACATCATCGACCTTGATTACACCCAGCCCGGCCTGCGCCGCTACATGACCCAGGCAATGACCTACTGGGTGCGCGAAGCCGGTGTGGACGGCTACCGCGCAGACGCCGCCGGCCTGATACCGCAGGACTTCTGGGACAACGCCAGCCGCGAGCTGCGCGCCATCAAGCCGGTATTCATGCTGGCCGAATGGGAAAGCCGCGACATGCACGCCTACGCCTTCGACGCCAGCTACGCCTGGAGCTGGTGGGACGGCCTGCGCGCCGTCGCCGAGGGCAAGGCCGATGCCACCTCGCTGTACACCTACTACGCATGGAACCAGAAGTTCTATCCGAAGCAGGCCTACCGCATGCTGTACACCACCAATCACGACAAGAACGCATGGGACGGCACCGAGTTCGAGATCTTCGGTCCGGCGGTGGATGCGGCCATCGCGTTTTCCTTCGTCAGCGAAGGCATGCCGATGATCTACAACGGGCAGGAGGCCGGCAACCACAAGCGGCTGGCCTTCTTCGAGCGGGATGCGATACAGTGGCAGCCATCGCCTTACGAAGCGCTGTACAAAAACCTGCTGTCGCTGAAAAAGCGCAACACGGCCCTGTGGAACGGAGAATGGGGCGCGACCATGCTGCAGGTGCCGAACGACGCGCCCAAGCAGGTGTTCAGCTTTGTGCGGCAGAATGCGAAGGACAAGGTATTCGCGGTGTTTAACCTGAGTGGCAAGGTAGTGCAGGCCGGATTTAGCGGCGACCTGCACGCCGGCGCTTACCGCGATTTCGGCACCGGGGAGACGGTGCGCGTGGACAGCGGCAGCCGCTTCGACATGGCGCCGTGGAGCTACAGGATACTAATAAAGGCGGAGTAAATGGAGAACGTCAAAAACGTGGTGATCGTCGGTGGCGGCACCGCCGGCTGGATGTCGGCGGCGGCGTTGTCGCGGGTGCTGGGCGAAAAGGTGAAGATCACACTGATCGAGTCGGACGAGATTTCGACGGTCGGTGTCGGCGAATCGACGATCCCGATGATCAAGTTGTTCAACACCGTGCTGGGCATCGACGAAGATGAGTTCATGCGCGAGACCAGGGCCACGTTCAAACTGGGCATCGAGTTCCGCGACTGGGGCCGGATAGGCGACAGCTACATGCACGGCTTCGGCATCTTCGGCCAGGACCTGGCGACGCTGCCGTTCTACCAGTACTGGCTGCGCATGCACCAGGCGGGCAAGGCGCCGGACATCGAACGGTATTCGATCAACCGCATGGCGGCCAAGGCCAACAAGTTCATGCGCGCCGATCGCTCGCACGGCAATTCGCCGCTGGGCGACATCGTCCACGCCTTCCACATCGATGCCGGCCTGTATGCGCGCTATCTGCGCAAGTACAGCGAGGCCAAGGGCGTGCGCCGCATCGAGGGCAAGGTGGTCGACACGCTGATGCGCGCCTCGGACGGGCATGTGGACGCGGTGCGCATGGAAAACGGCGAATTGATCGGCGGCGAATTGTTCATCGACTGCTCCGGCTTTCGCGGCCTGCTGATCGAACAGGCGCTGCATACCGGCTTCGAGGACTGGACGCACTGGCTGCCCTGCGACCGCGCCTACGCGGTGCCGTGCGAGCTGGCATCCACCGAGCTGGCGCCTTACACCCGCGCCACCGCGCGGCCGGCGGGTTGGCAATGGCGTATCGGCCTGCAGCACCGCACCGGCAATGGCCATGTCTTCTCGAGCCGGCACATGAGCGACGACGAGGCGGCCGGCATCCTGATGGCCAACCTGGACGGGCGTCCGCTGGCCGATCCCAAGCTGCTGCGTTTCACCACCGGCAAGCGCAAGCAGGTGTGGAACAAGAACGTGGTGGCGGTGGGCCTGTCGTCCGGCTTCATGGAGCCGCTGGAATCGACCAGCATCCATCTTATCCAGTCGACGATTGCGAAGCTGATCACCTTCTTCCCGGACAAAGGCTTCCAGGCCGCCGACATCGCCGAGTTCAATCGGCAGTGCGACTTCGAGGTCGAGCGCATCCGCGATTTCCTGATCCTGCACTACCACGCCACGGAGCGCGACGACACGCCGTTCTGGGACTACTGCCGCACCATGGATATCCCGGACACCTTGCGCGCCAAGATGGAGCTGTATCGCTCGCGCGGGCGCATCGTCCGCGTCGACAACGAGCTGTTCGCCGAAGTGGGCTGGCTGCAGGTGCTGCACGGCCAGGGCATCAAGGCCGACGGCTACCATCCGCTGGCCGACCTGCTGGAAGAAAAAGAAGTAGCCGAGTACCTGGACAATATCGCCTCCGTCATCGGGCTATGCGTCAACCAGATGCCGTCGCAAGCCGCCTACATCGCGGCGCACTGCGCATCGTCATAACAAGGAACAGCACGTGCATACAACTCCCGTCAAAATCCGCTGGATCTCCGCGTGCAGCATGATGCTGGGCGTGTACGCCAGCACCGGCAGCGCGCTGGCCGACGACATACTGGCGACCGTGTCGTCGCCGGACAAGGTGCTGAGCGTGGCCGTTCAGCTGGGCGGCGACGGCCGCCTGGCATACGAGGTACAGCGGCACGGCAAGCAACTGATCGCGCCGTCGCGGCTGGGTTTCCTGCTGGCCAACGCCCCGGAGCTCGACGGCGGTTTCTCGCTCGACAAGCAGGCCGTCACCGAGCATGACGACACATGGGAACAACCATGGGGCGAGCGTCGCTACGTACGCAATCACTACAAGGAGCTGCGTCTGGAGCTGGTGCAGAAGGAGCAGCAGAACCGTCGCATGGCGCTGGTGTTCCGCGTGTTCGACGACGGCGTCGGCTTCCGCTACGAGATACCGGACCAGCCGCAGTTGAAGGAAACGAAGATCGCCGACGAGCTGACCGAGTTCATCGTCGCGGCGCCGGCCACCGCGTGGTGGCAGCAGGCCGGCGAGATGGCGGCGCTGGAATACGCGATCCGCAAGACGCCGCTGAGCGAAGTCGGCATGGCCAATACGCCGATGACGATACGCACCAGGGACGGCACGCACATCGCCTTCCACGAGGCGGCGCTGGTCGACTACGCGTCGATGTGGCTGCGCAAGGTGGACGGCCAGAAGCTGCGCGCGCATCTAACGCCGTCGGCCATCGGCGCGCCGGTCGAGCGGCAGGGCGCTTTCACGACGCCATGGCGCACCATGCAGATCGCCGACAACGCGGCGGGGCTGTATATGTCGGACCTGATCCTGAACCTGAATGAACCGAACAAATTGGGGGATGTATCGTGGATACATCCGTCGAAATTCGTAGGCGTCTGGTGGGAGATGCACCTTGAGAAAAGCACATGGGGTTCCGGTGCGAAGCACGGCGCCACCACGGAGAACACCAAGCGCTATATCGACTTCGCCGCGAAGAACGGATTCCGCGGCGTACTGGTGGAAGGCTGGAACATCGGCTGGGATGGAAAATGGTACGGCGACGGTTCGGAATTCAGCTTCACGCAATCGTATCCGGACTTCGACCTTGCCGCCACCAGCGCCTACGCCATCAAAAAGGGCGTGCGCCTGATCGGGCACCACGAAACCGGCGGGAACGTGGCGCGCTATGAAGACCAGATGGATGCCGCCTACCAGCTGTATGCGAAGCACGGCGTGGACAGCATCAAGTCCGGCTACGTGACCGACGCCGGCACGGCGCAATTCCACAGCGCCGGCGGCGGCACGCACTATGGCTACACCGATTCGCAGGAAGGCTCGCGGCACTACCTGAAGGCGGTGACGGAGGCGGCGCGCTACAAGCTGGCGATCGACACGCATGAACCGATCAAGGATACGGGCCTGCGCCGCACCTATCCGAACTGGGTCTCGCGCGAAGGGGCGCGCGGCATGGAATACAACGCCTGGGGCAATCCGATCAACAGCGTCGATCATGAAGTGAACCTGGTCTTCACGCGCATGCTGAGCGGACCGATGGACTACACGCCGGGCATATTGAGCCTGGAAGGCGTGAAGGGCAAGCCGATCAACTCGACGCAGGCCAAGCAGCTGGCCAGCTTCGTGGTGATCTACTCGCCGGTGGTGATGGCGGCGGACCTGATCGAGAACTATGAGAAGTATCCGGGGCCGTTCAAGTTCATCAAGGACGTGCCGACCGACTGGGCCGAGACGCGCGTGATCCATGGCAGCATGGGCGAATATGCGACCATCGCCCGCAAGGACCGCCACTCGGACAACTGGTACGTCGGCTCGGTGACGGACGGCGAGGCGCGCACGCTGTCGCTGCCGCTGGACTTCCTCGACGCCGGCAAGCGCTACACCGCCGAAATCTACCGCGACGGCGACCAGGCCGACTACCGCACCAGCCACCGCTTCGACATCGTCATCGAGAAGAAGATCGTCACAGCGAAGACAGCGCTTCAACTCAAACTGGCTCCCGGCGGCGGCCAAGCCATCCGCTTGACGCCCATGTAAGATGGGCCAGGCGGTAGAGCAAGGGGAGCACCAGCAGTGTCAGGGCGGTGGAGGAGAGGATGCCGCCGATGACCACCGTCGCCAGCGGACGCTGGACTTCGGCGCCCGTGCCGGTGGCGATGGCCATCGGGATGAAACCCAGCGACGCGACCAGGGCCGTCATCAGTACTGGTCGCAGCCGCCCCAGCGAGCCTTCGCGGATCGCCTGCTCCACCGTGCGCCCTTCCTCGCGCAGGCTGCGGATGAAGGAGATCAGTACCAGCCCGTTCAACACCGCCACGCCGGACAGCGCGATAAAGCCCACCGCTGCCGATATCGATAGCGGTATGCCCCGCAACGCCAGCGCGGCGATACCGCCCGTCAGCGCGAACGGTATGCCGCTGAATACCAGCAGGCCGTCTTTCAGATTGCCGAACATCGCGAACAGCAGCACCATCACCAGCAGCAGCGCCGCCGGCACCACGATCTGCAAGCGCCGCGACGCAGATTGCAGCTGCTCGAACTGTCCGCCCCAACTGGTCCAGTAACCCGCCGGCACCGCCACCTGGCGCAGGCGTTCCTCCGCCTCCGCAACGAAGGAACCGATATCCCGCCCGCGCACATTGGCGCTGATGACGACTCGCCGCTTGCCGTCCTCCCGGCTGACCTGGTTCGGTCCCGGTGCGATACTGAACGTCGCCACTTCGCCCAGCGGGATGAAATGCGTGACGCCGTCTCCTTTCGGCAGCGGTACCGGCAGCCGCCGTACTACATCCAGGTCGCTGCGCAGCGCATCCGGCAGCCGCACCACGATGTCGAAGCGCCGGTCGCCCTCGAACATGGTGCCCGCCTCGGTGCCGCCTATGGCCGTGGCGATGGTCTGCTGGACGTCGCCCACGTTCAGGCCATAGCGCGCGGTCTTGCCGCGGTCTGTTTCCACGGTCAGCACCGGCAGGCCGCTGGTCTGCTCTACCTTGACCTCGGCCGCGCCGTCCACCTTGCCCAGCGCGGCGGCGATGCGCGCGGCGGTTTCGTTCAGGACCGCCATGTCGTCGCCGAACAGCTTGACCGCGACGTCGCTGCGCACGCCGGATATCAGCTCGTTGAAGCGCAGCTGTATCGGCTGCGAGAATTCGAAGGCGTTGCCCGGAATTTGAGCGGCGGCGTTCTGGATCGCCGCCAGCAGTTCATCGCGGGATTTCTTCGGCGCCGGCCATTGCGATTCCGGCTTCAGCATGATGTAGCCGTCGGAGACGTTGGGCGGCATCGGATCGGAAGCGATTTCCGCCGTGCCGGTGCGCGCGAAGATACGCTCGATCTCGGGAAACTTCTGCTTCAGCGTCAGTTCGACCTGCTTTTGCATCTCCACCGATTGCGTCAGGCTGGTGCCGGGTATGCGCAATGCCTGGATCGCAAAGTCTCCTTCGTTCAGGCTCGGAACGAATTCGCTGCCCATGCGGGTGGCCAGCAGCACCGACAACAGCACCGCGATGCCGGAGAACGCCAGCACCACTGGCGTGTTGGCCAGCACGCACTCCAGCACCCCGGCATACCACGCGGACAGCTTGCGGTGCTCCTTCTCGACCACGCTGTCGCCTATGAACAGCGCGACGGCGGCGGGAATAAATGTGATCGACAGCAGCATCGCCCCCAGCAGCGCCATCACCACGGTCAGCGCCATCGGATGGAACATGCGCCCTTCGACACCGGTCAGCGCGAAGATCGGCAGGTAGACCACCATGATGATCAACTGCCCGAACAGCAGCGGGCGTCGTGCTTCGCGCGCGGCGGCGAAGACCTCGTCAAAGCGCTCGGCGCGCGTCAGGCTCCTGCCGTGGCGAGCCTGCGCGTGGGCGAGCCGCCGCACGCAGTTCTCGACGATGACCACCGCGCCGTCGACGATGATGCCGAAGTCCAGTGCACCGAGGCTGAGCAGGTTGGCGCTGACCTTGAAGGAGACCATGCCGGTGAAAGTGAACAGCATCGCCAGCGGGATCACCATCGCCGTGATGAGCGCCGCGCGGATGTTGCCGAGGAAGACAAACAGCACGGCGATCACCAGCACCGCGCCTTCGAGCAGATTCTTCTTCACGGTGGCGATGGCCTTGTCGACCAGCGTGGTGCGGTCGTACACGGTCACCGCCTGCACGCCGGCAGGCAGGCTGCGGTTGATGTCGGCCATCTTGCGGTCCACCGCCTGCGAAACGGCACGGCTGTTCTGGCCGATGAGCATGAAGACCGTTCCCAGCACCACTTCGCGCCCGTTCTCCGTCGCGGCGCCGGTGCGCAGCTCGCGGCCGATGTCGACGTCGGCCACGTCGCGCACGTGCACCGGCACGCCGTCGACGTTGGTGAGGATGATATTGCGGATATCGTCCAGCGATTTGACCTGGCCCGGCGCGCGCACCAGCAGCTGTTCGCCGCGCTTTTCGATGTAGCCGGCGCTGGCGTTGCCGTTGTTGCGGTCGATCGCCGTCACCACGTCCTGCAGGGTCAGCCCGTAGGATGCGAGGCGCTGCGGATTCGGCGCCACCTGGTACTCCTTCGCGAATCCTCCGATGGAGTTAATCTCCGTCACGCCGGCCACGTTGCGCAGCTGGGGCTTGATGATCCAGTCCTGGATCTCGCGCAGGTCGGTCGGCGTGTAGGGCGTGCCATCGGCCTTCCTCGCCCCCGGCTTGGCCTCCACCGTCCACAGGTAGATTTCGCCCAGCCCCGTGGATACAGGTCCCATGGCCGGCGTTACACCGGCGGGCAATTGCGCGCGCGCTTCCTGTATGCGTTCGCTGACCATCTGCCTGGCGAAGAAGATGTCGGTGCCGTCCTTGAAGATGACGGTGATCTGCGATAGCCCATAACGCGACAGCGAACGCGTTTGCTCCAGCTTCGGCAGGCCGGACATCAGCGTTTCGATCGGATAGGTCACGCGCTGCTCGGTCTCCAGCGGCGAGTAGCCCGGCGCAGCGGTGTTGATCTGCACCTGCACGTTGGTGATGTCGGGGACGGCGTCGATGGGCAGCTTTTGATAGCTGTAGACGCCGACCGTTGCCATCACGGCGACAAGCAGCAATACCAGCCAGCGCTGGTCGATGGCGAATCTTATAATTCGTTCAAACATGATGTGCTCCCGTCTCAGTGCGCATGCTCGGCGCTGTCCTTGCCCAGTTCCGCCTTGAGCACGAAGCTGCCGGCGGAGGCGTACTGCGCACCGGCCTGCAGGCCTTGCAGCACCTCGGTCAGCTTGCCGTCGCTGCGGCCGACGACCACCGGCTGCGCACGGAAGCCGCCCGCCACCTTGACGAACACCACCGGCTTGTCTTCCACCGTCTGGATAGCCTCGGTGGACACAACGACGGCGGCATCGGCCTGCCCGGACAGCACCTCGACGTTGACGAACAGGCCAGGTCGCCATGAGCGGTCGGGGTTGGCCAGCGCCACGCGCGCCTTGGCGGTACGGGTCTGCTCGCCCAGCAGGGAACCGACGTAGGTGATCTTGCCGCTGGCCTGCGCCTCGAAGGCCGACGCCTTTACCATCACCGTCTCGCCGACACGAACGCGGCTCAAGTCCTTCGGCGGCACGGCCAACTCGGCCCACACAGACGACAGGTCGGAGATCGTGAAGACGTTGGCGTCTTCCTTGACCGCTTCGCCCAGCGCCAGATGCTTTTCCATTACCACTCCGTCGAACGGCGCCCGTAGTTCCAGGCGGTTCAGGTTTCCGCTTGCGTCGGCGGCCGCACCAGTACCAAGTGCATCTATCTTCTGGCGCGCATTGCGTACCGCGATTTCGGCTTCATGCATGGTCTGTTTGGCTTGCAGGTAGTCCTGCTCGGCGGAGATCTTGTCCTGCCACAGCCGCTGTTCGCGCTCGAACGTGGTGCTGGCCAGCGCCAGCCGCCGTTGCGCCGACAGCAGTTCGCTGCGCTGTTCGGACAAGCCGCTGCTGGCGATCACCGCCAGTACCTGCCCTTGCTTCACGTTCTGTCCCAGCTCGGCATGCACGCTGGTGACGACGCCCGCCAGCTTGGGTACGACATGCGCGGTACGGTCTTCGTTGAAGCGGATCTCGCCCGGCAACGTGATGGCCACTTTGATCGCCGCAGGCGCGGCCGCGGCCAGCGTCACGCCGGCGGCCTTGAGCTGCGCCTCGCTCAGTGCGATCATCTCCTCCTTCGCAGGGTCGCCGTGCTCCACCTCCTCGCGTCCGGCCGGGCGCTTCGGCATCATGATCCACGCGGCCAGCAACAGGCCGATGAGCGCCATGACGGCGATGATGATTTTCTGCTTTTTATTCATGTTCTTCTCCGAGAATGCGGCTGATGGCGGCCATCGCGCGGTGCGCGTCCGCCAGCGCGTTCAGGTATTGGGATTTCGCCTGCAGCAAGGTGCGCTGGGCGTCGAGGACGTCGAGGAAGCCGAATTTTCCGTATTCGAAGCCGGTGCTGGCCGCGTCATACGCGCTTTGAGCGCCCGGCAGGATGTCGCCGCGCAGCGCCAACGCTTGCTGACGGGCGACGTCGAAATCCTCATATGCCTGCGACAGCTCGGTATCCAGCCGCAGCGTGGCTGCCTCCAGCTCATCGCGCGCCTTGTCGACGCGGCGCGCCGACTCCAGCACGTTGCCCTGGTTGCGGTCAAAGAATGGCAAGGGAACGGAAAGGCCGAACACCGCCTGCGTGCGACCCAGTTCCTCCGAGCGTTTGCTGCCGACGTTGAACGTCAGGTCGGGCATGCGCCTGGTCACCTCGACTTGCGCCAGCGCCTGGCGCCGCGCCAGCTCCGAGCGCGCCAACGCCATCGCCGGCGAGCGCTCCAGCCGCTGCCGCAACGTCGCCTGGTCCGGCAGCGGCGGCAGCACGTCGATGACGCCGTCGGCTCGCTCGAAACGCGGCGCCGGATTGCCCCACATCGCGGCGAGCCGCTTGCGTGCGCCGGCCAGCGTGCCGCGCGCGCGCATCAGCTCCAGCTGCACGCTGGAAGCCGCCACCCGGGCACGCGTTTCCTCCACCGGCGATACCTTTCCAGCCACCACGCGCCGGCCCGTTGCGGCGGCGGCGCGTTGCGCCAGATCGCCGGCTTCCTGCGCCAGCCGCACGTGCTCCTGCGCGGCCAGCACGGAAAAATATGCATCGATCGCGTCGGCGCGTAAGGCCGCATGCCGCAGCGCCAGCTCGGCCGATGCGCTGTCGCGCCCGCGCTGCGCCGCCGTCACGCGGGCTGCACGCTTACCGCCCAGTTCCAGCGGCTGGCTCAGTTGAATCGTGGTTTCGCGCGTGTCGCGCCGCGTATCGGTACGCTCGAGCGATAAGGTGGGATTGGGCGGCAGGCCGGCCTGCCGCACCGTTCCGTCGGCCGCCTGCAGCTCATGGCGCGCGGCCGACAGTTCGGCATTGGCGCCGACGACCAGCGCCAGCGCCGCACGCAGCGTCAGTGGTGCGGACGGCTCGATTTCGGCCCGCGCACAGGCAGGCCATGCCGCTAGCCATAGCGGCAAAAGATATTTGTACATCGAATTCTCCAGACAATAGGAAAGGAATTCGACGAGACTTGAACAGGGAAGGTAGTTGCAGGCCTCGCCGCGCTAGGCGACGAGCAGCCAATTGGGCCGCTGGGGCCCTTCGGAGATATGAGACAGGTAACGCCGCGCGGCAGTCGGGGCATGGCCGATGGCCTCGACGGCGACGTCAACGCCGCCGCCGGCCGGCACCGAAGCCTGCACCGCGTGGTGACAGACTTCGCAGTCGGAATGCACCTTGACCGGTTTGCTCTTGTCGGCACCATCGTCGGACTGCGCCTGGTGCTGGTGTCCATGATGGCCAAAGTGCGTGACCGTGGCCGGCTCGTGCTGGCAATAGACGGCCGCCATCGACCAGGCGTGCTGGATGGGCAGAATGGTCAGCAGCAGGATGAGCAGGAGCTTTTTCACCGCTCCATTGTATCAGCCTGCCGCCAACGCAGCTGCACGACTACACTACGCCTTCTTCAGCAGATCCGGATTGATCGGCATCTCGCGCACGCGCTGGCCGGTCGCGGCAAACACCGCGTTGGTCAGCGCGGCGCCGACGCCGGCGGTGCCCGGTTCGCCGATACCGCCCGGCGCCTCGCCGCTCTTGACGATTTCCACCTCGATCTTCGGCGCCTCGGCCATGCGCAGGATGCGGTAGTCGTGGAAATTACTCTGCTCCACGCGGCCGTCCTTGACCGTGATGGCGCCGAACAGCGCCGCCGTCAGGCCGTAGTTGATGCCGCTCTGGACCTGCGCGGCGACGGTGTCCGGATTGACCACCTGGCCGCAGTCGACCGCGCACACCACGCGCTTGACCGTGACGTCGCCGGCGTCGTTGACGCTGACATCGACCACCTGCGCCATGTAGGTGCCCCAGGCGCGCATCAGCGCGATGCCGCGTCCGGAACGGGCCGGCAGCTTCTCGCCCCAGCCGGCCTTCTGCGCCGCGATCTTCAGCACGTTGGCCGCGCGCGGCTCCTTGCCCAGCAACGACAGGCGATAGGCCAACGGATCCTGGCCGGTCTTGAGCGCCAGCTCGTCCATGAAGCTCTCCAGCACCGTCATGTTGCGGGTCGGGCCGACGCCGCGCCAGAACGCCGTCGGCACCGGGCCGTCCTCCTGCGTGTACTCGCTGCGCATGTTCGGGATATCGTAGGAGAAGATGTCCGAGCCCTCGACGTTGTCGATATCGAGGCCGTCCTTGAGCCAGCCCGGCGCGAACGCGGCCAGGTTGGAAGGGCCGGCGATCTTGTGCGAGAACGCCACCGGCTTGCCGCCGGCGTCCAGCGAGGCCGATACCGAGTGCGCATACAGGCCGCGGAACAGGCCGTGCTGGATGTCTTCCTCGCGGCTCCACACCAGCTTGACCGGGCCCTTGACCTGTTTGGCGACCAGCGCGGCCTGCACCACGTAGTCGGTGTACAGGCGGCGTCCGAAGCCGCCGCCGATCAGGTGATTGTGCAGCGTGACTTTTTCCGGCGCCAGGCCCAGCGCCTTGGCCGCGTCGTCGCGCGCGCGGGCCGGCACCTGCGAGCCGGTCCAGATCTCGGCTGTGCCGTCGGCCTTGACGTGAACCGTGCAGTTCATCGGCTCCATCGTCGCGTGGGCCAGCATCGGGTTGACGTACACCGCTTCGACGCGGTTGCCGTCAGCGGCGATGGCCTTCAGCGCGTCGCCGTCGTTGCGGGCGACCTTGCCCGGCTTCTTCAGCGCGTCGAGCATGATCTGGCGCACGTCGCCGGTGGCCAGCTTGGCGTAGCGGCCTTCGTCCCACACGATGTCCAGCGCGGCCAGCGCCTGCTTGGCGTACCAGTAGTTGTCGGCCACCACGGCCACCGCGTTATCGAGCTTGACGACGGCGCGCACGCCGCGCATCTTGCGCGCCTTGGCGTCGTTGACGGATTTGAGCTTGCCGCCGATGACGGGACTGGCCGCCACCACGGCCACCTTCATGCCCGGCACTTGCGCATCGATGCCGTATTGCGCCGTGCCGTCGGTCTTGCCCTTGGCGTCGAGGCGCTTCAGCGGCTTGCCGATCAGTTTGAAATCCTTGGGCTCCTTCAGCGCGATCTTGGCCGGCGGCTGCAGCTTGCCGGCCGCCGCCACCAGCTTGCCGTACTTGATGCGGCGGCCGCTGGCCGCGTGCACCACTTCGCCGTGCTCGGCGCGGCAGCTGTCCGGCGCCACCTTCCATTCGTCGGCGGCGGCCTGGATCAGCACCATGCGCGCGGCGGCGCCGGTCTGGCGCATCGGTTCATACATGGTGCGCATCGACAGCGAGCCGCCGGTGAACTGGTCGCCGAACGGCGCGCCGTAGACCTTGGCGTCCGGCGGCGCGTGGCGCAGCAGGATCTTGTCCATGTCCACTTCCAGTTCCTCGGCGATCAGCATCGGAATCGAGGTGTAGGTGCCCTGGCCCATTTCCACCTTGGGCATGGTCAGCGTGATGGAGTCGTCGGCGCCGATGGCGATGAAGGCGTTCAGGTCGGCCGGGGCCATGCCAGGCGCCTTGGCGGCGGCGGCGAGCGCCTCGCCGGGCAGGGTCCAGAAGCCGACCATCAGGCTGCCGCCCGCCGCGGCGGCCACTTTCAGGAAACCGCGGCGGCCGAAGGAATTGTCGGGTGCGTTCATGCTCAGGCTCCTTTCAGCAGCGGCGATTTGGCGGCATCCTTGATCGCCTCGCGGATGCGGGGATAGGTGCCGCAGCGGCAGATGTTGCCGGACATGGCGTCGTCGATGTCGGCGTCGCTCGGCTTCTTATTCTTGTGCAGCAGCGCGGCGGCCGACATGATCTGGCCGGACTGGCAGTAACCGCATTGCACCACCTCGGCCGCCAGCCATGCCTGCTGGGTGGCCTTGCCGGCCGGCGTGGCGCCTATGCCTTCGATGGTGGTGATCTTCTTGCCGGCGACCGCCGACACCGGCAGCACACAGGAGCGGGTCGCCTCGCCGTCCACATGCACGGTGCAGGCGCCGCACAGCGCCATGCCGCAGCCGAACTTGGTGCCGGTCATGTGCGCTTCGTCGCGCAGCACCCACAGCAGGGGCATGTCGCCCGGCACATCGAATTCCCGCGTTTTTCCATTGATTTGCAACTTGACCATGAGGCGCTCCTTATCAGACTGCACAGTTCGCCCATTGTGGGCAGTACGTGCACTATAGCCAAAAATGTCGGGTTGTTAATACTAGCCGTTGGGGATACTCAAACAACCAACAGTTGTAAATCGGCAAGCGGCGACGGTCATCCCTGCGCCTTGGCGGTGGCGGCGGCGCTCCACAGCGAACCGGGATTGGCGCGCTCCGGATACAGCTCCAGCATGCGGTCGTACAGCTCGCGCGCGCTGCCGGTGGCGTCGTTCAGGCGGATGAAGTCCTGCAGGTACTGGCGGGTTTCAACCACGCAGCGCGGATCGTCGCCGTTGCCCGGCAGTTTGTGGCCGGCCACCACCGCCGACGGCTGCAGCGCGGCGATGCGGTCGAGCGCCGCCAGCCAGCCCTGCCGGTTTTGCCGGGTCGATTCGTTGAGGAAGGGATGGATGCCGTTGTAGACCGCGTCGCCCGCCACCACCAGGCCGATCGCCGGCACGTGCAGCACGGTGGTGTCGTCGGTGTCGGTATGGCCGACATCGACCACCCGCAGCGTCTGCCCCTCGAGCTCGATGCGGTCGCCGCTCAGCGGCGCGGCGGCGGCCAGCACCTCCGGGATCTGGTTGGGGAACAGCTTGCGCCAGCGGGCGTCCAGCTGGGCCGGCACGATCTGCTGGCGCATGCGCTCGACCACCGCCGGCGTCGCCAGCCCCTGGGCCTGCGGGAAGCGCCGCAGCAGCATTGCCAGGCCGAAGAAATGGTCGGCGTGCGCGTGGGTGGCGTAGATGGCCTTCAGCTTCTTGCCGGTCGCGGCGATCTGGTCGGCCAGCTTGTTGGTCTGCTCGATGGTGAGGAAGGTGTCGATCAGCACGGCGTCGCGCTCGCCGTAAATCAGCGTGGCCGAGTTGGCCACCCACATCAGCGACTCCTTGCCCGCCGGGATGTCGCGGGTCAGGCCCGGGCGGGTGGCGGTAAATACCTGGTAGCGCAGCGGCGCTGCCAGGGCGGCGCCCGGCAGCGCGGGCAGGATGGCGGCTGCGGCCAGTTTCAGCAGGTCACGACGGTGCACGGAATTCCCCTTATTGATTGCGAATACAATCAATAAAGTATGCGGCAAGCCCCATGCGCTGTCAACAAGGCTTTATCATGGCTGATGGACACGCTTTTCATATACTTGACGGCAACCTGGCTGGGCTTGGCGGCAGCCGTTCCGGCCCTGGCCCAGCAGATGGCGGCGCCGGCCCGCATCGACTTCGCCAGCCTGCCGCTGCAACGCGCCATCAAGGTCGTGCACGGCAACGGCGCGCGCCGGCTGGCCGTGTTCTCCGATCCCGATTGTCCCTATTGCCAGCTGCTCGAGCGCGACACCTTGGAGCGGCTCGACAACGTCACCATCTACACCTTCCTGTTCCCGCTGGCGCGGCACGGCGACGCGGCGCGCAAGTCGCAGCTGATCTGGTGTGCGCCGGACCCGGCGCTGGCCTGGCAGGAATGGATGCGCTACCGCAAGCTGCCGGCCGCGCGCGCCTGCGTGCCGCCGCTGCGGGCCAACCTGACGCTGGCCAACAAGCTGGGCATCCGCGTGACGCCGACTTTGATACTGCCGCAGGGCGAGGCGGTGCTGGGCGCCATCGACGCCGAGACGCTGGAAGGCAAGCTCGGCGAGTCGCCCTGACGCCGGCTGTGTGCCTGACTAATTAATTGCCGGACGCGCCGTACTTGCGCAGGATGCGGGCCACCGTGCCGTCGGCGCGCATGGCTTCCATTTCGGCGCGCCACCTGCGGCCATCCTCCTCGCTGAAGTCCATCGATCCCGCCAGCCACACCTCGCCGCTGCGGAACATGGCGCTGAAGTCGTATTCGCTTTCCTTGTTGCCGTCCAGGGTGGCGGCATAGCGGTGGATGTCCTCGCCGCCGTAGGTGGCGTCGGCGATGCCTTTCTTTACCATGCGCATGCACTCCCTGACGGTAGAGCATTCGGACACCTCGAGGAAGCCGGCGTCCACCAGCGCGCGCTTGTGCGGTGAGCCGCGCAGCACCACCAGCCGCTTGTGCGCCAGCGCCTGCGGATCGTGCACGTCGACGCCGCCGTGCGCGCCGACGAAGATAAAGCGCTGGCGGTAGAGCCTGACCATCCAGCGGTATTGCGGCTCGCGCTCGGGCGTGCGGGTCAGCGGCAACACCAGCATGCGCGGCAGATGCTTGACCATCGTCAGCGCGCGCTGCCATGGATAAAACTCCACGGTGACCGGCGTATCCAGCCGCCGCAACAGCTCCTGCGTCATTTCGACCAGCGAGCCGGGACCGGCCTCGGACTGCGACATCGCGTACGGCGGCAGCTCGGCCACCGCCAGCCGCAGCGGTGACGGCTCGGCGGCCACCAGCAGGCCCGGCAGCAAGGCCAGCGGCGCGGCCAGCAGACAGCAGCGCCTCCATCTCATGAACCCGTGCGTTATCCGGCGGACGCGCAGCGTTTGCAGCAGCGTCTCCGCCTGGCTTACTTCGTCCCGGGTTTCAGATGCCGGCATCGTTATCTCCGCAGCGATCAGTCGCTGCGGAGCAGTATCCCACGAAGTAGTTGCAGTTGAACAGGCCGCACGGCACCTGTTGCAAATCGGCAGCGGTGCTAGCCCTTGCGCCGCTGCGACGCCAGTCCCCTGACCACGGCGACCAGGCGGTCGATTTCATCGAAGGTGTTGTAGAACGCCAGCGATGGCCGCACCGTCGTTTCCAGCGCGCCTCGTCCCGCGACAGGGCGTGACGGATATGGCGATACTTCTTGTAAGAGGTCAGGCCGTTCGACGGCGGTCGTCCGCGCGGGAGAAATAGGTGTAGACCAGCAGATCGAGCAAATCCAGGTTGTGCGCGCACCAGGCCGAAAAGGTTCGCCATGCCCGCCACGGCGCGCACGGTAAATGCCCCGCGCGAAAAGCCGAACAGGAAGATTTCGTCGCCGTCTCGGTATTCCTGCACCAGGAATTTATAGGCGTTCGCGATGTTTTCGTAGATGCCCCGTCCCGACGCCAACCCTTCGATGCGCGTCAGCGTCCTCCGCAAAGCCTGTCCCACGCCGACGCCCGGGTCGTAGTACAGCTTCTGATCGTGCGTTGCCGGCGTCAGTATGTTGAGCAGCTTGACGACGTTGGTGTCGTTGACCCCGGCGGTCAAGGTGTTGTTGGTACCGTCGCAGCAGACGATCAACTGCCGCGCGTGCTTCTGGTTTGTGTAATCCATGGCTGCCCCGCTCATCCCCGCACCTGTAAATTTGACCGGCGGGCAGTCCGAAAGTGCGCGCGCCTTTACAATAGGGTTCCGTTCATCCGCCTGCGCCGACACCGATGCCCGACCACGACAGCACCACGCAACGCGAGTTCTTCGACAAGCTGCACGACAAGATCGATGCCTATACGATGGAAGTTGACCGCTTCCATGACGACGCCAGCCACTTCTCGCGGCGCGTCGCCGAATGCGATCGCCTGGTACGGCTGGCCCAGACCAGCCTGACACAGATCGATGTCAAGGTGGCCGAAGCGGTCCAGATCGAATCGCGGGCGACCACCATCGCCGGCGCCGCCGGCCGTGAAGCCGGCCGCGTGGCGGCGGAGGCGGCAGGCCAGGCGGTCGATCAGCTGATGCAAACCGTTGCCGACCTGACCGCCGACGCCGACCGGGTGCGCCGTGCGCTCCACCGCAGCGTCGGAAAAACCGGTCTGTGGATCGCGTTCTACGTCGTCTGCACGCTGGGACTGTGCGTGCTGACCGCCTGCGCCACCTACTGGATCGCGCAAAAGAACGCCGTGACGCCGGAGATCGCCCACTACGCCGAACTGGGCAAGATGCACGAGAGCTTGCTGAACAAGGCCAGCGAACGGGAAGTGAAAACCATCAACGCCATCCTGGCCCGGCCCGCCAAACAGAAATAGGCCGCTCGGCCGGGGCGGCCTCAGCGCGACATGCCGGGGTCGCGCGACGGCGTTGGCCGATGCTCGGGCGCATCCCTATGCATGGCACGCGACTGCTCATGCTCGCGCAAATACTGCGGATCGTAATGGATCGTCAGTTTCATCAGGTGGGTGAAATTGTCGAACCGCAGCGACTGGAAAGGCTGCGGCGCGCCCGGCACATACACCGTGACCACGCCCTGGAAGCCCGCCAGCCCGCTGGCCCCATCCGTGCCGACCAGCTCGTACAACTCGGTCAGATAGCGCTTGAAGCGCTGGATATTGCTGCCGGTCGTGCGGCGCTCGATGAAGGCATCGATGAATTCGGCGGCGCGCCACTCGCGCGCCACCGCCTTCGGCAACCCGCGCCCCAGCACGGCGCCAACCTTGGCGACATAGCGCGCCACGACGATTTCTTCCATGGTCTGCCGCCCCAGCCCGGGCAGGTCGAGCTGGACCGGCCGGCCCCAAGCGGCATGGTGCATCGTTTGCGCACGCGCCAGCCGGGCGCTGTCGGCGGCACAGGAATCGAGCAGCCGCAGCCGCTGCTCCTTCGTGCCCTCGCTCTTCAAGCGCTCCTCGCTGGCCTTGAACTCGATCAGCGCAAACTGGCCGCGGGCGGCGAACAGGTAGTCGGCCAGCGCCTGGTCCTGTCCGCACAACGCGCTGCCGACCACATACGGGTGACGCGCGCCGGCCTCGTGCGACGAACGCACCCTGGCGTCTATCATTTTGGAAAACTCGACGATCAGCGCCTGCTCCATGTCGCGGAACAGGGCGGCGTCTGCTTTGTGTGTTGCGCTCATGGGTTTAGCATACCGGATCCTCGCGTCCGGCGGCTGGGACGCGCTTGCACTACCATGTGGTTTTCCGCCGCAGAGGTATGCCATGCAAAAATTGTTGATCGCCGCCATGTTCTCGCTTGCCAGCCTGCACGCGCCGGCTGCCGAAACGCCGCTGGTCACCATCGCCGCGCTGGACGTGCCGCGCTACATGGGCACCTGGTACGAAATCGCCAAGTTCCCCAATTGGTTCCAGCGCAAGTGCGTCGCCGCCACCACCGCCAACTACACGCTGCAGAAAGACGGCAAGGTGGCGGTGCTGAACCGCTGCCAGACCGCCGGCGGCGAAATGATACAGGCCACGGCCGAGGCACGCCAGGTCGGCGGCACGACCTCGCCTAAACTGCAGGTGCGCTTCGCGCCTGCCTGGCTGTCGTTGCTGCCGATGGTGTGGGCCGACTACTGGGTGCTCGACATCGATGAGGACTACCAGCTGGCCGCCGTCGGCGAGCCGCGCCGCGAATATCTGTGGATACTGTCGCGCACGCCGTCCGTGACGCCGCAAGCCTACGAGGCGCTGGTCGACCGGCTGACGCGCCAGGGCTTCGATACCAGCCAGCTGGTCAAGACGCCCGCCATCAAGACCACGCCCTAGGGAGCGATCTCGCCGAGCAGTTGCTCAAGCGCCAGTGCGGCGCGGCTCTTGGACCGCTGACGGTGATGCAGCAAGGAAAACGGCCGGGGTGGCAGCGCGAAATGCGCCGCGCGCAGCAGGCCCGCCTGCAGGTCGGACGCGACCACCAGCTCCGACACCACCGCCGCGTACGGACCGGCCATGACGGCCGAGCGCACAGCCTCGTTGGATGGCAGCGCCAGCACGACGTCGAGCTTGGCTGCATCGATGCCCATGCCGCGCAGCCGCGTCTCGAACGCCGAACGCGTGCCCGACCCCTGCTCGCGCATGATCCACTGCGTCGCCAGCAGCGCCTGCGCGCTGACCGGCTTGCCGTCGGCCCATGGGTGGGCGGGGCCGACTACCGCCACGATGCGGTCCTCGGCGATCGCGCTGACGCTCAGCTCGATTTCGTCGATGCTGTCTTCGACGAAGCCCAGGTCGGCCCGCCCCTCCAGCACCGCCTGCGCGACGCTGCGGGTATTGCCGACGGTGAGGCTCAACTCTATTTGCGGGTAGCGCTGGCGGAAACGCAACAGGCGCGGCGGCAGCCAGTAGTTGGCCAGCGTCTGGCTGGCATGCAGCGTCAGCGCGCCGCGCTTCAGGCCGGCCAGTTCGGCCAGCGTCAGCTCGGCGTTGCGCGCGGCGCCCAGCGTGGCGCGCGCTTCGATCAGAAACAAGCGCCCCGCCTCGTTGACTTCGATGCCGCGGCCGATGCGGTTGAACAGCGGTGTGCCGTAGCGCTCTTCCAGCGCGCGGATCGAAGCGCTGACGGCGGACGGCGTCAGCGCCAGCGCGTCGGCCGCCTGCGTCAGGTGCGCGCGTTCGGCCACCGCGATGAAGATGCGCAGCTGCTCCAGCGTCATGGCGCGTCCTTCAGCTGCTGCTCCAGCAACACTGCGGCGCGATGGTTATCGGTGGTTTGCATGGTCAGGCGATGCCCAGTAATTTAATCAACGCGATGCTGATTGCCGACAGCGCCAGCAACGACAGCACAACCACCATGGTAACCCGGCCGCCGGCCCGCAGCACAGCGCGGGCATCGACGCCCAGTCCGAGCGCGGCCATCGACATGATGGTCAGCACATCGGCCGCGTGGTGCGCCGGCGGCAGCAGCATGGCAGGAATCAGGCTCAGCGAACGCAGCGCCATCAGCAGCAGGAAGCCGACGATGAACCACGGCAGCAGATGCGACAGCTGCGGCGCGGTCCGTTGCTGCCGCTGCCGGGGCCCCCACAGCGACAGCGACAGCACGACCGGCCCCAGCATCAGCACCCGCACCAGCTTGACCAGGGTACCGATGTGGGCGCTGGTCAGCGAGACGGCATTGGTGGCGGCCAGCACCTGTGGCACGGCGTACACGGTCAGCCCGGCAAACACGCCGTACTGGACCGCCGACAGCGACAGCAGCGGCATCGCCAGCGGCAACGTCAGCACGACGATCACACCCAGCACGGCGGTAAACGAGATCGACGCGGCCACGTCCTGGCCGTCGGCGTCGATGACGGGCGCGACGGCGGCGATGGCGGAATTGCCGCAAATGGAATTGCCGCAGGCGATCAGGATGGCCATCTTGGCCGGCAAGCCGCTCAGGCGGCCGATCGCGTAGCTGCAGGCGATGGCCAGCACGACCACGGCGGCGATGCCGGCGATCAGCATCCAGCCTTTTTCCAGGATGGCGGCGGCGCTGACGGACGCGCCCAGCAGCATGACGGCGATCTCCAGCAGCGTCTTGGCGCCTGCGTGGATGCCGGCGTCGTAACGGCTGTGCAGGCGGCAGAAGGTGCGCAGTGCGCTGCCCAGCAGGATGGCCAGTACCAGGCTTTCCAGCCAGGCCCGGCCGAACAGCCAAGCTTCCAGTCGTTCCAGCCCCAGCGCGGCGGCAGTTACCGCGCCGCATAGCAGCAACCCAGGCACCAGGGCCCGCAACACCGTGTTCGATATACGCATTTCATTCTTCCTTATTACCTTTTCTAATAAGGGAAGTATGGGATCGTCAATCCATGCAGTCTATTGATATGTTTTTGACGAATCGTTCATATAAATCGAACAATCGCGACGAGGCACGGCGCTGGTATGATAGTGATCCTTTCGCTAACATTCAAAGTAGGCGGGACCATGGAACTACTGGACGCATATTGCGCGCGCATAGGCTATACCGGTCCGCGCGCGCCCACCTTGGAGACGCTGCGCGCCCTGCACCAGCTGCACCCGGCCGCCATTCCTTTCGAAGCCATCGACGTGCTGCTGGACCGGCCGGTGCTGCTGGCGCCGGAAGCGGTGGACGCCAAGCTGATCCATGCCGGGCGCGGCGGCTATTGCTTCGAGCAGAACAGCCTGTTCCAGCGGGTGCTCAGCGCACTGGGCTTCCAGGTGGAGCCCTTGATCGCCCAGGTGCGATGGATGGCGGGCGCCGAAGCCTTGCACCGGCCGCGCACGCACATGGTGCTGCGCGTGACGATCGACGGCCAGCCCTGGCTGTGCGACGTGGGCTTCGGCAGCAGCGTGCTGACCTCGCCCATCCGCTTCGACCTGCAGACGCCGCAGTCCACGCCGCACGAGCAGTTCCGCCTGACGCCCCAGGGCAACGAGCATCTGCTGGAACTGCTGCTGGGCGACGACTGGATGCCGGTCTACCTGATCGCCCCGTCGCCATGCCGCGACGGCGACTATGAGATGGCCAACTATTACACGTCGACCTACCCGCAATCGCACTTCCGCCGCGACCTGATCGTGGCGCGCACCACGCCCGAGGCGCGCCACGCACTGCTGCGCAACCGCCTGACGATACGCCGCGCGGACGGCGGCAGCGAACGCCGCTTCCTGTCGGCCGACGAAATCGAACTGGCGCTGGCCGAAGTGTTCCGTCTGCCGGTGGCGCCGGACTGGCGCCCCGTGATCGAACGCGCGGCGGCTGCGGTGTGGGATGAACATCATGGCGCCGGATCGGCCTCGTAGTCCGCCGCGCCTACCAGCCGCGCATTCCTTCTTGCCGCTAGCGCAACTGGAACCGGACCGTCGACGCGGACAAGCCGTTCGACCTCGCCACCAAGGCTGCCTCTCCGGCTTCGCCGGTCGATTGCACGATCACTTGCGCCCAGCCGTTGAACACGCGCCGACGCCATGGCGCGGCTGGCGAGATGACCCGCAACACGCCCCATTTGCTGGTCCCCGCGGATCGGTCGAGCATCCCCTGGACGCCGCCTTCCGGCGTTGCCACCACATAAGCCAGGCTGTTTTCCTGCTTCAACTGCGCCGCCTCCAGTGCGACCATCAGCCCCCCCTCGACCTGCGTCGCGCTGACCGCGCGACCATTCACATACACCGCTTGATCGGCCCCCAGCTGGTCGATGAACAAGGCGGCGCGATCGTTCGGCGCCATTGCGGGGCCGGCGAATTGGCCGCGCAGCACCACATGGCTGGTCGCCGCCGGTTGGTTTTCCGGCGCCAACCAGACACCCGGGTCGCGCCAACCCGAGGTATCCACCGTCTCGGCATGCGCCGCTGGATGATCCGGGCCGTCGACAGCAAGAGTGCGCCAGCCAGAAAGAGGATGGAACGCATGCCGGTCGGCCGGATGGTCCGGCTCGTGCGAACCCGGATCGCCATTGCCAACACCGATGATGCGAATCGGGCCGGATGCTTCGAAATCGATCTGGTCGCCGGCTGTCGGCACAATCCTTCCTGCCGCATCGGCAACATTCACCCACACCACCGCGATATCGGTTCCGTCAGCCTTCAGGGCAGCCTTGTCGGCGCTGAGCAAGATCCGCGAAACCGTGCCGGTGGTGGTGACCTCGTCCCTAGCCACTGACTTGCCGCTGCGATATGCCGTCGCCGTCACTTTTCCCGCTTTATACGGCACCGTCCACTCCAGATGCCCATCCTTGGGCATCGCCTTGAGGCCAAGAGAGCGCCCGTTCAGGAACAACTCGACCGCTTCGGCATTGCTGTACACGTGCACCTTGATCGGCTGGCCTTCCCTCCCATCCCAATTCCAATGCGGCAGGATATGCACCATAGGTTCACGCGTCCACACGGACTTGAGGTAATACGCCGTATCCTTGAATACGCCGGTCGTGTCCACCATGCCAAACTGCGACGAGATGGCGGGCCAGCCGAAGGGAGTGGTCTCGCCGCGATAGTCAAAACCAGTCCAGACGAACATCCCGGCCATCCAGTCACGCGCCTGTACGCGGTGCCAGCCTTCTTCGATACTGAGACTGTTGCCCGGCCTGCCTTGGCGATCATATGCGTTCAGATGGGAGCGTGTCGGTTCATCGAAGTAGACGCCGCGCGTGGCGAAGGTGGAGCCCTCCTCCGACATCAACGCCGGCTTGGCGGGATGATCGCGATGAAACTGGTCGACATCGTGCTGGGCGCCATAGTTAAAGCCGATGACGTCCGCGCCCAGCGACACACCCTTGCCCGATCCGCTGGTTGCCACCATCGTACGCCGCGTCGGATCCAGGCGTTCGACCTGCTCGTGCATCTCGCGCGCCAGATGGGCGCCCAGTGCGTTCCATTCCAGCGCCCATTCCTCGTTGCCCACCGACCAGATGATGACACTCGGATGGTTGCGGTCGCGCCGAATCTGCCGTTCGAGCTGTCCGCGTATTTCCGGCGCCGTGCCCATCATGCGGTGCTCATCGATGACCAGCATGCCCAGCCGGTCCGCCTCGTCCAGCAATTCCGGTGTCGGCGGGTGGTGCGAGGCGCGGTAGGCATTCACGCCAAACGACTTAAGCTGCTTCAGACGCCAGGTCTGCAAACCGTCCGGCAGGGCCACGCCGACGCCGGCGTGATCCTGGTGATTGTTGGTGCCCTGCAGTTTGAGCGGTTTGCCATTCAGGAAAAAGCCCTGATTCTGATCGAACACCACCGCGCGGATACCGAAACGGGTGTCATAACTGTCAACGACCTTGTTCTCTTGCAGCAGGCTGGTTTTCAGCGTATACAGGCTCGGATCGTCGAGCGACCACAGGCGAGGATTGGGCACGGTCAGCGATGAACTGAATTCGCCATCGCGCGCGGTCCCCACACTCAGGCTGGCCTGCTCCGTCTGCGCCACCAGCCTGCCATCGGGCGCGAATACCTGTTGGCGCAGCGTAAACGATTGCGCGCTTTTGCCGTCGTTGGTCACCACAACGTCCATCCCGACGCGCGCCAACTCGCCTTCCACCTTCGGTTTGACGAACGTCCCCCACTGTGCAATGTGCAGCGGCGCCGTCTTGGTCAACCAGACATGGCGATAGATGCCGGCGCCTTCATAGAACCAGCCTTCCTCCATCGTGGCATCAGCGCGTACCGCGATGACGTTGGCGCCGCCGAAATTCAGGTAATCGGTGATGTCGTAGCGAAAACCCGAATAGCCGCTGGGTTCGGTGCCTATGTAGTGGCCGTTAACCCAGACCACACTGTTGCGATAGACACCATCGAATTCCAGCGCAATGCGGCGGCCTCTGTCTGCAGCCGGAATATGCAAGACCTTGCGATACCAGCCAACGCTGTTTTCCGGGAAGTTGCGGCCGATGGCGAGCGAGCCGTGGTTGGCGTCCGCGCGCGCGTCAAACGGCAGTTCCACCGCCCAGTCGTGCGGTAGATCCACCTTGCGCCATGCGCTATCGCTGAAGTCGGCGCTGGCCGGACCGTCGCCATAGCCTGCCTTGGCGAAGAAAAAAGGACGCGTGCCATAGCGAAAGTCCTTTTGCGCATCGTACGCGTGGCCGTAAGCGAAGCGCCAGTCCTTGTCGATGTTGATGCGTTCGCGGCCGACATCGGCCCGCGCCGCGGTCAATGGCAATGCCTCGGTCGCAGCGCCGGTGACGCATGCGCCGCATGCAAGAATGATGGCGATTAGTGCACTGCCCCGTCGACTACGCATTCGGTCTCCTTAATTTTTTCGGACGCAGATTTATTCGCCCTGCAAAAAACCCCATAACTTCAAAGAGTTATGGGGTTTTGTTTACTTCTCTACAGCAGGTACGCTCTAAAAAGGTTGTACCCCCAAAAAACTGTTGGTACAAGGCCGCAAGCAAGCGGAGGAGCGGATGCCCGTGTTCACTCGATGACTGAGATGTGGGTAAGCGCGAACAACCAAGGCTTTTTCGTCGAAAATTCTCTCCAACATCCCGTTGTGTGGGTAGCTCCCCAGTAAGTCCACCGCGTGCTTTCCGATTTCCATCTAAGACCCGCTCCCCCTTACGTTTCGATAACTTACACGTCGCGCGTCGTGAAATCAGGTATACCTCGCAGCGAGGCTTTGTCGCCCACCATGAAGCCAGCACATGTCGGGCCGAAGGGCAGACTGCGACCAGTCTCCTCGTCTAGCAAGAATATTGCGGTGTCCGTCTTGAACCCATGGATTCTTCCGTTGCTAGCTGGGCGAGAGCATTGTGTGCCTGGTTCTACGAAGTCGATTCGGATTGGAATCCAAGACATGTTTCCTCTTATATTTTCCATGTGGAAACATGATTGTAATACGGATAGTTAGCGTTGCCGCAGCGATTTTAAGTTGCGGACCAGAGGGATCACTACATTCCGGCTTCTGCGGCAATACCTTCCACCGTCACCCCCAGTTCAGTCGCGAGCCTGACTAAGGTCAACCACGCCGGGTTACTCTGCCCACGCTCGATCATACCGATGTAGCTTATGTTCACACCCGACGCATGAGCCAAATCCTCCTGTGTCATATTTCGGTCCTTGCGCAGCTTGCGGACTGCTTGTCCTAAGGCGACAAGTTCGGGTTGGTTAGCATGTGGAGAAAAATTGGTCACCGACCCATGATGTCGCTATACTGTCAGCGTTGCCAACGGACATGTCCGTTATTTTTGGGATGATCCGTGACGCAAGACTAATTTTTCCGGAGTGCAACTGGGTTGATGGTCGAGCAGTTGCGCAGCGACGGCTCTTCACCCCAATCACGTTAACAGTTGCGCTTAACTAGACGTTATAAAGTTCTTTGGGCTAGACATGTCACTCTCCTCTATGCACGCTCGGCTCCAGTGCCCAGATAGTTCTCTCTTGCTACCTTCAAACCTCCCAATTGACGAGCTAATTTTTTTGACACGGAAAATCGCCCTGTGTTTGGATGGCGGCATGGACCTACCTGAACGGTCAGAGCTCAAGATGTTCTTAACCGACTACTTGGGATTGCTTGTCCGAATGCAGTCGGTCAAGAACTACAGCCAATTTCTCACTCAAGTGGACACGATGGTGCCTGAACTCATGATTACCTTGGACTTGGCTCTCCGAGATGAACTCGTATCTCGCTTGATAGGCTGTTCTATCCATCGTTCGAGCTTGCCTATAGCAATTAACGGATATTTCGATGAGATCAACGTATCTGCTGAAACCTCAAACGCACCGAGTGAGTCGGAAAAACGGACCCACGATGACGCAGGTTTAGATACATGAACAATATGTGCTGAGCCAGATCAGCCCCTTTATCGAGGTATCGGCCGACGCAGTGAATACTGGCAGATACGTGGAAATCTATAGATGGACAACATGCTAAATGTACCCCCTTCGCGTTCGAGCTTATGCCTCGTGTACCTCGACTTTGATGGAGTGCTTCACCCTGATGACGTGTACTGGTCTCGCAAACGCGGCATCCACATGCGAGCCTCCGGTCATAGCCTCTTCGAATGGGCTTACATTTTAGAAGACCTGCTGGCGCCGTACCCAGAAGTGGGGATAGTGTTAGCCACCAGCTGGGTTCGGTTGAAGAGCTTCCAATACGCCAAAAAGCAGTTGAGCCTAGGCCTACAGGCCAAGATTATAGGCGCTACATTTCACCGTCGAGAAATGAACAAATTCGTATTCGAGAACACTTCAAGGGGCGCACAAATCTACGCCGATGTACTGCGCCGGCAGCCAACGACCTGGCTCGCGATTGACAACGACGATGTCGGATGGCCAAGCCAATGTCGCGGTAATTTGATCAAAACCGATGACCATCAAGGGATAAGCGATTTTGACGTTCAAACAGCAATCCGAACTCGCCTTATGACGCTTGTTGCGGTCGATCTTCCTAACTGAAAGCTAGCGTGATGTCCGACCCAATCGATCCTATTAGCGCACCGGATGACTTTCCTTGGCTACATAAGCTTGGCGCTGTTTCTGGCGCCGCCCCGAAGCTTCTTCTAGTTCGCACGCCGGGCGGCGGATTCGCAGCACCAACACAATCAGCAGAAGAGAGAAATCTTCGGTGGAAAAAATGCGAGGTGCTCGCTGGTAAAGTTGCACGGGCCGCAGCCCGCAGCAAGGCCGAGAATTGCTCGCATATGTCAGAAGATGCTATTTTGGAGCTTTATCTGCCGACTATGCAGACAAAATACTTCGCAAGTGAAGGCGAAGCGTTTTGGATAGTACGAAAAGCTGCTTCAATTTTGGGCTGGCCTTCGCCGAACCACTTGTAATCAGGAGCCTCTAACGGGCTATAGGCCGGCACACTCGTCAATGGTGCATTATTAGTATAAACAATATGTATTGTTTATTTATTTTTCCGAGATGCTTTTGGGGCGGGCGCGCAAGCTTCAGCTCTTAACTTCATCGCGACTGTTGGATACCTGCCGAACTCATTTCCAAGATGGTCGACATGCTTTTTTCGATGACGCTGACGTGCTTACGATGCAGGACGACGGCCGTGTGTTTATTCAGAGCGGCATGCTCGTCCAAGGCAAGATCAATGGGGAGCGCAAGATGACGGTTGTGACAGTTACATCCAGAGGCCGAATTACTCTTCCGAAGGCGATGCGCACAGCTATGGGGCTACTGCCAGGGGCTCGGCTGACCTTCACGCAACTTCAAGATGGCACGGTGATCATGACGGTGCGGCATCGAAAGACTGAGGAGCTTGGCGGGACTATGGGCACGCCGTCGCAGCCGTAATGTGTAAGGGCGGTTCAAACGCCGCACACTTGGGGTCGCAACTTAATCCGTAGGACTCTAGTACAGAAATCTTCCTAACAGGTGCAGGGCTCCATAACGCGTCAACCCACTCCTTCCGGTAGGTTCAACGCCTGTTTGGTGCGGTCCCGCGCAAACTTGACTTCATCCGGAAAGAACTCCGTTTCACTTCCCAACTTACCGTTCGGGACCACCACATTGAGATGCTGACCTAGATTATCTGCCGAGATGTGGTCCGCTTCCTTGGACGGCTTTTGCAAGTCCAGCGTCAGATCGCTTAGTATTTTTCGGTACAGCACGTTACGCACCTGGCGCTTGTCTAACGTCCCATCCAAATAGGGAAACTGTACAGCCAACCGCGGCATAGGTGCCGTCGACATAGTATGCGCCAAAAGCCGGCGCGACAGCAGTCCACCCAGGCGGTCCACTCGCCCGATCCGCTGCTCTAGGTCACCTGCCGTCCACGCTATGCCATAGTGGACCACCGCATCACAGAACAGGTGCAGGTCAACTCCTTGCTTTAGCACGTCGGTGCAAACCATGATGTTCGGGAAACCTGGGAATTTGAATTGTTGGACCGCATGCTTGTTATCCAGCCTACCTGAGCGCCCTGTCACCGGCTCCAGCTGCTGAAAAGCCAGCTTGATGTGCTTGTCATAGGTATCCTTCCAGCCCTGTTCCACTTTATCACTGTCACGCAGGCACTTGTCGACAATCAGGTCGAAGTGCATCACCCAGTTGCGAATCGTGTCGCGCTGGCGGCGCACCACTGCGGCGATATGCGGGTAGCCGGACGCTTCCCCATCTTGCAATAGCCACAGAAGGCGCTCTGGCAATTCATAACGGACGCGTTGGGCCGACTTGTCGTAGAAGTGCATGATGTGCAGGTCTACCAAAAAATCGCTTTCGCGCATACTGCGCAAAATGCAAAGCTGCAGGCATGCCAGCCGATAGGCTTGGTCCGATTCGCCTACCGTCCAGCCGGCTAGCCACGGCTGTGCCTTGAGCAGTTGCTCCAGCTCCGAGGTGCTAAATACGGCTTGCAGCAACTTGTGCCAGCGCAGGTGATTAGCCTCGGCCGTTCGGTTGCCGGCCTCACCCACCGGCTTGAGCAGGAATCCACGCATTGGCCCGCTGCGCTGTTCTTCTTCCTTACGCAACAAGTAGGTACGAAAGCGCGCCAATGGTGGTAAGGCACGGTTCTCGCCCGTGGTCTGCTGCCGCCGCGCGACAAAGAACGGTAACTCTTCACCCTGCCGATAGTGGCTGCCCTGGGCACCTTCCGCCTCCATCTCCAACAGATCGTTATCGGATGCCCCCGACGCATGCCCGTCTTCCGGTATCGCGGTCCAGAAACCATCACGCGCCCAAAGAGAACCCGCGCCCTGCGCGCGCAGCCACCGGCGCCATTCGATGACACGTGCATCAATGTCTCGTTGAAAGCGCGAGTGCAGCATGTCGCGTATTTCTTCAACCGAGTCCAGCCTGCGCACAAACACCAGCGTCTTATCGGTACTGCCATGGGCCAGGCTGCGCTCATACAGCGCATCAACTACGTGCAACAGCTTGGCATGCGGCAGGCTGTCCCTGGTGTCCATGGCGCGCTGGAAGCCAAGGTTCAGCCGGTCGATTGCGTTACGGTCGCGCGCATGCCCCCCCTCGCTCTCATGGCGGCCATCTTGGACCGGCTCAAGGTCGAGCTGTTCATCTGCTGCTGTGGCGGTCTGCCTGCGCTTCCGCTGTAAGGAAACAGATGCTGATTCGAAAGATACCAGCGCACCGTTCTTCACCTGCCCAGGGCGTCCCTGCAGTGCGGCCACAATGCGCTTTTGCACCAGCGCCATCGTCAACGACAGAAACGGATCACTCCCCGCTGCAATCGGCCGCTCTTGGTAATGCCGGTAGGAGCGCTTGCCATGACGGTTACCGGCACCATCGAGGTAGGCTCGCGGGCGGCGGATCATCATGTCGCTCAAAACCAGTACCACGTCTTCCCGTTCCAGCCGTGCCGTAACCCTGCTGCAGCGATTCTTCGCGCCGCAGCTTTGGCACTGGCTGGGATATGGTAGCTCCTTCTTGCTGAAATCCTGCCTACACAAATAGTAATCCAGGGATGCCAGGTCTCCGACGCCGGAGTGCAGCGGGGTCGCACTCATGAACAGCCATTGCTTCGCGCGTTGGCGGAAGATATCGCCGATACGTTGGTTGCGTTCATTGTCCAGGCGACGCAGGTATTGCGCCTCGTCGCAAACCAGCAGGTCAACCTCACCTTCCCGATTCAGCAAATCACCCAGGCGCCGACAAAATTGTTCGGCCAGGACGCGTGACATCTCCGTGCCCCATCCTTCCTGCTGATGCGCCCATTGCTTCGCCAACTGCCGCTCCTGCTTTCCAAGGTTTTCCACCGCCAAATTGAAGCATTTTGCGTAGGACTCCAGCATCGCCTCCGGCGACTTTCCGCCTTTGGCGTAGGGCCAGCTGAACGAGGAATAACGCAGCACATGGATTGCCGGCTCATTAGGAGAAGACAATGCACAAGCCAAGCTCGCCAAGTTCTCATGCCGAAGGAACGGCATAGGGTCTCCGCCGGCAGGCTTCAGCGCGCAGCCCTTCAGCCGGTAGCAGGCACGTAGGAAAAATGACCATTCATCGCACCATTGGCGCTGCATCTCTGCATCCGAGCAGAGGATCACCACGCGTGAACTAGGCTTGTGCAGGAATTGGGTGGCGATCACGCCCATAGCCTGGCGCGTCTTGCCGGTACCGACTTCGTCGCCGAGGTACGCGAAGCCGCGCTTGCGCAGCAATGCCCACAGGCCGGCCACCGCTTCGGCTTGAAGCGCGGCCTGCTTGCTTGGTCGCGCCTTGCCTGCACCGTCAAAGTCGACATACGCTTGGACGGTGGCGCCGTTCATATCCTTGGGTAAAACGTTAGCCTTTGCCATTCGCATTCCTTTCCGCCATAGCGCCGTCAAACCAGTCCAGGAACTTGGCAGCGGCATCGCCGGCGCCATTGCGTTCGCGCAGCGTGCCGGGGCCGCGCAATAGTTTCTCAATCTCCGGTCGCAGCCCGACCAAGTCGGTGGCCAGGTGACGGTAGTCGGCGTCGTCGGGCGCAAGGAAACCGGAGGTGGCCAGCCCATCCCACGCGCACTGCAATTCGGCCAGTTGCACAAAGCGGCCAATCTGTTCTTGCGCGCTTTGAGCAGGCTGTACATGGATTGCGCGG
This sequence comes from Duganella hordei, assembly GCF_040369125.1. NCBI lineage: Bacteria > Pseudomonadati > Pseudomonadota > Betaproteobacteria > Burkholderiales > Oxalobacteraceae > Duganella > Duganella hordei. The sequence continues at coordinate 58,341 of NZ_BPWI01000004.1, forward strand.
TAGAGGCGGACCAGCCAGCGATGCGCCGTTTGTTGCTTTTTCTCAGCGCTGAAGGACTGCTGCAGATTCCAACTGGCTTGGAACAACGCATAGAAGTCGAAATCCGACTCCGCCCCGATGTCTTCACCGTCCCCGTCTAGGACCGTGCGCGCCTGGCGGCGGGTACGCTGCTGCGGGTCGTCGGAGGGGTCCACGGAGCACAATTGCGCCAACAGGTCCTTCAAGACCGGCGGCTGCTCGTACCCCAACTGGTCATCGTGTGCATTGACCTGAATAACCAGTCCACGCAGGTTTTTCGGCTGGTTGCTGTCGTCGCGGTACGTGATGCTAAAGGAACGCACCGGCTGTACCAAGCGCTGCGCAATGAGGGGCAAGTGGTGAACGCCGGCGGTCAGCGACGGCAATGGTACGGTGATTCCACCCACCGTCAGCTCGGGCTTGCGTACCGTGCCGCCGTCCGGCACAAAAATCTGACCGCCAAACGCACCGGCTTTCCAATCATAGTGCAACACTGCATCAAACGGAGGGAGCGGCGGGGCGCTTTCTTCCTCATCATCTGACTGCTCCGCAAGCGTATCTGGACTGATCGCTTGCAAAGCCGTTGGCCAGCCCATGGGTTCGTAGCGCAGCATCGCCTCTATGTTGGATAGCGATGGCGCTGGGTTGTCGCATAGCGCTGCGTGCGTGAAGTTGGCAGAGCCGACGTACAGGACGCCGCCGCTTCCTTCGTTTCCAAGCCAGATGCACTTGCCATGGCTGAAGGGAGGCTCGCCCGGCAGGATCGCGAACGCGCTGCGCTCTCGCTGCGCCGGCGACAAAGTGTTCATCGGAAAGCGAACGTCGTCCCCAAACCTGGTCGGCACGAAGGTGCATTGCTCCACGGGCAGTTGCGACATCAAACTCCCGGCATTGCTCCAATATGGCGAGGCTACGATGGCTTTGCGCCAAGGCTTGCCACTCCTGACAACGTCTATTAGGGATCGAGCCTTTGCCTTGCCGCCGATTTCGGCCGGCAAGGCTAGGTGCAGCGATGGCATGCCGGCGACGGGGCCAGCCAACCGGCTCCGGTTGCCCAGCGCCTTCTGCAGCGCCAACAATGTCGCGTCCACCTGCCCCTCTTCCTCACCGCGTTCGGCCGGCAAGAGCTGCAACACCTGTTCCCGCAGCCATTGCAATAAGGGCTTCAGTGCGTCGGCATGCTGACCGGTGACCCGCGTGGCGGCGACCACTTCGCGATTGATTCCCCATCCGGACAGCGTTAGGTTGCCACTGGCCACCGACAGCCATAAACCTTGGCCGCCACTGCGCAGCGCGCCGGATATAAGCATGATCTTGGGGTGGAAGCGGCCATGCCGCAGTCTGACCGGCAACAAGCCATATCGCATGTCACCTTTCGGCTCCGGATTAGCAGAACGGTCGCAAGCCAGCACGCAGCGTACTTGCTTCAGCCGCTGATTCATCTCCTGGCGAATGGCCTCCCCCCCCTGGAATTCCTCCAGGTCTTCGCCCAACAGCAGCGGGATGATATTGGCTTCGAAAAAGCGCGACGAAAAAGTGAAACTGGTGAACAGCACGTGCATCACATGCTGCGGGTCGAATTGCTGGACAATGTGCTGGATGGTTGCGCGCATCAATGGCGCCGGCTTCTTCATGCCGCATCCTTAAATAACTGGCGATGCATGATGGCGGCAGTCCCCAGGTAGTAGTCGTTCATCCATGGCGTACCCGAGGCCAGCCGGGCACGCGCGTCCGCCACACTGCGGTCGTGGGCGCTCAACACCTGCACGACATCGCCCTCCAGTACCAGCATCGGATCGCGGCGCCGTTCTCCCATGGACTTGTGATGGTAGTTAGCCAACGCTTCAACAAAGGCTTCCAGGCACGCTTCCGGTGTCGGGCCACCACGCACCAGCTCTCGCGCCAGGTCTTGCATGCGCTCGAGGCGTGGCCAGCTGGTCTCATCTCCCAATAATAGGAAAGCCCGCGCCCTCGGCTGCATGGCCGGATACAGGTCGCACAACTGGCGTGCCAGCGTACGCCAGTTGCCGCCGGGAGATGCGCGCAACAGATCGAACACATCCTGCAGTATCAACAAGAACGGTTCGCAGCGCGCAATGTCGCCAAGGCGCGCTTGCAACCGCGGCGATCTCAGGCGCAGGATACGGGCGCCCAATTCGTCCTTTTTCGATTGTTTGCCGAATTGGGCGGCCAGCGCGATGTGCGTTGCGTCGCCCAACAAGTTATCACTCAGAAACGTCAGCAGGAAGTCAGGGGCAAAGGTCGCCTCAAAGGCGCGGAACAAACCCGGGCGGCTAGCGAACAACTGCTGAGGCGACAGTTTCGGCACGCGCTTGCCGAGGTAGTCCTGCAGGGCCGCCACCAGCGATGCCACGGTTTGTCCGCGCCAGATCGCCTTCAGCGCGACGTGGATTGCGTCGCTGGCCTCCCCAGGCTCGAGGAATCTAGCGCGCATGCAGGTACCTCTGTAATACTGGAACAGGCCATTGGCTACCATTCCGGTGTGTGCGGCGTGAACCTCAAATGCCTCCGGTGCGCCAAACGACTGGCCGCCAAAACAAACCTCGCCTTTGTTTTCGTGCAGCCACCACTCGACCAGCCCTTCCATCAAGCGGTAGAAGCCGCGCATCTGTCCGCTCTTTTCCAGCATGGCGACGACGGCCCTATGCTCGAGCAGCCACTGGATCAACAACACGGCACGTACGCCGTCCAGCTGCCGCACCGTGGTAGCGAGAAAGGGCACGATTTCTCGCCCGTAAGCGCTCCAGACAGGCAACATGCCGAGCGGGTCGCGCGCTGCCGTGTTGCGGCTCAGCACTGGATCGGCAATCGTCATGTAAGGCAGTATTTGGTCTGGCGTGGCACGCATGCATGGTCCTGGTAAAATAATTGCCAATTATAAACAGTTATTTCAATATTAAAACTATCCAATTCTTCCCAACTCGCGCAGGACGAGTGAGAGGACCGCAACATCTTGCCCCGAGGCGAGCCGTCACTTGAGCGTTAGTACGCGACCATTGAGTTGTTCCTTCGTCAGTTGGTGAGCCACAGCTTGAAGCGTGACCACATACTTTGGAACGGTCGCCCCTTCGCCGGGCTGGCCGGGTTGGAGGCATTAAGCTCCGCTGCGGACGCGATGCTGGGTTGGGCACCCTTTAACTGGCCGAAGTGCATGGCTTTGGCTATCTTATCTCGGCGACGTTCCGTTTCAATCTGGGTATTAGACCAGGTACCGGACTCAAGCACGCGATTCCGCTGGATGACATAGTGGGACCGGCACTTCTGGTTCCAATTACCCACAGAAGGGTGAAGCGAGATGGATTCGCCGTCGAACGTCATGCGCCAGTCAGTCGGAGTGAATGGCGTCACCACACGGTCGCCGCAACCGCAGCAGCACGCGTGGACTGCGGTTGCGTAGTCCATCGAGATGTACAACACTCCCGCCTCTAGCTCACGCGGAACGTTTCGGACAAAACGATGCTCCAGGGTCTGATGGCGGATCACGACTGATCTCCATTGAGCAGCATGCCGCCGTCAGTCGTGTACGTGCTGTGATGCTCGTTCTCCAGGTCGCGATAGAAGCCGCGGAGCTTCTTCCACTTCACTACAGCCAGGCAAGCATTTAGTGCGTTGAGGTCCGCCACTTGGATGTTGGAGGCGTATACGTCCTGACCGCCGCCGCCCTCGAAAGAGATGCGACCCGCGTGAACGTGTTCGCGCTTCTCGGGCGTACTCGTCGTGACCCGCAAGATGCCGCCAAGGCTGCCATTCGAGAGCTCCAGCCCCATCCCGACGTCTATGAACGGAACTCCGAGCGCCTCCAGCTTGGCAACCACGGCACGCTTCTCCTCACCCGCATCCATGCTGATGAATGCGAATGTGATACCGTCGAGGAACCCTAGCGTTTCTGCGGTCATCTTGACGGCATGCGCCACGATGCCGCGATGCATCCGTTCGTAGATACCCTTCAGGTAGTGGACCTTCTTCGGGGCATCTCGCAGCTGCTCCAGGGACGGCGCTCCAGGCGCGCGGAATGCATTGTGCGAAAGGAAGTCGTCGTCATCGAAGAGCCGAATCTCCTTTACCGGCGTCTTCGCAACGAAGTCAAGAATGTAGCCGCCCGTCCCACCGGTACCCAGGATGCCAACCACCTCATTTTTCAGCTTGCTGGCAAGTGCGCCTAGACCCACTCGACTCGACGCCGTATCAAGATAGTTGAAAACGCTGTGTTCGTCTTCAACATCGGGGCTACGGTTCAACCGTGGGCTGAGGCCGTGCTGTAGGACGGCCGCCGGGCCAGCCAATATGGTTGCGTACGTGGACATCTTTGCGTAGTAGTCCGGATAACCGTCCTGGTTGGGCTTGCTGGAGAAGCTATGACGCGCAGTGAGCCCAAAACCAAGGTTGGTGTTTGGCGCCTGGTGAGAAATTCCAGGTAACGGCGATCCGTCCGCATTGCATGGAAACTCACCATCCCAATGGATCACGTGCGTTTCCGGCTTGCGCGTCTGATCACCTGCCAAGTCGAGTGTGGAAACCAGCGTGCCGGTGCGCACGCGACGCTGGGAATCCACATACGGAACCTCCCTCATGACCAAGAGGCTGCCCTCGATGCGGACGAGATATCCCTCAGCCCGCAGACGGGCCAGGTCGGGATTACGACTGAACAGTTCGTGTGACATTAAAGATACTCCCATGTTTTTTCACTTCAACAGACCCGCCTTCGCCGAGTTCACCGGCGTGCGGGAGCGAGGCCGCATTGCGGTACGTCATGGAGAACTTGACGTTCGTTTCAGGCGGCGCGTTAGGATGCGACAGTTTTACGACCTGTTCGAAGGTAACGTGCTTATCCGGCACCGTCTCCTCAACAGCGTTTACCACGATGACGTAACCTGTGATCGGCCGCGGGGCTACGATGAACCGCTCAATACCTGGAGCATCGAGATTGATCAGATCGTCTGGTTCAATCAGGCGATCCTCACCACCACGGACTTCCAGAAAGATTGCCTCCTCTTCCGACGGGGCAGCGAGCTCGTACAGAACGCTGCCCAGCAGCTCTGCATGGCCCCAGGCCATCTGGCGGTCGTTCAGAGTGAACTTGAAGTCGCGGTCGGATTTGAACGCGATGAAGCGCTCGGCACCTTTCCCTCGCAGGTCCACCGTCTCGTCGAGCCGGACGTCTTCGAAGTCGCCGGACGTCAACAGCGCGAACAGCAGGTAGTCGTTGCGACGGTCGAGCCCGGCGCAGTTGAGAATCTGCCGTCCCGTTGGGACCGGGTCCGGCACGTCGATGTGGCGGAAGGTAAGGTCATCCAGCGCGAAGCGGATGCGGTAAGTGGCAGCTTCCCGTAGAGGGCGATCCTCACGGATCGCGTCGCCAACGTCGTCAAAGTCAGGATGTTTCATTGGGTTCCTTAAGGTTGATGTGGTGAGATTTTTCTCGCCTACATCCCTCTAATCGGACCCGCCGGACTCAACCGGTAAATTTTTTCAGAAATTTTTGAAGAGTGTGCCCGGCGGTACCCCGCCACACACGAAGAACGCCGGACAGTTTGGACAAGTAGTGTCCGACGGACTGGTCTTGAATTCACCATCCCGGATGCCGCGGAAGATATCGCCCAGCTTTCCCTGTCGGTTGCTCAACTCTTTGGGGGATAGTGTTAGTGGCTTCGATTCGGAGTCCGCTAGATACACCAGCTCGACGTGTGCATCGGGGAAGGCGGCACGGGTTGCCAGCAAGAACGCAGCGGCCCCTACGTCCTTTCCGTCTTTGCTGGGCGCATGCCCAGTTCTCACCCGGCGGAAGGCACGCACGCCATTTCGCACCAGAATTTCATCCGGTCGGACCTCCACCTCAAAGTTTTCGAACGAGATGTGCAGCGCCGTTGGAGCCTCGACCTGCGCGCCGGCCCTCGAATCCAAAAAATACTGGAGCATCGTGGTCGCCATCGTGCGATAGTCATCCACGTAACCATGTCCATTCAGGCCGTGGGTGACAAACGCTTTCGAGAGCAAATCACCCAGCTCTTCAGCTGGCGCGCTTCCATGCGCCACGATGGCGCGGTAAACCTCACGGATTGCCTCATGCATCTGCATAAACGAACTCATCCGGCGGCGGCCTCCTACCTGAAGCAGATGAGTATAAAGAAAACGTCGAGCGCACGACTCGTAAAGTGCCACTGCATCAGAGCTGAAGCGTGGTGTGCCAGAAAGTGCAACGGAAATGGACACGTCGTCAGGAGCCGGGGGCATCACCGTAATCGGCGTCACAGTTCGCTCCGTGACTGTTCCAATGCGTCCGAGGAACGGCGACAGTGGCCTGGACCGGCTATTTGCTGTAGCAGTTGCCCCATAAAATGCTAGGTGATTCCTCGCGCGTGACATCGCGACATAGAAAAGGCACTCCTGCTCTTCATTGTGCGCCGCACGCCCAATCTCCTCAGCACTTCCGTGGCCACCAGCTACCATGCCTGCAGGCGGAGGGCACTTCGATGACTTGAACGATCCCGGGATCGAGTCTTGATTTACGCCTGCAATGTGCACTGCTTGAAACTCCAACCCCTTTGACCCGTGAATCGTCATTAGGCGCACAGCGTCAATACCTTGGGCTGCCGCAGGAAGTTGCCTCAGGTCCCTGTCATCCCGCAAACGCAAGAGCCTTCTTATGCGGTCGGAAAGCCGTTGAATCGGAAGCCCTTGTCCATTCGGCTGAACGCGGACAAAATTCATAAACTGCCATATCGCGATGCCCTGTGCACGCTCAGACACCCTGGTCGACGCAGCAATTCGCGCTGCCATCCTTGTCCGGTCCAAAAGAAGGGTCGTCAGGACGGTCCAAGGCTGTGAAGTTGCTCCGAAGCCCACAAAGGCTGATTGAAGGTTAGAAAGTGCGATCTGCCCGGCGGCAGTCAATTCATCTGGTGCGCCAACTTGCCATGCCCCGGCCTCCGCATCATTTTCACGCAAATATTCAAAGACGCGGACCACGTCCTCCAAATCCATCGCAAACTCTGGCAAGCAAGCGGCTCTGATCAGGCCCATGGCACGTCGGTCAATGAGGAGCGAAAGCAAAGCTACAAGGTCCTTCACTTCCGGGCGCTCAAAAAGGCTGCCCAAGAAAAGTACCGGAATACCGGCGCGCTCCAGGTCGCGTCCGACATCAGACAGCCGGTCATTTCCGCGGCACAGAACTGCTTGGTCGCGATAACGATAGCCCTTGGCACGCAGCTCTTCTATGTGATCCGCGATAGCAGATGTCAGCAGTGGTGTGCTGCCCACCTTGATAACCTCGGGTAGCTCGCCGCTCGGCCCTCTATCCGCATCAAGAGTTTTCTCACCGTCGGCAGCGGACATATTCGTTGCAAAGGTACAAAAGGCGTCGACCACTTCCGAAGTAGACCGGTAGTTGACTTCCAGGCTGTCGCGTACCGCGCCAGGGAAATCCTCCCGCCCAAAGCGGGACATGTTGAACGACGAAGCTCCGCGGAACCTGTAGATAGATTGTTTGGCGTCTCCAACCACCCACAGGTTTGCACCCGTAGGCTTCAAAGCCGTGAGGAGCCGCACGCTGCTGCGGTTTACGTCCTGGTACTCATCAACCAAGATGTGGTCATAGGCGCCCTGAAGCTGGGCTCTAACTGCTTTATCGGTTTCCAGCAGCAGCACCGGGCGCATGACCAAGTCACCAAAATCAATACATTGCGCGGCCGCTTTAAGCTCTTCATATCGCGCGTAGACCTTCGCAACCTCTGCTACCTTTTCAGCGGCAAGCACATCGCTTTCGTCGGACGCTGTAGCGCGCATCGAGGACGCCAGCGCCTGATACCCCGCCGCATCAACGACTTCATCCTTTGCTCGCGATACTGCATTCAAGATTTCAGCAACGGTCTGGGACGGGTCGTAGAGATTCCGGTAGTGGACTAGGCCGAGCCGTGGGAATTCGTTCTCAATGAGCTCTACAGCTTCCGTTCGATCCATCAACCGGGGGTCGGTAGGCAGGCCGCACCGGTCATTGAATCGACGTAGGATGTCCAAGCCAAAACTATGGAAGGTTCCTATGCAGAGTGCTGCAGCTTCCTTCGGCCGCTTCAGTGCGATGCGCTCGGCCATCTCAATTACGGCCTTATTCGAAAAGGTCAGGAGAAGGATGCGCCTTGGATCGACGCCCTCGTCTAACAGACTTTCAACTCTGGCCACTAGAGTACGTGTTTTACCAGTTCCAGGGCCAGCCTGAAGAAGAAACGCTTCACCGCGATGGTCCGCTGCGTCTTTTTGCTTTTTATTGAGAGGAATCTCAGTAGGCGCCGCAACAGAATCGACAGGAACAGGGGGAAGAAGAAGCGCATCAAGCATCTGCTGCGCCACGACTTCGAACGGTGCGCCTAGTCGCGCTGCGATGTGAGAGCAAGTCTGACCTTGGCCAACGTGGAGGTCGACCAAAAAAGGTCTGGGTAGAAGGAGCTCTCTGGCGAAGAGGTCCATTTGTACCTCTCGTCGCTGTCGCCGGCTGTAGTCAGCAACCCGGTCCATCCCGACCGGACTAGCCTCCGATATTCGAGTTGGGTCAATTTGGACAGCAGCCCAGGCGGCGTCTCCATCTCCTAGCTCGGCGTGACCGATTTCGTGCGCTACCAGGAAAGCCTGTTCAAATGGGCTTCCTACATTCTCGTGAACGATGAGAGGAATTTCAGCGTCAAAGCCTGCATGTGTACCATCTAGGATAGAAGCACCGGGGACACACGCCTCCACAGTAATCCCAAGGGCGTTTGCAATACCGACCACGAATTGATAAGGTATCCACGGGTCGCCTCCACGCTCAACTGCTTGATCGTGAAGCCGTTTGGCGTGTTGTCGCGCGAGCTCTACAGCGTCCATCGCTACTCGTCGTTAAGAAACTTCGATAAGGCATCTTCGTCGCACCCAGCCTCTCTCAGAATTCTTTCTAACGACACTTTTTCAGCTGCCACGGGCTTAGTGCTCGACTTGCTTGCGCGAAGTTGAGATGTCTGCGGGGGCAAGGCCAGATGGGCGAGAAGGACCTCTACTGTTGCATCAAGTGCCCGAGCCAGTTTCGCGAGTGCGCGAGAAGACACGGTTGAAGCCTCGATCCTACACTCGCGTAAAGCAAGGCCAACTTGAATCGGCAATCCCAACGTTTTGACTGCGTCAGTGAATGTCTTTGCTGGTGCCGCCTGCAAGGTATGCAGAGATATCGAAGCTTTCTGGAGTCTGCGCATACCTGCGTCCACAGCAGCGAGATCATCAGCGCTCAACGAACTATCGTCGTCGAACTCTCGGGACAGCTCTCTGGCAAGGTCCACAAGCTGTAATGAATACTCGGGATACTGCGAAAGATACCGCTGAAGTACCCCCGCTCCAGGCTCGAAATCCATGGCGAAGGCGTTTAGGACGTCTTCTCGTGTGTGAGTTGAAAGATCAGTCATCAAATCCTCCCCTTGCGTTCCAGACGCATCTTCAAAGAGACGAAGGCTTTGTCTCGATGCGTGCGGATGGTCTTCTCGGTCTTGCCCAACACCTTGCTTATGGAGTCAACCGAAGGGTCTTTTGACTCAATGGGAATTTCTTGGCGTAACATCTCGACGATCCTCCGTTGGAACTCAGGTAGGCTGTCAATCGCATCGTCGAGCAGTAACCGGTAATTTTTTTTGTCAAGTTCGTCGGCGTCAAAAGGGTTGTAGTTTCCGGCCGCAGCTTCCACCTGTTCGGAAACCTCCATCTCGCCCGACCCGAGCTCATCGCTGCGGTTCTCGTGCGTCCAATGTCGATTGCTGGCGTCTTGTCGAGCCGTGGCAATGGCCGAGTTAAAATTGATTTCGTAGTAATCCAAGCGATCCTCATACTCAGCGCGGTCGCTCATCAGGAGATCAACGAACCGGTCAACCACGTCCTCACGAATGTTCATTCTTGTGAGAGACTCCGTTTGGCTGCCAGCGTCCGCAGGCCGTGGTATGCGACGAACCACACGGCCAAGTAAATATTCGGTAAGTTTGTCGCGATGAGCGCCGTCTGGCAAGGTTCGGACGAAGTACAGCAATGCTTCTGCCGAAACGAAACCTGAAGCGGAGCTTGGCCACAGAGCTGCGCGAAGCACCAGTTCAGCGCCGCCAATGATTGTGATTCTGTCAATCTCGGCTTCAACGACTTCGCGCCGTGAATAAGGCGTGCCGTCCAGCTTGGTCTTCCGGAGGGGACGTGCCACAAATATTTCTCCTAGGCTTGCGCCTTCTAGGGGCATGCGTACCAGTGAATGGGGTCTCATTTTGCCGATTTACGATTTAACTTCTAAGCGTAATCTTTAATAGTGGCAACTATGTTATGTTGGAAATATACCATTAATCATTTGCGATTGGTAACAAAGCTTTAAGCCTTCAAACTTGTTGGGAGAAAGTTCAAGGGAAGGCGAACGAGATTTTTAGGCACTTGGCTGGGGGAACTCGGAGAAGAGTTCGGGAAGAATAATCAGCCGTATGGCCGAAGATGCATGGGCTAGGCCGGGAGTTGCCCAAGAGGCATTATTTCTCAACGGAAATGTTCGGGAGTGGCTCAGTTGGCATTGCGCTAGGGGAATGCGATCAGTTAGACTGATTAGCTTAAAGATAATTCGTTTGAAAGCTATGAAGCATTTACCCGTCGCCCCAATTATTGTACTTGCATGACCAGGTATAACGCAGAAATCTATGTAGGCGCTCTGCTTCCGCTTGAGAGCCGACGCATTGCTAAACTGTTGCTGACCTATCCCGACGCGGCGGCGTGGACATATGCCATCGAGACAGAAAATATCCTTCAGAAGAGGACCGCAGCCACTGCGGCTCGACAGGCCAGACTTCTACGTCGCCGGTTGACTATGTTGGATGCAGAAGGTTGGAAAATGATTGCCGAACGCGAAAGCGAAGTGGTCATCCAGATGCTCCTGGCGGCTGCCGTCAAACATAGCCTATTGTTGGGTGACTTTATGCTTCGCGTCTACGCGGACCGACAGCGACGACTTGAGTCGGTTCTGGTTCGGTCCGACTGGCAGGATTTTTTGGCTGAATGTGAACATCACGACCCGTCATTGGCCGGATGGCCCCAATCCACGAAGGACAAGATGCTTCAAGTCATCCTGCGCATTTTGGTCGAGGCGAAGTACATTGATAGTTCAAAGTCGATGAAGTTGACCCCCCAATCCCTACACCCCGATGTGCGGCGCTACTTGAACGAACACGGTGAATCCTATGTCCTTGAATGTCTGGAACGTGCAAGATGATTCTGAGCTTTGATGAACGCCTAAACCAAATCCTGCCGCGCGTGACATCGCGTGATTTCTTGGACAGCAAAGGCCTGGGCAATGAAATCGGTTTCTGGATTTTTGACTACCCGCCCGACCGCGAGCTAGAGCTGCGCGGCTTTCTGTATGGCACCGTATTGCCTGCGTTGACAAAACAAGTGCCGGCCCTGCGCGCCGACACCATCGATTTGCTTCAACTGGTGACTGGGCTACTGGAGGAGCGCAAACTGCTCGATAAAACTATCGACATGCAGCTTAGGAACGGCGACGACAGCACGCTGACGGCGCTGCGCTCAGTACTCAAAGAAGATAAAATTGCTCAAAAAATAGCGTCTAAGCACGACATTCCAAATCTCGACCTGTTGATTTTGACCGGCGTCGGTTCTGTGTACCCCATGCTCCGCACGCACACCTTGCTGTCAGCGCTGCATCCAATCATGGGTAACACTCCCCTGCTGATGTTCTTCCCTGGCCGCTACGATGGGCATTCACTGCGCCTGTTCAACACATTGGCTGAAGACCACTACTACCGCGCCTTCCGCCTAGTGCCAGAAACAATATAGCAACCTGCTCAGGCAATCCAGATAGTTCAAGCCGCCTGGCGGCACATTCCCGTTAATAATTAAGCCAGAATAATATGAAAATCAGCCAGCTTTTCCTCAAGCCAATCGACCGTCCCATCAATGGCGTAATCAAGGCCGACCAGATGGATGCTGCAAGCGTCTGGCAAGAGCTGGAAGAATACGTCGTAACCAAGCAGATTAGCGAATACCTGCGCAAGTTCTTTGACGCTTACTTGGCGGCCATCGACCGCCCGCATGACGCCGCCATCACGGACCGCATGGGTGTATGGGTGTCTGGTTTCTTCGGTTCCGGCAAGTCGCACTTCATCAAGATATTGTCCTATTTGCTTGAAAACATTGAGGCCTATAACCCCAACATCGGGGAGAAACGCAACGCTGCTCAGTTCTTTGACCATCAAAAAATCAAAGATGCCATGCTGCATGCTGATATTCAGCGAGCGGTGCAGGGCACGGCAGACGTCATCCTGTTTAATATCGATGCCAAAGCCAACAAATCCGACCCCGACGCCATCTTGCAGGTCTTCTTGCGCGTGTTCAACGAGAAGGTGGGCTTGTCGGGCGACTCTCCGCACATCGCGGACATGGAACGTCATCTCATTGCCAAGGGGGCGTTCGAAACCTTCAAGACTGCCTTTGCTGCCTCCAACGGTGGCGCTTGGGAGCAAGAGAGCGATGCGGTCGCATTTTACCGCGACGACATCGTGACCGCGCTCGCCCAAGCGTTGAAGATGACGCCAGAATCAGCTGGCAAGTGGTTCGACAATGCAAGAGCCGACTATCGCATCACCCTTGAAGGGTTTGCCAAGGTCGTCAACGATTACCTGAGTACTCGGCCCTCCAGCCACAAGGTTATCTTCTTGGTTGATGAGGTGGGCCAGTTCATCGGGGCCAGCTCCCCGCTGATGCTTAACCTGCAGACCATCACTGAGCAGCTGGGGGCTCAGTGCAAGGGCCGCGCCTGGGTCATAGTCACCAGCCAGGAAGATATCGACGCGGCTATCGGCGAAGACAACAAGTCCAAAGGCCAGGACTTCTCCAAGATTCAAGCCCGCTTCCATACCCGTTTGTCGCTGGCCAGCAGCAACACAGACGAAGTAATCGGCGAGCGCCTGTTGTCCAAGACGGAGGCCGCCCACGTTGCACTGCGCGATGCCTTCGCGAGCAAGAGTGACGTCATTAACAATCAGCTCGGGTTCTCGGGCAACTCCGTGACCTTGCGTGGTTACAAGGACGCCGCTGAATTCGTCACTTACTACCCGTTTGCGCCATACCAGTTCACGCTGCTGCAAAAGATTTTCGAATCCATCCGCAAGGTGGGCGCCACCGGCAAGCACTTGTCTCGCGGCGAGCGTTCGCTGCTTGATGCCTTCCAGTCCGCGGCTGTGCGCAATGCCAACCACGGCATCGACGTGTTGATTCCTCTGTACGATTTCTATCCCGCCATCGAGAGCTTCATTGACGGCGTCGCCAAGCGCTCGATAGACCAGGCGCCGGACAATCCCGGCTTGCAGTCCTATGACAGTTTGCTGTTAAAGGCGATGTTTCTGATTCGCTATATCCCCGACATCGTCAAACCGACCATCGACAACCTTGCCACGCTGTGCATCGACCAGATTGATGCGGACAAGCTCGCGCTCAAGCGCAAGATTCAAGAGAGTCTGGCGCGTCTGGAGCGGGAGCGCTTGGTCAGCCGTAACGGTGACCTGTGGTTCTTCCTGACGAACGAAGAGCGTGATGTTGCCCGCGAAATCGGTCATGTCGAGGTCTCAGCTGCTGAAAAGTCCCGTGAACTGGCAAAGCTGATTTTTGAGGATATTTTCAAGGACCAAACCAAGGTGCGTCACCGGGGCACCAAGGCCGACTACGAATTCAACCGCCTGCTTGACGGTGCTCCGTGGCGCCACGCCAACCACGTCCTGAGCTTTGAGGTGTTCACCCCGCTCGGTGATGAGTACGAACGGCTCCAGCCAGCACGTTGCATTCTGCGCAGCAGTGAAGGCAACGGCCGCGCCGTGGTGCGCCTGCCGGAAGGCGAACGGCTAGATATCGAATTGGCGCTATACCTGCAAATCGAGAAATACATCATCAGCCCCAAAGCCGACCAGGCCAGTCCGTCGCTCAAGCGCATCTTGGCCGACCGCAAGGACGAAAACCGCGAACGCCGTATGCGCTTGGTGCATCAGCTTTCCGAACTTATCGCATCAGGCGATTTTTACGCGCTGGGCCAGCCGGTTCAAATCAAGACCGCCAGTCCGGACAAAGTGCTCGACGAGCTTCTCAATTACCTCATCACCAATACCTACAGCAAGCTGCCATATCTCAAGGTGCGCCAGGTTGACGCAATAGCCGAAATCAAGGCCGTACTCAATGCGGACGACTTGGGCCAACATTCGTTGGGGCTGGACGGCGAAGCCGGCAATGCTCTCGCCATCAAAGAAATGCGCGACTACCTGCAATTGGCCGCCAGTCAGAACCGGGTACTGCTGTCAGACGTGGTCGACCGCTTTGCCGGCATCCCATGGGGCTGGAAGCCCGAGTGGGAAACAGTGCTGCTCATCGCCCGCCTGTTTATGTCCGGCGAAATCAAACTCATGCTCGAAGGTTCCGACCTGGACCCCGTATCCGCTGCCGACCCGCTTACCAAGTCCGTCCGCTTCAAGCAGGTATCTATTCTTAAGCGCAAAACGGCTGACGCCACTGCAATCAAACGCGCGCGCGAATTGTATAAGGAGCTGTTCCAGAAAATGGGGCGCGAAGAAGAAGACAGCTTGGTTGCCGACTTCCGTGCCCGACTAACGGATTGGCAAGCCGAGCTCAAAAGTTACGCTCATACCGCCGCCGCACCGCACTACCCTGGCAAGTCCGACATCGACGCCGCGCTCACCCGTATCGCTCAGCAACTTGCTACGCGCGACAGCTTTGCCTTCATCGAAGTCCTGCTGGCGGCTAAGAACGAGTGGCTGGATGCTGCGGACGACATTCACGACTTGGTCAACTTCTACAAGACCCAGATTGCCGCCTGGCGCAAGCTGCTCGATGGCCTGAGCGCGTTCGAAAGCAATCGTGAAGCGTTGACTAAAGTGCCTCAAGCCGCCACCGCCTTGGTTGACTTGGCCCATATCCGCGATAACCCCAAGCCCTATGGTCAGGTCAGCCGCATTGAGCCACTGCTGGCCTCTGTCACCGCCATCAATGAACAACTGGCGCAAGAAAAACGTGAAAGAGCCCTACTGTCCATCGATAGTAAGCTAGCCGAGGTGGAGGCGAAGCTCGGGGCAGCGGCAGCCAAGCCCGACCTCAGCAACAAAGCGCTGCGCCCGCTGCAAGCTTTGAAAGTTCGCATCGCCAGCCAGACTAGTATTGCGCAAATTATGCTTCTGCAAGCGGCAGGCGGCGATGCAATGGACGACGCCATCAACATCATTGAAGCGGCTGTGGCCAAACACCCAGACCATGTTGAGATGCCCGGTAATATCATAACGCCACTGCAGACCGGCCAGCCCAATGTGCCGACGCCTACGGTCAAGACCACCCGCGTTATCCGCGCTGCGGAACTATCCAGTAAAACGTATCTGGAAACCGAAGCCGACGTGGACGCCTATTTAAGCAAGCTGAAAGATGCGCTACTTACAGCAGTGCGTGCCGGTCAAATAGCGCGGATTCAATAACGCGTCCGATAGGACGCTTTAGCGCTTTTTCAACCTATCTAATGGCTGTCCTCACGCCAAGCGCGGGGCAGCTGAGAAAATTTACCTGACTCATGAACAAAGCCAAACTCAAGTCTTACGCCCCGCAAGCCCGAAAAGACTTCATTGCCGCCGTTACTGCCCGCGCCAATTTGCTCGGCTTGTCAGAAAGGGCTGGTAGGCTGGAGGTGACTATCAGCCAACCGCACGGCGACGCAACCGTGATTGCAGGCCAAGCCTGGCCTATTAAAGTCCACAGCCAGCGCCAACAACTCATCACTCGCATTCAAAAAGACGGCTTTGCCCAGACAATGGAAGCTGTGGCTTACACCTGGTTCAATCGATTTGCGGCTTTGCGCTACATGGAGTTACATGACTACCTGGGCCATGGCCACCGCGCACTTTCTAGTCTGGAAGGCGGCTTACCAGATATCCTCACTTACGCTGCGGAACTGGCCCAAAGTGGCGACTTAGTAGGGTTGAAGGCTGCTCTAGTGACGGAAATGAAGCTGGCCGGCAACCGCGATGGTGAACTTTACCGCCTTCTGCTCGTAGCTCAGTGCAATGCGCTCAGCAACACAATGCCGTTCTTATTTGAGCACATCGACGATGAGACTGAATTATTGCTGCCGGATAATTTATTGCGCACCGATTCTGTTATTGCCAAGCTTGTGGCAAGCATCGATGAGGAGGATTGGAAGGACGTAGAAATTATTGGATGGCTCTACCAATTTTATATCAGCGAGAAGAAAGAGGAAGTCATTGGGAAAGTAGTAAGGAGTGAGGATATACCGGCAGCCACTCAACTCTTTACTCCTAACTGGATTGTTAAATATTTGGTGCAAAATAGTGTCGGCCGAATATGGTTGATGGCCAACCCGGAAAGTTCGTTAAGGCACAACTGGCCCTATTACATAGAGCCCTCCAGCCAAACTCCTGAAGTACAAAGTCAACTTGAGGCCCTTATTCGTGTCCGGATAACTGAGGATGGCGGTAGCCTGAATCCGGAATCTATTACGCTGCTCGACCCCGCTTGTGGGTCTGGCCACATCTTGGTCGAAGCCTATGATTTGCTAAAGACTATCTACCTTGACCAAGGCTATCTGCCGCGCGCAATCCCCCGTCTGATTTTAGAGAAGAACTTGTCAGGGCTTGACATAGACGACCGTGCCGCCCAATTGGCTGGCTTTGCCTTGCTGATGAAGGCCCGTGCGGACGATAGGCGTCTCTTTGATTCCCCTGTTAAGTTAAACGTTCTTTCTTTGCAGGAAAGTAGCGGCCTGGATGTTGACGAATTGGCGCAGGCGTTGCATTCGTTCCTGGAACATGCTGGTGCACAGACCATAGGCACCGCTGTTGTAGAAGGATTGAATGTCAACGACCTATTCCCGGACTCCCTCCGACAGGGAAGTTTGGAGGAGTCTTTTACAGTCAATACCGGGGGCGGCTCGATGCGTGCAACAATCGGGTCACTCATTGCTACATTTTTACAGGCCAAGACTTTTGGCTCGCTGATTCAAATTCCGCAAGCACTAAATTTTCAATTGGAAGAACTAGCTGAATATTTGCAGCAGGCACTCGTGAGCGGCGACCTTTACGCCAAAGCAGCTGCACAGGATTTGATGCCGCTGGTGTCGCAGGCGCGAATTTTAGGTAATCGTTTTGATGCGGTCGTCGAGAATCCGCCTTATATGGGGTCACAATTCTTCAACGCCGACGTAAAGAAATATTTAAATAAATATCACCGTACGTGCGAAAAGGACCTTTTTTCCGCATTCATATCAAGAAGCGCGTTATTCTGCAAGGATAGTGGAATTGTCGGAATTGTAACATCGTTTACCTGGATGTTTATTTCTTCATTTGAAGAGTTGAGGAAGGAAATTCTTCGCGAAAGGACTCTTGCGTCGCTTATTCAACTCGAATATGATGCTTTCGAGGATGCGAAGGCACATTTGTGTACGTTTGTATTCAACGTGCAGCACGTAGCAAATTATGAGGCCTCTTTTGTAAGATTATCAGATTTTCGAGGTGCTGAAAATCAGGGGCCGAAAACTCTGGAAGCAATATCAAATCGCTCTTGTGGATGGTTTTATAATACAAGAAGCGATGATTTTTGGAAAATTCCTGGCAACCCTATTTCATATTGGCTAGATGCGGCTGCTTTCGATTCTTTTGAGAAGTTAGAAAAGATTTCTGACTTTGGGCGAGCCAGAATTGGAATGGCTACGGGTAAAAACGATTTATATGTCAGATATTGGCATGAGGTTGCTTGGAATAATTTAGGTTTGGGATTAACCCGCGAAAGTGCAATGGAAAGTGGAAAAAAGTGGTTTCCTTATGCAAAGGGTGGAGGTTTTCGACGGTGGTACGGCAATGTCGACGTTGTCGTAAATTGGCAAAACGATGGAGAGGTTTTGAGAAACACTCTGCATCCCTCTGGGAAACGGCTGTGGGCGCATAATTTCAACTTGAATGAAATATTTAAGCCAGCAGTTTGTTGGAACGTAATTGCTTCTACCGTCAATTCATTTAGATATCATGATAATGGTTTTCTATTCGATTCCGCAGCGGGGATTCTGCAAGCTAATTCCTCAGATAGCAATTACGCACTCTTGGGCTTGCTTAATAGCAAAATTTCATCATATTTGTTGCCAGCTCTGAATCCGACAATTAACCTCCCGCCTGGTTATTTAGAGCAAATGCCGGTTATCCTAAATTATGATTTTGATTCAGTTGTTGAGCTGATAGATATTTCTCGAAAAGACTGGAACTACCAAGAAACAAGTTGGGGTTTTGCCAAATCTCCAATTATTGAAAATGCTATACCACTTGCAATTGAGCAGGACTGGGGCCGTTGGCAAGGGAAAACTGAAGTTGCTCGCGCAACGGTAACTCGCCTGGAGACTGAGAATAATCGCTATTTCATACAAGCTTATGGTTTAGACGCTGTGTTATCGGCAGATGTTTTACCAAACGAGGTAACACTGGCCATCGCGGACCGCGAGAAAGACAGCCAGCGCCTGATTTCCTACGCTATCGGCTGCATGATGGGGCGCTACA
Organism: Duganella hordei; assembly: GCF_040369125.1. NCBI lineage: Bacteria > Pseudomonadati > Pseudomonadota > Betaproteobacteria > Burkholderiales > Oxalobacteraceae > Duganella > Duganella hordei. The sequence continues at coordinate 76,976 of NZ_BPWI01000004.1, forward strand.
GTTTGGACGAACCCGGTTTGATTTATGCAGATGCCGAGAACGTCGGATTCGATGCCTCCCGCTATGTCAAATTCCCTGCTGACTTCGACGGTATTGTGCCCTTGACGGACGAACTCTGGTTCGAGGATGAGGCTGCTTCCCGCATCCGTGAATTTTTGCTATCCGTTTGGGGGGCCGAAACGCTCACTGAAAACATGGCTTGGCTTGCCCAAAGCATTGGCCCCAAAACTGGCGAAACTCCGGATGAAACCATTCGCCGTTACTTGGCATATAAGTTCTACAAGGACCACCTGCAAACCTACAAAAAGCGGCCTATCTATTGGCTCTTTTCGAGCGGCAAACAAGGTGCGTTCCAAGCACTGGTCTACTTGCATCGCTATCATGAGGGCACACTCGCCCGCATGCGCGCCGAATATGTCGTGCCCCTAACGGGTAAAATTCAGTCCCGTATCGACATGCTGGAGAAAGACGCGGCGGCGGCCACTAGTACTGCTACCCGTAATAAGCTGACCAAGGAAGTTGAGAGGCTGAAGAAGAAACACGTCGAACTGCTGGCCTATGACGAACAACTCCGCCACCACGCCGATATGCGCGTTAGACTCGACCTGGACCACGGCGTTAAAGTTAACTATGGGAAATTTGGTGATTTGTTGGCGGAGGTGAAGACTGTGACTGGAGGCGCTAGCGATGATTGACCCGGATTGGATAATTTCTATCGCTCATGTCATGCCTGGAAACCGTGGTGCCTTTTGTCAACGTTGTGGGCGTGGTGCGCTGGCATGAATGACCTGTGTCTGATGGCCGCTGTAGAACTGCATGCGCAAAAAATTCTCATCACCGCGTAAGCTTCTGAATATCTATTTGACAGGGCGTAGGCCCGTAATACACCAGCGAAAACTAGTACAAGAAAAGAAAATGAGCCAACAACGCCTGTTTGATAGTTTGACCACATTGTTTGCCATCTACCCTGTGGTGTTCTGGCATGACGTGGAGGCCGAGTTTGCTTCTGCCGTCGATGGCCTTGCGCTGGATGGTGTGCAGTTGGTGCGCCTGGATGACAGCGCTTCGCTCCGAGTGAAGCTCGACATTGAGGGCGCCCCGGACCAGCGGTGGCTGATTTACAGCGTCAAGCCGGAGCCGGAGCCGGCCAAGGATTGGCTGCTCGATGTGCGAATGCGCAGCAAATCGTTTCGTGCGGACTCTACTTCCATATTGCTGGAGGATTTGGGGCTGAGCACGCAAGGACTGCGTGCTCATTTGAAGGAGCGTGCCAAGTTCCTGCGCGCCAAGGACCGCGTAGACCGTCTCAAACGCCTGGTCCTGCCGGGCGATGACGCGTCGGACCTGGACCGCAAAATGCTGGCGGTACTGACCCGCGCTGACGAACCCGAGTTGTTTGCCATGTTGCAGCGTCTGTACAGCGCTGTGGTGGTGGAAGGTGTGGCTGACTTGTCGGCACAGCCCAAAGCCTGGCAGGACATTGCCGCCAACGATTTGACTCCCGCTTTCTGGGAGTTGGTACAAGTCCAACTGGGCTATACCGATGTCAATCCGAGTCTACGCGACTTATTGTTGCGCATTCTGGTCACGGATTTCTGCCGAAGCCTACAGGGCGATGCACCTCGTCAGTTGGCCCATTTTGTGTTGCCTGACCGCAGCCTGGCTTCAAATGCATCAGTTTTTGTCGGCCGCTGGCGTTCTGACATTGCACAGTTCGCCAATTACGACGCACTGGCGCAAGCCGTGGCAAACGAGCTGGACCTTGTGAATTTGTTGTCGGGCCAGTCGGCCGAGCAATTGGTTGAGTGCATGACGTTTGAAGATGTCGAATTGCGGGTGGTGCAAGACCTCAAGAAGCGTATCGTCGCCGGCGCCGGTGCCAATATGGACGTCGTGCGCACGCTGATGGCGCGCCGCCGCGACGGGCACTGGGCTAACTCGCTGCTGGCCAGCGCTAACGAGCGCACCCGCGCTTTGGCCGCATGTTACGACGCATTGACCGCTGCCGCTGACTTCTTTAGCTTGAAGGCGGCCCACTCGTCGGGCTTCAGTTTTGTCGATGCGGGCACCGCATTTGCGCAATACCGAGATGAGCTGTTCCGCTTTGACCAGTTGTACCGGCACTTCCATACGGCGGCCGACGCGGTCGAGCCCATGGGCTGGGCCGTGTTGCACGAGCTGCGCGAGACGATTGAAGGCGTGTACTCAGGCTGGTTCATCCCGCACTTGAGCGCCGCTTGGTCAAAAGTAATAGAAGGACCACAAGGTTTGCTGAACAACTGGAACCTACCTGATGTGACGCCACAGCAGGAATTCTATGAGCGCAAGGTGCTGCCGCTGTTTGACGGCGGGGTTAAACGAGTGTTTGTAATAATTTCCGATGCGTTCCGGTATGAGGTGGCTCAGGAGCTGGTGCAGCACACCAACAGCAAGAGTCGCTTCAAGGCATCGCTGGACGGTATGCTGGGGGTGTTGCCCAGCTATACAGCGCTGGGGATGGCCTCGCTGCTGCCGCACGAGACGCTGGCCTACAAAGAGAGCGCCAACCTTGATGTGCTGGCCGATGGACATGCCGTAGCTACGCTGGAACAGCGTAGCGAACACTTGCAGCGCTTTGATGGCTTGGCCGTCAAGGCCGAAGACCTGATGGGACTGGGCAAAGAGAAGGGGCGGGAGCTGGTGCGCGACCAGCGGCTTGTTTACGTCTACCACGACCGCATCGACATGACTGGCGACAAGCAGGCGTCAGAGACCAAGACCTTTGAGGCGGCCGCGCAGACGGTGCAGGAACTCTCTAACGTGCTGGGTTTCATCATTCATAGCCTCAATGGCTCCACCGTGTTGGTTACGGCCGACCACGGATTCATGTATCAGGAATCGGCGCTCGATGAATCAGATAAATCCACGCTGGATGACAAGCCCGCAGGAACATTGAAAGCCAAAAAGCGCTACCTGATTGGCCGTGATTTGGGCGCAACCCCCAAAGCCTGGTCTGGTAATACGGCGGTGACGGCTGGCACCACTCAGGAAGGCAGTCTGGATTTTTGGGTGCCTAAGGGAGCCAGCAGGTTCCATTTTGCCGGCGGGGCACGCTTCGTCCATGGCAGCGCCATGCCGCAGGAGATTGTGGTGCCAGTCATCACCGTGCGGCTCAGCGAGGCAGAAAATGCCAAGACCAAATACGTCAGCGTTAGCCTGTTGGGCGCCGTAAACAAGGTGGTGACGAACACGCAGCGCTTCGAGTTTATCCAGACAGATGCGGTGTCGGAGCGGGTGCTGGCTCGTTCTGTCGTGGTCTCGCTGCGCGATGGCTCTGATAACGACAAACCCATCAGCAACGTGCAGTCCATCACTTTTGACAGCACATCGCAGCTGCTTGATGAGCGCAAGCGCTCGGTTTTGTTGACTGTGCTGGCTGGTGCGCATGACCCGCACAAGCACTATGATTTGGTGATGCGCGATGCCGTGAGCAACGTGGAGGTGCTGCGCTTGCCGGTCAAGGTAGACTTAGCCTTTGGTAACGACTTTTGAACATTGAAATGATGCAAACTCCGACACCCGCAGCAATATCCGCTCATGAACTGCCGGATACTAGCCTCGACACGTTGCTCAACACCCACTTTGCTGGAAAGGTCGTGCGCAAGGACCTGACCAAGCTGATTAAAGAGGGGGCGAACGTGCCGGTGTACGTGCTGGAGTACCTGCTCGGCATGTATTGCGCGAGCAATGATGAAGCCGTCATCCAGAATGGCCTAGTCAACGTCAAGCGCATCCTCACGGAAAACTACGTGCGCGCTGACGAGGCGGAGAAGGTCAAATCCAAGGTGCGCGAGAGCGGCACATACAAGGTCATCGACAAGGTCACCGTCAAGCTCAATGAAAAGCGGGACGTGTATGAGGCGTTGCTATCCAACCTGGGCGTGAAAAATGCCGAGATTTCCAGCAGCTATGTGCGTCAGTTCGAAAAATTGCTGGTGGGTGGCATCTGGTGCATCGTCACACTGAAATACTTCTATGAAGAGGACCAGAAGGGGTCACCGTTCACGGTAACGGAGCTTAAGCCCATTCAGATGCCGAACATGGACATGGCGGCCCTATACGAGGCGCGCAAGTCGTTTACGGATGAGCAGTGGATTGACGGCTTGATTCGCTCGACCGGCATGGAACCCAGCCACTTCAAGGAGCGCGTGAAGTGGCACCTGCTGGCGCGTATGGTGCCGCTGGTGGAGAACAACTACAACTTCTGCGAACTCGGCCCGCGGGGCACCGGAAAAAGCCATATTTATAAGGAAATCAGCCCGAACAGTATTCTGGTATCGGGCGGACAAACCACCGTGGCCAACTTGTTCTACAACATGAGCGCACGGAAGGTAGGCTTGGTCGGCTTGTGGGACGTGGTGGCATTTGATGAAGTAGCCGGCATCAACTTCAAAGACCACGACGGCGTGCAAATCATGAAGGACTACATGGCATCAGGCTCATTCAGCCGGGGCCGGGAGTCCATCAATGCCAGCGCCGCGATGGTCTTTGTGGGAAACATCAACCAGAGCGTGGAGTCGTTGGTCAAGACCTCGCACCTGTTGGCGCCATTCCCGGAAGCGATGATTGACTCAGCATTTTTTGACCGCTTCCATGCCTATGTGCCGGGCTGGGAAATTCCCAAAATGCGACCGGAGTTTTTCACAAACCAGTATGGCCTGATTGTCGACTATCTAGCCGAGTACCTGCGCGAGATGCGCAAGCAAAGCTTCGCCGACGCCATCGACAAGTGGTTCAAGCTGGGCAATAACCTGAACCAGCGCGATACCATCGCCGTGCGGCGCACGACTTCAGGCCTGCTCAAGTTGATATGTCCTAACGGCGAATACACTAAGGACTCGGTGCGAAAATGCTTGGAATACGCGCTAGAGGCACGGCGTCGCATCAAGGAGCAGCTCAAGAAGATTGGTGGCATGGAGTTTTACGACGTCCATTTCAGCTACATCGATATGGAGGATGGCGTGGAGCGCTTCGTGACTGTGCCCGAACAATCGGGCGGCGCGCTGGTACCTGAAGGCCGCTTGAACCCTGGGACCTTGCACACCATTAGCATGGGCTCGTCCGAAATGCCCGGGATATACCGGCTGGAGATTCAATCTATTCCAGGCTCTGGAAAAGCGAACGTATCAGGTGTGGCACCACGTGAAGCTGTACGGGTGGCGTTCGACTATTTCAAAGCCAACTCATCCCGTGTCAGTGCGTCTATCAAGCCGGGGGAGCGTGACTTCCACACTCATTTGGTTGAGCTGCAGAACAGCGGCGCGCCGCAGGCACTCACCCTTGCAAGTTTCATTGCTCTATGTTCTGCAGCCTTGGCGAAACCGGTACAGTCACAGCTAGCTGTCATGGGAGATATGAGCTTGGGCGGCACTATTGTGCAAGTGCGCAACCTGGCGGAATGCATGCAGGTGGCGTTCGATGCCGGGGCTAAGCGCATCCTGTTACCAATGTCGAGTGTGTCGGACATTGCGACGGTCCCGGGCGAGTTGTTTGCCAAGTTTCAGACGAGCTTTTACTCCGACCCCGTGGATGCGGTTTTCAAAGCACTCGGCGTCGAATAGTCGAATTTCTTTGAGTGGTTTTGATTTTTGAAGTCGGTTTCGGTCCGTCACGAATGTCTCCGGCTGCACTGTCTAACTCTAGGTCTTCAATACCTTCGAGAAAATTGGTTAGCGTTTTGTTCCCTGTAGTCGGCGCATCCGCAATCCGATCCGCTTGCGTTCGACATCGATATCTCGGATCGTGACACTGACCACATCACCCACCTTGGGTGCAGCTGAGTCGTCGGGGTAGGCATGCTTGAAATCGGACTGGAAAACCAATCCGCTGATCCCGGCCATGATTTCAATGAGGACACCAGCTTGCGTCAGTTTCTTGATCTTGCCGTCCAACTTGTTGCCGACAGCCAAGCGCGCGGGAACCTGCTCCCATGCGTCTGGCGCCACAGGCTTGGCACTGAGTGAGATTTTCTTTTGTTCCAGGTCTATTTTTATCACCCGTACTTTGATCATCGCACCCACTTCAATAGTCGCCGCTAGCGGCCCCATCTGGCTGCTATGGAGTAGGCCAACTATTCCGCCCACGTCGACAAAGGCTCCGAAGTCAGCGATGTTTTTCACGACTCCGTCCATCATGTCACCTTGGCGTAAGTTCGCCAGGAAACAGTCGCGAGCTTCTTGCATGACCTGCTTGCGCGATGCAATCACTCGGTTGGCGCTGCGGTCCAGCTCCAGCAATTTCACTTCGACTAACGTGTCCAGCAAGAGGTCAACATGCTTTCCTGGACTCAGATCGATCTGTGAATGCGGGATAAATCCCTGAATGCCGCGATAGCTGACGCTGTAGCCTCCCTTCATTGGCATCTGCAGCAACATCTTGATGCTGCTGTTGCCATCGAATGCGTGGACTAGCTCGACCCAACGCAGCATTTTCTTATAGTTCAGATGCGACAGCGCAACGCCATCAGGCGTGACGCTGGCAACCAGGTTGACGTAGTCGCCCAGTTCGATTTCCAGCAGTTCGTCTTCGATGAATTCGGCCAGTGGGATTAAATGCTCGGCACCGTCGCCCAACTTGATGACCGAGTACAGATGGTCGATGCCGACGACCTGCCCGGTCAGAATTGCGCCCTCTACCAATTCCACGCTGGTTTCCAGCGTCGCGTCGGGCGACATGGGCAAATGGCCCAGCCGTAATGCCTGGTTTTCCGTCTCCAGCCCTTGCATACGGACCTTAAGCCGGCGCAGCTCAGCGTTGCGGCGGTCGCCGAAACTGTCCAGGAAAGTACGAACTAGGGTCTCGTTACTGTAATCAGCAAGAAACTGCAGGATGGGATCGCTCGATTGATGGAGTTTCATGATGAAGTTTCGATATAGGGCTCTGAACTGACATGCAACATTGATAACGTCAGCAGGGTAGCGACCACTTTCTGTGGTGCGGCTTCGCCGACCAGTGCCCTTGAGGTGTCGATCAGGCGAACAAAGCCACTGTTCATCTGCGATATGGCAGTGGCATAAGGACTGGCGAGACCCTTTTGCAAATATTGCTGTAGGTCCGGTGCATCGGCGGATAAGTCGCGAAAGGCTAGGTCAGCCGCCGCAAAAAAATATCGCGCGGGGGCCAGCGTAGCGTTCAGCTGCGGCAGCCAGTAATGGGTCCACCAAGCATGCAGCGGATGATCCGACGGAAGTTCCAAGCCATCCAGCATCAGGCGAGTGTCTTGTTGAACGTCGGCGCCCAGCTGGCGAAGCCAAGCGGCCTGCAGCTTGGCGTAGCGTTCGGCATCGCCAAGGCCGATTAGCCGGTACATATTCATCCCGCCCAGAAATTCGTCTCCCTTGCGCGCCTTATACAACATCATCCCCGCGCGCTCCAGCACTTGCTGCGTGAGCTGCAGGCGCGGCCGGATGGCCCATTCATCGCTCCAGGCTTGAATGGCAGGCAGCCACGGATGCTGAGGTTCCTGCTCGTCCTGCAGCGGCGCCAATAGATGGCGCCAGCAACTCTGTCGGAACCACTGTAGCTCGGCAAGTGACATTGCGGAGAAGTCGGCGCTTAACACAAGTAAGTCCAGCTGCTCAGGTTCTTCGTCCAGCTCGCTCCATGCTTCCAGTACCCTAGCGCGTGCCAGCGCTTCCAAGCGACTGCGATCTTCGGATGGGCACTGAGTGATGATAAACAGCAGGCTGCAGCGGTCGCCAATGAAATCTGCCCCTGCAATTGCCTGCAGGAATTCTGTTAATCTATCTTGGTTCCACTCCCCGTCCAGGCGGCTGGCCTGGCACACATAACCCAACGCCAGATTCCAGTGGCCGGTCAACAGCGTGCTTGCGTCGCTTTCCGCTAATGCGTCGTCGCCCGAATTCCAGCCGGGCATGTCGATTAGCGCCAGACGCCGCGCGCCCTCGCCGTAGCCGTCGCCCTGCCGTAAGATTAGGCGTGATTCGGGTACGGCTAGGCGCAGACGATGTCGCATGGGATCGAACGCCGATAACTCAGCGCGGTGCGGAAAGTGCTCGTAGCTAGCGAGTGGCACACCTGGCTTAGCGTCGTGTGGACGCTCCACCAGAAGCAGTTCCGCTTCAGGACCGTAAGTGATTTCCAGAGGCAGCCTAGTCTGGCGTTCAAGTGAGCTGATCGGCAGCAGCGCGACCGGAATGCAGGGACCCAGCAATTCGCGCAGGAAGCGCGTTTTGCCGGCTGAGAATTCACCTATCACCCTTACCGTCAGTACGCTGTCAGGCGGTGCGACTGGCGCGCTCATGTGAGCGCCGAACTGCTGTACCGTCTCGAAAAGCTTAGTGGCGGAGGTCGCGGTGCCTGTTGGCACCGGTTCCGGCGTCGCTATCTCGGAATGCAGAGGCCTCACTGCACCAACAACCTTAGGCTGGAGCGCAGGCCATCTGCTTCCGTTCGCAGCGCCTCCAAGGTCGCCTGCTGCTCAGCCGGTGCAGCATCGACAGCCAACGTCAGCTCCGTCAGCTCAGCCAGTCGCTCGCGGATCATGGCATCCGCCCGCTCTTCCCAATGATGCTTGACGAGTAGCCGGAGCATTTCTACCATGGCCTCACTTTGCTGAACATACACTTTGCGCCATTGTGCCAGCGCCTGCTCAACATATCGCAGGACCAGCTGTGCCCGGTCCTTGGTCTGCTGGGCTAGCAACTCCAGCGCCTGCTGTTCGGTACGAACGGTAAGCTCATCCAGATCAGCCTTCAACATTGCCAGCTCCTTGCGGTTCTGCTCCAGCGCCCAGCCACTCAGCTTATGTTCCTCCGCCAGTCGTGCGCTGCGTGCCAAATCGCTGCGGTAGGAAAGTATCCGTTCATCAGCTGCGCGTAAGTCTTGCTGCTGCTGTGCATAGGCATCGGGGTCTACCACGCTAACTTCCTGCGGACCATCTAGGGCGCTACCGATGCGTTCGCCCCAGTAGCTGAACGAAATCGCCTCCAGCATGCCCAATTTATCAATTACCGCTGGCGGAACGCCGACCACTTTGCCGCCGATCTTGGTCGCTTTCAACACTTTAACCGTCTTGGTCGCGGCTCGAGCAACCTTAGCGGCGTTCACCGTGATCTTGGCCAGCTTGGCACCTTTTCCCACTACAGCGGCGATCTTGGCGCCGGCAGCTGCCGGGTTAATAAACATGGTGCCAATATCGGCCACCTCGCCCAGAATGCGGCCCAGGATCGCTCCCTTGTTGTTGCCGTTTACCTGCGTGATCTGAGGTAAAGGCTGAGTCAACAAAGCATGGCGTTCACGCAGAGCCTGATGCAGCGCATGGCGGTGCGTTTCGCTGTCGGGAATGCCGCCAATCCCACGAGTCTGATCCAATTGCGCCTGGGTCCGCTGCTTTTCCTCCAGCGCACTCTGCAATGCCGCCATCCGTCCGACATCGAGGAAATCTTGGCTATCAACCGGCTGGGGCGGTGGCAAGCGCAGCTGGAACTCCTGCTGCGCCGACGTCGGTAGTTTCAGCGTGCCATACGCGACCGACAGTTCCTGCATGTCACGCGCCAGCGCATCGAGCGCACACTGCTGAGCCTCGGTTCCCGCCGCCACAAAGTCTGCCCACTGCGCCTCTTCCGGAATCGACGCAGCTAGCCTAGACATGGCAGCATTAAAAGCGATACCGTGCCGATCAGCCAGTTCTTTGGCGGTTGCAGCGCTTGCCGTTCGGTCTGCCGTAGCTTGCACGTGCACGTCAGCCTTCAACTCGGTCAACGCCATTTTGCGGCGCAGCAGTTCGGCGTGTGCTGCTTGGCGTGCTTCCACGCTGTCGCTGTGGCAGGCACTTTGCATCAGTGCGTTCTGACCCAATGCATTTTCCAGCAGCGGCGTCAGTTCGGCGCGCAGGCGCTGCAAGCGGATGCCGGCCAAAGAGCTACGCGCTTCACACACGAAACGGATCACCGCTTCTCGGCCCATGCCAGTTTTATTGACCGGCGTGATGCCGATGCGCAGCTTGCTTCCCTCTTCAATCTGAGCCTCCCACGCATGCAGGTCAGGCGCCTTCTCCCCGGCTGCGACCGCACGTTCCACTTCATCCCAGCGCGTCGCCAGAACGGTGACGTGTTTGCCCATGGTTCGAATGCGCTCTAGGGTGGCCAGGTCACCGGCATCTGGACCACGCGGTGGAATCAGGTAGAGCACAGTATCCGCCTGCTGTATCTGCGCCAACGCATATTGCTGATTGGCTTGCGACATGCCGCCCAAGCCGGGCAGGTCCACCAGCACAGCCCCCGACAGCCATTCCTGTGCCAACGTCAGCAAGGCAAAGGCGGCATTGGGCGGCGCCTGGACCACGGCGGCTGAAAATTGTTCGGCAGTTAGTTCACGAGAGGTACCGTCCACATTGACCAGTTGCATCCGGGTGCCGACGCCATGCTCGATAAAGGTCGGCAGCGCAGTAGTCTCCTCCATTGCCGCTGGCAACCAGTCACCGCCGACTAGCATGTTAACTAGGCTGCTTTTTCCTACAGTAAACGCGCCTGCCAATACGATACGCAGTGGACGCTCTGGCTGCAGCACGCTGTCAGCCACTTGCAGCATGGGCTGCTGCCACGCGGCGGGCAACGCGGCGTTCAACGCATCAAGCCAGGTTTCAGATAATTGCATAGAATCCTCACGCATCTAATACGGATTGCGTCATGGCGATCACCTCAGCCAATGCGGCGCAGCCTTCTTGCAACTGTGCCTTGCGCGCGCTGATTTCAGCCGAGCTTTGCTGCAGTAACAATTGCACTTCCTGGCGTTGCGCTCGCTTGGCGTTTAGTGGTTCCATCAACTGCTCTTGCACGCAAGACTCCAGTAATTTGGACTGCTCCAAGAAGACCGTTCGCACCGCCGCAGCCAAGTGCTCATTCAGGTAGGCGACGGTGTCGTCCAGCTTGGCCACTGTGTTGCGCGTCAACTTGCGCATGCCGTCGGCAACCAGCGTTTGCCGTTCCTGCAGTGCAGCTGCTTTAGCGCGCTCGGTATCCTTAGCCAATTTGACCTGCTGTTTTTCTAAGCGCTTCTTGGCCATTTCTAGCGAAATGCGCTGGCCGGACAACTCTTCTTCTTCGCGCATAATTCGTGCTAGTGACTCTTCCTTGCTTTCGATCTTGCGATGCAAGTCCTGGCTTTCGCGCTGATGGGCTCGCAAGGCAGAGTCATCCGTCACAGTGACTGTTTCATAAGTCGCGCTCAGCCATAAGAAACCGCTGCCCCAATTGCTGGATTTGCGCGTATCCGAATGGCGCTCCACCGGCGGTGGAGGCCCCAGACTGTCGAGACGGGCCGCCAACCTCGCCATATCGGCTTCCGCCTGAACGCGCTTCCTGTCGCTGACGGTCTTGGCCGCAATTTCCTGGTCCAGCTCGTGCAACTCATCTTCAGTCTTGTCAATCTGGCTTTTCAACTTGGACAGCTCGCTGCGATGTTCTTCAATACTTGAAAAATCTAGGTCCAGCACACTTTCTATGCGCGGCAATTCGATATGAATCTGACCCAGCTCAGACTCGATCTGCGACGCATGTTTTTCCATGCGCTCTACATAATTGGCACGCAGTCCGGCCAGCGTTTGGGCGATCTTTTTCTTTTGCGCCTGCCATTGCAGGTCGAGCCTACCTGCAACATCGGCGAGCTGTGCCTCCAGTTCAGGTGGCAATGCGATCCTGCTTACGTTGCCTGCGAGCTGGCGCGCTATATATGTCTCGGTGATCTGGTCAGCTATCGCATGTTTGAGCAAGGAAATTGGGCCAGTCATCGCGGCGAGCACGGTTTCACTCTGGAATTGACCGGCGCGCTCATGCTCTTCGCGTGAATCACGGGTTTCGCGCTGCTCTTCCTGCTCCAGGTCGACCACGTCCATTTCCAGCCGCGCCAGCTGGAGGCGCTGTTTGTCCAGTGGCTCATCGGACTCAAGTTGCCGGAGTTCTTCGCTGACGCGTTCGACCAGCTGTTTTTGGATTGTTCTTAGCTGCTGCAACGGCTTGAAGAGAATCTGTTGCATGGCTTCGCCGCTGCTCACCATTACGGCTATGCGGCTACGCAATTCATCCATGCCGGAGCGACGGCGCTTTTCTGCATCTGCATCCTCGCCCCATTTGGCGCTGACCGGCAATAGATGTTCGCTGTCTGTCATCGTGGCCAGCTCCAGCGGATGCTTGGCACCCAGCGCCTGAGCGAAATTTTCTTTGAGAATATCCAGCTTGGCCCTCACCCGCTCCGCTTCGGGCATTTCCTGATCCTGCTTATCCTCCGGGTCTAGTACCTTATCCCATTTATTAATAACGGTAATGAATTTTCGGAAGTTGTTCTGCAAGCTGTCGGTGAGGAAATTCCATTCGGACTCGGAACCGCCCAGCATATCCGTCGATTGCACCCACAACGCGATGTGCGAGCTCGCAATGGCTTTGCGGGTGATCTGCTCGTGATGCTTGACGACGGTTTGCAGGCCAGGTGTGTCTACGAGCACCAAGTCCCGCCGCAGTAGCGGATGATCCAAGAAGACATCGATATGACTGACCGTCTTGCGGCCGTCACGATTGCTGATGTCGAGTTCCGTTCCCCAACGGCGCAGGGCATTATCGTCTTCCCAAGCGATCTCCTGCTCGCGGCCGTCGATATAGTGGATGACGATGTAGCGCTCTTTGCGCTCAGGGGGGAGGCCGCGCAGGAAGGTATTGACTGCGGTTGTGGTTTCCAAGGCGTAAGGAAGTAGCTCAATTCCTAGCAGCGAGTTCAATAGCCTCGACTTGCCACGAGTGAATTCGCCGAGAACCACAATCTGGGCAGCAGTTGCTTCCAGCGCTCCGCGAAGGTCCGCGAAGCGTGCATGAGCGCTCTTAAGCTCGACACTCCCAAACTGCGAGAACAAATCTTCAGTTCGGTTTAGATAATCTTTTGCTACCTGCACCTTTCGTTGGCGTTGCGTTAGGCTATCTACCAGTATTGAGTTTTCCCGAGGGGTCATAAAAACTTTCAAAAAAGAAGGCATTCCAGCAGGAAATTGAATGATTAACACTTTAGCTCTGAAGCAAGAAAAATGGAAGCTCAAGGACGCGCTAATCAATCGACGATTTGACGCCGACGGGGACTTTACGAACAAGCAAGGTTGGCTAATGGCCGAGATGTGGCGTTGACGCGGTGCATCCGCCCGAAGTTGGATGGACTTAGTCGCTAAATTTTTCCCAAGTTGCGCACTTCGGCGCGCTTAAGACGCAACTCAGGTTTCAATTATCGTGAGGCGTCGGCCGGCCAGCACCAGATTGCCGAAGCCGAACAGGGTGAACATTTTGTGCGGTGTTTTTGGCGAGGCCGCGATACCGCACTTTGCGGTGAGCACGAGGTTCTTCACGACATCGAACGGATGCTAAATTTTCGCGCGCACGCTCGCTTTCAGATGCTTGGGCTTTTTCGATCCGGCGCACCGGGTTGTTTTCAAGCAACGCCTTGCTTCGAGTGCTTCATCGCGAAGTACCAGGTTACGGCATTCCCTGATTTTCCAGACGCTTCCACACGCAGTTAGCCTGCGTCGCCGAACACAGCCACGTCGTCGCCGTGCAGCAGCAGGTGTGCTCGCGTATCGTATCACTTCACCTCTTTGCTTCTGTCTCGATGAGGCTTGGGCAGCGGATTGTTCAACATAGCAATGGTCACACCTTTGCGCTCAGCATTGATCGCCCAAATTACGAACTGCTCGATCAAGAGATTGTTCTCTGCCTGCAGCCGGGCTGACTTGGCTTGGTGGCGCTTCACCTGCATCAGCGCCGCACGTATTCGTTCGTCCTGCGGTTCGCCTCTGGAGCGAGGCAAAGTACCGCGCAAGGTATCTTTCTTGAGGGAGAATGCGTTGGCAATCTCTGGATACTCAGCGAAGGTAAATCTAGAGTATCGTAGTCCAGTGAGGCTCTCGACTGCGTCGAGTAGCAATTCCCACGTGAGTTTCCCACTCCATGAGTCGAGAGTATCGAGTACGATGGAGATGCGCTCCTCAGTAAGGTCAGGTGCGCGAATCTTCTTCATGCCAGCGTCTTCTTCCGTCGCACCTTTACAAACCTGACTGGGTGCACGTTGTCCGTCGTGATGAGCGGAGCATTCGTCACATCCAATCGAATACGAGCGCCTAATGGCACCTTGGGGTCTTCCAGAATCGAGAGCAATGCATTGACTCGATCCAAAGTTTTGCTCTGGTGTTCGACCCAGGCGTCGGCGCCGTACTCCTCGGCGGTCAGCGCCTCACGCGCCTGCTTTAGAAGGTATTCGGTCTCACTCCGAAGCTGTCGCAGGTTAGTTTCTTTGTGTGCGTCGCCCTTGATACACTCTTGTTCTTCACAATTGGAGCAGTCTCGATACATCGGGCATGGTTCGCTGGCGAAGTCATGAGCGCACCAGCCATACTCGGTCGTATGTGCCGCTGTCAGCCCCAAGCGGCCGGCCTCTGCACGGGTTACCAGTCGACGTCCAGAGATATACATGGGCTCCATTTGCGATGTAAAGCCACCCTTCAAAGCTTTGCTAATCGGCGCCTGCACTTCGTCAGAAGTCATGTGGTCATATGGCCTGTTCTGCGCGACGTCCTTGCGGCCAGAGAAGATTGCAATCTCGGCGCTACTGAGTCCGCCGGTCTGAGCTAGCATGTTCAGGTAGTGACGGAGCGCGTGGAAACGGAAGTCGATTCGCGAGCCATCGTCCTGGGTATATCTAAACTGGTCAAAAATAGACGGTCTGTCCCTCGAGATGCAAAAGCGAGCGTCTAAGGCAGCATAGCTAACGCAGCCGAACATACAAAGAAACGGCGCCTTCCGAATAGACATATCGTTTCTACGTGTAATAGCAACGGCGTCTTGGCACAATAAAGAAGGGTCTCCGGGTACGTATGGGAATGTTGGTGGAAGCATGTCCAGCACAGCCCTTTCTACATCCACATAACTGTACATCACACGTCTCCCGCTGAATGAAACGGTTTCTAGCTTTTTGGTTGACTGAGCCCATACTAAGGCAGCGCGTGACAACTCTGCATCGCCCCACAGCAACAGAGCAATCTCGCGCGTAGTGAGCAATAATTTTCCCGCCAGATGCTTAGCGCCAGGATGTACGAAGAGCTTTTGAGGGTTGGCCGTGTACCAGGCCGCAATCTCTTGAGCCGGGGTAGACACCTTCAGGAGATTTTTGATGGCTACACGAGCAACCGGCACCATTTCAGTCGGCAACCACTTGGTGGTGTTTTCGAAACCCTTGGAACCGGGCCACCTCACACCTAGCTTCCCGCGGAATTCCCCCTGTCCTTCCACTAGACAGTTTCGTCGTATTCTTAACGCCTCGTTGACCCGTTCGGGAGCGCTGAGCATCAGTGCACAATAGCTTGAAAGCACAATATCGCCGACTTCGGTGGCGGAATAGAAAATGCCAGCTAATCCGCGAAGCACTGCAGCAGATGGAAGTTTATTTTCTCTTGCAGCCAATGCCTCTTTCGAAATGCGAGAACCTATCTCCTTAGGTTTCTTCTGACCGTGCTCCCAGGGAGTGCGCAGTCCTATCAGGCGTTTAGTGCGGAGAAGTTCTGCAATGATCTTCAGCTGACCTGCAATGCGATAGGCAATCCCAGGTTTAAAACGTTCCACCGCCAATTCTACTGCGGTATCCAAGACATCAACGTCGATGGCCGTAGGTCGGAAGCCCTTATTCCGAGTACCTAACGCCGCTTCAAGACACCTCAGTGTGGCGAGTCGCGCCCCGAAGGTGACAACAGGACGATAATCTTGCAAATATATGATGACAGCCTTTGCGAAGTCGAGGAATGGCTGTGCCATACACGGCGCTTGCACATTTAAGCGGGCTGCTTCCAAGGTGCTGAAAATTAATCGCTGCATTGTGTTGTGTCCTTTGAGGCGCCCGCCCTCCCACACGTTCAGATCAAACTTGAGTCTGGCATCGAACAACTCAGAATTTCGACAAAGCGCTATAAACGCCTTCAGATTGGCTTCAGGAGTTAGTTCAGCTCGAGGAGTAAATTGCAGCACGCATGCAGTCATACGGTGTCCCTCACGGCAGCATTTTGACGTTGCTCAAACGCTTTAGCACACAATGCGATCACCTCCTCAATAGCACGAATCGTCTCATCATTTACTGCTGCCATCCGCTCATCACCTGTCCATCTTTCTCGCTCCTTTGACAGCCTCATTAGGACCTCTTCGTGGGGAGCATCGAGCCAAGGCTCAAAGCGGAAGCAGGTGTAACAAGCTACCGGTTTGTTGAAAGCGCAGCCTTGGCATTTGCCAGCGCAGCTTCCTACCGGTTTCGGTGCAACCCGAAAGTCAATGATCCGGCTACCTAGCGCGCCCTTATGAGTCGCGTGCGCCTCGTCTGTAACTAACTGTCCTTTAAAGGCTCGTGCGAGCGGAGCAAGAGCTGCGCCCATAGCCCTGTCGATATTCGCCACAATCTTGGGCGATGCAGCCACGTACACGTCAACGTGTTGCAGGTCCACGTGACCCAGTCGGTTCGCAATCAACACCTTGCTTGCCCCCTCTTCCGCAAGTCGAGTCCCGAAAGTGTATCGGAAGCGTCTTGTCGCCAGCGGCATCGGTGCATAGTGCAGCCGGGAAGTGGGCGGGGCAATTGGCCTCATGAGCGTATTAAACCGTTGCGCCAGCCCACTCGGCGTACAGTGCCCAAAGAACAAGTCGCCAGATGGGCGGCCCTTGCGGCGACTATTGATCATGACTACAGACTCTGGGAAGAAAGCAGATTCATTGTTGTGTGCTTTCTGCTGTAGAAGATCGACGTACTCCGCCATGAGCGACCCTGTTTGGGGGGTGATGTCGAACTCAAGGAAGCTAGCACGCATATGGACTGCGCCTGTTTTCGCCTGTGGCAGCTTGAGCACGCCGTTGGCAATATCGAAGTCGCCAATCTTGAGTGAAGCGTACTGAGAAATGCGTCCGCCACAGGCTAGTAGCAATCGAGTAAGCAAAAGCGTCCACAAAGGAAGCTCATTTCGCCCATATGCAGCGTTTACCGAGGAGTACAGCGCTGTGTACTCTTCCTCGCTTAGCGGGCCATCAACTGGGTTGCGAGTTCTTACCGCTTCGCCTTTTTTGTTGCCAGGCTTACGGCGCTCGGCGAGATAGTTAGCGCATTCTGGTTTCACCCCAGGGAGTTCAAGGTCTACCCATTTTTGAAGCAATGCGCTGAGGGTCCCCAGTCGGAACAAGTCGTTCGCATCCAGCTTCGCCGCATAATTCGAAATATGCAAAGAAGTAAAGGCCCCATCAGGACAACTTTCAAGTCGCTCTGTGAAATGGCGAAATGCATACTCTAAATTTTCGACGTAACTCCCAGCGTTTCCTTTCAAAAAAGGAATTAAGCAATGTTTAAGAGCCGGCACAAAATTGCTGTACCCATTAATATGCTTTCGGAAGTCTATTCGTAAGTCAAATGGCCCGTCAGTCCATTCCCAAACTTCCTTCTGCGGATCGAGACTAGAACCACTCCTAGTGAATACTAGGGACGGAAGGCCGATGGCAAGTGCGGACGAGAAGCTGATTTCATTGATTTGGGACATCGAGTTTTTCTTGTAATTTTAAGGAAAGTTCACGGCCCTTCCGAGACGCGTACCGCCGGGTATAGTTCACTGCGCTCTTGGAGTTATCGGCCCAGCCTTGCTGCTCATTGCGAGCTTTTTCCTCAACCGCGTCGGAGAGTTGCATCAACTCAGCTTGCTCAGAAAACCGTTCATTCCAAGTGTGGCGCATAACGTGGCTAGTCAGGCTAACGGGAAGCCCCGGACAAGCCTGCCGTAGCTGTAAAAAAATTTTGTCAATACTTTTTGCGGACAGCGGTTGGCCGTCATCCGCAACGAAGAGCTGTGGATACTTTCGAGCAGCCTTAATCTTTCGCCTGTGCTTGTTGATATATTCCCAGACCGCTCGCATGATGGCTGGGCGGAGCTCAATTTCTCGGTCATTTGTTTTGGCGTTCGGTTGAATTAGTCGAGGGTCTTCTTTTGCATCCGCTCGCCGTAAGATGCGTAGCTTCGGAAGTTGGGGATTCAAGTCTGCAATCTGCAGCCCGAGCAATTCGCCGCGTCTCATGCCAGTTGCCAGCAATAGCACAACAATGAGCCAGTTCCGCTGACGGACAAAACCACGCTTCCACGGGTTGCTCGCGGAATCTGGATGTACGGCCGCGCATAGGCGGTCCTGCTCATCCTGAGAGAGGCCTTGCCTCGCTCCTAGTTTGGCTCGCTTAGAGACCGGAGGAATATGCCCTCGAAATGCCTTCAAAGCGCGAGCGCTCTCAAGTTCAAGCTTATTCCGCAGGTTCGGAAGTAAAGTTGCCCCAACATACGTAGCCAAATAACTTAGATAATCAGCGATATATCGGAGTCGTGAAGCTTGGGTGGCGACGTCAACGGCGTGCGCATCACGTTCTGCCGATTTTCGGCGCATACGAATGCGCTTGATCTGCACGACGGTGGCTTGGCCGGACTCTGCATCCTCGGAAGAAAGGTCGATGACGCGGTACTGGGCTATTTCAGCTAAACGATTGAGCTCTGGCAAAGTCAAGAACTGACCTTGATGTAGGCGCTGCAGCAAATCAATCTTCGCGCTACGTAACCAGCGGTAAAGTAGAGCTAGCGTCGCGCAAACGGAATGAATTGTGTTCGCGGCTTTCCCGCGAGTGCGGAAGCCGGCCAAGTACAGCGTTGCCTCGTGTACGGGTAAGCCCCCCGGCCTACTTAGCACAGAGTGCCTCTCGCCGTTTCGGAACCGGACACGCTTTGCGATGAATCTTTCCATTTCGTGAAAATTCTCGACGCCGTGCTTCTTACACTTCTCTATTGCCATGCCATCTTCCTTACAACCGAACGGTTAAAGTTACACGGAAACGGCCCCATCTTTTTCCAACTCGGCAACGTGGATTCCGCCCTCAACAATCAATGTGCCACATAGGTAGTGGCGCCTGCAATCGCAATATCGGACGGTTTGGCAGATGGCTTTTTCCTCGGTATACGAAGTGTATTGGCTCTACAACAGCCGATGGTCAAGGCAGTATGGGTTTCAAGATATGCGCCCCAAAGGCGCTGCTCCCATAGAACGCTAGACCGTGAACGGAGGCGCTTCGTCCCTCGGAACAGAAGTCAAAATCTTAGGCCATGGGCAGTTGACAATGCTCGGCAGCTCTAACGATGGCTGCGCGTATTCTGTTTGAGTCCGAAGCTAGGATAACGGCGCTGCGGTTTTGATGAAGGATCAGCTTTAAATAAAATTTCAAACAAGCTTTGTGCTGTTCGCGTAGACAAATACCTTTAGCGTGGCAATGTCTATCGCCTGGTTGCCGGCTACCGCGAGCGCGAGGAACTACAGTTTCTACAGGTCAGCGGACAAACTGTGTCCAGTTACATCAATGGACCTACTCCCAATCGCTGCCAATGCAAATGCGCTGCTGCGCCATCGATTTTCGCAGCTGGGGCTGATGTACCCACAATTTGCGCTGAGTGGTAGTCGGCAGTTGAGGGGCTGAATCGCAAAATAGAATGTGGGCAAAGAAAAAGCCCGCCTTCCTTGGGAGGAAGCGGGCTTTAACCAACAAAACTACAACTAAGTGGGTTCTAGAACGGAATATCGTCATCCATGTCCGAGAAGTTCGGTGCCGGTTTCGGCGCCGGGCGCGGTGCCGGGGCGGCCATTTGCGGACGCGGTGCCGGTGCCTGGCGCTGTTGTGGCGGGGCTTCGTAGCCGCCGCCGTCGTCCATGCCGCCGTCGCCCCCCATGCCCTGGCGGCCACCCAGCATTTGCATCTGCTCGGCGATGATGTCGGTCGCGTATTTCTCGACGCCGTCCTTGTCGGTGTACTTGCGGGTCTGCAGGCGGCCTTCGACGTAGACCGACGAGCCTTTTTTCAGGTACTGGCCGACGATTTCAGCCAGGCGGCCGAAGAACGAAATACGGTGCCATTCGGTGAGCTCTTTCTGCTCGCCGGTGTTGCGGTCCTTCGATTTGTAGGATGTCGCCACAGCAATGTTGGCGATCGCGTCACCGCTAGGCATGTAGCGAATTTCCGGATCGCGACCCAGATTGCCGACGATGATGACTTTGTTGACTGATGCCATGTATAAAACTCCTGAGTAACGGCGGCCGCACGGGCGGGCTGTTTAACAAATGCTAAACGACGATTATAGTCGAACGACACGCGAGGGCTATCATTTTCGGCATCCGTCCCCATCTGCCGAGGTCGGCGTGAAGTTGAAACGTCGCAAGAAAATACTGGTATTATATACAGTGTCAAGCCACCCGAATGCGATCCAGCTCAAGGTCGGCGCAAGTAATCAAACCCGGCTATAGTTACGGGTTGACTCTAAAGGCCAAATATCCATGGAACAGATCCGCATCCGCGGCGCACGCACGCACAACCTCAAAAACATCAATCTCGACCTGCCGCGCAACAAGCTGATCGTGATTACCGGCCTGTCCGGCTCCGGTAAGTCATCGCTCGCTTTCGACACGCTGTACGCCGAGGGCCAGCGCCGCTATGTGGAATCCCTGTCGGCCTACGCCCGCCAGTTCCTGCAACTGATGGAAAAGCCGGACGTCGACCTGATCGAAGGCCTGTCGCCGGCGATCTCGATCGAGCAGAAAGCCACCTCGCACAACCCGCGTTCGACCGTCGGCACCGTGACCGAGATCCACGACTACCTGCGCCTGCTGTACGCGCGCGTCGGCACGCCTTACTGCATCAACCACCCGGACAACGCGCTGGCCGCGCAAACCGTCTCGCAGATGGTCGACGCCGTGCTGTCCATGCCGGAAGCGACCAAGCTGATGATCCTGGCGCCGGTGGTGGCCAACCGCAAGGGCGAGCACTCCGACCTGTTCGAGCAGATGCAGGCCCAGGGCTTCATCCGCTTCCGCGTGCAGAGCGGCACGCACGACGCCAAGATCTACGAAGTGGACGACCTGCCCAAGCTGAAGAAAACCGAGAAGCACACCATCGACGTCGTCATCGACCGCGTCAAGGTCAGCGCCGATATCAAGCAGCGCCTGGCCGAGAGCTTCGAGACCGCGCTGCGCCTGGCCGACGGCCGCGCCGTCGCCCTGGAAATGGACAGCGGCGCCGAACACGTCTACTCCAGCAAGTTCGCCTGCAACGAGTGCGGTTATTCGCTGCAGGAGCTGGAGCCGCGCCTGTTCTCGTTCAATAACCCGATGGGCGCTTGCCCGGAATGCGACGGCCTCGGTCACATCGAGTTCTTCGATCCGAAGCGCATCGTCGCCTTCCCCAACCTGTCGCTGGCTTCCGGCGCCGTGAAAGGGTGGGACCGCCGCAACCAGTTCTACTTCCAGATGCTGTCCAACCTGGCGGCCTTCTACGAGTTCGACCTGGACCTGCCGTTCGAGCAGTTGCCGAAGACGGCGCAGGAAGTGATCCTGCACGGCTCGGGCAAGACGCAGATCCCGTTCAGCTACGTCAATGAGCGCGGCCGCACCGTCGTCAAGGAGCACACGTTCGAAGGCGTGGTGACCAACCTGTCGCGCCGCTACCGCGAGACCGATTCGATGGCCGTCAAGGAGGAACTGGCGAAGTTCATCAACGAGAAGAAGTGCCCGTCGTGCGACGGCGCGCGCCTGCGCGTGGAAGCGCGCTACGTCAAGGTCGGCACCGGCAAGCAGGAAAAGGCGATCTACGAGATCGCCGAAAAGCCGCTGCGCGACACGCTGACCTTCTTCGAGCAGCTGAAACTGAAGGGCGCGAAGAAGGAGATCGCCGACCGCGTGGTCAAGGAGATCATCTCGCGCCTGCAGTTCCTCAACAACGTCGGCCTCGACTACCTGTCGCTCGACCGCAGCGCCGATACGCTGTCCGGCGGCGAGGCGCAGCGCATCCGCCTGGCCTCGCAGATCGGCTCCGGCCTGACCGGCGTGATGTATGTGCTCGACGAACCGTCGATCGGCCTGCACCAGCGCGACAACGACCGCCTGATCGAAACGCTGAAGCACCTGCGCGACATCGGCAACAGCGTGCTGGTGGTGGAGCACGACGAGGACGCGATCCGCACCGCCGACTACATCGTCGACATGGGCAAGGGCGCCGGCGTGCACGGCGGCGACATCATCGCCCAGGGCACGCTGGCCGACATCCTGAAGAACAAGCAGTCGCTGACGGCCCAGTACCTGAAAGGCACGCTGAAGATCGCTGTGCCGAAGAAGCGCCATGTGGCCGATCCGGACAAGCAGCTGGTGATCACCGGCGCCACCGGCAACAACCTGAAGAAGGTCAACCTGAACCTGCCGGTCGGCCTGATGACCTGCGTGACCGGTGTGTCCGGCTCGGGCAAATCGTCGCTGATCAACGACACGCTGTATCCGGCGCTGTCGCGCCACCTGTACGGCTCGCAGACCGAACCGTCGCCGCACGACTCGATCAGCGGCCTGGAACACTTCGACAAGGTCATCTCCGTCGACCAGGCGCCGATCGGCCGCACGCCGCGCTCGAACCCCGCCACCTACACCGGCCTGTTCACGCCGATCCGCGACCTGTTCGCGACGGTGCCGACGGCCAAGGAACGCGGCTACAGCGCCGGGCGCTTCTCGTTCAACGTCAAGGGCGGCCGCTGCGAAGCCTGCCAGGGCGACGGCGTGATCAAGGTCGAGATGCACTTCCTGCCGGACGTCTACGTGCCGTGCGACGTCTGCCACGGCAAGCGCTACAACCGCGAAACGCTGGAAGTGCACTACAAGGGCAAGAACATCACCGAGATCCTCGACATGACGGTGGAGGACGCGCACGAGTTCTTCAAGCCGGTGCCGCTGATCGCCCGCAAGCTGCATACGCTGCTGGACGTGGGCCTGGGCTACATCAAGCTTGGCCAGAGCGCGACCACCTTGTCGGGCGGCGAGGCGCAGCGCGTCAAGCTGTCGCTGGAGCTGTCCAAGCGCGACACCGGCCGCACGCTGTATATCCTGGACGAGCCGACCACCGGCCTGCACTTCCACGATATCGACCTGCTGCTGAAGGTGATCCACCGCCTGCGCGACCAGGGCAACACGCTGGTCATCATCGAGCACAATCTGGACGTCATCAAGACGGCCGACTGGATCGTGGACCTGGGACCGGAAGGCGGCGCGGGCGGCGGCAAGATCATCGCCGCCGGCACGCCGGAAGACGTGGCGGCCAATCCGGCCAGCGTCACCGGCAAATATCTGCAGCCTCTATTGAAGTAAATCTCATCGTGAAACGGGATATCCCGCCGTCGCCCCTCGATCACATGATCGCCATCGTGCAGCAGCATGTGCGGCACGACGACAGGGTGGCGACGGCGATCCCGTTCCTGGCGCTGTACCATTCCTCGCAGCCGACGTCCGTCACGCGCGGCGTGCTCAAGCCGTCGTGCTGCATGATCCTGCAGGGCAGCAAGCGCGTGCACCTGCCGGACGACGTGCTCGATTACGGTCCGGGCGAATACCTGGTGGTGTCGGTGGACATGCCGGCCGCCGGCCATGTCGTCAACGCCACGCCGGACCAGCCCTACCTGTTGCTGAACATCGAACTCGATCCATCGGAAATGGCAGCCGTCGTGATGGAAGCGAAGATCGATATCGAATCGCCGCAGCCGGTGCGCGGCGCCTTCGTCGGCAAGTCCGATCCTGAATTGCAGGAAGCCTTGTACAAGCTGGTGCGCTTGCTCGATGCGCCGCCGCAGGAAGCGGCGTTCCTGGCGGTGGGCGTGAAGCGGGAAATCATCTATCGCATGCTGACCGGCGCAGGCGGCCGCCAGCTGTACCAGAACATTGTGCTCGACCAGCAGGACCGCGGCATCAGCAAGGCCATCGCCTGGCTGAAGGATCATTTCGACCAGCCGGTCAAGGTCGAGGACCTGGCGCAGGCCACCAACATGAGCGTCTCCAGCCTGCACCACCGCTTCAAGGCGGTGACGACGATGGGGCCGATGCAGTATCAGAAGCAGCTGCGCCTGCAGCATGCGCGTGCGCTACTGCTGGGCGGCGACGTCGACGCCGGTACCGCCGCGTACAAGGTAGGCTACGAAAGCCAGTCCCAGTTCAGCCGCGAGTACCGGCGCCTGTTCGGCGCGCCGCCGATGCAAGATATGAAAAAGCTGCGATCGGCGGCGGTGTAGCGATTACTGCGCGGCGGTTCGGGTCTGCTTCAGCTTCTCCGCGCTGACCCATTCCTTGATGTGCGTTTCCAGCACATCCATCGGCAGCGCGCCGGCGCCCAGCACCTGGTCGTGGAAGCTGCGGATATCGAAGCCGGAGCCCAGCTCTTTACGAGCGTAGTCGCGCAGTTCGAGGATCTTCAGCTGGCCGATCTTGTAGCCCAGCGCCTGGCCCGGCCACACGATGTAGCGGTCGGTCTCGCTCTGCACTTCCACTTCCTCGATGCCCGAGTGGTCGTGGAAGAAGTCCACCACCTGCTGGCGGTTCCATTTCTTGTAATGCAGGCCGGTGTCGACCACCAGGCGGATCGCGCGCAGCATCTCATCCTGCAGATGGCCGTAGTAGCTGTATGGATCCTTGTAGAAGCCCAGCTCCTCGCCCAGACGCTCCGAGTACAGCGCCCAGCCTTCGGCATAGGCGGTGTAGTTGCCCTGCTGGCGGAAGGTCGGCAGTCCTTCGATTTCCTGTGCGATGGTCAGCTGCATGTGGTGGCCCGGCACGCCTTCGTGCAGCGCGGTGGTTTCGATGTCGATGGTGGAGCGATGTGCGAAGTCGCCGGTGTTGACCATCACCCGGCCGGCGCGCTTGCCGTCCGGAGAACCTGGCATGTAGGCGGCGGCGGACGCCCCCTTCTCGCGGAATTCCTCGACCGGCTTGATTTCCACTTTACCCTTAGGCAGCACGCCGAACTGTTGCGACAGCTGCGTGTACATCTGGTCCGTATATTTCTGGTACAGGTCGATGATCTCCTGACGCGATTTAGGATGCAGCTCGGGCTTGGCGGCCACCGCCTTGTTAAAGCTCTTCAGGTCCTTGTAGCCCAGCTTCTGCGCCGTTTCCAGCATCTGCGACTCGATGCGCTTGACTTCGGACAGGCCCAGTTGATGAATCTCTTCCGGGGTCATGTCGGTCGTGGTCGACGACTTGGCCTTGTACGCATAGCGCGCCGCGCCGTCCGGCAGCGACCACATGCCGACGTCCTTGCGGCCGTGCGGCAGGTACTTGGTCCTGGTGTAGGCGGCCAGCTTTTTATACGCCGGGATTACATCCTTCTGCACCGTCGCCAGCACCGCCTTGCTCAGGCGCGCCTTGTCGGCGTCCGAGAACTCTTTCGGGAATTTCTTCAGCGGCTCGGCGAAGGGCGAATCGGCCGGCTTCATCGCCGCCACGTCCTCGCACTGCTTGACGATTTTCGGGATCAGGAACTGCGGCGGCATCAGGTGGTCATGCACGCCTTTCTCCATCTGCACGCGGGTCTCGTCGAACAGCTTCGGCAGCGCGTGCAGGCGCGTGATGTAGTCCTCGTAGTCCTTCACCGTCTCGAACGGCAGCGCGGAGATGAGCATAGGCGTGTCGATGTGGATGCCGGAGTTTTGCGCCAGCGGCATCTCCCAATCCTTGAAGCGCGCGCCGTCGACGTTCTGGCGCAGCTGGCGCACCATCAGTTCGCGGTTCAGTTGTTCCTGCAGCGGGAAGCCGGTGGTGTCGAGCGCCTCGAAGCGCTTGAGGAAGTCGCCGCTGACCTTGATGTCGGCATCGATGCCCGCCTGCGAGAAGTCCGACCATTTGTCGTTGTAGCGCTTGTCGCCCAGCAGCGACGCCCATTCGGGGCTGGAGCGCATCGTGTATTCCCACTGTTCCTTGATCAGGTTGTTCAGCGCCGCGCGACGGCTCTCCAGGTCGGGAGCCGCGCTGTCGGCATGGGCCACACCCAGGATCAGGGAGAACAACAGGGCGCTGGCGACGCCGATGCGGGTGGTTGCAGTTGTCATGTCTATAGGCCTATCGAAAAAATGGTGAGCTTGCACTGTAAGCCGGCGCCCATCGCGGCGCTCACGGATTGAGACGAAATGTTGAAATACAGGCATGGACTGCATTTTTCCAGGATCGGCAGAATCAGGCAAACATGCGGCAGGAATCGGACTGACGCGCGCGGCGGCGAATTTCTAGAATGGCGCCATCTCATCAGACAACCGGAGTTTTCTCATGCGCAACATCGATCAGATTTACATCAACGGCCAGTTCGTCACGCCGCACGGCACGGAACTGGCGGGGCTCGTCAACCCAACCACCGGCCAGCTCGCCGGCCAGGTGCGGCTGGGCGACGTGGAAGACACGCGCCGCGCGGTGGCCGCCGCCAGGGCCGCGTTCCCCGCGTTCTCGCGCACCAGCAAGGAACAGCGCGGCGCCTGGCTGCAACGCCTGCACGACGCGGTGCTGGCGCGCGCCGACGAATCGGCCGCCGCGCTGATGGAGGAATACGGCGGCACCTCGGCCAGCAGCATCGGCCGCTCGCGCTATACCGCCAACATGTTCCTCGACGTGAGGAAGGTGATGGACGATCACGCGTTCGTCAAGACGGTGGGCAAATCCAAGGTGGTGCTGGAGCCGGTCGGCGTGGTCGCCATCATCACGCCGTGGAATTCCAGCGCCTGGTTCGTCGCCAACAAGGTGGCGACGGCCATCGCGGCCGGCTGCACGGTGGTGGTCAAGCCGAGCGAGTTGAGCGCCGTGCAAAACCAGATCCTCACCGAGTGCATCCACGCGGCGGGCCTGCCGCCTGGCGTGGTCAACATCGTCAACGGGCGCGGCGACGTGGTCGGCGCGGAACTGAGCGTGCATCCGGACATCAACAAGATTTCGTTCACCGGCTCCACCGTGGTCGGCAAGACCATCGCCCGCGCGGCGGTCGACACCATGAAGCGGGTGACGCTGGAACTGGGCGGCAAGGGCGCCAACGTGCTGCTGGACGACGCCGATTTCGACAAGGCCGTGCCGGCCGCGATCATGGCCTGCTTCATGAACAACGGCCAGGCCTGCATCGCCGGCTCGCGGCTGCTGGTGCCGGAGCACAGGCTGCAGCAAGTCAAGCAATTGGCGAAGGCGGCGGCCGAAGCGGTCAAGGTCGGCGATCCGCGCGATACGTCGGTGGCGCTGGGACCTATCGTCACGCGCAAGCAGTACGACCGCGTGCAGCACTACATCAACGCCGGCATCGCAGAAGGAGCCGAGCTGCTGACGGGCGGACCGGGCAAGCCGGAAGGGCTGGAGGCGGGCTACTTCGTCAAGCCTACGGTGTTTGCCGGCGTGACACCCGCCATGACGATCGCGAAGGAAGAAATCTTCGGGCCGGTGCTGTCCATCCTGACCTACCGGACGGAGGAGGAGGCGATCGCCATCGCCAACGACACGCCTTACGGCCTGCAAGCCTATGTCAGCTCGACCGACCTGGTCCGCGCCAACCGCGTGGCGGACCAGCTGATCGCCGGCCGCGTCCACATCAATGGCGTGCATGACGATCTGATCGCGCCGTTCGGCGGCTTCAAGCAATCGGGCATAGGCCGCGAGTTCGGGCCGTACGGGCTGGAGGCGTATCTGGAGCCGAAGGCTATTCTCGGCGCAGCGGCCCAGTATCGCTAAATGCCGGCAGCGGATTTGCCTTGAGCTGGGCTTCGCCGCCGATGCGCAGTACGGACGCCGCGGTGCCATCGTATGCCGGCCAGGCCGGCAAGCCTTTCCCGTTCGGGCTGCCCGTGCGCGCGAAGTTGACCCAGGTGTCGGCTAGCCTGCTGGCCAGTTGACGGTCCGCGGTGGTCCAGGCACGCCGGTCCAGGTGAAGATTGTCGAACACGTACTGGATCTCGGCGCCGTGACCCGCTCCGCAGCCATAGCCGCAGGGATTCTCCGGCTGCGCAGGCTGGTGGGCGAAGAAGTAGACATACGGTTTGGCTCGCCCGTACTTCGCCTGCAGGCCTGCCCAATGCGCCATGCGCCAGCCCCACCAGTCGTTGGTCAGCTGAACGAGGGAGGCCTTGGCCTGGACATCCGTGGCGCCGGGATAGGCGGCCAGCACGGCATCGGATGGCGCATGGCCGAGCAGCTTGGCCACCAGCTCGCGGTGCCTGGCTGCCGTGAAATCGCTGGTGCCCAGGATCTCCGGCGCCAGGTCCTTGCCTTCTTCGGCGTTCCATCCGACCAGCAGGGGCACGTCATTCTGGCGGTGATTGCGATAGGTCGAGGTCAGGTCTTCGCGCAGCAGGCGGCCGTCGACTATCGTACGCGGCGACCAGGCCGCCTTTTGCAAGGCTTCGACGCTCAGCGCGCGCAGGGCGGCCAGATGTTCCGCCCCCATCGCTTTGCCGGCAGCCAGCCCTTCCGCTTCGGCGGTCTTGCGGTCGAACTGGCTGTTTTCCTTGGCGTTGATCGGCATGGCGTCGTTGCCGCTCTCGGCGATGGCGCGCTGGAACAGGCCCTTGGCCAGCGGCGATGCGACCAGGATCGCGACGGATTCGCCGCCGGACGACTCGCCCACTATCGTCACGCGGTCCGGGTCGCCGCCTAAGGCCGCGATGTTGTTCTTCACCCAGCGCAGCGCCGCGATCTGGTCCAGCATGCCCTGGTTTCCGGAAGCCTTGTCCGGCGACTCGGCCGTGAGCTCCGGGTGGGCAAAGAAACCGAATATACCGAGGCGGTAATTCACCGTGACGACGACGGCTCCGCGCTGCGCCAGGTTGGCGCCGTTGTACAAGGGCTGCGCAGCGGTGCCGCCGTAATAGCCGCCACCATGTATCCAGACGATCACCGGCAGGCGCTTCGCTTTTTCAGGCGCCCAGACATTGAGATACAGGCAGTCTTCGCTTTTGGGATTCGTGATCCACGGCGCGGTCTGGGCGCAGGCCGCCGCGTAGCTGCCCGCTTCCTTTACGCCTTGCCACGGCACGACGGCTTGCGGCGCCCGCCAACGGAGATTGCCGACAGGCGGCGCCGCGAAGGGGACGCCCAGATAGGTGTTCAGCGTACCGGCGCGCAAGCCGGTGATTTCGCCGCCCGTCACTTTCACGGGGCTGGTCAGCTGGACAGGTTGCGCCATCGCTGGCGACAACAACATCGACAGCGCGCAGGCTGCCATGAACTTGGGCGAAAAACTCGACATCATCATTCCAGACGCTAAATCGGCGAAGGGAAATAGTACTAGCCGGCAGTATCCGGAAGAGTGCGAATTTCGTCAGCTGCCATTACGAAATTAACCAAGCCGGGCCAGTTCGGCGACTTGCCGGAATACCTGCGCCGGCTGCTCGGCGATCAGCGCCTCGACATGATTGAAGCCCCACGCCACCGCGCCGAAATCGATGCCGGCTTCGGCGGAGACTCGGGCGTCGCGGATTTCGTCGCCGATCAGCATCGTCTGCTCGCGCGCGACGCCGGCGGCGGCCAGCACCTTGCGGATCTTAGGCAGCTTGCCGAACAGCGAGGCGCCGCATTCGAACTGGCTGAACAGCGCGGCCAGCTCCGGACCCAGCACCGCGACCACATTGCTGCGCGAGTTGGAGCTGACGATGGCCAGCATCAGACCTTGCGCCTTCAGCGCGCGCAACACGTCCGCCATGCCGTCGAACAGGCGTATGTCGGCAAGGCTGCGTCCCATGGCGGAACGCATGAAGGTGGCGATGGCCGGCACTTTCCACAACGGGATCTCGTGGATCGCCATCACCTGCCGCGCGTCGAGGTTGCGCAACTCCTGCTGGCGGCTGCGGTCCATGCGCCTGAAGCCATACTTGTCGGCGGCCTGGTCGAACACGTTGACGAAGACCGGCAGCGTGTCGGCAAGTGTTCCGTCGAAATCAAAGATGATGAGCTTGCGGTTCAAACGATCCTCAGTACAGTACGAAATCCTCGTTACAGCTTGGCAGCGAGCGCAGGATACACCACAAACGGCTGGTCGCCACGAAGTACAGTCCGACGGGGATTAGCAAGAGTAAAGCGGCCATGATGCGCTCCTTATTTTCGCACATGTGTGCGAAACTGGTTGAAAAAAAACCGCAGACGGACTGCGGCCAGTTTTATTCCATGTCGTTGAAACTTTTGTAGGTCGAGATCAGGCGGCTGAAGGCGCGCTGCATGTGGCGGTGGGCCTGATCGTCATGCAGGAAACGGGTATCGTGGATCAGCCCCACGATCAGGCTGTAGATTTCGTAGACCAGCTGGCCGGCGTCGGTGTCCGGGCGCAGGTGGCCGAGTTCCACCGCCTGCAGGATGGTCTTGCGCAGCGAGGCGCGCCAGGCCACGGCGCCTTGCTGCAGGCGGTCGCGCAGCGGGCCGGTCTGGTCATCGAACTCGAAGGCGCCGGCGCTGTACAGGCAGGAGTTGCGCAGTCCCTCGTCACAGGCGCGCTGCGACCAGGCGCCAACCATCGCCATCAGGCGCGGCAGGCCCTTGGGCTGTTGCAAGGCGGGCATGAACACTTCCTGGGCGAAGCGGCGGTCGTATTCATCGAGCACGGCGGCCTGCAGGCTTTCCAGCGACCCCACGCGCGAGAACACGCCGCTCTTGCTGATGCCGGTGCGCTTGGCCAGCTCGCCGAGCGACAGCTTGCCGATGCCATCCACCGCCGCCATGTCCAGGGCGGCGTCGATGATGGTGGCGTAAGTCGCCTCGCTTTTTGCAGTCAGGGTATCCATGAGCCCAACTTTAGCACACCTGTGCGAAATTACAAGCAAAAAAAACCGGGATCAACCGACCCCGGTTTTGAATTAGCGCGCCAGGCGCTTTTCCAGTTCGGCTTTGACGGCCGTCAGTTCGGCCGGCAGGTGGTAGGCCAGCTTGGCGAACAGTTCTTCGTGCAGCTTCAGCTCTTCACGCCATGCATCCTTGTCGATCGAGGTGATCGTCTCGAACTCTTCCGGCGAGAACGGAATGCCGTCCCACTTCAGGTCGCCGAAGCGCGGCGTGGTGCCGAAGATGTTTTCGATGCCGCCGGCTTTGCCTTCGATGCGCTCCAGCATCCACTTCAGCACGCG
This sequence comes from Duganella hordei, assembly GCF_040369125.1. Lineage (NCBI taxonomy): Bacteria > Pseudomonadati > Pseudomonadota > Betaproteobacteria > Burkholderiales > Oxalobacteraceae > Duganella > Duganella hordei. The sequence continues at coordinate 107,976 of NZ_BPWI01000004.1, forward strand.
CATGTTGTCGCCGAAACCAGGCCAGACGAAATGGCCCTGCTCGTCGGTGCGGAACCAGTTGACGCAGTAGATCTTCGGCAGCGCGGCGGCGTTGGCCTTGCCCAGCTTCTCGCCCATGTTGAGCCAGTGCTGGAAGTAGTCGCTCATGTTGTAGCCGATGAACGGCAGCATCGCGAACGGGTCGCGGCGCACGACGCCCATCTGGCCGGCGGCTGCTGCGGTGGTTTCGGAACCCATGGTCGCGGCCATGTATACGCCTTCGACCCAGTTGCGCGCCTCGGTCACCAGCGGCACCGTGGTCGAACGGCGGCCGCCGAAGATGAAGGCCGAGATCGGCACGCCGGCCGGATCATCCCAGGCCGGATCGATCACCGGATTCTGCGTGGCGGCCACGGTGAAGCGGGCGTTCGGGTGCGCGGCCTTGGTGCCGGATGCCGGCGTCCAGTCCTTGCCCTGCCAGTCGATCAGGTGCGCCGGCGCTTCCTTGGTCAGGCCTTCCCACCAGATGTCGCCGTCGTCGGTCAGCGCGACGTTGGTGAAGATGGTGTCCGAACCCAGCGACGCCATGCAGTTCGAGTTGGTGCGGGTGTTGGTGCCCGGCGCCACGCCGAAGTAGCCGGCTTCCGGATTGATCGCGTACAGGCGGCCGTCGGCGCCCGGCTTGATCCAGGCGATGTCGTCGCCGATGGTGGTGACTTTCCAGCCGTCGAAGCTCGCCGGCGGGATCAGCATCGCGAAGTTGGTCTTGCCGCAGGCCGAAGGGAAGGCCGCCGCGACGTAGTGCTTCTTGCCTTCAGGCGATTCCACGCCGAGGATCAGCATATGTTCGGCCAGCCAGCCGGCGCCGTCGGCCTGGGCGGCTTGATGGCCCATGTTGGAGGCGATGCGCAGCGCGAAGCACTTCTTGCCCAGCAGCGCGTTGCCGCCGTAGCCCGAACCGTAGGACCAGATTTCACGGGTCTCCGGGAAGTGCACGATGTATTTGGTGGCGTTGCACGGCCAGGCGACATCCTTCTGGCCGTTGACCAGCGGCGCGCCGACGGTGTGCACGCACGGCACGAACTCGCCGTCGGTGCCCAGCACGTCATACACGGCCTTGCCCATGCGGGTCATGATGCGCATGTTGACGGCGACGTAAGGCGAATCGGACAGCTCGACGCCGATGTGGGCGATCGGCGAACCCAGCGGGCCCATCGAGAACGGCACCACGTACATCGTGCGGCCGATCATGCAACCGTCGAACAGCGGGTTCAGCGTGGCGCGCATTTCCGACGGCGCCATCCAGTTGTTGGTCGGGCCGGCTTCTTCCTTGGTGGCCGAGCAGATGAAGGTGCGGTCTTCGACGCGGGCGACGTCGGTCGGGTCGGAGCAGGCCAGGTAGGAATTCGGACGCAGTTCCTGGTTCAGCTTTTTCATGGTGCCGGCGGCAACCATTTCAGCGCACAGGCGGTCGTACTCTTCCTGCGATCCGTCGCACCAGTAGATGCGGTCCGGTTTGGTCAGGGAAGCGATTTCCGCCACCCAATTGATCAGCTTTTGCTGTTTGATGTAAGCTGGGACGTTCAATGCTGCAACGCCACCCATGACGGGTTGATTCATAGTACCTCCAATGCCAATTAAAATTCTGCTCTGCATGCGGCAGGATCGTCGTCAGCTTTTGGCTTCGCTCAGATGCCCATTCGTAATGGGTCGGCGGGGTCACGGCGGTCTTGCGCGGGCCCGGATTGGTATCGACAGGCCCTCATTTTTGAGGCGATTGTACACCCGTCAATAGGGGTTCCATACAAAAATGTAGGAGAATTGGTTGAGTAAAGTAGTAAGCTATTCGGCTTCTTTTCGAACGCGTTATTTCCCTACGAAATCATTGATAAGATCGGCTAACTTCCATGAAAATCGCGATTCTTGACGATTACCAGAATGCAACTGCGGACCTCAAATGTTTCGATTTGCTGCGTCCATATGAGGTAAAAGTGTTCAGCAATACCACCAAGGGATTGGGCCAGCTGGCGATCCGGCTGGCCCCGTTCGACGCGGTGGTATTGATACGCGAACGCACCGCGCTGAACCGGGCGCTGCTGGCCAAACTGCCGAACCTGAAACTGATTTCGCAGACCGGCAAGCTGGCCGGCCATGTCGATGTCGCCGCGGCCACGGAGCTGGGCATCGCGATCGCCGAAGGGGTCGGCTCGCCGACCGCGCCGGCGGAACTGACGTGGGCGCTGATCATGGCGGCGGCGCGCAAGATCGTGCCGTACGCCAGCAATCTGAAGGATGGGCTGTGGCAGACGGCGTCCATCAACCCGCAGCTGAACGGGCTGGGCGTGGTGCTCAAGGGCCGCACGCTGGGCATCTGGGGCTACGGCAAGATCGGCCAGATCATCGCCGGCTACGGCCGCGCGTTCGGCATGCAGGTGATCGTCTGGGGCAGCCAGTCCAGCCGCGACAAGGCGCTGGCCGACGGCCATGCGGCGGCCGAATCGCGCGAGGCGCTGTTCGAGCAGTCCGACGTGCTGAGCCTGCACCTGCGCCTGCATCCGGATACGCGCGGCATCGTCACCGCCGAGGACCTGGCGCGGATGAAGCCGAGCGCGCTGTTCGTCAACACCAGCCGCGCCGAGCTGGTCCAGCCGGACGCGCTGGAGCAGGCCCTGCCCAAGGGCCGTCCCGGCTACGCCGCGCTGGACGTGTTCCCGTCGGAACCGCTGGCCGCCGATTCGCCGCTGCTGCGCATGCCGACCGTGCTGGCCACGCCGCACCTCGGTTACGTGGAAAAGGATAGCTACGAGCTGTATTTCCGGCACGCGTTCCAGAACATCGTCGATTTTGCCGCCGGCACCTGCGACAAGATCAATAATCCGGAGTACAAGGCCAACGCGCGCTAGTCGGTCTGTTCGGGAATTTCCGGCAGGCCGGTCAGGTTGATGCGTGGCTCCGGCATCACGTGGACCTTGCTCCACAGTCCGGCCCAGCCGGGCGGCCAGGCGATGTCCGGGCCGGCGTACGGCGGCAAGGTGGCGCGCACCGGGATCACCGGCACCGGCGGCATCTCGGTCAGCGGACCGCCGTCGGGACGCGCCATGTCCAGGCTGTACATATAGCCGGGCAGCAGCGCATCGCACACGCCGGCGAACCAGGCGGTGTGGTCTTCGTCCCGGCCCAGCGCCTGCGCCAGCCCTTGCGGATCGAATTTGGCCAGCGCGTGGATCAGCTCCTCGGTGGTGGCGCCCGGGGAATCGCCCCAGCCCATCACCGGATTGACGTTGTAGTCCGCGCCCGAGCCGTACCAGCCTTCGCGCCAGGGGCGCTGCATCCAGTCGCGCTGGCCGGCGAACAAATGCCAGCGCCAGTGCAGGCCGGACGGCTTGGGCCAGGAATACAGGTACAGCCGCTGGTAGCCGGCCCGGTGCAGCTCGCGCACCAGCGCCATCAGCCGGGCATGGGGCATGCGGTCGGGCGGCGCTCGGCGGAACAGGATGGCCTCGCCGTCGGCGAACTGCACCTCGTCGGTGGACAGATTCAAGTCCAGCGTCCTCGCCTCGCTGCCGAAACGGGCCGAAATCCAGCCGGTCAGCAGATTGACCGACGTGATGACGCCGTAGCCGCGATGGCGATGAAAGATGACGGTTCCGGGAGCGAGCGCTTTCATGGTATCGAAACGAACAAAGAAACCAGTGTAGACATAGTATGCCCAACTTTCCAGCCCTTGGAGCGACTCTTTTGCGTTGGCGGTTTGGGTTATGATGCGCATCATTAATCCATCCTGAGCACCGAAATCATGACTCTGCGCATCCTCGCCACCGGCGGCACCTTCGACAAACACTACAACGAACTGAACGGAACCCTGGGCTTCGCCGACAGTCACGTGCCGGCGCTGCTGGCCCGTTGCCGCCTGACGGTGGATGTGGCGCTGGAGCAATTGCCGCTGATGGATTCGCTGGACATGGTCGACGCCGACCGCGAGCGCATCCTGGCGTCGTGCCGGGCGGCCGGCGAGAAAGCCATCGTCATCATCCACGGCACCGACACCATGCCGCAAACGGCCGCCGTGCTGGGCCCGGCCAACCTGGGCCAGACCATCGTGCTGACCGGCGCCATGATTCCCTACGAGATCGCCAATTCGGACGCGATGTTCAACCTCGGCTTTGCCTGCGGTGTCGCGCAAATCCTGCCGCCCGGCGTGTATGTGGCGATGAACGGCAAGATCTTCGCGTGGGATAACGTGCAGAAAAACAAAGCGGCCGGAGTGTTCCAGCCGCTCTGATTGCCTCACTCCGATTGCCTATTTGCGCGGCGCGGCCAGCAAGTCCTTCGCTTCGGGCAACAGGGTAGCCAATTGCAAGCCGTCGGGTGCGGCCAGCATGCCGGCGCCCTCGGACAACGGTCTCTGCATCGCCAGCGGCGATCGCGCCGCGGCGCCCGGCTGCTCGACGTTGAAGGCGGCCAGCGCCTGCACCATGCCGCCCACCTTCTCCCGCATCGAATTGCCGCCCTCCGCCATCAGCGCGCCGTGCGGCAGCTTGGCCGCCGCCAGCGCGGCCAGTTGCGCCGTGCTCAGGCCGGCCGTCTGCGCGGTCGTGAACACCACCGCCTGCGCCGTCGTCAGCGCGCCGAACTGCGCGGTCGACAAGGCGGCCAGCTGCGCGCTGCCCAAGGCCAGCAAATCGCGCGTCTCGATCGCCGCCAGGTCGTCCGATCCCAGCGCCGCCAGCAGCGACTTGCTCAGGGCGGCGACCTGGCTCGACGTCAGCGCCACGATCTGATCCGTCCTCAGCACGTCTCCGCCGGCCAGGTGCGCGGTCGGCAGGGCGGCGATCTGGCGCACCGTCAACGCCGCGATCTGCGCCGTGCCGAACGCTTGGAGCTGCTCCGGCAGCAGTTGCGCGATGGTCGCCGACGTCAGCCCGCCGACCGCGGCCGTGCCCAGCGCGGCCAGCGCATCGCTGCCCAGGCCGCGCAACTGCGCCGCCACCAGCGAGGCCGCCTGCGCCGCGTTCAGCGCGGCGACCTGCGCGGTCGACCAGGCCGCCAGTTGCGCCGAACCCAGGCTGACCACCACCTGCGTCGACAACGCCGCCATCTGGCCGTTGCCGATGGCCGCCACCTCGTCCGCCGACAAGGCCTGGTATTGCCTCGAAGTGAGCGCGGCGAACTGCGCGGCCGTCAACGCGGAGAACTGCTCCAGGCTCATGGCGGCGATGCTGGCGGTGGACAGCACGCCGACCTGCCGCGCCGCCAGCGCCGCGATCTGCTGCGTGCCCAATGCCGCCAGCGCGGTGCTGGACAAGCCGGCGATCACCGCCGTGTTCAGCGCCGCCAGATCGGCGGTTTCCATGCTCGCCACCACGCCGGCCGACAGCGCGCCGAACTGCGTGCTGCTCAACACCGCGCTCTGCGCGCCGCTCAACGCGTTGATCTGATCGCTGCCCATCGCCTGCAACTGGTCGGTGCGCAGGCCGGCGATGGCGGCGGCCTTCAGGGCGGCGATTTCCGCCGTCTGCATCTGCGCCAGCACGTCGCTGGCCAGCGCGGCGATGTGCTGGCTGCCCAGGCCGGACGCCTGCGCAGTGGTTAGTCCCAGGATCTGGTCGCTGCCCAGCACCGCCAGCTGCGCGGTGCGCAGGCCGGCGATGGCCGCGCCGCTCAGCGCGGCAAAGTCCTGCTGCTCCATCCCCGCGATGACATCGGTCGACAAGGCGGCCAGCTGGGCGCCGCTCAGCGCGGCGGCTTGCGCCGTGGTCAGCGCGATGGCCTGCGCCACCGTCATGCCGGCCAGCGCGGCGGTGCGGATCTGCGCGATCTGGCCCGGCGTCAGCAAGCCGATCTGATGGTCGGCGCCGCCCAGCACGGCAAACTGCGCCGAGGTCAAGCCGGCCAATGCCCCAGCTGGCAGCGCCGCTAGCCCGGCGGCCGAAATGGCGGCCAGGTTGGCCGTCGACAGTCCGGTAAATTGTGCCGGATTCAACCTGGCCAATTGCGCCGTGCTGAGCGCCTGGAACTGGTCTGCGCTCAACGCGTTCAGGCTGGCCGAGCCCAGCGCCAGCAGCTGGCGCGGCACCAGTGCGGCGATGTGGTCGGCGTCCAGCAGGGCCAGCAGGCGCGGCGCCAGGCCCGCCACCGCGGCGGCGCTGAGCGCGGCCAGGTCGGCCGTCTCCATCGCCGCGAAGGCGTCGTCGCTCAGCGCGTTCATCTGGCGGCTGTTCAGTGCCGCCGCCTGCGCCGTGCCCAGCGCGGCGAACTGTCCGGCGCTCAGGGCGGCGATCTGCTGGGTCTTCAGTCCGCCGATGGCGGAGGTCCTGAGTGCGGCCAGGTCGCCGCCGTCGAGCATGGCGATCGCCTGCGTCGTCAGCATGCCCAGCTGGGAGGCGTTCAGCGCCGCCGCCTGGAGGCTGGTCAGCGCGGCGGCCTGCTGCGCCGTCAGGCCGGCCAGCGCCGCCGTGCCCAATGCCGCCACCTGCGCCGTGCCGAACAAGCCGAAATCGCCGTCGCCGTTGACGCCCAGCGCCGCCAGTTGCGCCGAGGTCAGCGCCGCCATCACCGCCACCCGCAGCGCCGGCAATGCCGTCGCGTCAAGCGCGGCGATGTCGTCGGTGCTTAGCGCCGCGAACTGGCGCGGCGTCAGCGCGGCCAATTGGGCGCTGCTGAACGCATGCAGCTGTTCGCCGTCCAGCGCCTGCAGTTGCGCGGTGGTCAGCGCGGCGATCGCGCCGGTGCTCAGCGCGCGCAGGCGCTCGCCATCCAGCGCGTGGATCTGGGCGCTGCGCAGCGCGCCGATTTGCTTGCTGTGTATCGCCGCCAGCTGGTCTAGGCTGAGCGCCAGCAACTGCTCCACGGCCAGCGCGCCCATCTGGTGCGAACCGAGCGCCGCGATGTCGCGCGTTTCGATGGCCAGCAGTTCGGTCGCGCTCAGTTGCGTCAGCAGGGCCGTGCCCAGCGCCGCCATCTGCCTGGTGGAGAAGGCGACGATCTGGTCGGTGCGAAAGATGCTCCCGCCCTCCTCGCCGCCATGGTGCCTCGGCAGCGCGGCGACCTGCCCCAGGCCCAGCGCGGCGATCTGCGCGGTGCCCAGCGCAAGCACCTGCTCCGCGCCGAGCCCGGCAATCATCGCCACCGGCAGCACCGCGACTTGCCCGGTCCGCAACGCCGCCAGCGTATCCGGCTGCAAGCCCGTCACGCCGCGCGCCGACAGCAGCGCCGCCTGCCCTACCGTCAGCGCCGCCGCCTGCTGCGGCGTCAGCGCGGCCATGAAGGCGGTGCTGGCCGACGCCTGGTTCAGCGAGTAGGCGCGCAGCGCTGCGATATCGTCCGACTGCAGCGCGGCGACGCCATCGGCCCGCAGTGCGCCCAGCTGGGCGCCGTTGAGCGTGTTGGCCTGCGCGGTCGTCATCGCGGCAATACAATCGGCCGACAGGCGGGCGATGTCGGCCGTGGTCAGGCTGGCGATCAGGCGGGTGCCGCCGGCGGCGAACTGGGCCGGGGTCAGGTTGCTGTCGAAGCTCATCTTGTTTCCCTTTAGGTGGTTTGGTGACCACTGCTAGCAGAGGGAAAAAGAAACATTTCGGAAAAAATAATGACGAAAAAAAGCCCGCCGTGGCGGGCTTTCCTGACCGGCGCCTGGCTTACTTCGGCGCCGCCAGCAACGCGTGGCTGGATGCGGCCTGCAAGGCTTTCAGGCGCAATGCCTCGCGGTCCGACTGCCCGGCCGACGCCGGCTGCCCGGCATCGCGGAACTGCTGCAGCACATCGGCCATGCGCGCGGCTTGGGCCGCCAGCACGCCCGGCTCGCCGCCGTCGAAGTTCAGGCCGCCGCGTGGCGCCTCCGCGGTGTCGCTGGCGAAGGCCGACAGCGCCTGCGCCATGCCGCTCACCTGCGCGCTCATGCCCTGCTTGAACCAGACGTCGGCCGCCGTATGCTGTCCGCCGTCGGCCGTGGTGTAGCTCGAGGTCAGGCCGATGATGTTGCCGTGGTCCACACTGCCGTCCGCCTGCACATCCAGGTTCAGGCTGGTGATGCGCAACTCGGCCAGCGTCTTCAGTTCGCCGGCCTGGCTGACGCCGTCCGCGTTGGCGTCGACCCACACGCGCAAATCGCCAAAGCCGCCGTCCAGCGCGCTGACCTTGCCGTCGTGGTTGCTGTCCAGCGCCGCCAGCGCTTCGTAGCCGTTGCCGGCGCTCGCGCCGCCGGCCAGTTTGGTGGCCGAGCCGAACAGTTCGCTGCCGTCGTTGATGACACCGTCGCCGTTGCGGTCCAGCGCCAGCAAGCCGTCGCCGGGTCCCACCCAGCCGGTGGCGCGCTGCTGGCCATTGGCGGCCAGGTCGAAGCGCACGCCGGCGTCCAGCCCCAGCGTTTGCACGCCGTTGCCGTCGAGGTCGAGCACCAGCGGCGTGACGAACGGCATGGCGTTCAGCTGCGCGGTGCTGAAGGCGGCTTTTTGCGCCGAGCTCAGACCGTTGTACTGGGCGCTCGACATCGCATGCGTCTGCGTCGTGGTCAGCGCCGACAGCTGCGCCGGCAGCATGCCCTGCATCTGCGTCGGCGACAGGGCGACGATCTGGCGCGTGACCAGGCCTGCAATGTCGCGCGTTTCAATCGCCGCCAGGTTGGCAACGGTCAGGTCGGCGATCACCGAGGTGGCCAGCGCGCCCAGCTGGGCCGACGACAGCGCCGCCACCTGCGCCGCCGTGAACTGGTCGCTGCTGCTGGCGTTCGGCAGCATGGCCGCCATCTGCGCCACGCTCAGCGCGGCGATCTGCGCCGTGCCGAGCGCCAGCAGCTGGTCGTCGTGCAGCGCGCGGATCACGCCGGTGTTCAGCGCGGCGATGTCGGCGGTGTCGATGGCGGCCATATCCGACGCCTGGATCTGCGACATTGCCGCCGAGCCGAGCGCGGCAAACTGTGTCGCAGTCAATGCACGCAGCTGGGCCGTCGTCATGTTGGCCAACAGGCTGCCGGCGGTCGCGTTCAGCTTCAGCGGATTGATCGCGGCCACGTTGGCGGTGCTGAGCGCCGCCACTTGCGTCCCGCTCAGGGTGTCCAACTGGGTGCTGCTCAGCGCCGCCATCTGCGCGGTGCCCAGCGCGGCCAACTGGTTCGATGTCAGCGCCAGTATCTGCTGGGTCTGGAGGCCGGCGATGGTCGCCGTTTTCAACGCGGCCACATCGGCCGTTTCCAGCGCCGCCACCACCGTCAGTTGCAGCGCGCCCAGCTGGGCGCTGGTCAGCGTCGCGGCCTGGGCCGTGGTGAGTGCCACCGCCTGCGCCGCGCTCAGGCCGGCCAGGGCGCTGGTGCGCAGCGCGGCGATCTGCGCCGTGCTCAGCGCCGAGATCAGCTCGGCATTGCTGCCCAGCGGATCCGATCCCAGCACCGACAGCTGCGCCGAGCTCAGTCCCGCCAGCGCCGTCGTGCTGAGCGCGCCGAGGTTGGCGGTGCTGATGGCTGCCACGTCGCCGGTCGACAACACCGCCAGTTGCTGCGAGCTCAGCGCGTGCACCTGCGCCGAACTGAAGCCGTTGATCTGCTGCGTGTTCAGCGCCGTCAGCTGCGCGCTCTTCAGCGTCGCCACCTGGGCCGTGGTCAGGCCGACCAGTTGCGACAGCGTCAATCCGCCAAACGAGGCCGAGGCCATGCCGCCCAGCGCGCCGGTACCGAGCACCGCGATGTCGCCGGCCGCGAGGCCCGCCAGCGCGTCGCTGGTCAGCGCACCGACCTGCACGCTGTTCAGCGCGGCGATCTGCGCGGTATTCATCGCCGAGACCTGGGCGCTGCTCAGCACCGCCACTTGCTGGCTCTGCAGCGCGGTGATCTGGCGCGTGTTCAGCGCGTTGAGCTGCGAACCGCTCAGGCTGGCAAACAGCGAGGCGGCGAGGCCGGCGACGGCCTGCTGGCTCAACGCGGCCAGGTTGGTGGTCGACAGGCCGACGATGGTCTGGCTGGCCAGCGCGCCGATTTGCAGGCTACTGAGCGCGCCGAACTGCGCGGTCGTCAGCGCACCCAGCTGGAGGCCGCTCAGCGCCGCCACCTGGTTGTTGTTCAGGGCCGCGATCGCGGCGGTCTTCAGCGCGGCCACGTCGGCCGCTTCCAGCGCGGCGATGTCGTTGGTGGACAATGCCGCCACCTGCGCGCTGCCCAGCGCGCCCGCCTGCGCGGTGCTGAGGGCGACGATCTGGCGCGTGCTCAGCCCGGCCAGCGCGGCGGTGCGCAGCGCGGCGATCTGCGCCGTCGTCAGTTGGTCGATATGGCTGGCGCCGCCGGCGTCCGTGCCCAGCACGGCCAGCTGGTCCGAGCTCAGCGCGGCGATCGCCGCCGTCTTCAGCGCGGCCAGGTTGGCGGTGTCGAGCGCGGCGAGCGCGGCGACGCTCAGATTGTCCAGCTGCTGCGAACCAAGCGCGGCCACTTGCGCGCTGGTCAACGTGCGGATCTGCGCGCTACCCAGGGAATTGAGCTGCAAGCTGTTGAGCCCGGCAATCTGGCGCGTGCCGAACGCCGCCGTCTGCGCCGTGTTCAGGGCAGTCATCTGCGCGGTGTCCAGCGCGGCCACGGCCGCCGTCGACAACGCAGCCATGACGGCCGTCTGCAGGCCGCTGATCGAACTGGCCGCCAGTCCGATCGTCTGCCGGCTGCCCAGCGCCGCCACCTGCGCGGTCGTCAATGCCGCCACCTGCTGCGAGGTCATCAGGCTGGTCTGCTGCGAGCTGAGCGCAGCGATCGCGCTGGTGCGCAGGGCACCGATGTCCTGCGATTCGAACATGAAGATCTGCAGCCATTGCAGCGAGGCCACCTGGGTGCTGCCCAAGGCGGCCGCCTGCGCGGTCGTCAGCGCCTTGATTTGCGGCGTATCCATTCCCTGCAGCGCGTTGGTGCTCAAGGCGGCGATCTGGGCGGTGCTCAATGAGGCGAACTGCCCGCTGCGGCCGTCGGCACCCAGCGCGGCCAACTGGTCCGAATTCAGCGCCGCAATCGCCGCCGTGCTCAGACCCGGCAGCGCGCGGCTGTCCAGCGCGGCCACGTCGTCGGTCGACAGGCCGCGGATTTGCCTGGAACCCAAGCCGCCCAGCTGCGCCGAACTGAAGGCGAGGATTTGCTGGGTGCCCATGGCGGCGATCTGGTCGCTGCCGAGCGCGGCCAGTTGCTGCGATCTCAGGCCGGCCAGCTGCTCCGCCGTCAGCCGCGATATGGTGGACGTCGGCAGCGCGCTGATCGCGCTGGTCGACAGCGCCGCCAGGTTGGCGGTCGACAGCCCCAGCAGCGTATCGCTGGACAGAGCGCCCAGCTGGCGACTGCTCAGCGACGCCAGTTGCCCGCTGGTCAAGGCGCCCAGCTGTACGCTGGTCAGCGACGCGATCTGGTCGGTGGACAGGCCGGCGATGGCGGCCGTGCGCAGCGCCGCCATATCGACCGCTTCCAGCGCGGCGATATCGGTGGTCGACAGCGCCGCCAGCTGCGCGCTGCCCAGCGCGGCCGCCTGGGCCGTGGTCAGCGCGACGATTTGCCGGGTACTCAAACCGGCCAGCGCGGCAGTGCGCAGCGAGGCGATTTGGGCGGTGGTCAAGTTGCCGATAAAGCTGGCGCCGCTGCCGGCCGGGTCGTTGCCCAGCACCGCCATCTGCGCCGAATCGAGGGCCGCCAGCGCAGTGGTCCTCAGCGCGCTCAGCACGCCCGTTTGCAGCGCGGCCAGATCGGCCAGCGACAGGTTGTCGATCTGCTGCGAACCGAGGGCACCGACCTGAAGCGACGTCAACGCATTGACCTGGCTGGTGCTCAGGCCGTTGAGCTGGTCGCTGTTCAGCGTGGCGACCTGGCGCGTGCTGAGCGCGGCGATCTGAGCCAGGCTCAGGCCGCTAAGCAGGCTGACCGGCATGGCGGCGATCACAGCCGTACTCAGGCTGCCGACATCGGCCGGCTGCAGGCCGGCGATGGCCGACGATTTCAGCGCCAGCACCTGGCTGCTGTTGAGCGCGGCCACCTGGACGCTGGTCAGCGCCGTCACCTGGGCGGCGTTGAACGCGGCCACCTGCGATGTGCTCAGTCCGGCCAGCGCGTTGCTGCGGATCGCGGCCAGGTCAGCCGTTTCCAGCGCGGCGATATCGTCGCTTGACAAAGCGATCAGTTGGGCGCTGGTCAGCGCCGCCGCCTGGGCGGTATTCAGGGCCGCCACCTGGGTGGTGGTCAGGCCAGCCAGCGCGGTGCTGCGCAGGGCCGCAATCTGCAGCGTGCTCATCTCGCCGATCTGGTTGCCGGACGAGCCGCCGCCGAGTCCGCTCAACTGATCCGAGCGCAGCGCGGCGATGGCCGAGGTGTTCAGGGCCTTCAACGCGGCGACGCTGAAGGCGGCGATATCGGCCGACGAGAGGCCTGCCACGTTGCGTGAGCTCAGGCCCGGCATTTGCAGTGCCACCATGCTGGCGACTTGGGCGGTGCTGAGCGCGGCCAGCTGGTCGCTGCCGAGGACCGCAACCTGCTGCGAGCTGAGACTGGAAATCTGGGTGCCGGTCAGCGGCGCGATCTGCGCGCTGGTCAGCGCGGCGGCATAGACGGTACCCAGCGCAGCCAGGTTGGCGGTGGCGAAGCCGGCCACGGCCGCCGTCGGCAGCGCGGCCAGCTGCGCGGCATTCAGCGCCTGGAATTGCGCGATCGTCATCACGGACAACTGCGCGCTGCCCAGCGCGGCAAGCTGGCTGGCGGTCAGTCCGTGGATCGCCGCAGTGGCGAGGGCGGCGAAGTCCAGCGGGTCCAGCGCACCGACCGCTTGCGCGCCCAGCGCCTGCACTTGCGCGCTGCCCAACGCGGCGACCTGGGTGGCAGTCAGCGCCACCGCCTCGGCGGTGGTCAGCCCGGTCAGCGCGGCGGTGCGTAATGCGGCGATCTGGGCGGTGTTCAAGGTCTGCACCTGGCCCGTGCCCAGCACGGCCAACTGGTCCGAATTGAGACCAACAATGGCGGCGGTGCGCAACCCGGGCAGGCTGGTGGCGTTGAGGGCGGCCACATCGGCCGTCGACAGGTTGGCCAGCTGCAGCGAACTGAGCGCGCCCAGTTGTGCCGACGTCAGGCTGTGGACTTGCGCGCTGCTCAGCGCGTTCAGTTGCGCGCTCGACAGGGCGGCGATCTGGCGCGTGCCCAGGCCGGCGATCTGCGTCGTATCCAGGTCGGCGAAAGCGGCGCTGCCCAGCGCGGCGATGGCGCCGGTGTTGAGCACGGCCAGGTCCTCGGCTTCCAGGCCGGCAAGGCCGGCGGAGCTGAGCGCAACAAACTGCCTGCTGCTCAGCGCGGCGATCTGGGCGGTGGTGAACGCCCGCACTTGCGCGCTACTCAGCGCGCCAATTTGCGAGGTCAGCAGGTTGCCGACGACATTGGTGCGCAAGGCCGCCACGTCGGCCGTTTCCAGCGCCGCCAGTTGCGCCGACGACAAGGCGTTCAGCTGGGCGCTGGTCAGCGTGTTGGCCTGCGCCGTGCTCAGCGCGGCGATCTGGGCGGTGCCCAGGCCGGCCAGCGCGGTGCTGCGCAGCGCCAGCACCTGGGCCGTGCTCAGTTGGGCGAACAGGCTGCCGTCGTCCCGTCCCAGCTCAGTGGCCTGGGACGACGTCAGCGCCGCAATGGCGCCGGTGCTCAGCGCCTTCAGCGCGGCGCTGCCCAGCGCGGCGAGATCGCCGGTCGACAGGCCGGCCACCTGGGCGGTGCCGAAGGCGCCGATTTGCGCGCTGGTCAGCGACTGCACCTGCAGACTGGTCAACGCCGCGACCTGCGCGCTGGTCATGGCGGCGAAGTGGCGCGTGCCGAGGCTGCCCAGCTGCGTGCTGCCCAGCGACGACAACAGCGCCGTTCCCAGCGCCGCAACGGCGGCCGGGCTCAATGCCGCGAGGTCGGCGCCCGGCAGGCCGGCGATCGATGCGGTGGACAAGGCAGCCACCTGCCTGCTGCTCAGCGCGGCGAATTCGGCGGTGGTGAGGGCGCCCAGCTGGCTGCTGCTCAGCGCCGCCATTTGCTGCGTGGTCAATCCGGTGATGGCGGCGGTTTTCAGCGCGGCCAGGTCAGCCGTTTCCACCGCGGCCAGTTGCGCCAGCGACAAGCTGCTCAGTTGCGCGCTGCTGAGCGCGGAAGCCTGCAGCGTCGACAGCGCCACCACCTGGTCGGTCGTCATGCCGGCCAGCGCCGCGGTCTTCACCGCGGCCAACTGGGCCGTGCCCAGCAGACTGATCTGATTGGTGGCGCCGGCGCCCAGCTGGGCGAACTGGTCGGACGTCAGCGCGCCAACGGCGGCCGTGCTCAGCGCCTTGATGCCGGCACTACTCAGCGCGGCCACGTCGGCGGTCGACAGGCCCAGCACCTGGCGCGAACCGAAGGCGCCGATCTGCAGTGAATTGAGGGCATGGACCTGGGCCGTGCCCAGCGCGGCGACCTGGTCGCTGCTGAGGACGATGATATGGCGCGTGCCGAAGCCGGCCAGTTGTGCCGTGCTCAGCCCGGCCATCAGCGCGGTGCCCAGCACCGGCACGGCCAGCGGATTGAGGACGGCCAGGTCGGCGCTCGGCAGGCCGGCGATGCTGGCGCTGGACATGGCGCCGATCTGGGCGCTGCTCAGCGCGGCGAATTCGCCGGTGGTCAGCGCACCCAGCTGGGTGCTGCCCAGCACCGCGATATTGCGGGTCGACAGCGCGGCCAGGGCCACGGTTTTCAGCGCGGCGAGATCGGCCGTTTCCATGGCCGCGATGGCGGCGGTGGTCAGCGCGCTCAGTTGCACGCCCGTCAGCGCCGCAGCCTGGGCGGTGCTCAGCGCCACGGCCTGGTCCGTGCTGAGCGCACCCAGCTGCGCCGTGCTCAGCGCGGCGACCTGCTGCGTGGTCAGCGCGGCGATGCCGCGGCTGCCGATGGCGGTCAGGTCGTCGGACGACAACGCGGCCAACTGGCGCGTGGCCAGCGACGCCAGTTGCCTGGTCGTCATCAGCGCCACCTGACCGGTCGACAGGCTGGCGAGATTGGCAGTGTTCAGCGCCGCCAGGTCGGCCGTCTCGAAGGCTGCGATGGCATCGGTGCTCAGTTGGGTAAATGCCTGGGTGCCCAGCGCGGCCACCTGCGCGGTGGTCAGCGCGGCGATCTGGCTGCTGATCAGTGCCCCCATCAGGCCGGAGGGCAATGCGCCGGCGGCGTTCAGCACGGCCGGCTTGAGCGCGGCGAAATCCTGCGTGGTCAGCACCGCGACATTGCTGGTAGCCAGGTAGGCCAGCTGCTGGCTGCTGAAAGTGGCAAGGTGATCGGTGCGCAGCGCCGGCACTTGCAGCGAATTCAGCGCGACGATGTCCTCGGTCGTCCACGCCAGAACGTCTTGTATGGTGAGATCGTTGGCGAGCTGCTGCGTGGTAAGCAGGGGGACGAACGTAGACATCGCGAGTTCCTATTTTGATAACACTAATCACTATAGCAGAATTCGCCTTAATTTCTACATGGCAACGAAATTATTTTCGGGTTTTATGTCCAAAATTACATGAAAAAAGCCGCAAAATCAAAGACTTTGCGGCATTCTTAACCAACAGGCAACGGCTGGGTTGGTATCTTGATCAGGCTTTCGCTTCGCCGCCCAGCGCCTCGACCACGTCGGCCATCAGCTTGGCCAGTTCCCCCGTCATCAGCATGAAATCGCCGTCGAAACGCTCTTCATCGTTCTTGGTGCTCGATTCCTTTTCGCTGATCACGTCCAGCGCCTTGACGCCCTTGATCGCCAGCGACTCGGTCAGCACGAAGGAGATCTTGCTGTCCCAGGTCATCGCCAGGCGCGTGCACTGCTTGCCGGCGGCGATATGGCGGCGCACTTCGTCCGCTTCCAGCGTGTGGCGCACATAGCGCACCGCCGCCTTGCTCTCGCCGGTGGCGCGCAGCTCGGTGTCCATGTCGACCGTGAAGCCGGACGGCGCATCGTCGGCCTGCAGCCACTCGGTCATCACGCCGACCGGCGAACGCTGCACGCGCAGGCTCTCCAGCGGCAGCTTGTCGACCGCCTTGAGCAGCAGCTTGATCACTTCGTCGGCCTTGGCCGGGCTGGCGGCGTCGACCACCAGCCAGCCGTTGACCGGATCGATCCAGGTCCAGACGTTGCTGCGGATCGAGAACGCGCGCGGCAACAGTTCGTCGGCGACGCGCTCCTTGAGCTCCTTCATGGCTTTCTTGCCCGGCGCAAAACCTTGCGCCTCTTCCATTTCGGCGGCGCGGGCCTTGGCGACCTGGTTGATGACGGTGTTCGGCAACAGTTTCTTCTCGGTGCCCAGCAGGATCAGCATCTGCTGGTTGACCACGTGCACCAGGCCGCCGTTAGGGCGCGGCGTGTCCCATCCCTGGCGCAGCAATTCATTGCTGGTGGCTGGCACGAAGGAGTGAGGAGCGAGCGCGGCTTCCAATTGTTCCGGGGTAAAGGCCCAAGGGGCCGGCAGACGGTAAATCTGAAGATTCTTGAACCACATGAGTATTTAGCCTTGTTTCAGTAATGCCAGGGGAGCGCCATTTTACACGCTGACGGCAGCGCCGGACCGATTGTGTTGCACAGCTAGGCGAACAATTCGCCTTGCCGGGGGGCTGGCGCCTGCGGGCCGGCGCCGGGCGGCTCCAGCGTGCTGGCGCGCACGCCCAGCAGGCGCAGCTTGCGTTGCAGCGGCACCCGCTTGAGGCATTCGCGCGCGGCCTGCAGGATGGCCGCGCCGTCGGCCACCGGCTGCGGCAAGGTGACGTTGCGGCTGACGATCTGGAAATCGTCGAAGCGCAGCTTGATGCTGATGGTGCGGCTGACGTAGCCTTTGCGCTTGAGATCGTCCGCCAGGCGGTCGCACAGCTTGGTCAGGATGGATGACAAGGCGTCGCGGTCCTGGCGCGCGTGCAGGTCGCGCTCGAAAGTGGTCTCGCGGCTGATCGACTTGCTTTCGGAGCTGGTGGAAATTTCGCGGTGGTCGACGCCGCGCGCGGCCTGCGCCAGCCAGGCCGCGTAATGGGCGCCGAAATGGTCCTGCAGCAGGCCGGCGTCGGCCTCGGCCAGCTGGCCGATGGTGGCGATGCCCAGCGCCGCCAGCTTCTCGGTGGCCTTGGGGCCGATGCCGTTGATCTTGCGCACGCCCAGCGGCCAGATGCGGGCCGGGATATCGTCGTAGCCGAGAACGGTCAGGCCGTTGGGCTTGTCCAGGTCGGAGCAGATCTTCGACAGCAGCTTGTTGGGGGTCACGCCGATCGAGCAGGTCAGGCCGGTGGCGTCGCGCACGGCCTGCTTGATGCGCTGCGCCAGCTCGCGCGTTTCGCCTTCGACGCGGGTCAGGTCGATATAGATTTCATCGATGCCGCGGTCCTCGAAATCGGGCGCGATGGCGGCCACGGCGTTTTTGAACAGCCGCGAATAATGGCGGTAGGCGTCGAAATTGACCGGCAGCAGGATCGCGTCGGGCGCCAGCTTGGCCGCCTTCATCATGCCCATCGCCGAGCCGACGCCCAGCGCGCGCGCCTCGTAGGTGGCCGTGGTGATCACGCCACGGCCGACGTAGTCGCGCAGCCGGGCGAAGCGGCGGCTGCCGTCGGCCTGCGGCACCGGCTGGGCGTCGCGGCCGCCGCCGATGACCACCGGCAAGCCGCGCAACTCCGGATAGGTGAGCAGCTCGACGGAGGCGTAAAACGCGTCCATGTCGAGGTGGGCGATGCGCCGAGGATCTTCTACCATGTGCCGAAATATCACTGTGAATGCATACAGTATCCACGGAAACATATCGCACCGCAAGTGGGCACGCCGTCCGCGGCCGATGTTACACTGAAGTAAATAAGCGCCCGTCACCGCCATGTACAGACACTTCGGACTCCCGCTGCTGTTCTTGTTCGCGCCCCTGGCCGCCGCCACGCCGGCGGCTTGTCCCGAGGCGCGCATCGGCATCAGCGACCTCGGCTATACCTCGTTCCGCAATGGCGAGGGCTACGGCGGCATCGCCGTCGATCTGGTCGGCGAGATCGAGCGCCGCACCGGCT
This sequence comes from Duganella hordei, assembly GCF_040369125.1. Classification (NCBI taxonomy): domain Bacteria; kingdom Pseudomonadati; phylum Pseudomonadota; class Betaproteobacteria; order Burkholderiales; family Oxalobacteraceae; genus Duganella; species Duganella hordei. The sequence goes on from NZ_BPWI01000004.1 coordinate 125,953, forward strand.
GCCCCTTCCACGTCGTCTGGTACCCGCACAGCCGGCTGTTCGCGCAATTTCTCAGCGACCAGCTGCAGGTGACCGGCGCCGCCCTGCATACTGCCGAGCGCGACCGCCACGGCGTCTGGATACCCTACGCCTATTCCCAGTTCGAGCTGCTGCTGACCAATCAGAGCGGCGGCCCGTTCCACAGCCTGGCCGACTTCGTCGACAACAGCAGCGCGCGCCTGAACGTCAGCCGCGGCATCTCCTATCCGCCCAGGCTGCTCGCGCAGATGGACCGCCTGGCCAAGCTGGGGCGGCTGGAATACGTCAACGATTACGCCGTGGCGTTCCGCAAGATCCAGGCCGGCCGTGCCGACGGCATCCTGGCGCCGCGCACCATCCACCTGCTGCACCAGCGCCAGTTTCACCTGGTCGGCGCGATGACTGCGGCCACGCTGGAGGAATCGCCGCGCTCGGTGATCGGGCTGTACGTGTCCACCACGCTGGTCGGCGCGCCGACGCGACAGCGCTACATCGACGCCATCCGCGCGATGGTAGTCGACGGCACCGTGCAAAGCCTGTATGCGCGCTATCTCGGCGACGAGGTCGCCCGCGAGATCTTCAGCGGCGGCGTCGGCGGCATCCTCGATCTGATGCCTCGTTAGAGCGGCCGGCGCGCGGCCGCCAGCACCAGCACGGCGCCGGCCACCAGGCTGGCCGCCAGCAGGTAGATGCCGCTGGCCGTGCTGCCGGTCGCGTCCTTGATGGCGCCGACCAGGTAGGGGCTGGCGAAGCCGGCCAGGTTGCCGACCGAATTGATCAGCGCGATGCCGGCCGCCGCCGCCGCGCCGCCCAGCATGGCGGTCGGCAGGCTCCAGAAGATCGGGAAGGTGGTCAGGATGCCGGCCGTGGCGACGCTGAGCGCGGCCATCGCGACGACGGTGTTGTCGGCATACAAGGTGGCGCCGACCAGGCCCAGCGCGCCGGCCAGCGCGGCGGCGGCCGCATGCCAGCGCCGTTCGCCGCTGCGGTCCGAGTGGCGCGCGGCCAGCACCATGACCACGGCCGCGATGCCGTAGGGGACCGCCGTCAGCAGGCCGATATCGAACACGTCCTTGACGCCGCTGTTCTTGACCAGCTGCGGCAGCCAGAAGCTGACGCCGTACAAGCCCATGACGAACAGGAAGTACACCAGCGCCAGCAGCCATACCGTGCCGTTGGCTAACACCCGCGCCAGCGGCATGTGCCGCTGCGCCTTGCCGTCGTCGGCGATGGCGCGCTCCAGCAGCCGCTTGTCGTCCTCGCCCAGCCAGCTGGCGGAACGGATGCCGTCGTCCAGGTAGAACAGGGTCCAGATGCCGATCAGCACCGACGGCAAGCCCTCCAGCAGGAACAGCCATTGCCAGCCGCTCAGTCCGTAGCGGCCGGCGAACGCCGTCATGATCCAGCCCGACAGCGGCCCGCCGACCACGCCGGCCACCGCCACGCCGCTCATGAACAGCGCCACCATGCGCGCGCGGCGATGCGCCGGATACCAGTAGGTCAGGTACAGGATGATGCCGGGGAAGAAGCCCGCTTCGGCGGCGCCGAGCAGGAAGCGCAGCAGGTAGAACGTGGCCACGCTGTTGGCGAACATCAGCGCCGACGAGATCAGGCCCCAGCTGATCATGATGCGGGCGATCCAGATGCGCGCGCCGGTGCGCGTCATCAGCAGGTTGGAGGGCACCTCGAACAGGAAGTAGCCGATGAAGAAGATGCCGGCGCCGAGGCCGTAGACGGTGTCGCTGAAGCGCAGGTCGGCCAGCATCTGCAGCTTGGCGAAGCCGACGTTGACGCGGTCCAGGTAGGCGGCCACGTAGCACAGGAACAGGAAGGGCATCAGCCGCCAGCTGACGCGGCGGTACAGGGCATCGAGGTGGTCGCTGCGGTGCATGGCGTGGGTTTCCTTGTTGTGGTTCGTCGCGGCGCCCATGGTGACACCGCCGGGCCGGCTTGCGCAGCCATTTTTCAAATTATTTACAAAAACCCTTGCGGAATCGATAAACCAGCTTGTAGAATACGGCCTCGTTCAGCAGTTGCAACACAGTAGTGATGAAACGCTGATATGTTTTCTGGGTGCTTAGCTCAGTTGGTAGAGCGGCGCCCTTACAAGGCGTAGGTCGGGAGTTCGACCCTCTCAGCACCCACCAAGGAAAACAGACAAACGAATTTGGAGCGGTAGTTCAGTTGGTTAGAATACCGGCCTGTCACGCCGGGGGTCGCGGGTTCGAGTCCCGTCCGCTCCGCCAAATTCCTTTAAGGGCCCGATTCGTCGGGCCCTTAATCATTTCCGCTCCCGTTATTTCAATTCATACCAGGTACCGCGTCCGCTGCCGCGCTGGACCAATTGGCCGCGCTCGACCAGGTTTCGAAAATGCGGCTTCAAGGTGTTGCGATTACCCGCAGTGAGGCGGACCGCATCGGCCATCGTCACCCGTCCATGCTCGCGGACGAACTCCACTATCTGCAACGACAAGCCGGGTAATGCCGCCAGCACCATATGTTCCCGCTCTATCTTCTTCTCCAGCCGGCGTACTTGTTCGGCAAGAGAGCGCAGGAAGAACAACAGCCATGGCTGCCAATCTGGCGCATTACTGCGGATCGTGGCTTGGGTCTGCCTCAGGGCCACGTAATAGGCTTCCTTATTTGCTTCGATGACGCTTTCCAGCGAACTGTAGGGAACATAGGCATAGCCGGAGCGCAGCAGCAGCAAACTAGTCATTATGCGGCTGAGCCTCCCGTTACCATCTTGAAATGGATGGATCTCCAGGAAGACCACGGCGAAGATAGCGATCACCAGCAGAGGATGAAGTTTCGTACGACGCAACTCTTGCGCGGTCCATTCCACCAGTTCCCGCATCAGGCGCGGCGTGTCGAACGGTGTGGCCGTCTCGAACACAATGCCCAACTGCCTACCGTCCGCATCGAAAGCAGCCACGCTGTTGGCGCTGGTCTTGTACTCACCCCGATGCCGCTCATCCTTTTCGCTATAACGCAACAGCATCAGGTGCAACTGCTTGATGTGATTCTCGTTGACCAGCATGTCTTGCCAGGAGTGGAACACCACATCCATAAGCTCGGCATAGCCCGCCACCTCCTGCTCGTCGCGCGTGGCAAAGGACTTGATGTCGAGGTTGGACAGCAATTGCGCCACCTCGCGGTCAGATAGCCGGCTGCCTTCGATGCGGGTGGATGAGCCTATGCTCTCGATGGTGGCGACACGGCGCAGCGCGGATAGACGGTCTGGCGCAAGCCTGCCCAAAGCGCGCCAGGCGCCCTTGAATTCGTCGATCCGGGCAATCAGATTCAGGATCTCCGGCGTAATGTGCAGAGTATCTGTGCGCAGCATGTAACCGATAATACACCCATTTACACCCAATTAAGTCCTGGCTAATCTTGTGAGTGTTATCCTTCCCACATGATTGCTTTCCCTCCCTATCTGCGTTTCCGCACCCGCATGGCGCATCATGCGCTGGTGCGGTTCGCGGCCAGCCTGCAAAGTTCGCTTGAGTACATCCTGCTCGGTTTCGCGCCGGTGATGATCGGCTTGATCGCCTGTGTCGCGCTGCCGGGATTGTTCGCGGCGACGCAGCCATGGCCGCAGGCGCTGGGCCTGTTCGCCGGGCAGACGCTGCTGGCCAGCGCGCCGGTGTGGCTGCTGCGCAAGCGCCTGCTGCCGGCCGACGTGCTGCTGTGGAGCCGGCCGCTGCCGATTCCGCCGCGCGCGCAGTGGGGCGCCAACGCGGCGGTGGCCGGCATGCTGGTCGGCCCCTTGTCGCTGGCCTATGCCGTGTCCACCGCGATCTGGCTGTACCAGTGGCCGGACTGGCTGCGGCCGGTGGCGCCGCGGGCGCTGCTGCTGACCATCGCCTCGCTGCTGCTGGCCTGGATCATCTCGACGCTGACCTTGGCCTGGCGCGCCCGCCTGCCGGCCGCGCGCAAGCCCGGCCCGGCGCGGCCCGTGCCGACTGCCTACCTGCCGCGCCGGCGCGGCACCACGGCTTTTTATTACTGGCGCCAGCTATTCTGGCTGCCGTTCTGGCGCGCGGAGAATGTGATCGGCATGCAGCAGACCGTGCTGCTGCTGGCCTCCCTGCTCAGCATCGGCGTCTGGCTATGGCATCCGCCCGTCGTGCCGCCGGCGCTGTGGGGCCTGTGCGCGGCGCTGACGCTGATGCTGCTGACCGACCGCGGCGACAAGGCGGTGGCCGAACAAATCCTGCTGCTGCGCCCGGTCGCCGGCGCCTGGCCGATCAATGCGGAACGGCTGTTCCGCCGCGCCATGCTGTTCGCGCTGCTGCCCGGCCTGTGCGTGCTGGCCTGGTTCGCGCTGCTGACGCTGGGCCACGCCGGCCGCGCAACCAGCGCCGGCTACAGCACCACCGTCGCCACCGTCTGGCTGTGCTTTGCCGCCATCGCGCAGATCGCCGTGGTCTCGCTGCGGCGCCTGAGCGTTCGCGGCCGCGTCGGCCTGGTCATCGGCGCCATCGTCATCCTCACCGCCATCGGAAGCGAACTATGGAATTGAAACCCGTGCTCAGCATGGAAAAACTGAGCTTCGAATACACCAGCCATCCGCTGTTCCGCCAGTTCGACCTGCGCCTGGGCGCCGGCATCACCTGGCTGCGCGGCGAAAACGGCGCCGGCAAGACCACGCTGCTGAAACTGGCCGGCGGCGCGCTGACGCCGCATGCCGGCACCATCACGCTGGACCAGCTGGAGATCCGCGCCCAGCCGCTGGCCTACCGCCTGCAGTGCTACTACTGCGGCGGCGACACGCCGCAGCTGCCGTGGCTGACCTTGCGCGAGATGCTGGACCTGCATCTGTCGCTCTATCCCAACACCGACCCGGCGCCGCTGAACGCCGAACTGCGCGCCTTCCACCTGCTGCACGCGCTGGACCAGCCGGTCACCACGCTGTCGCTGGGCCAGCACAAGAAGATGCAGCTGTCGCTGGCGCTGGCCTTGCCGGTGCGGCTGCTGCTGATCGACGAGCCCTTCAACGGCCTCGACGCCGACGCCATGGCCTACCTGCGCGAGCAACTGGCGGCGCCCGGGCGCCTGGCCCGCCAGTGCATCCTGCTGACCAGCCACCTGGACCCGGCGTTGCCGCTGGCCGCTACCGTGCAACTTTAAGTTATCATGGGAACGATAAAAGCTGAGCCGGCCCGGCCCACGTTCCCTGCACGGAGTTCCCTTGATCTTTGGTTTCCTCAAATCGCCCGAGTTGTCGCCGCGTTTGCTGCGCCTGAAGGAATCGGCGCTGTTCGCCACGCTGACGCCGCTTGAACTGAAGATCGTCGACGGCCTGATGCACGAACGCCGCTACCTGGCCGACGAAATCATCTTCGACGAGGGCGAGGAAGGGCAGGCGCTGTACCTGGTGATGTCCGGCCGGGTGATCATCAGCCGCCAGTTCGGCGCCACGCGCGAAGTGGTGACCGAACTGTCGCCCGGCGCCTTCTTCGGCGACCTGGCATTGCTGGACAACTCGCCGCGCAACGCCCAGACCCGCGCGCTGGACAACTGCGAGCTGGCGGTCTTCTTCCGCGCCGACTTCATGGGCCTGATGGAGACCGACGCCGTCATCGGCTACAAGATCGCGCTGGCCCTGGCGCGCCACATCGGCAGCCGGCTGCGCGACTGGATGACCGGCAAGCCGCAAGTCGAGGCCTTATGAACCTGCTGCCCACCCAGCAGCGCGCCGGCCCGGTGGTGTGGAGCGGCATCATCGCCGCCACCTGCATGCTGCTGTTCCTGCTGCAGCAGATGCTGTTCCTGGCGATTCCCTTCCTGCTGGGCATCGTGCTGTACTACATCCTGCAGCCGCCGATGCAGCGCCTGATCCGCATGGGCGTCAGCCACAATGCCGCCACGCTGATCGTCGGCGGCGTGTTCGTGCTGCTGCTGGTGAGCGCGATCCTGGTGGCGGTGTTCTGGGACTTCGGCCCGTCCTCCGACCCGTGGCAGGAAATGCTGGGCAAATACATGACCGGCGGCCTCGAGTTCGTGCGCCACACGATGCTGGCGCTCGAGCGGCAATTCCCCATCCTCAAGGAGATCAAGCTGGCCCGGACGGTCAACAGCCGCGTCAGCGCGTTCACCGGCAGCTTCGTGCAGAAGCACCTGACCGATATCCTGGTGTCGGTGGCGGCCTGGCTGCCGTCGCTGCTGCTGGCGCCGTTCCTGACCTTCTTCTTCCTGCGCGACGGCCTGCGCTTCAAGAAGTTCCTCGCGCGCGCGGTGCCGAACGCCTTCTTTGAAAGAACGCTGTGCCTGCTGCACGAGGTCGACCAGACCGCGCACCGCTATTTCCAGGGCCTGATCAAGCTGACCATCCTCGACACCGCCGTGCTGGCGCTGGGCCTGTGGGCGATCGGCGTGTCGTCGCCGCTGGTGCTGGGGCTGATCGCGGCGATGCTGGCGTGGGTGCCGTACGTCGGCTCCATCGTCGGCTGCGTGCTGGTGGTGATGGTGGCCTCGACCGACGCGCCGTCCGATCCGTCGGTGGCCTACCTGGCCATTTGCGTGTTCATCCTGGTGCGGCTGCTGGACGATTTCGTGTTCATGCCGCTGACCCTGGGCCGCAGCCTGCACATCCATCCGCTGATCACCGTGCTGATGATCTTCATCGGCGGCTCGGTGGCCGGCGTGGCCGGGCTGATGCTGGTGCTGCCGCTGCTGGGCGTGGTGATGGTGATCGGCGAAACCATCGGCAAGCTGATCACCGACGCGCGCCTGCGCGCGCGCCACCGCAACGCCATGGCCCTGCGCGCCAAGCAGGCCAGCGCCGACCTCGTCATATAAAAAAGGGCCGCTGAGAGCGGCCCTTTTCGCACTGCCGGCGCTTACGCCGTCATCGCCTGCTGCTGGGCCGACTCGGCCACCACTTCCTCGTCGTCCGAGCGGATCAGGTGATCGAAGGCCGACAGCGCCGCCTTGGCACCGTCGCCGGTGGCGATGATGATCTGCTTGAACGGCACCGTGGTGACGTCGCCGGCGGCAAACACGCCCGGCACCGAGGTCTGGCCGCGCGCGTCGACTTCGATCTCGCCGTGGCGCGACAGGGCCACCGTGCCTTTCAGCCATTCGGTATTGGGCACCAGGCCGATCTGCACGAACACGCCTTCCAGCTCGACCTTGTGCGACACGCCGCTGTTGCGGTCGGTGTAGCTCAGGCCGTTGACGATCTTGCCGTCGCCGTGGATCTCGGTGGTTTGCGCCGAGGTGATCACGGTGACATTCTTCAGGCTGTGCAGCTTGCGTTGCAGCACCGCGTCGGCGCGCAGTTCCGCGCCGAACTCGATCAGCGTCACATGCTTGACCAGGCCGGCCAGGTCGATCGCCGCCTCGACGCCGGAATTGCCGCCGCCAATCACCGACACGCGCTTGCCCTTGAACAGCGGGCCGTCGCAGTGCGGGCAGTAGGCCACACCGTGGTTGCGGTATTCCTTCTCGCCCGGCACGTTGATTTCGCGCCAGCGGGCGCCGGTGGCCACAATCACCGACTTGGCCTTGAGCACGGCGCCGGAAGCGGTCTGTACCTCGACCAGCTTACCGACCGGCACCAGCTTGCTGGCGCGCTGCGTGTTCATGATGTCGACGTCGTATTCCTTGACGTGCTGCTCCAGCGCGATCGCGAATTTCGGGCCGTCGGTTTCCTTGACCGAGATGAAGTTCTCGATCGCCAGGGTATCCAGCACCTGGCCGCCGAAACGCTCGGCCAGCACGCCGGTCTTGATGCCCTTGCGGGCGGCGTAGATGGCCGCGGCCGCGCCGGCGGGGCCGCCGCCGACGATCAGCACGTCGAACACGTCTTTCTTGCTCAGCTCGGCCGCCTGGCGCACGCCGGCGTTGGTGTCGAGCTTGGCGAGGATTTCCTCGACGTTGGTGCGGCCCTGGCCGAAGTGCTCGCCGTTCAGGAACATCATCGGCACGGCCATGATCTGGCGCTCCTCGACTTCTTTCGGGAACACGCCGCCGTCGATGGTGGTGACCTTGATGCGCGGGTTAATCACCGACATCGCGTTGAGCGCCTGCACAACTTCCGGGCAGTTGTGGCAGGTCAGCGAGATGAAGGTTTCGAAGCTGTAATCGCCTTCCAGGTTGCGGATCTGCTCGATCACGGCGTCGTCGAATTTGATGGTGTGGCCGCCGACCTGCAGCAGCGCCAGCACCAGCGAAGTGAATTCATGGCCCATCGGCACGCCGGCGAAACGCACGCCGATGTCGGTGCCTGGGCGGTTGATGCTGAACGACGGTTTGCGTTCGGCGTCGTCGGCGCGCTTGACCAGCGTGATCTTGTCGCTCAACAGGACGATTTCCTGGAGCAGTTCTTCCATCTCGCGGGCTTTGGCGCTGTCATCGAGAGAGGCGACAATCTCAATCGGCTGTACCACTTTTTCCAGGTAAGCCTTCAACTGGGTTTTGAGAGTTGCGTCTAACATGATTTTTTCCTTTTCTACAAATATTTAGGCGTATGCCGGGCCGGACGCCCGGACCGGCATCGCGGTAACTACTTGTGTGCTGCAGTCTTGTTCAAAGACTTAGATCTTGCCGACCAGGTCCAGCGATGGGGTCAGGGTAGCTGCGCCCTCGGTCCATTTAGCTGGGCAAACTTCGCCTGGGTGCGATGCCACGTACAGCGCTGCCTTGACCTTGCGCAGCAGTTCGGAAGCGTCGCGGCCGATGCCGTTGTCATGCACTTCCAGCACTTTGATCTTGCCTTCTGGATTGATGACGAAGGTGCCACGGTAGGCCAGGCCTTCTTCTTCGATCATCACTTCGAAGTTGCGCGACAGGGTGCCGGTCGGGTCGCCGATCAGCGGATAGTTCACTTTCTTGATCGCGTCCGAGGTGTCGTGCCATGCTTTGTGGGCGAAGTGGGTGTCGGTCGATACGCCGTACACGTCCACGCCCAGCTTGGCGAATTCAGGCTGGTGATCGGCCAGGTCTTCCAGTTCGGTCGGGCACACGAAGGTGAAGTCGGCTGGGTAGAACATCAAGACGGACCACTTGCCCTTCAGGGACTCGTCGCTCACGTCGATGAACTTGCCGTTTGCGTATGCGGTTGCCTTGAATGGTTTGATTTGGGTATTGATCAGAGACATTGTGGTTTCCTCGTTGGGTTGTGAATCATTGAGACGCCAGTGTAAGGCGTTTTGACTCATTTGCGAAATTGATTGTTCCAATAGTTTCAATACGTTTTAACTATTGATAGCGCAAAGAGATAGCTATTATCTCCGTTCCGGGCGAAAAAAGAGGGATGCTGCTCAGTTGAGCGGCGGCTGGGCCCTCAGCAGCGCGTCGAATTGCTCGGCGGGCATGGGGCGGGCGAACAGGTAGCCCTGGCCGTAGTCGCAGCCGGCGGCGGCCAGCAGGTCGCGCTGTTCCGGCGTTTCCACCCCTTCGGCGATCACCCGCAGGCCCAGCTTGTGGGCCATGACGATGATCGCGTCCGACAGGGCCATGTCGCTGGAATCGGGCGCCAGGTTGCGGGTGAAGCTGCGGTCGATCTTCAGGTAGTCGATGTCGAACTTCTTCAGGTAGGACAGCGACGAGTAGCCGGTGCCGAAATCGTCCAGCGCCACCTGGATGCCGGCGTCGCGCAGCTGCAGCAGCTTGTTGCTGACCGCCGTGTTGGCGTCCAGCAGCAAGCCTTCGGTGATCTCCACCACCACCGACTGTCCCGGCAGGTCCAGCGTGCGCAGGTGCTGCAGCCAGGCGTCGTAGGAACCGTCCTCGCGCTGGAACTCCAGCGGCGACTGGTTGACGCTGACCTGGAACGCCGGATGGTGCTCCTGCCGCCAGCGCTTGACCCACAGCACCGATTCGCGGAACACCCATTCGCCGATGTCGATGATCAGGCCGCTGGCCTCGGCCAAGGGAATGAATTCCAGCGGACTGACGACGCCGCGCTGCGGGTGGTTCCAGCGTATCAGCGCCTCGGCCTTGTGGATGCGGCCGGTCCTCAGGTGCACGATGGGCTGGAAATACAGTTCGAACTGCTTGCCCTTGAGCGCGCCGCGCAGGTCGTTGGTCAGGCGCATGCGGTTCAGCGCGGCCACCTGCAAGGTCGGCGTGAAATAGCTGAAGCGGTTGCGGCCGGCGCCCTTGGCCGCGTACATGGCCTGGTCGGCGTGCTTGAGCAGGTCGTCGATGTCGAGCGCGTCGTCCGGGTACAGCGTGATGCCGATGCTGGCCGAGACGAAGGCCTGCTCCTGGCCCAGCTCGAACGGCTGCAGCAGGCTGTCGATGATGTTCTGCGCGATGGTCTCGACCCGCTCGCCGCCATCGTGGCCCAGCTCCGACAGGATCACCGTGAACTCGTCGCCGCCCAGCCGCGCCACCGTGTCCGACTTGCGCACGCAGGCGCCGATGCGGCGCGCCGCGTCGACCAGCAGGATGTCGCCCTGGTGGTGGCCCAGCGTGTCGTTGACTTCCTTGAAGTGGTCGAGGTCGATGAACAGGATGGCGATGCGCGACTTGTCGCGCTGGCTCTTGAGCATGTCGTGCGCCAGCCGGTCGTGGAACATGCGGCGGTTCGGCAGCTGCGTCAAGGTGTCGAAATTGGCCTGTTGCCAGATCAGCGTCTCGCTCTGCTTCTTGGCCGTCACGTCCTCGATCATGCACAGGTGGTGCGGATGGCTGCCCTGCTCGGTCTCGATGGCGGTGATCGACACTTCGATCCAGGTCATGCCGCCGTCCGGACGGAACAGCCGGCTGGTGACCTTGAAGTTGTCGATCTGCTGCGCCGTCAGCAGCGCCATCTGCGCCTTGACCTGGCCCACGTCCTCCGGGTGGCCCACCTCCAGCCATTTCATCGCGCTCAGCTCCTGCTGCGAGCGGCCGACGATTTCCTGGTAGCGCGGGTTGATGTCGCGGTATTCATAGGTGATCGAATCGATCAGCGCGATGCCCAGCGGCGACGCCTCGAACATGGTGCGGAAACGCTGCTCGCCCTTGCGGATCGCCTCCAGCGCGCGCTTGCGTTCGCGCGCCAGCAGGCTGAAGTGGATCGCCGCGCCCAGCACCAGCAGCAGCGCGGCCACGCCCAGCACGCGGTACAGCCACAGCAGGCTGGTGCGGCCGTTGTCGAGGTTGTACATGAAGCCGTCGAAATTGGCCTGCCGGGGCAGCAGGCCCAGCCCGGCGTACACGTCGGCGATGTGGCGCCAGCGCTCCGGGTTCATGTAGCCGATTTCCACCAGCACCGGCTGCACCAGCGGCACCATCTGGCGCGCCTCGTACAGCAGGTGCTGGCGGTCGTTGCGGCGCGAATACTTGGTGAGGATCAGGTCGGCCGCCTCCTCCTGGTGGCTCATCGCCCATTGCCAGCCGCGCATGCTGGCGGCGCGGAAGGCGCGCGCCCGCGCCGGATGGTTGGCGATCTCGTGCTCGCTGGTGAACAGGTTGTCGCCGTAGAAATCGATGCCCACCGCGCGCGGACTGTAGATATCGTAGGGGAAGCCGACGCGGTCGAAGATGTCCGGCTCGTTGGTGGTGAACACCGCCATCGCATCGACCTTGCCGCTGACCAGGTCGTCCGGATTGAAACTGGGCTCGACGCGCTGGTAGCTGGTGGGCGGCACGCCTTCCTTGAGCAGGTAGGCCAGCAGTTCGTCGGCGCTGCTCAATTCGTCGGTCAGCGAGCCGACCATCGCGCGCTTGCCGATCAGGCGGCGGATGTCCGGGTCGGCGGCGGTCTGGCGCATCGCCAGCGCGTACGGCGAATGCTGGAAGATGACGCCCAGCACCACCACCGGCTTGCCGGCCAGCCGCGCCAGCAGCAGGCCGCTGCTGCCGACGCCGTACTCGGCCTTGCCGGCGATGACGTCGCGCTCCGGCTGGTTGCCGTCGCTGCCTTCGAGGATGCGCACGTCCAGCCCCGCCTCGCGGTAATAGCCCTGCTCCAGCGCGGCGTAGTAGCCGGCGAACTGGAACTGGTGCGCGTGCTTGAGCTGCAAGGTGACTTTTTCCTGCGCGCCGGCGGCGCCGGCCACGCCCAGCAGCAGCGCCAGCCATACCGCGCCGCCACGGCGCGGGGCCGGAGTGATCAAAGCGAAGGCAACATCGCGTAATCGCACCGAGGGTCCCGAGGGAAATGAACTGGATATAGTGTAGCTGTTTCAGCCCGGAAATCGTGACTCTCCGCCATCGGCCACGCGCAAAAAGCAACGGACGGCCAGGCTTGCGCCTGCCGTCCGCCGTATGGGTCCCGGGCTAGTTGGGGATGCTGACCGGGACCGGCTGCTGGGCGTTGCCGCCGTTGCCCAGCTGGCCCTCGGCGTTGCGGCCCCAGCCCCACAGCGAGTTGTCCGAGCGCAGGCCGAAGCTGTGCGCGGCGCCAGAGCTGACCGAGATCCAGGTGGTCGCCGTACCGATCTGCACCGGCGTCGGGGTGTCCGGGCCGCCGTTGCCGAGCTGGCTTTCGGCATTGCTGCCCCAGCCCCACAGCTGGCCGTCGCGGGTCACCGCCATGGTGTGCGCGGTGCCGGCAGAGACCACCGCCCAGTTGTTGGCGACGCCGATCTGCACCGGCGCCGACACATTGGCCGAACCGTTGTTACCGAGCTGGCCGCTGGCGTTGTTGCCCCAGGCGTAGAGGGAGCCGTCGGCGCGGATCGCCACCGAATGCAGGCTGCCGGCCGACACCGACGACCAGGTCGATGAACCGAGCTTGGCCGGCGCCGAGATATCCACCAGGCCGCCGTTGCCGACCTGGCCGCTGCCGTTGCCGCCCCAGCCGTACAGATTCTGCGTGTCCTTCTGGATGCCCAGCGAATGGGTGTCGCCGGCGGCTACCGTTTGCCACAGCGTGGTGCCGATCTTGGTCGGCACCAGCCGGTCGATGGTGGTGGTGTCGCCCAGCTGGCCGTTGAAGTTGCGGCCCCAGGCGTACAGCGCGCCGCTGGTCTTGATCGCGAACGCGTGGCCCTTGCCGGCGGCGACGAAGGCCCAGTCGGTGTCCTTGCCGATCTTGGCCGGCGTGGCGTGGTCGACCGTGGTGCCGTCGCCCAGGCGGCCGTTCTGGTTGAAGCCCCACGACCAGATGGTGCCGTCGGTGCGCAGCGCCACGACGAACTGCTCGCCCACCGCCACCTGCTTCCAGATCGTGCTGCCGCCGGATACCAGCACCGGCGTGTTGCGGTCCAGGCTGGTGCTGTCGCCCAGCTGGCCGCGGATGTTCGAGCCCCAGCTGTACAGGTTGCCGTCGGCCTTGCGGGCGATGGTCTGCAGGCCGCCGGCCACGACGTTGGTCCACGGCGCGATCACGCTCAGCGTGACGCTGCCGGAGATGCCGTCCTGGGTCGCGGTGAAGGTGTCGCTGCCGACCGCCTTGGCGGTCACCACGCCGCTGGAGAAGATGCTCGCCACCGCGCCCGTGCCCTTGAAGGTCCAGACCACGCCGCTGGCCGTGTTCAGCGCCTTGGTGCTGTTGTCCGAATAGGTGCCGGTGGCCGTCAGCGTCTGGCTGGTGCCGATCGGCATGGTCGAGTTGGCCGCCGTGACGGTGATGGATTTCAACACCGGCACCGACGGCGTCGAGGAACCGCCGCCACCGCCGCCGCAGGCCGCCAGCACGGCGAACAGGGGAGCCAGCAACAGGGACGAGAATTTAAAATTTTTCATGATCTTCCAGTTCACAGAATGAGGTCTGCGGAGCAATCAGTGTAGCCACAAGCGGACTGCGCACATCGCCGGAGCAGGACTGAATTATCCATGCAATTGCGTCGATGGGGGTATTTAACAACATTTCTTTAGGGGAAAAAGCGAAAAAAAAAAGCAGCGAGGATGAAGACCGCTGCTTTTTTTCATGCTACTTGCGTCCGCGCGGTGGCGGCGCGGGGCCGCGGGCCGGCTTCTTGACCTTGATGGTGTCGAGGATGGACGCGCGCGGCTTGGTGTCGAGCGACTGGCGCGCCGTCAGCGAGCCGGTCAGCGCATTGGCGCGCGGACCGCGTTGCTGCGGCTGGGCCGAGGCCACGATGCCGGACTTGGCGCCCTTGGCCGCCGGCGCCGGGCCGGACGGCGTGCGGCGGCTCGGGTCGGACAGGCCGCCTTCGCCGGCGGTCCAGCTCGGGATCAGGTGCTTGTCGCCGTTGCCGATCAGGTCGCCGCGGCCCATGGCCACCAGCGCCTCGCGCAGGATCGGCCAGTTCTCCGGATCCTGATAGCGCAGGAAAGCCTTGTGCGTGCGGCGGATCTTGCCGCTGCGCGCGGTTTCGACGTTTTCCGAATCCTCGGTCACCTTGTGCAAGGGGTTCTTGCGCGTGTGGTACATGGTGGTGGCCATCGCCATCGGCGTCGGCATGAAGGTCTGCACCTGGTCCAGCTTGAAGTTGTTCTTCTTCAGCCACAGCGCCAGGTTCAGCATGTCGAGGTCGGTCGTGCCCGGGTGGGCGGCGATGAAGTACGGGATCAGGTACTGCTTCTTGCCCGCCTCCAGCGAGAAGCGGTCGAACATTTCCTTGAACTCGTCGTAGGCGCCGATGCCCGGCTTCATCATCTTCGACAGCGTGTTCTCTTCGGTGTGCTCGGGCGCGATCTTCAGCAGGCCGCCGACGTGGTGGGTCACCAGTTCCTTCACATACTCCGGCGAACGCACGGCGATGTCGTAGCGCAGGCCCGACGAAATCAGGATCTTCTTCACGCCGGGGATGGCGCGCGCCTTGCGGTACAGCGAGATCAGCTTGCTGTGGTCGGTGCCCAGGTTGACGCAGATCGACGGGTACACGCACGACAGGCGGCGGCACGACTGCTCGATCTTCGGATCCTTGCAGGCCAGCCGGTACATATTGGCGGTCGGGCCGCCGAGGTCGGAAATGGTGCCGGTGAAGCCCTTGGTCTTGTCGCGGATGTGCTCGATCTCGCGCAGGATCGACGGCTCGGAACGGCTCTGGATGATGCGGCCCTCGTGCTCGGTGATCGAGCAGAAGGTGCAACCGCCGAAGCAGCCGCGCATGATGTTGACCGAGAAACGTATCATTTCCCAGGCCGGGATGCGGGCCTTGCCGTACGACGGGTGCGGCGCGCGGGCGTAGTTCATGTCGTAGACGCCGTCCATCTCGTCCATGCGCAGCGGCAGCGGCGGCGGATTGAGCCAGACGTCGCGCTCGCCGTGCGCCTGCACCATGGCGCGGGCGTTGCCGGGATTCGATTCCAGGTGGAACACGCGCGAGGCGTGGGCGTACATCACCGGATCGGTGCTGACGGTTTCATACGAGGGCAGGCGCACCACGGTCTTGTCGTGCTTTTCCCTGGCCATGGCCTGGCGTTCTTCGCGGCTCATGATGCGGATGGTCTTGACCACCTCGACCGGCTTGGGCTCGACCATGCCTTCGTTGACCTCGGCCTCGGCGCCGCCGTTGCTGGTGGCGCAGGACGAGGAATTGGCCTGCACCATCATGTACGGGTCCGGATGGGTGTCGATCTTGCCCGGCACGTCGACCCGGGTGCTGTTGTGCACGCCCCAGTCCTCGCCCGGCAACCAGCCGGCCGGCACCATGAAGGCGGTGCCGCGCAGGTCGCGGATGGACTTGATGTCCTCGCCGGCGGCCATGCGGTGGGTCAGGTCGACCAGCGCGCGCTCGGCGTTGCCGAAGATCAGCAGGTCGGCCTTGGAATCGGTCAGCACCGAGCGGCGTACCTTGTCCGACCAATAGTCGTAGTGGGCGATGCGGCGCAGCGAGGCCTCGATCGAGCCGATGACGACCGGCGTGCCGGGGTAGGCTTCGCGCACGCGCTGGGCGTAGACGGTGACGGCGCGGTCGGGACGCTTGTTCGGCTCGCCGTTGGCGGTGTAGGCGTCGTCGGAGCGGATCTTGCGGTCGGCCGTGTAGCGGTTGACCATCGAGTCCATGTTGCCGGCCGTGATGCCGTAGTACAGGCGCGGCTTGCCGAGCGCGCGGAAGGCGTCGGCCGAGTGCCAGTCCGGCTGGCTGATGATGCCGACGCGGAAGCCTTGCGCCTCCAGCAGGCGGCCGACCAGCGCCATGCCGAAGCTCGGATGGTCGATGTAGGCGTCGCCGGTGACGAGGATGACATCGCACTCGTCCCAGCCGAGCGCGTCCATTTCGGCGCGGGACATCGGCAGGAAAGGCGCCACGGCAGCGCGGGCAGACCGCTTGGGGACGGTCGCAAATAAGTTGGCAGGGGAGTTCATATCGGACAGCATTGTACCGGAAATGCCTCCGTTCCGCTCATGACTATAGGAAAATTTCTTTAGTATTCAAACACTTGAGTGACAATGATGGTAAATCTACATTGCTTTACCCGGCAGCTTTGCTATAACAAATAGATCACCACCGCAGGGAGACCATCATGCGACGCCGACTTTATTTCATGCTGCCCAACATCCAAAGCGCCCGTTCCATGCTGGACGAGTTGCTGCTGGCCCGGATCGAAATCGGCCACATGCGCTTCATGGCCAGGGATGCGCTGCCCGACGACATGCCGGACGTCAGCTTCGTGCAAAAGACCGACCTGGTGCACGGCGCCCAGCTGGGGGTGGTGATCGGCGCGATAGTCGGTCTCGGCGCGGGCGTGTTCCTGACCATGTTCCCGGTCGACGGCATGACCTTGCGCACGGCGGCCATTCTGCTGGTGACTTTGGGTGGGGCGCTGTTCGGCGGCTGGGCCTCCGGCATGAACGCGGCGGCCGTGCCGAACACGCGGCTGCGCCAGTTTGCCGACCGCATCGCGCAGGGCCAGGTACTGTTGATCGTGGACGTGCCGGTGCGGCGCGTTGAAGAAATCGAAGAGATGATCGCCAAGCGTCATCCCGAAATCAGCTTTGGCGGTATGGAACCGCCGATGCTGGCGTTTCCGTAACGCCGGCTGCCCGGGGACTTAGGTTCCCCGGGTCCTTCCTCCGCTTTAAATCCCCATGCTAGACAGGATATTGCCCAGCTCGCGCAGGGCCGGCTCCAGTTGCGGATGCTGTGCCGCGAACTTGGCGGAGATTTCCTGGGTGCGTTCGGCCAGGCCGTAGGTGGTGCTCGGGCCCGGTTCGGCTTCGGCCGCGCGCCGCTCCAGCAGCAGCTTGATGTCGCCGTCCAGCTGCGTCAGCAAATCCTTCAACTCGTCGTCGATCGGACCGGCGCTGGCCAGGTTGCTGCGCAGGGAGCTCAGTGATTCCTTCAGATTGCTGTCCATATTAGTCCCCTAGTCGGTAAATTTCGTGGCCACGTAAAGTTCTTCGACCCTGGCTCTGGCCCACGGTGTCTTGCGCAGGAATTTCAGGCTGGACTTGATGCTGGGATCGCTGATGAAACAATTGATGTCGATCCGCTGGCCCAGCTGGTCCCAACCGTAATGCGCGTGCAAACGGGTGACGATGGCTTCCAGCGTTACGCCGTGCAGTTCGTTGCTCATGTCTTCTATCTTACTCATAAAAAAAGATGCCGGACTCGATTCTTACACAAATCGAGTCCGGCATCTTGTTCGTTGCTCAACCTTGCTTACTTCTCAGTCAGGCCGCGGCGCTCCAGCAGCGGCTCGATGGTGGCATCGCGGCCGCGGAACTTGCGGTACATGTCCATCGCATCCATGGTGCCGCCGCGCGACAGCAGCATCTTGCGGAACCAGTCGCCGTTCTTGCGCAGCATGCCGCCGTGCTCGTTGAACCAGTTGACGGTATCCGCGTCGAGCTTTTCCGACCACAGGTAGCCGTAGTAGCCGGCCGAGTAGCCGCCGGAGAAGACATGCGAGAAGTAGGTCGTGCGGTAGCGCGGCGGCACCGGCGCGTAGTCGACGCCGGCCGCCTTCAGCGATGCCGCCTCGAAGCCCAGCAGGTCGGTCGGGATCTGCGACGCGCCCAGCTGGTGCCATTTCTGGTCCAGCATGGAGGCGGCCAGGTACTCGGTGGTGCGGAAGCCCTCGTTGAATTTCTTCGACGCGATCACCTTGTCCAGCAGCTCCTGCGGCATGGCCGCGCCGGTCTGGTAGTGTTTGGCGTAATTGGCCAGCACTTCAGGCCACACCGACCACATCTCGTTGACCTGCGACGGGAACTCGACGAAATCGCGCGGCACGCGGGTGCCGGAGAAGCGCGGATAGTTCACGTTGGAGAACATGCCGTGCAGCGCATGACCGAACTCGTGGAAGGCGGTGCGCAGCTCATCGTAGGTCAGCAGCGTCGGCTCGCCGGCGTTCGGCTTCGGAATGTTCAGGTGGTTGGCGATGATCGGATGCGTGCCCATCAGCTTGGACTGCGACACGTAGGCATTCATCCAGGCGCCGCCGCGCTTGTTGCTGCGGGCGTAGTAGTCGCCGATGAAGATGGCCAGCTGCTTGCCGTCGGCATCGAACACGTCCCACACGCGCACGTCCGGATCGTAGACCGGCAAGTCCTTGCGTTCCTTGAACGTCAGGCCGTAGACCTTGTTGGCGGCGAAGAAGACGCCGTTGGTCAGCACGTTGTTCAGTTCGAAGTAGGGCTTGAGCTGGTTCTGGTCGAAATTGAAGCGCTCGGCGCGCACCTTGTCGCTGTAGAACGACCAGTCCTGGGCGGCCAACTGGAAGCCGCCGTTTTCCTTGTCGATCACCTGCTGGATCTCGGCGCCTTCCTTCTTCGCGTTGGCGACGGCCGGGCGGGCGAACTCGGACAGCATCTTGTTGACCGCTTCCGGCGTTTGCGCGGTCTGGTCTTCCAGCGAGTAGGCGGCGAAGTTGGGGTAGCCCAGCAGCGCCGCTTTTTCCGCGCGCAGCCTGGCCAGCTTCAGCACGACGTCCGTGTTGTCGAACTTGCCGCCGTGGCTGCCGCGCGCCAGCGAGGCGGCTATCAGGCGTTCGCGCACGGCGCGGTTGGTCAGCACCGCCAGGTTGGCCTGGCCGGTGGTGTTGACGACGGGGATGGCGAACTTGCCTTCCAGGCCGCGCGTCTTGGCGACGGCGGCGGCGGCGTCGATCGCCTTGTCCGACATGCCGGCCAGCTCTTCGCGGGTGTCGACGATCAGCGCCGATGCATTGGCTTCTTCCAGCACGTTCTGCGCGAAGCTGGTCTGCAGCTTGGCCAGCTCGCCGTTCATCGCCTTCAGTTTTTCCTTGTCGGCGTCGGACAGCCTGGCGCCGGCGCGCACGAAGTCGGTGTTGTAGCGCTGCAGCAGGTATTTCGACTCGGCGTCCAGATGCAGCTTGTCGCGCTTGTCGTACAGCGACTTGATGCGCGCATACAGCTTGGCGTTGAGGCGGATCGCGTCGCTGTGCGCCGACAGCTTGGGCGACAGCTCACGCTCCAGCGCCTTGAACGTGTCGTTGGTGTTGGCGCCGGACAGGCTGAAGAACACGGTCGACACGCGCGACAGCAGCTGGCCGGACTTTTCCAGCGCGACGATGGTGTTGTCGAAGGTGGCCGGTTTCGGATTGTTGGCGATGGCCTCGATCTCGGCGGCGTTGATGCGCATGCCTTCGGCGAAGGCCGGCGCGTAGTCTTCGTTCTTGATCTTGTCGAACTGCGGATAGCCCCACTGCAGCGGGCTGACCGTGGCGAACGGATTACTGGCCGGCAGCATCGATGCCGGTTCGGCCGCGTACGCGCTGCCGCAGACGGCCGCCACGGCGGTCGCGATGAAGATATTGGTCTGGTTCATGGATTATTTCCCGGTCAGGCCGCGGCGTTCCAGCAGCGGTTCGATGACGGCGTCGCGGCCGCGGAAGTTGCGGAACAGGTTCATGGCGTCATCGGTGCCGCCGCGCGACAGCAGCTTGGCGCGGAACCAGTCGCCGTTTTCACGCTTCAGGCCGCCTTTTTCCTTGAACCATTCGACGGTGTCGGCGTCCAGTTTTTCCGACCACAGGTAGGCGTAGTAGCCGGCCGAGTAACCGCCGGAGAAGCTGTGCGAGAAATAGGTGGTGCGGTAGCGCGGCGGCACCGGCGCGAAATCGACGCCCATGTCCTTCAGCGATTGCGCTTCAAAGCCCAGCACGTCGGTCGGGATCTGCGCCGGCGTCAGCTGGTGCCAGCGCTGGTCCAGCAGCGAGGCCGACAGGTACTCGGTGGTCAGGAAGCCCTGGTTGAATTTCTTGGTGGCGATGACCTTGTCCAGCAGTTCCTTCGGCATCGGCGCGCCGGTCTTGTAGTGCTTGGCGTAGTTGGCCAGCACTTCCGGCCACACGGCCCACATCTCGTTGACCTGCGACGGATACTCGACGAAGTCGCGCGGCACGTTGGTGCCGGAGAAGCGCGGGTACTTCACATTCGAGAACATGCCGTGCAGCGCATGGCCGAACTCGTGGAAGGCGGTCTTCACTTCGTCGTAGGTCAGCAAGGTCGGCTCGCCTGCGGGCGGCTTGGGAATGTTGAGGTGGTTGGCCACCACCGAATGCGTGCCCAGCAGCGACGATTGCGAGATGTACTCGTTCATCCATGCGCCGCCCTGCTTGTTGCTGCGGGCGTACATGTCGGCCAGGAAGATCGCCAGCTGCTTGCCGTCGGCGTCGAACACGTCGAACACGCGCACGTCCGGGTTGTACACCGGCAGGTCCTTGCGCTCCTTGAACGACAGGCCGTACAGCTTGCCTGCGGCGTAGAACACGCCATTGGTCAGCACGTTGTTCAGTTCGAAGTAGGGCTTGAGCTGGTTCTCGTCCAGCGAGAAGCGCTGCGCGCGCACCTTGTCGGTGTAGAAGGCCCAGTCGGCCGCATCGATCTGGAAGCCGCCTTTTTCCGCATCGACCACCGCTTGCAGGTCGGCCGCTTCTTTCCTGGCGTTGTTGACGGCCGGCTTGGCCAGCTCGCCCAACAGCTTGTTGACGGCGGCGGTGTCGTGCGCGGTCTGGTCTTCCAGCGAGTAGGCGGCGAAGTTGGCATAACCCAACAGCGCGGCTTTCTCGGCGCGCGCCTTGGCGATCTTCAGCACCACGTCGCGGTTGTCGAATTCACCGCCGTGGCTGCCGCGCGCCAGCGACAGGGCCATCAGCTTCTCGCGCACGGCGCGGTCGGTCAGCACGGCCAGCGGCGGCTGGCCGCTGGTGTTGACCACGGCCACCAGGAACTTGCCGTCCATGCCCTTGGCTTTGGCGGCTGCCGCGGCGGCGTCGATGGCGGCGGCGCTCATGCCGGCCAGTTCGGCGCGGGTGTCGACCACCAGCGCCGAGGCGTTGGTTTCCTTCAGCACGTTCTGGGTGAAGGTGGTTTGCAGCATGGCGATGGTGCCGTTGATGGCTTTCAGTTTTTCCTTGTCGGCGGCCGACAGCTTGGCGCCGGCGCGGACGAAATCGGTGTGATAGCGTTCCAGCAGGTGCTTGGACTCGGCGTCGAGCTTGAGCGTGTCGCGCTTGTCGTACAGCGACTGGACGCGGGCGAACAGCTTGGCGTTGAGGAAGATCGTGTCGTTGTGGGCGGCCAGCTTCGGCGACATTTCGCTGTCGATGGCGTCCAGCTTGTCGTTGGTGTTGGCGCCTTGCAGGTTGCTGAAGGTGGTTTGCACGCGGGTCAGCAGCGCGCCGGATTTTTCCATCGCGACGATGGTGTTGTCGAACGTGGCCGGCTTCTTGTTGTTGGCGATGGCGTCGATTTCCTTCAGCTGGATGCGCATGCCCTCGGCGAAGGCCGGCAGGAAGTGCTCGTCCTTGATCTTGTCAAACGCCGGGTAGTGGAACGGCAGCGTGCTGGCGGCGGCCAGCGGATTGCCGGCCAGCGAGGCGGCCGGCGCCGCGAGTACAGTCTGGGAAAACGCCAGGCCGAGAGCGGCCGCGATGACTAGCATTTGAGGACGGGACATGGTTGCATCTTTCAATAAACGCCAAGGAAAAATGCTGACGCGGCGAAGCGCAGCATGGAAGCGCAAGATCATATCAGGGTGATATGGCGGTAGTCACTGGCAAAAAATGCTGCACTGCACTTGATCGGAAAGCAAGACGGTTTTCCGAAGAAAGCTCTGTATTGTTAGTAATTTTACAGCTATGCTGACGTCCCGACGCAACAATCGACCGTAGAAATGAATACCCAACAACTGAAACGCCATTGCCTGCAATTTCCCGGCGCCGTGGAGACGCTGCATGGCGAGCCGTCGAACATCCTGGTCTACAAGGTCGAGGACAAGACCTTCGCGTATTTCAAGACCAGCGAGCCGGAGCGATGGCGTTTCAGCGTGCGCGTCACGCCGGACCGCTTCCTGGAGCTGACCGACATGCCGGGCGTGAAGCCGGCCCGCTACATGGGCCGCTTTCACTGGGTGACCATCGTCGACGTCAGCCAGTTCCCGGCCGACTACCTGGCCGAACTGGTGGCCGGCTCGTACCGCCGCGCGGTGGAGTCGCTGAGCAAGGCCAAACAGAAAGCGCTGGGCGGGACTTCGGCGTAGGATTATGAGGCGCGTCAAAGAGGCTAAATAACGCGCGACGTAGAGTACATGGATTGTCAGGAGGAAATCTGATGAACGCGATCAATCACGAGGAACTGGAAAAGCTCAGGCCACAAATTCTCGCCGCACTGGAAGATCCCAACTAAACTATCTTGCCAGGACCATCCAAGACCTTGCAGAAGCGATAGGAATCGACGAACGTACCTTCGTGCGGACCATGAAATCCGATCCGGAACTTCGAGGTAAATTGAAGCTATACCCCGGCAGGTCGGAAAACGGGGAATTGCTACTCACCACGCGAGATAAATTCTACAAAACCGCACCTTGGCGTGCACAATTTCTCGATATGTTCGCCAACGACCGCGCGTCCCTGGATGATGTGGTCTGAAACGGCGCCATATCTCGAGACGTTGCGCACGTCTGTCCTTCTGATTGTCATCGCCTCGTTCGGCGGGCTGGTGCTATTTGGGCTAAAGATATCCGTCCGAGGCCAGTCGAACTACGAACAAGCGCTAAATTAACGCCGTTCAAATCGACGGTCGGGGATGAACCAGATCGCGGCAACCACAACGTAGATCGCGAAGCCCGCCATCGGTTGCACGCACGACACCGCGATGCCTGCCGCGTACAGCAATGTGGAGAGCTTGCCCTTGCGATCCTTGCCCAGCGCGACCTTCACCGCCTCGTTGTTCGACGCCAGGCACCTTGCCAGAACAAGGTAGGCGACGCTGGACATCAACAACACAAAGCCATAGCAGGCCAGCGGCACGGCGGCGAAATGGTTCTCGCCCATCCAGCCCGTGACGAACGGCACCAGCGACAGCCAGAACAGCAGATGCAGATTGCCCCACAGCGCACCGCCGGTGACCTGGCCGACGGTGTGGATCAGGTGATGGTGGTTGTTCCAGTAAATGCCAACGTAGACAAAGCTCAGCACGTAGCTGAGGAACACCGGCCACAAAGGCTGCAGCGCCGCCCAGTCCGCTCCATGCGGCACCTTCAGCTCCAGCACCATGATGGTGATGATGATGGCGATGACGCCATCGCTGAATGCCTCAAGCCTACCCTTGCCCATGTTTACTCCTCTGTGGAAATGTAGGCCAGCATAACGACGCTGCCGGTTCAATTCAAGTGTGGATGCATCGCCTGTCAGCGCAGGGCCGATTTGACGTCTCGATTGATCAGCCTCCTAGCTGCGCAAGAAGCTGTATGCCCAAGGCAGACAGTAATTCCACTTCGGTCCAACTGCTAAACGCCAAGGCATCGCCAGGACTGGTCATCAAGCGTTCAGCGAGTTGACTGCCGGATTCAGGAAGCAGGAAAGCCATCAAGATACTGGTGTCGATATACCGCATCAGAAGCGGTCCGAATCGCGCATTTTACGTATGAATTCCGCTGCCGGCTCGCCCAGATAACGAATGCCGGCCCGGTGTTCGGTCAAGCTGGGGACATGCTGGCGCGGCGGATCGCTTTTCACGATCTTGACGACTGCTTTTCCACGCTTGGTGATCGTCACCTGCTCACCGCCTTCCACCAACTCGATCAGCTTGCTCAGCTGCGCCTTCGCTTCGGCCAAAGAAAACGTGCACATGAGAACCTCCTGACTATCTGGATGGTCATCAGATCGTAGCACCACATCCTCGCAAGCATCAAGAAAACTGCGCAAACGACTCGGCAAAAAATACCGCTGCACACAAAATTCCATGGAGAATTCCTCCCCTGTAATTGCGTGACCGGCTTGGCGTCGAGGCAGCTTATGCTTCACTGGCATTCCATGTCAGCCATGACCGTACTACAACCTGTGCAATTTAACTTTGCACTTCAAAAATAATGTCGGACCAACCGTTGGCAAATGGAGGCAGGGCGAAATTCTTTAGCAGAGTCTGAAATGAGGTGCGGGATTCTGCAACGGTTCCATAAACACCTCTTTCCGCCAATTCCAGCTCGTCGGCAATGCCATCCAACTCGTAGTAAAGCGACCGCTCCAAGCCTGTCGCGTTCACGATGTGGAGCGCCGACTTTAGATAGCGCCAGAGATTGCCATCTGGCGCGACGGAGGCATGCAAAGTACCAAGCAGCCAATTTCCCGCCTGCTCGCCATCAGCCTCGCCCTGAACGGCGTTGAGATCATCAATCAGCCGTTCGCGTGGTTTATGCCAGGAGACTTCGATGATTTCAAAAGGGGGCGCGTCCATCGCGCCGATCACAGCAAGCGCCCACTCTCTCGCCTCGTCATCGTTGCATATGCCGGCTTCGATACCCACTACAAAATACCTGGCGATGGTGGCGAGAGCAAGCGTCATTCGCGAATCTCGGCCTCGACCAGCTGGCCCAGCAAAACCAACGACTCCTGCCAGCCGAGATAGCACATCTCCGCAGGAATGACCTCCGGTATGCCTTCCTGCACAACCTTCAGCTCGACGCCGCAGAACACTGCCCGCAGTGTCACCGTCGTCTGCATCGTGCCCGGCAGGTTCGGGTCGTCGAATACGGCGGTGTAACGCAGGCGCTCATTCGGCACCAGTTCCAGATATTCGCCGCCGAAGGAGTGGCCGCCGCCGGTAGTGAAGTTGGTGAACGACATCCGATAGCTGCCGCCGACCTTCGCATCCATTTGATGCACCTTGCCGGTGAAGCCATTTGGCGGCAGCCATTTGGCCATCGCGTCGGCGTCCAGGAAGGCGCGGTACACACGCTCCGGCGTAGATTTGAGAACGCGTTGCAGTTGAACAGTATTCGTCGTCATGATTAATCTCCTGAAAAGTAGAGGACCACCCTCTGTATGCTACGACGAACGAGGACAGTAAAAATCGACACTTAACGTCAGCATATCTTTGCCCATCTAGAGCAGGTTGACGGAAATTCCTAGAATATTACCTGCGACGGCCATGCCATGATCCAGCGTGAACACTGTTGCACCATGACCTGCAGCGATGGCAAGGTGTAACGCGTCACCAGCGCGCAGCGCCGTTTGCCAGCCGCTAAGCAGTAACGCGGCATTGCGATGGTCGGCATCAAGCACCGCAAGACGGCGAAATTGCGGCGATACCAACCGCATGTAGACATCGATGACATCCTTCGCCTGCGCATCAGTCAACTGCTTTGTGCGCAACTTTACTCCCAGAGCCGATAGCAATTCGAGCTCGGACCAACTGCTGATGGCCAGAGGCTCCCCTACACTCAGCATGAAGGCTTTCGCGACAGCGCTGTCGGCTTCTGGTGTCAGATAGGCGATCAGGACGCTGGTGTCCACGTATCGCATCAGTAGCGATCGGTATCCCGGAGCCGCCGGATAAAATCGCCCGCCGACTCATCCTGATGGGGAAGGCGCGCCCTTAATTCATCGAGGGTAGGAAATTGCTGCGGAACAGACTTGCTCGCCACGATTTGAGCCACCGGACGGCCGCGCTTGGTGATCGTGACTTCTCCACCCGCCTCCACAAGAGCAATCAGGCGGCTCAATTGGGCTTTGGCCTCGGCTAAGGTAACGGTTTCCATGGTTTCCCTGCTGACTATCTTGATGACCACTTCAGGATATCACGCCTTACCGCTCGCCCAGAACACCGACAACCTGTCTTGGCCGTAATAGACAAATAAATAATTTCACCCTATTCTACCGTTTTCAAATTTGAAACATTAAGGATACGCCATGCCCCGTACCACGACTCCTTTGCGGCTGCTGGCCGCCGCGCTGGGCATTTCCGCATCGTTCGGCCTGAGTGCCGCCGGAGTCGAGCGCACGGCGGCCGTCGCCGATTTCTCCACCTGCGCCAAGCCCGAGTGGCCCAAGGAAGCGCTGCGCAAGGAACAGACCGGCACGGTGACGTTGGCCTTCCTGATCGACGCCGACGGTTCCGTTGGCGATTCCAAGGTCACCAGGTCCAGCGGCTTCCCCTTGCTGGACGAGGCGGCGATAAACGGACTGCGCCGCTGCCATTTCAAGCCCGGGACCGTCGACGGCCGCGCCGCCAGCGCCTGGATGCAGATGCAATATGTCTGGACCATCGAAGGCCCTTCCAAGGTGAAGGTCAATCAGCAGGAGGTGGACCAGTACCGCGCCACCGCGCTGGCCGGCGATCCGGAAGCGCTGTACCTGCTGGCCAAGGCCTACAGCAACGGCGCCCCCAACCAGGCGGTCAGCCTGGCCACGTTCCGCGTGACGCTGGACGAGGGCCTGGCGCAGGCCCAGTTTGAACTGGCCCACCGCCTGTCGACCGGCACCAATGCGCCGCAGGACCACAACGAAGCGGCGGTCTGGGTGCGGAAAGCCGCCGAGGGCGGCCTCTCCGCCGCGCAGTTGAAACTGGGGTCGCTGCACGAATCGGGCACCGGCGTGCCGCGCGACTACGCGATGGCGATGGACTGGTACCGCAAGGCTGCGGCCCAAGGCAACCACGCGGCGGAAAACAATCTCGGCGTCTTGTACGGCAACGGCCGCGGCGTCAAGCAGGACTACGCCGAAGCGGCCGGCTGGTACCGCAAGGCGGCGGAAGGCGGCAATACCTGGGGGCAAGCCAACCTGGGCCGCTACTACCTGTACGGCTATGGCGTGGCGCAGGACACTCAGCAGGCGCAACTGTGGCTGCAGCGCGCGTCGGACAAGCACAACGCCGCCGCCGACGGCGACCTGGCCATGATGTACCTGACCGGGCGCGGCGTGCCGATCAACGACGAGGATGGCATCAAGCACCTGCGTCGCGCGGCGCAGGGCGGCGACGTGCCGTCGCAGATCCGCCTTGGCCTGGCGCTGACGCATGGCGTGCGCGTCGCCGCCGATCCGGTCGAAGGCGTGTCCTGGCAACGCGTGGCGGCCGAGCATGGCAACGCCATGGGGCAGAACAACCTGGGCTATGCCTACGAAACCGGCAGCGGCGTGGCGCAGGACTATGCCAGCGCCCGCGACTGGTATGTGCGCGCCGTGGCGCAGGGCAACGGCGCGGCCCAGGCGGCGCTGGGCGGCCTGTACGAACACGGCCAGGGCGTGGAGAAGGACGTGGTCAAGGCCGCCGGCCTGTACCAAGCCGCCGCCGACCATGGCAACGCGGACGGCATGCATCGCCTGGCGGCGTTGTACGAGGCGGGCCTCGGTGTCGAAAAGAATTTGGCGCTGGCGGCATCGCTGTACGAGAAGGCGGCGGGCCTGGACTTCGAGCCGGCGATGCGACGCCTCAGCGCCGCCTATGCCAAGGGTGAACTGGGCCTGCAGCCAAACACGGGCCTGACCCACATCTGGCAGGAGACGGCCGACCGCCGGGCCGCGCGCGGCGGCTTCGCCTTCCGCTAGTGGACGGTAACCACTAGGCCAGTCCGGCCAGCTCCGGCTGCACGTCCTGCGCATCGAGGGTGCAGCCGCGTCCGAGCGCCTTGGCGCGGTACAGCGCGACGTCGGCGCGCGACAGCATCGCTTCGATGGTGTCGGCGCCGGCCGCGCGCATCGCGAAGCCGGCGCTGTAGGACAGTTCGAAGCCCAGTTGCGGCATGGCGTTGGCCGCCAGCCAGCGGCGCAAGCGCAGGTCGTAGGCCAGCACGGCGGGCGCATCGGCATGGTTGAGCAGCACGCAAAACTCTTCGCCGCCGTAGCGGCCGACCATGTCGCCGGTGCGGCTGACCGCCTGCAGCGCCTGCGCGAACACGCGCAGCGCGCGGTCGCCGGCATCATGGCCGCGCTTGTCGTTGATGAGCTTGAAGTAGTCCAGGTCCAGCATCAGCACGCCGACCGGATTCTGGTAGCGCGCGCCGATGGCCAGGTCGGCCGTGGCCCGTTCCAGCCAGGCACGGCGGTTCAGGGCGCCGGTCAGGCCGTCGACCGTGGCCAGCCGCTGCAGTTCGCGCGCGGCCTCGTCGCGGTGCGCCAGCAGGATGGCCGCCAGCGACAGCACCACCGTCACGTTGGCCACCAGCGCGAACACCAGGTTGACCAGGTGCGGCGCGAAGAAGTTGGGGAAATCGGCGGTGTAGAAGGCGCCCAGCACGCCGCGCCAGGCGGTCACCACCATCTGCGCCAGCAGCGAGATCACCAGCAGCCAGCGCCAGCGCCCGACCGTCACCTGCGGCGCGCGGCACAGCGCGTAGACCACCGTCGCCATCTGCAGCGTCAGCAAGCCGTTCGACCAGCCGACGCGGAAGGCGTAACTGCTGAAGCCGACGCCATAGCCGACCGTCAGCAGCGCGGCGATCACCGCCGGCGCGCGCGCGGTCGCGGCGCGGCCGCACCACAGGTCGAAGGCGGCGGCGTTGAGCGCCATGCCGCCGGCGATGCAGGCCATCGACAGCGTCGACAGCAAACGATCCATCAACGATTGGGGCGGGAACTGGCTCGACAGCAGCAGCAGTACCCAGCCGGCCGTCTGCATCAGGATGCCGGCCTGGGCGCGGTGCGCCGTCTGGTTGACCCGCCCCATAAAGTACGGCAAGGCGGCCGCCATCACCAGCATGTTCAGCGTCATGACGAAGAGCAGGGAGGATACGTCGATATGCATGGATGGCTTGAAAGGTCAGGCGGAATGCGGCTCGCAACGGATCAGTATAGCGTACCAGGCACGTGGTCGGCTAAACTCGCAGCTTGTCACCCACACAGGAACATCGATGGAAAATTACGCGGAACTGCTGGAAACCCTTGCGCAGCAGGAAAAAGAGTTGCAATTTGCCGCCTTCGACAGCGATGCCGCGCTGGCGCTGGGCTTGAAGGTGATCGAGCTGGCCAGGCAGCAGGGCAAGGCCATCACGGTCAATATCACCGTCAACAGCAAGGTCCTGTTCCATCACGCGATGCAGGGTGCGTCGGCCGACCAGGCCGACTGGATACGCCGCAAGAACAATGTGGTGGCGCGCTTCGGCCGCTGCTCGTTCTACATCGGCATCGACCACAAACATCGCGGCGTGGCCTTCGACGAGATCAAGTACCTGGACCCGGTGGACTACGCGGCCAACGGCGGCGCCTTCCCGATCGCCATCAAGGACACCGGCATCATCGGCACGATCACCGTCTCCGGCATGCGCCAGGCGGAAGACCATGCGATGGTGGTGGAAGCGCTGCGCGCGGTGCTGGCCTGAACCAGCAGTGAATCAGTAGTGCGGCGGCGGCTCGTGCGCGAGGGCGCCGCCGCCACCGCTCTGGGCCTGGTCGCGCACGTGCTGGACCAGCGCCGCGCACATCTGCTCCAGCTTGTCGATCTGTTGCTGCTGCTCGTAGACGCGCTGGTTCAGCGACTCCACCAGGTGCTCCTGGTGCGCCAGTTTGATTTCGATATCGATAAAGCGGTCTTCGGTGATGCTCACGGCATGCTCCCTGCTGGAAAGCATGCATTGTACCGCCCTTGCTTCAGCTTACTTCAGGTACACCCCGCCGCAGACCACCATGTCGTCCTCGGGCACGCAATACATGGACTTCGGCTCGATCTTGCCGCTGACCGGGTTGGTGAATTTATAGTCCTGCCAGAACGGCTGCTTTTTCTTCGCCAGCTCGACCCGCTCCTTGACGAAGGCCTTGCCGTCGACGTCCTTAATTTCCATCAGATTCTTGCCGATCATCTTGGCGTTGGCGCCATGCGCGCGCACCACGCCGTCGAGGCCGTAGACCGTCAGGTACAGGTCGCGGTCGGTGAACGGACCGTCCTTCTTGTCGATTTCGGCATAGGTTTTTTCCTTGCCGTTGGCTTTCAGGAATTTGAGGGCCTTCTGCACCATGGCCTCGGCTTCCGGCTTGGTGGCAAATTCGGCCGCCTGCGCCGACGGCAGCAGCGCGCAGGCCAGCATGAGAGCAGCGAAAAATCGAGTACGCAAGGTCACCTCCGATGGAATCGAGCCGGATCGGCCCGAACCGATGCTAGCACATAGCGGCGCCACAGCAAGCGCTTATGCTTTCGGTGTGGCTAAAAGTTCCTTCATCCTTGCCAGCCTTTCCTTCGGCGAGATCACTTCCGATTCCATCGGCACGGCGGTGCCGACGTCGAGCTCCATCTCCTTGATGAAGCGCGACGGGTCGCAATGCACCTGCTCGCCGGCGCGCTTGCGCTTCTTGCACCAGGTGATCTGCAGGGTGCGCTGCGCGCGCGTGATGCCGACATACATCAGGCGCCGCTCTTCCTGCACGCGGGCGGCGATGGTTTCGGCCGGCGCGTCGGGATCGCCCTTGTGCGGCAGGATGCCTTCCTCGACGCCGACCAGGAACACGTGCGGATACTCCAGCCCCTTCGACGCGTGCAGGGTCGACATGCGCACCGCGTCCGGATCCTCGTCCTGGCCTTCAAGCATGGACATCAGCGCCACCATCTGCGTCAGCTCCAGCACGTTCTTTTCCTCGCTGTCGCGGTCCTTGCCGCCGCGGCCGCGCTCCTTGAGCCAGTTGGTGAACTCCAGCACGTTCTGCCACTTGCCCTGGGCGGCGCGCTCGTCGAACATATCGTAGAGGAAGGATTCGTAGTTGATCGCTTCCAGCAGGTCGTCCAGCACCTGCGCCGCGTTGTCGCCGCTGCCGCTCGGGCCGGGCCGGCTGGCGCGCGCCTCGAGGTTGTTGATGAAGTTGCAAAACTCGCGCAGCGGCAGCAGCTGGCGGTCGTTCAGCAAGCCTTCGATGCCGCCCTTGAACACCGCCTCGAACAGCGAGCACTGCCATTGACCGGAAAAGGTGCCCAGCGTTTCCAGGGTCGACTGGCCGACGCCGCGGCGCGGCGTGGTCACCGCGCGGATGAAGGCCGGGTCGTCGTCGGTGTTGGCCAGCAGGCGCAGGTAGGAAATGATGTCCTTGATCTCGGCCTTGTCGAAGAAACTCTGGCCGCCGGAGATCGTGTACGGTATCCGTTCCTTGCGCAGCGCCTGCTCGATGATGCGCGCCTGGTGGTTGCCGCGATACAGGATGGCGTAGTCGGACCACTTGTTCTTGCGCTGGAAATGGTCGGCCGAAATCATGATCGCCACCTGCTCGGCTTCCTGATCGTCGTTGGCCATGCCGAGCACGTTGATCGGCTCGCCCAGGCCGTGTTCCGACCACAGCGATTTCTCGAACAGCTTCGGGTTGTTGCCGATCACCGCGTTGGCCGCCTGCAGGATGCGCGTGGTGGAGCGGTAGTTCTGCTCCAGCTTGATCACCTGCAGGTCGGGGAAGTCGGTCTGCAGCGTCTTCAGGTTTTCCACCGACGCGCCGCGCCAGGCATAGATCGCCTGGTCGTCGTCGCCCACGGCGGTGAACATCGGTTTCTTGCCGATGCCCGTCACCATCAGCTTGACCAGCTCGTACTGGCAGGTGTTGGTGTCCTGGTACTCGTCCATCAGCAGGTAGCGCAGGCGGCGCTGCCACTTGTCGCGGATCGGCTCGTTGTTGCGGAACAGCTCCACCGGCAGCCGGATCAGGTCGTCGAAGTCCACCGCCTGGTAGGCCGACAGCGTGGCCACGTAGCTGGCGTAGATGCGGGCCGACTGCGCCTCGTCCTCGTCCTTGGCCTGCTGCAGCGCGATCATCGGATCGACCAGGCCGTTCTTCCACAGCGAGATGTCGGTCTGGATGCGGCGCACCACCTGCTTGTCGGTGGTGATGGCCAGGTCCTGGATCAGCGAGCCGCAATCGTCGCTGTCCATGATGGAAAAGCGGTCCTTGAGGCCGACGCCGTTGGCTTCCTGGCGCAGGATCTTGACGCCCAGCGAGTGGAAGGTGGAGACGGTCAGCTGCTTGGCCTGCCGGGGCTGCTTGAGCAGCTTGGCGATCCGCTCCTGCATCTCCAGCGCCGCCTTGTTGGTGAAGGTCAGCGCGGCGATGGTGCGCGGATCGTAGCCGCGGTCCTCGATCAGGTGGGCGATTTTCTGCGTGATCACGCGCGTCTTGCCCGAGCCGGCGCCGGCCAGCACCAGGCAGGGGCCGTCCAGGTAGGTCACCGCTTCGCTCTGCGGTACGTTAAGGCCGAATTGTGGTGCTTTGGACATCGAGGGGCGCTATGGCTGGGAAAATGGCTGAGGAACAATCAGCCATTGTAGCAGCGCCGCCGCTCAGAATCCGGACAGCACGATCTTGCCGATGGTGCGGCGGCCTTCCAGCGCCTCGTGCGCGCGACGCAGGTTGGCGGCGCTGATCTTGCCGTAGACCTCGCCCAGGGTGGTTTTCAGCTTGCCGGCGTCGATCAGCGCCGCCACTTCGTTGAGCAGCTTGTGCTGTTCGATCATGTCCGGCGTGCCGAACATCGAGCGGGCAAACATCATTTCCCAGACCCAGGTCACGCTCTTGGCGAACAGCTTGTCCATGTCCAGTGGCGCGGTGTTGTGGACGATGCTGACCACCTTGCCCTGCGGCGCGATCACCTGCGCGATGGCGTCGAAGTGCGGATCGGTGTCGCTCAGGCACATCACGTAGTCGACGGCATTGACGTCCAGCGCCAGCAGCTGCGCCGGCATGTCGCCGTTGTGGTCGATCACGTGGTCGGCGCCCAGCTCGCGCACCCACTGGGCCGATTCCGGGCGGGAGGCGGTGGCGATCACCTTCAGGCCGGCCAGCTGTTTGGCCAGCTGGATGGCGATCGAGCCGACGCCGCCGGCGCCGCCGATGATCAGCACGCTCTTGCCGGCATCGCCGCCGTCGCGGCGGATGGCCAGCCGGTCGAACAGCGCTTCCCAGGCCGTGATCGAGGTCAGCGGCAGGGCGGCGGCGTGGTCGAAGTCCAGGCTGGCCGGCTTGCGCCCGACGATGCGCTCGTCGACCAGGTGGAACTCGCTGTTGGCGCCGGGGCGCACGATGCTGCCGGCGTAATACACGGTGTCGCCGACCTTGAACAAGGTCGCGTCCGGGCCGACGGCGGTGACGGTGCCGGCCGCATCCCAGCCCAGCACGCGCGGGGCGGCGCCGGCCGCTTCGCCGGCGCGCACCTTGGTGTCGATCGGATTGACGGAAATGGCTTCGATCTTGACCAGCAGATCGCGGCCGGTGGCGGCCGGAACGGCGATTTCCACGTCCTGCAGGGCGGTGTTGCTGACGGCGATGGCTTTCATGGCGTTTCCTCTGAATAAGTTTGGATGGACGCAGTATGGATCGCCTGATTTAGTTTGATAATTGGCATAATGATGAAATCATTCTTCACCAAAACAATCAAATGGCCCTGGACCTGACCGACGTGGCACTGTTTGTGCGGGTATGCGTCACCCGCAACCTGTCCGCCGCCGGGCGCGAATTCGGCCTGTCGCCGGCCGCCTCCAGCGCCCGCATGGCGCAGCTGGAAACGCAGCTGGGCGCGCGCCTGCTGCACCGGACCACGCGCCAGATCACCGTCACGCAGGAGGGCGAGGCCTTCCTCGAGCAGGCCCGGGTCCTGCTCGATTCCGCCGAGCAGGCGGTGGCGTCGGTCGGCGGCGGCAACGCGCAGGTGCGCGGCCTGCTGCGGGTGGCCTCATCGGTCACCTTCGGCCGCGCCCACATCATGCCGGCGATCGCCGAATTCCTGCGCAGCTATCCCGAAGTGCAGCTGGACCTGCGCCTGGCCGACAGCCATCACGACCTGGCGGCCGACGGCATCGACGTCGCCATCCGCATCGGCCCGCTGCGCGACTCGGCCCTGGTGATGCGGCCACTGGCGCGCAGCCGCACGGTGCTGTGTGCGTCGCCGGCCTACCTGAAGCAACACGGCACGCCCCAACATCCATCCGAGCTGACGCGGCATCAGTGCCTGGTGATGCAGGCGATGGATCCATGGCATTTGCGCGACCCGGACGGCAAGGAATTGAACCTGCGCGTCAGCGGCCGCTTGCGCAGCGACAGCGGGCTGGCGGTGCGCGACGCCGCCGTCGACGGCCTGGGCATCGCGCTGCTGGCGACCTGGCACGTTAGCGAGCAACTGCGCAGCGGGGAACTGGTGCGCATCATGCCCGGCTACCAGTCGGACGAGTCGATGATTTCAGCGGTCTACCTGAACCGGAAGTTCCTGCCGCCCAAGAGCCGCGCCTTCATCGATTTCTTTTCCCGGCGCTTCAGCACCGATCCCGCCTGGGAGCAGTACTGATGCGCCGCATGAAGCACGGGCGGCATTTGCGTTACCATGCGGGATTGGCGCCCGGGGGCGTCGCGCTTTTACGGTTAGTACTATGAAATTCGAACATTTAATTGAAATTAACGATCCACTCAACCCGCTGATCGATGCGCTGAGCATCAAGCAGCTGTGGAGCGGCCTGGTGCTGCGGGCCGAATCGCCGAAGCTGTTTGTGCCGCACCTGGACGAATGCATGATCGACGAGCGCAGCGACAACGGCTTCCGCCGCCGCCTGCGCTACGGCGACCTGGTCATTGAAGACCGCGTGCTGCTGGAACCGATGCGCAAGGTGCGCTACCAGGTGGCGGCGCAGCAGGACATCAGCGAATCGAGCCTGACGATGACGATCGAAACGCCGACCGACGACACGCTGTACGTGCGCTTCCAGTACGAAGACGGCCACGACGCGGCGACCGACGCCGCCAACGCGATGTACGATGAATTCCGCCGTTCGGCCTACCAGGAATCGGACATCGACACCATCCGCGTGCTGCGCGACCTGGCCGCGCAAGGCCGCCTGGACGCGATGCTCAACTGACAGCCTGCGGTTTTACGGCGCGGGAGTGCTATCGACGCATGCGCAGTCATGCGCCGGCGCGTTGGCCAGGTGATGCGACAGGTCGCGCAGCGCGGTGCGCACGCCTTCTTCCACCACCGGATGGTAGAACGGCATGTCCAGCATGGCGCTGACGGTCAACCCGGCCTGGCAGGCCCAGGACAGCAGATGGCCGATGTGCTCGGCACGCGGCCCCACCATCTCGGCGCCCAGGAAAACGCCGCTGCCGTACTCGGCGTACACCCGCAGCAGACCCTTGTTTTGCAGCATCACACGGCTGCGGCCCTGGTTGTGGAACGACACCTTGCCGACGGCGAAGCGGCCGGCGTGGCTGACGCACAATTCCCCGTAGCTGGCGCCCAGCGTGGCGATCTGCGGCTCGGTGAAGGCGATCGTCAGCGGCGTGCGGCGCAGGCCGGGCTGGACCGTCGGGTAGCGGGCAGCGTTGTCGCCGGCGATGCGGCCCTGATCGGCCGCCTCCGGCAATTGCGGACGCTCGTTGTCGGCGTCGCCGGCGATGAAGATGGCGCTCTGCCCACATTGCATGGTGCGCTTGTCGTACAGCGGAATGCCGTGGTGATCGCGCTCCAGGCCGGTGTTTTCCAGGCCCAGCTTGTGCACGTTCGGCCGCCGGCCGATGGCCGACAGCAGGTAGCTGAAGCGTTCGGTGCGCTGCTCGCCGTTGGCGTCCTCGCTGGTGACGGCCAGGCCGTCGCCGTCGCGCTCGACGCGCACCACGCGGGTCTTGAAGCGCACGTCCAGCTCGTCCATCATGGCGTGGCGCGCCACCTCCAGCACTTCCGGATCGGTCAGCTGCGCGACGCTGCCGCCGCGTCCGAACACGGTCACGCGCACGCCCAGCCGCGCCAGCGCCTGGCCCAGCTCCAGCCCGATGACGCCGGTGCCGGCCACGGCGATCGATTCCGGCAAGTCGTCCCAATAGAACACATCGTCGCTGGTGATCACGCGTTCGCCGGCGGCGCGCCACTCGTCGGGCACGATGGGCGTCGAACCAGTGGCGATGACGAAACGCTCGGCCTCGACCAGCGTGTGCTCGTCGATCTGCAATAGGGTGGGGCTGAGGAAGCGCGCGTGGCCGTGCAGCTTGTCCTCGGCCGGATAGCCGTCGACGCTCTCGACCACGAAGCCGACAAAGCGGTCGCGCTCGCTGCGCACGCGCGCCATGACGGCCTTGCCATCGATGCGCACTTCGCCCGGATGCACGCCGAACGCCGGCGCCGCCTGCAGCATGTGCGCCGCCTCGGCCGCCGCGATCAGCAGCTTGCTCGGCATGCAGCCGACGCGCGCGCAGGTGGTGCCGTAGACGTTACCTTCGATCAGCAACGTTTTCTTGCCGCCGGTGGTGGCGGCGCGGTAGGCCGTCATGCCGGCCGTGCCGGCACCGATCACGGCGACTTCGGTTCGTAGGGTTTTCATAGGGAATAGTCTACTCCGATTGCGCAATCGAGTTTTACTTGCGGGCAAAACAGTATTAGTATCGCTTATCGTTTTCTATTTTTATAAGTGTTGCTTATGGGATCCTTGGACTATCGCGCGCTGGCCGTGCTGGACGCCGTTGCCAGCCAGGGCAGCTTCGAAAAGGCCGCGCTGGCGCTGGGCATCAGCCAGTCCGCCGTATCGCAGCGCATCAAGGCGCTGGAGGATGCCGCCGGCCGGCTGCTGATCGTACGCGGCCAGCCCGCGGTGCCGACCGGACTGGGACAGCGGCTGGTGTCGCACCACCGCAACGTCAGGCTGATGGAAGCGGCGCTGGATATCGACCTGGGCAACAAGGTCAGCATGCCGGAGATCGCGCTGGCGGTGGATGCCGCCAGCCTGGCGACCTGGTTCCCGATGAGCTTGCAACCGCTGCTGTCGCCGCCGCGCTGCCAGCTGAACGTGCAGCTGGCCACGCAGGAGATGGCGCTGCACCTGGTGCAGGAAGGCAGCGTGTTCGGCTGCGTGGCCGCCGCCCAGGAGCACGCCAGCCCGCACGCCAACGGCCCGGACATCACGCCGCTGGGCAAGATGCGCTACGTCTGCGTGGCGACGCCGGTGTTTGCCGGCCATTGGTTCGGCGACGGTTTTTCCGTCGAGGCGGCGCGGCTGGCACCGGCCGTGGCCAGCGATACGGACATGATGGCTGGCTTCCTGCAGCAGGTGCTGGACCTGAAGGGTCCGTATCCGCGCCACCTGATGCCGCTGTCGGCGGCCACCAGCGAATGCGTCTACGGCAGCCTGGGCTATGGATTGATGCCGCAGATGCAGGTGTCGCGCGCGCTGGCGGAGGACCGGCTGGTCGACCTGGCGCCCGGCCGGCATGTCGACATGGCGCTGAACTGGCACGCCTGGAACCTGGACACGCCGTTCACCCGCGCGCTCAGCGAGCAGGTCGTCGCCACCGCCCAGCGCTTCCTGATTTAAATATCCAGCGGATCGACTTCCAGCGACC
Source organism: Duganella hordei (assembly GCF_040369125.1). Classification (NCBI taxonomy): domain Bacteria; kingdom Pseudomonadati; phylum Pseudomonadota; class Betaproteobacteria; order Burkholderiales; family Oxalobacteraceae; genus Duganella; species Duganella hordei. The sequence goes on from NZ_BPWI01000004.1 coordinate 163,285, forward strand.
ACTTCACGCGGCTCTTCATCTCCCGCAGAGTGAGCAGCCACTCCTTCAGGAACGCTTGCAGCATGGGCCGCGACGCCGATTCGACCAGCAATTGCGCGCGGTCGACGTTGTGCACGCGGGTCATGCTCATCGGTATTGGATCGTTGATCGTGATGCCCGGATGCTCGACGCAATCGCGGGCGATGGTCAGGAATTCGATGGCCGTCGCCAGCTCGGGCGCCTCGGCCCGCAGCAGCGCCTGGAACAGATAAGGCGGCAGGGCGGCCTGCTCGCGTTCCTCCAGCAGCGCCGACGCGAAATGGTCGTAATCGTGATGCACCACCGCGCCGTACAGCGGATGCTGCGGATAGCGGGTCTGGATCAGCACCTCGCTGGCGCTGCCGCCTTCGGTCTGGGCGGCGCGGCCGGCGCGGCCCGCCACCTGCATCAGCTGCGCAAACAGGCGCTCGCTGGCGCGGTAGTCCTGCGAAAACAGCGCCGTATCCGGATTCAGGATGCCGACCAGCGTCAGTTTTTTGAAATCATGGCCCTTGGCCACCATCTGCGTGCCGATCAGGATATCGACCTCGCCCCGGTGCACGGTGTCGAAGGCTTCCTGCGCGCTGCCCTTCTTGCGGGTCGAATCGGCGTCGATGCGCAGCACCCGCGCCTCCGGGAACAGCGCCTGCAAGCCTTCCTCGACGCGCTGCGTGCCGCGCCCCAGCGGCTGCAGGTCGACGTTGCCGCAGGTCGGGCAATGGCGCGGGATGCGCAGCTCCAGGCTGCAATGGTGGCAGCGCAGCCGGTGTTCCGGACGGTGCAGCACCATGAACGAGGTGCAGCGCGTGCATTCGCTGATCCAGCCGCAGGATTCGCAGCAGATCACCGGCGCATAGCCGCGCCGGTTCAGGAACAGCAGCGACTGTTCGCCGCGCTCCATGCGCTGCCTGATCGCCGCGATCAGGTGCGACGTCAGCCCGTCCTTGGGCTTGTCGCGCTCCATGTCCAGCAGCTTGACTTGCGGCAGCACCGCGTTCTTGACGGCCCGCTCGCGCAACTCCAGCTTGCGGTAGCGGCCAGACTGGGCATGGTGCCAGCTCTCCAGCGACGGCGTGGCCGAGCCCAGCACGATCGGTATGCCCAGCTGCCAGGCGCGCCACACGGCCAGGTCGCGCGCCGAATAGCGCAAGCCTTCCTGCTGCTTGTACGAGGGATCGTGCTCTTCGTCGATGACGATCAGCTTCAGCTTGGGCAGCGACGCCAGGATGGCCAGCCGCGTGCCGAGCACGATGCGCGCCTTGCCCTGGTGCGCGGCCAGCCAGTGCAGCATGCGCTCGCCTTCCGACAGGCTGCTGTGCAGCGTCGCCAGCATCACGCCGGGGAAGCGCGCGCGGATATTGCCCTCCAGCTGGGGCGTCAGGTTGATTTCCGGCACCAGTATCAGGATCTGTGCATCCGGTTCGCGCGCCAGCACCTGCGCGCAGGATTGCAGATAGACCTCGGTCTTGCCGCTGCCGGTCACGCCGTACAGTAGCGTCGGCTTGAAGCCTTCGGCCCCGCCGATGGCGTCCGCCGCTTCCTGCTGCGACGGGTTGAGCACCGGCATGTTCAGCGGCGTGCCGTCGTGCGGCACGTCGTGCTTGGCCAGCTTCTTCAACGCGCGGTCCAGCGCCACCGTGGTCAGCACGCGCAGGTTCTTGGGCAAGCCCGGCAGCGCCACCTCGCCCAGCGGACGCTGGTAGTAGTCGGCGGCAAAGCCGGCCAGCGCCAGCCATTCCGGCGCCAACGGTCCCAGTTGGCTGCGCACGGCCAATGCGTCTTTCAACTTATCCACCGGCACATCGGTTTCGGCCACCACGCCGACGATCAGCCCCATCACCTCGCGGCGGCCGAACGGCACCAGCGCCAGCTGGCCGACTTGCGGCTGCTCTGCGGCATCGCAATGCCAGCGGTAGTCGAAAATCGCGTTCAGCGGCGTATCAAGCGCAATCTGAAGGATGCAATGGTGGAAAAGGCCCGACATGGATCCTGTCACAGTAGAAAATTCATGCGGCAATTCGGCGGAAATACCGCCACAACTGGGGCGCTTTGAAGTATCCACAGTTTTTGTGGATAACTTTGTGGACAAAGAAAACTTAATCCCCGGAAAGCACGGAGATACAACTTGCCGCTGCCGTAAACCGGGTCAAAATTCAAAATTATTTCTCTTTAAAATCAATCACTTGGAAAACGGTTCCTAGGAGACGGAAAAATCGCTTTTTTTTCCCGCGTCTGTGCATAAGTGAAGTATTTAGGATGCTATTTTGTGCCGAAATCAAGCATTTTTTGGTACTTATCCACCGATGTCGCAGAGCACAATACGCGGTTTCTGATAACAAATTTAATACAGACCTCAGCGGCAAGGTTTATCCCTTCACAACTTCGTTATCAAGGGTAAAACTTTGCCCAAAAATCGTGCAACGCAACATAAAGCTCATGCAAAACAACAACATTATGGCTAAGTCACGGTTTACTAAGTACTTTTATTTTTTATCCACAGTTTTTGTGGATAACTTTGTGGACAATGACGAAATAAACTACTTTCACTCTGACGTCAAGGTTTACGACTTGCTAAATATTGTCGCTATGACCTCATATTTTATCGTTTAGTATCAATCACTTACGAGATTCTCCCGGGCTAGGAAAAATGCGCTGCCTTTTATTTCCGCAGCAAAAAAAATTGTGCATAAGTCGGTATTGTTTCCCTGCGTTCAGCAATGAAAAAGGGCACGTCTCAGCTGAAACGTGCCCCATGTTTGCAAACTACATCAGGCTGCGCGCTGGGCCTTGCTATAGCTGTGAACAGCTTCGACCATGGCCGCGACGTTCTCTGGCGGCGTGAACTGCGAAATGCCGTGGCCCAAATTAAATACGTGTCCGTTGCCGTCGGCGGGCTTGCCGAAGGCGTCCAGCACCTTATGCACTTCGGCGCGGATCTGGTCCGGGCTGGCGAACAGGATGGCGGGGTCCAGGTTGCCCTGCAGGCCGACCTTGTGGCCCACCAGCTTGCGCGCCTGGGTCAGGTTGACGGTCCAATCCAGGCCCACCGCGTCGGCGCCGATGTCGGCGATCTGCTCGATCCACTGGCCGCCGCCCTTGGTGAAGACAATGGCCGGAATCTTGACGCCGTCCTTGTCACGTTTCAGCAGGGAAACTACCTGCTGCATGTATTTGAGCGAGAATTCCTGGTAGGCGCCGTCGGCCAGCGCGCCGCCCCACGAGTCGAACACCATTACCGCCTGGGCACCGGCGTCGATCTGGGCGTTCAGGTACTCGGCCACGGCCTTGGCATTGATGCCCAGGATGTGGTGCATCAGGTCGGGGCGGTTGTACAGCATCTTCTTGATGGTGTGGAACTCGCGCGAGCCCTGGCCTTCGACCATGTAGCAGGCCAGCGTCCACGGGCTGCCGGAAAAGCCGATCAGCGGCACGCGGCCGTTCAATTCGGTGCGGATCTGGGTGACCGCCTTGAACACGTAGTCCAGCGAGCCCAGTTCCGGCGCGCGCAGGGCCAGCACGTCGGCCTCGGTTTTCAGCGGACGCTCGAATTTCGGACCTTCGCCTTCGACGAAATACAGGCCCAGGCCCATCGCGTCCGGCACCGTCAGGATGTCCGAGAACAGGATGGCGGCGTCCAGCGGGAAGCGGTCCAGCGGCTGCAGCGTCACCTCGGTGGCGTAGTCGGGATTGGTGGCCAGGCCCATGAAGGAGCCAGCCTTCTGGCGCGTGGCGCGGTATTCCGGCAGATATCGCCCCGCCTGGCGCATCAGCCACACCGGCGTGTGGTCCGTCGGCTGGCGCAACAACGCGCGCAAGAAGGTGTCATTCTGGAGCGGGGCAAATTGTGGCATGGAAGGCAATCAAAATCGGTCAAAGGACTATTATCGCATCCCACGCGGATTTTTTTGCTGGATGATAGTCCGTTCATTCTCTATCATGCGTAGCACCCGACTTTGGAGATGTCATGAGCACCACACCCACCATCACCGCGCCCTACGGCGCCTGGCCATCGACCATCAGCGCCGCGCGCGTGGCCGCCGGGGCGACGCCTTTGTCGTCGCTGATGCTGGGCGGCGCCGATGGCAGCGACATCTTCTGGCTGGCCGGCCGCGCCGCCGAGGCGGGCCGCAACACCTTGCAGCGCCATCACGGCGCCATCATCGACGAACTGACGCCGGCGCCCTTCAATGTGCGCAGCCGCGTACACGAATATGGCGGCGGCGCCTATACGGTGGACGGCGATACCATCTATTTTTCGCATTTTGCCGACAACCGCGTCTACAAACTTGATCTGGTCGACGATGACGCGGCTCCGGTGGCGGTGACCCGGGCCGGCAAGCAGCGGTTGGCCGACTTTGTGGTCGACCGCGCGCACGGGCGCCTGATCGGCGTACGCGAGCTGCATGGGGACGATCCGCACGCCCAGCCGGCCAATACGATCTGCGCCATCAACATCGCCACCGGCGACGAGACCGTGCTGGCGCAGGACGCCGATTTCTACTCCTCGCCGCGCCTGTCGCCGGACGGCCGCTCGCTGGCCTGGCTGAGCTGGGACCACCCGCGCATGCCGTGGCAGGGCACCACGCTGTGGCTGGCCGAGGTGGGGGACGACGGCACGCCGGCCGCGCCGGTGCGCATCGCCGGCGGCGCCGAGGAATCGGTCTGCCAGCCGGAATGGTCGCCGGACAGCCTGCTGCACTTCGTCTCCGACCGCAGCGGGTGGTGGAACCTGTACCGTCTGTGCCGCGACCGCCAGCGCACCGAGGGCCTGTGCCCGATGGAGGCGGAATTCGCCTCGCCGCACTGGACCTTCGGCAATTCGATGTACGGCTTCCGCTCGGCCTCGGAAATCATCTGCACCTATATAGTCAAGGGCGTGAGCCGGCTGGCGCGCCTGCTGCCGGGCAGCGGCAAGCTGGAGGCGATCGCCAATCCATACGAGGAAATCCGCGAGCTGCGCGTCGGCCCCGGCTACATCGCGATGCTGGCCGGCGGCCCGACCATCCCGCTGGAGCTGGCGCGCATCGACTTCACCGAGGAGGGCGTGGAAATCCTGGCGCAATCGATCGAAGACCTGCCGGATGAGGCTAATCTCTCCATCCCGACCAGCATCAGCTACGCCAGCGCCAACGGCCGCACCTCGCACGCCTTCTTCTACCCGCCGCGCAACCGCGACGTGGCGGCGCCCGAGGGAAGCAAGCCGCCGGTGATCGTCATCAGCCACGGCGGCCCGACCGGCATGACCGTCAACACGCTGAACCTGAAGACCCAGTACTGGACCAGCCGCGGCTTCGGCGTGCTCGATGTGAACTATGGCGGCAGCACCGGCTTCGGCCGCGCCTACCGCGACCTGCTCAAGGGACAATGGGGCGTCGTCGACGTCGAGGATTGCGTGGCCGGCGCGCAGGCGCTGGTCGAGCGCGGCCTGGCCGACGGCGAACGCCTGATCATCCGCGGCGGCAGCGCCGGCGGCTTGACGACCTTGTGCGCGCTGACCTTCCACAACGTCTTCAAGGTCGGCGCCAGCTACTACGGCGTGTCGGACCTGAAGGGCCTGGACCAGGACTCGCACAAATTCGAATCGCACTACAACGAATACCTGATCGCACCGCAACCGCAGGCCGAGGCGCTGTACCAGGCCCGCTCGCCGATCAACCACACCGACAAGCTGGCACGCCCGATGATCTTCTTCCAGGGCCTGGACGACAAGGTCGTGCCGCCGCAGCAGTCCGAGATGATGGTCGACGCGCTCAAGCAGCGCGGCGTACCGGTGGCCTACGTGCCGCTGGAAGGCGAAGGCCACGGCTTCCGCAAGGGCGAGAACATCATCCGCACGCTGGAGGCGGAGCTGTACTTTTACCAACGGATGTTTGGCCTGCACGACGCCGCGGCCACGCCGCCGGTGCACATCGATAACCTGAAAGACTGACCCCGCATGGCCGACGCTAAGCTGCTCGCCGAATTTGACGCGCTTGAATTCAACGAAAAAATGATACTCGCGCTGCTCGCCCTGATCGGCGAGCCGGTGGGCCGCACCGCCATCCTCGATCACTTGAACATGGCGCGCATCGAGGACAAGGACGGCAACAGCTACAGCGTCGGCACGCTGGACGAGTCGATGCGCAAGCTGGAGCGGCTGGCCTTCATCAGCGTGGTCACCGGTCGCGGCTTCGTCTGCAACCCCAAGCTGCGCTGGCCGGCGATGCGCGCCTCCATCGGCACCCACGCGCTGGACGACTTGTGCAATGCCTACGACGAACTGGTGCCGATGCGCCAGACCTGGAACAGCGTCGAACCGCGCAGCTACCGCGCCGGCATGGCGCGCCTGCGCATGGGCCTCCTGCGCGGCCAAACGCCGCAGCAGATCCAGCCGATACTGGCGTTCTGCCTCGGCAGCTATGAGGCGGCACAGCTGCATCCCATCGTCGACATCTTCGGCCGCCCGTTCGAACCGGGCATGCTGGCGCGCGTGCACCCGCTACTGCAGGACGACGTGCTGGCCGTGCTGCTGCAAAACGCCCGCCACGAATTCCTGACCGTGCCGGTGATACGTGAATTCTGCGAACAGCACATGCAGCGTCGCCTGGCGATGAAGGACGACATCAACCCCGAACTGCGCATGGCGCTGGCCGAAGACGCCATCCTGTGCGGCCGCCTGGACGACGCCAAGCGCTACCTGGAACGCACCGGCGGTCCACAGAGCCAGTACCTGGCCAGCATCGTCGTGCTGCTGCGCGGCGCCACCGGCGCTGCCATCGTCGGCTTCGACGCGGCGCTGAAGACGCTGCGCCGCGAAACCGGCAAGCGCAAGCTGCTGTTCGCCGGCATGGGCAGTCATTTGTACCTGCTGTCGCTGATGCGCAGCGGCGATGCCAAGCATCTGAAGGCGGCCGAGGCATACCTGGAAATCGCCGTGCGCATGCCGCAGAACCACGATACCGCCGTCTACCAGCAGATCGACATGCTGCGCCAGATCCGCGCCGGCACCATGCAGACCGACGCCGTGGCTGCGCTGGCGTGGGAAACCAGCCTGCAGACGCAGATGTTCCAATGCCTGCTGTACTTCTGGCTGTCGCTGCCGCAGCTGTCCGAGCGCAAGGCGCAGTTGCAGGAACTGGCGCAGAACGCAGAACGCGCCGGATACCTGTTCATCGCCGGGCAAGCGGCCACGCTGCTGGGCCACCTGGGCGACGTCGAGCAGCAGCGCCACGCCAACGCGCTGCGCTCGCGCCTGGGCTATCCGGACATGAGCGTCTGGTTCGAACGGCAGGAAGCATGGCAGCGGCAGCTGTCGGCGCTGATCAACCTGCAGCAGCCGGCCGCGCCGGACGCCGTCGGCAGCACGCGGCTGGTGTGGATGCTGAACTACGATAACCGTCACGGCTTGACCGATGTCGCTCCCGTCGAGCAGAAGCGCGATGCGCGCGGCCTGTGGAGCAAGGGCCGCGCCGTCGGCCTGAAGCGGCTGCGCTTCGAGTCCGAGCAGTTCGATTTCCTCACGCCGCAGGATGTGCGCGCATCCGAGGCGATCTCGGTGGCGCACCGCAGTTACCAGTCCAGCGGCCTCGCCTACGAGATCGATCCGCAGCGCGCCGCGGCGGCGCTGATCGGCCATCCGCTGCTGTTCTGGGCCGACGCGCCCGACACGCGGGTGGAGATGCTGGCCGGCGAGCCGGAACTGCTGATCAAGAAAAGCCCCGGCAACCTGGAACTGCGCCTGCAACCGCCGATCCCTGACGACAGCTCGTCGGTCATCGTCACCAAGGAGACGCCGACCCGCCTGCGCGTGGTCACCATCCTCGACGAGCACCGCCGCATCGCCGCCATCGTCGGCGACGCGCTGCACGTGCCGGCGCATGCGGAGCAGCAGGTGCTGCACGCGATCAGCTCCATCTCGTCGCTGGTGACGGTGCAATCGGAAATCGGCGGCGCCGCGCCGGACATGGAACAGGTGGAGGCCGACACGCGTTTGCACCTGCACCTGCTGCCATATCAACACGGCCTGAAGATGCAGGTGCTGGTGCGGCCGCTGGCCAACGGCGCCTACTACGCGCCGGGCGCCGGCGCGGACAGCGTGATCGCCGACGTCGGAGGCAAGTCGGTGCAGGCGCGCCGCAAGCTGATCGACGAACGCGACGCCGAGCGCGAACTGATCGCCAAATGCCCGGTGCTGGAATCGGCCGAGCAGGAACACGGCGAATGGCTGCTGGGCCAGCCGGCGCTGTGCCTGCAACTGCTGGTGGAGCTGCAGGAGCTGCCGCCGGACGGCATCGTGCTGGCCTGGCCGGAAGGCGAGAGCTTCCGCGTCACCGCCAAGGTCGAGACCAAGCAGCTGCGCCTGGCCATCAAGAGCAACAAGGACTGGTTCGCGGCCAGCGGCGAACTGCAGATCGACGAAGACAAGGTCATGGACCTGAAGACGCTGCTGGAGCTGATGCAGAAGAGCCAGAGCCGCTTCGTGGAGCTGGGCGAGAACCGCTACCTGGCATTGACCGAGGAACTGCACCGCCGCCTGCGCGAGGTGTCGGCCTACGGCGAGATCACCGCCGACGGCGTGCGCCTGCATCCGCTGGCGTCGTTCGCGCTGGAGGAGCTGGCCGACGACATCGGCGGCCTCAAGTCGGACAAGCTGTGGAAGGAGCACCTGGAGCGCATGGCGGCGCAGGCGGCCTTCGTGCCGCAGCTGCCGAGCACCCTGCAGGCGGAACTGCGCGACTATCAGCTGGAGGGCTTCAACTGGCTGTCGCGCCTCGCCAACTGGGGCGTGGGCGCCTGCCTGGCCGACGATATGGGCCTGGGCAAGACGCTGCAGGCGCTGGCGCTGATCCTGTCGCGCGCGCCGCAAGGCCCGACGCTGGTGGTGGCGCCGACCTCCGTCTGCATGAACTGGATCAGTGAGGCGGCCCGCTTCGCGCCGACGCTCAACGTCAAGCTGTTCGGCGCCGGCGACCGCGCGGAGACCATGTCCACGCTGCAGCCCTACGACCTGGTGGTGACCAGCTACGGCCTGCTGCAGCTGGAGGCCCTGCTGTTTGCGGGCGTACAGTGGAACACCATCGTGCTCGACGAAGCACAGGCGATCAAGAACGGCGCCACCAAGCGCTCGCAGGCCGTGATGGCGCTGAAGGGCGCGTTCCGCATGGTGGCCACCGGCACGCCGCTGGAGAACCACCTGGGCGAGTTGTGGAACCTGTTCCGCTTCATCAATCCGGGCCTGTTGGGCAGCATCGAATCGTTCAACCTGCGCTTCGCGGCGCCGATAGAAAAGCCGCAGGACCATCGCGCCGAGGTGGGCGCGCGCAACCGCCTGCGGCGCCTGATCCAGCCGTTCATGCTGCGCCGGACCAAGGCGCAGGTGCTGACCGAGCTGCCGTCGCGCACCGAGATCACGATGGAAGTCGACCTGTCGGCGGAAGAGACGGCGCTGTACGAATCCCTGCGCCGCGCGGCGCTGGAAACGCTGGCAGCCGTCGAAGGGCCTGCCGAGAAGAAGTCGATCCAGATCCTGGCCGAGATCATGAAGCTGCGCCGCGCCTGCTGCAATCCGAACCTGGTGGCGCCGGAGCTGGGCCTCGGCAGCAGCAAGCTGGCAGCGTTCGCGCACCTGCTGGAAGGGCTGCTGGAGAACAAGCACAAGGTGCTGGTGTTCAGCCAGTTCGTCGATCACCTGAGTTTGATCCGCGCGCACCTGGACGCCAACAACATCAGCTACCAGTACCTCGACGGCTCGACGCCGATGGCGGACCGCAAGAAACGCGTCGACCTGTTCCAGGCCGGCGAGGGCGACGTGTTCCTCATCAGCCTGAAGGCGGGCGGCGTCGGCATCAATCTGACCGCGGCCGACTACGTGATCCACATGGACCCATGGTGGAATCCGGCGGTGGAAGATCAGGCCTCGGACCGCGCACACCGCATGGGCCAGCTGCGGCCGGTGACCATCTACCGTCTGGTGGCGCGCCATACCATCGAGGAAGGCATCGTCGACCTGCACCAGCACAAGCGCGACCTGGCCGACAGCCTGCTCGAAGGCAGCGACGTCAGCGGCCGCATGTCGGCCGGCGAGATGTTAAATATGCTGCAAGAAGGCATGCGGAAGTAAAGGCCGAGTTACAAACCGAACGCGCTCAAGCGAGCCGATTAGTGATAATCTCCTTCGCTTCGGTCCGGCGCGCCCGGCCACCATATTCACAAGGTAGTTGAAGATGATTAAGACAAAAATTGCACTGGCTGTATTGATGACGACGCTCGCCGTCGCACCGGCCGGCGCCACGACGCACAAGAAAGAACACAAGGCCTCCACCAGCCACACCTCGGCCAAGAGCAAGTCCGGCGGCAAGGCCAATGCCCACACCTCCCACGCCTCCCACGGCAAGGCCGCCAAGAGCAGCAAAGGCTCGGGCAAACATGGCAAGGCCAAGGCCGGCGCCGGCGCCGCCGTGGTCGCAGCGGCGGCCAGGCCGGCACTGAAGCCGGTGACGCCGGAACGCCGCCAGGACCGCTCGTTCGACTCCCTCAGCAACCAGTTCCTGAACGCGCTGTGGCGCATCGATTCGGAAAGCGCGATCTACGCCGGCAAGTACGACACCGCCGCCATGCTGACGGTGCCCGACCGCGCCGAGCAAGCGAAGGAACTGGCCTTCATCGACGAGTGGAAGCAGAAATTCGGCGGCATCAACGCCAGCCAGCTGTCGGCGCGCCAGCGCACCGACCTGGCGCTGCTGATCAATAAGCTCGACAGCGACCGCTTCCGCCTGACCACGCTCAAGGAGTTCGAATGGAATCCGGCCAGCTACAACGTGGCCGGCCCGATCGACCTGATCCTCAACACCGAATACGCGGCGCAACCGCAGCGCCTGCGCACGCTGCTCAAGCGCATCGCCAGCATTCCGGCCTACTACGATGCGGCGCGCGCCAACATCGTCAATCCGACGCGCGAGCACACGCGCCTGGCGATCTCGCAGGCGCCCGGCGTGCAGACGCTGCTGACCGAAGCCGACAAGGCCGCCCAGGCATCGATCCTGACGCCGGTGGAAAAGCAGCTGTTCACGCAGCGCGTCAATGCGGCGCTGACGGCGGTCGACAGCTACGTCGCCTTCCTGACCGAGATGGACCGGCAGATGGACAGCAAGGGCCGTCGCACTTTCCGTTTGGGTAAAGAGTTGTACGAGCAGAAGTTTGCCTACGATATCCAGTCGGGCAGCACGGCCGAGCAGACCTATCAAAAGGCACTGGCGACGCGCGAGGAACTGCTGACCAATATGGCGCGCATCTCGGACGAGCTGTGGGACAAGACCATGGGCGGTGCGGCCAAGCCGGCCGACCGCTTTGCCAAGATCGGCATGGTGATCGACAAGCTGTCGTCGCGTCACGTGGCGCGCGAGGATTTCTTCAAGGAGATCCGCCGCCAGGTGCCGGTGCTGCAGGACTGGGTGATCAGCCACGACCTGCTGACGCTGGATCCGAAGAAGCAGCTGGAAGTGCGCGCGACGCCGGCATACCAGGCCGGCGTGGCCGGCGCCAGCATCGATGCGCCGGGGCCGTATCGCCCGCAGGACCGCACCTACTACAACGTGACGCCGCTCGATGGCGCAACGGCGGAGGCGGCCGAGAGCAGCCTGCGCGAGTACAACTACTGGATACTGCAGATCCTGAATATCCACGAGGCGATTCCCGGCCACTATGCGCAGCTGGTGTATGCGAACCGCTCGCCCTCGATCGTCAAATCCATCTTCGGCAACGGCGCGATGGTGGAGGGTTGGGCGGTGTACGGCGAGCGCATGATGCTGGAATCCGGCTATGGCAACAACGAGCCGGAAATGTGGCTGATGTATTCGAAGTGGAACCTGCGCAGCGTGACCAACACCATCCTCGATTACAGCGTGCACGTGCTGGGCATGACGGAGGAGCAGGCCATGGATCTGTTGACGCGCCAGGCCTTCCAGACGCGCAGCGAGGCGGTGGAGAAATGGCATCGGGTGCAGGTGTCGTCGGTGCAGCTGACCAGCTATTTCAGCGGCTACAGCGAGATCATGGAATTGCGCGAGCAGCGCAAGCAGCAGTTGGGCGCCAAGTTCAACCTGAAGGAATTCCACGAGCAATTCCTCAGCTACGGCAGCGCGCCGGTGCGGGTGATCAAGGGCTTGATGACGCAGTAGAGTGTGTCCGTTTGAGTGGGCGCAAACAGCTCATCCGTTGATTCGCTATGGTAGTACGCCGACTCGCATTCAGGCCGGTTTCTGCTACCATTTAATCAGGGAGTGACCATGAATATGCCCATCAAATTCAACACGCTTGAGTACGCAAGAAAGTTGGCGGAGGCCGGTATCCCGCCGGATCAGGCGGAGGCGCAAGCAAACGCCTTGAGCGACGCACTGGCTGAGGCCACAGTCGGGCCAAGCGAGCTGGTCCTTCTCCGGACCGACATGATCGCCCGGATCGAAATGTTGCGGACAGATATATACGCGAAGCTCGAAGCGCTGGAGCAGCGTTTCAATACCAAGCTCGAAGCGCTGGAGGAACATTTTAATGCCAAGCTTGAAGCGCTGGAACAACGCTTGATTGCGCGCTTCAACGCGAAATTCGTTACGCTCTACTGGATGGTAGGAATTTCGCTAGCGCTGCATGCCGTGACGCTTGGCGTGCTTCTTAAAATATCCAGCCGCTTGCCGTAGCGCCGTGTTCAGGCCTTCTCTTCCGGCGCCGTCGACATGCGCACGAACAGCGGCGCCACCAGCAGGCCCAGCTCGAACAGCAGGCACATCGGAATCGCCAGCGAGAACATGCTGACCGCATCGGGCGGCGTGACGATGGCGGCAATCACGAAGGCGCCCACAATCGCGTAGGGACGCACTTCCTTCAGCTTGGCCACGCTCACCAGGCCCATGCGCACCAAAATCACCACCACCACCGGCACCTCGAACGTCGCGCCAAAGGCCAGGCACATCGACATGACGAAATCCAGGTAGTTCTCGATATCCGGCGTCACCGCGATCGACTGCGGCGAAAACTCGGCGATGAACTGGAACACGCGGCCGAACACCAGGAAGTAGCAGAACGCCACGCCGCTCATGAACAGCACCGACGACGAAATCACCAGCGGCGCGATCAGGCGCTTCTCGTGCGCATACAGGCCCGGCGCCACGAAGGCCCACAGCTGGTACAGCACCCACGGCAGGGACAGGATGATGGAAATGACCAGGGTCACCTTCATCGGCACCAGGAACGGCGAGATCACGCCGGTGGCGATCATCTTCGAGCCGACCGGCAGCGAGGCGATCATCGGCCGCGCGATGAAATCGTAGATTTGCGACGGCCCTGGCCAGATCATCAGCGCGATGCAGACGATGGCGATGCCGATGGACGCCTTGACCAAACGGTCGCGCAGTTCGATCAGGTGAGAGATAAAGGTCTCTTCGCCCTGTGCAGGTTTAGTCATTTAGTAGAACGAAGAGTTGGAGTTGCTGCCGGGGCGGAAGCGGGCCACGCGCGCCGCACCGGACGTCACGTGCATCTTGCCGCCGTGGCGCTGCTTGTACCAGCCGGGAACGGCCGAGTTGCGCACCAGCTTCTTGCGGCGGAACTCGCGCGCCTTGCGCGACAGATCGTCGGTGGTGGCGCTGCTGAACGAGGGCGTGGTGGGCGTATCGTGCCACGCGTTTTCCACTTCGGAAACGTGCTGGGAGATGGAATTCTCCACGTCCGACTTGACGCTCTCGGCCGCGGCCTGCACTTCTTTCTGGAGGTTTTTCAACTCTTCCAGCTCGATTTCGCGCGAGACTTCGGATTTGACTTCGTTCAGGTAGCGCTGGGCGCGGCCGTACAGCGTCCCGGCCATGCGCGCCACCTTGGGCAGCTTTTCAGGACCGATGACGACCAGCGCAACCACGCCGATCACAGCAAGTTTGGTAAGACCGAGATCGATCATAAGGTAGTTTCAGCCACAAGGGAGCCGCGCTCCCCGGGGCTTATTTCTTCTCTTTAGCGTCGACGTCGATGGTGCCCGGTGCGGCCGGGGCGGCTGGCTTGTCTTCCTCGCCCTTGACGCCATCCTTGAAGCCTTTGACGGCCTTGCCGATGTCCGAACCCATATTGCCCAGTTTCTTGGTGCCGAACACCAGCATCACGATCACCAGGACGATCAACCAATGCCAAATACTGAATGAACCCATCATATTCCCCTTGCAAGGCGCAAGCGCCCAAATTATCTATTGATACGAGAACTGCCTGCGACAGTATAAGCGAACCGCAGCCCGTCATGTGGATGTCATGCGGCTATCGATATAACGCTGGCAACTTAAGGCAACTTAGAGCAACTTAGAGAGCAACTTAACGTTGTCCGCGCCAGGGGTGAGGGCCGCCGATCACATGTAGATGTAGATGGTACACCTCTTGTCCGCCGTTGGGCCCACTGTTAATCAGCGTCTTGTAGCCGCCGGTCGGCGTGCCGTCGGCGTCGTAGCCGACGGCGCAACCGGATTCCTCCGCCAGCCGGGGCGCCAGCGCCAGCATTTTGCCCAGCAACGGGGCTTCGTTGGCGCTGCAGTCCGACAAGGACGAGAAATGTTTCTTCGGGATCACCAGCAAATGCACCGGCGCGGCAGGGTTGATGTCCTTGAACGCCAGCAAGTCCTCGTCTTCGTAGACGATGGACGAGGGGATTTTCTTTTCAGCTATCTTGCAAAACAGGCAGTTATCCACAACGGCTCCGTGAGTGGGGGTTATTCCTTGCGGGCAGCTTTTTCTTCGAGTCCGGAGACGCCTTCGCGGCGCGCCAGCTCGTCGAGCACCTGCTGCGGCTTGAGGTCGAACTGGGCCAGCAGCACCAGCGTATGGAACCACAAGTCGGCCACTTCGTACAAGACCTTGCCGCTGTCGCCGCCGGCGCGCGCATCCTTGGCGGCCATCACGGTTTCGGTGGCTTCCTCGCCGATTTTCTTCAGGATGGCGTCGTCGCCCTTGGCGAACAGCTTGGAGGTGTAGGACTTGTCGGGATCGCCGCCGTTGACCAGTTTGCGCGACTCGATCAGATCGGCCAGGCGGTCGAGAATAGTGCTCATGTCGATTTCTTTGTCTTGGTTTTCGCCACCGTGGCTGGGGTGTAGATGTCGGCCGGATCCTTCAGCACCGGCTCGGCGGCCTGCCAGTCACCCTCGAGCGCGTCGCCCTCGAACTTCTGGAAGAAGCAGGAATGGCGGCCGGTATGGCAGGCGATGCCGCCGGCCTGCTCGATTTTCAGCAGCACCACGTCCTCGTCGCAATCGAGGCGGATTTCCAGCACCTTCTGCACATGGCCGGATTCCTCGCCCTTGTGCCACAGCTTCTTGCGCGAACGGCTCCAGTACACGGCTTCGCCCAGCTCGACCGTCTTGGCCAGCGCCTCGCGGTTCATCCAGGCGAACATCAGCACGTCGTTGCTGCCGGCTTCCTGGGCGATCACCGGCACCAGGCCGTGCTCGTCCCATTGGATTTTCTTCAGCCATTTAGCCTTGGCCAGGGCGCTTGCGGTAGTCGACATAGAATTCTCTTAAACCAGGCGCATCGGAATGCCCTGCTGCGCCATGAAGCGCTTGGCTTCCTGCACCGTGTGCTGGCCGTAGTGGAAGATGCTGGCGGCAAGCACCGCGTCGGCCTTGCCCAGCTTGATGCCGTCGGCCAGGTCCTGCAGGCCGCCGACGCCGCCGGAGGCGATCACCGGGATGCCGACCGCGTCGGACACGCCGCGCGTCAGGCCCAGGTCGAAGCCGGACTTGGTGCCGTCGCGGTCCATGCTGGTCAGCAGGATTTCGCCGGCGCCCAGCTGTTCCATCTTCTTCGCCCATTCGATGGCGTCGATGCCGGTGGCCTTGCGGCCGCCGTGCGTAAACACTTCCCACTTGCCGGGCGAGGTCTGCTTGGCGTCGATCGCCACCACGATGCATTGCGAGCCGTGCTTTTGCGAGGCGTCGTACACCAGCTGCGGGTTGGCTACGGCCGACGAGTTCATGCTGACCTTGTCGGCGCCGGCGTTGAGCAGCCGGCGCACGTCGGCCACTTCGCGCACGCCGCCGCCCACCGTCAGCGGGATGAACACCTGCGAAGCGACGGCTTCGATGATGTCCAGGATCAGGCCGCGGTTGTCGCTGGTGGCGGTGATGTCGAGGAAGGTCAGTTCATCGGCGCCCTGTTCGTCGTAGCGGCGGGCGATTTCCACCGGGTCGCCGGCATCGCGCAGCTCGGTGAAATTGACGCCTTTGACGACGCGGCCATCGGTCACGTCCAGGCAGGGGATGATGCGTTTAGCGAGCATGGTATTTGACTTTATTCTTCCGTATCTTCTTCGAGCAGATCTCCACTGAGCTCGTCGGCGCGCAGCTGGGCCGAGGCGAGGTCGATGGTGCCCTCGTAAATCGAACGGCCGCAGATCACGCCTTCGATGCCTTCTTCCTGTACCGCGCACAGCGCTTCGACGTCGCCCAGGTTGTGCAGGCCGCCCGAGGCGATGACCGGGATCTTGACCGCTTGCGCCAGCTTGACGGTGGCCTCGATATTGACGCCGCCCATCATGCCGTCGCGGCCGATGTCGGTGTAGATGATCGATTCGACGCCGTAGGCTTCGAATTTCTTGGCCAGGTCGATGACCTCGTGGCCGGACATCTTGCTCCAGCCGTCGGTGGCGACCTTGCCGTCCTTGGCGTCCAGGCCGACGATGATGTGGCCGGGGAAGGCGCCGCAGGCGTCATGCAGGAAGCCGGGCTCCTTAACGGCGGCGGTGCCGATGATGACGTAGCTGATGCCGGCGTCCAGGTAGCGCTCGATGGTGTCGAGGTCGCGGATGCCGCCGCCCAGCTGCACCGGAATCTCGTCCAGGCCATTTTCTTCAGCGTACTCCTGCACCACCTTGAGGATGGCCTTGACCGCGCCTTCGTTCTTCGGCTTGCCGGCGAAGGCGCCGTTCAGGTCGACCAGGTGCAGGCGGCGCGCGCCCTGCTTCAGCCAATGCAGGGCCATGTCGGCCGGATCTTCGGAGAATACGGTGGCGAGTTCCATATCGCCTTGTTTCAAGCGAACGCAGTGACCGTCTTTGAGGTCGATGGCAGGAATGAGCAGCATGATGGTTTAAGTAAATTTAGGGGTAAATGAAATCAAGGGTTCCAGTGAACGAAATTCTTGTACAACTGCAGTCCGGTGGCGGCGCTTTTCTCCGGGTGGAACTGTGTCGCAAAAATATTATCACGTGCGACGGCACAGCTGAACGCCGCACCGTAGACGGTCTGTCCCACGGTGTGCTCGGCCAGTCCGGGCTGGGCGAAATAGCTGTGCACGAAATAGAAATAGCTGTCGTCGGGAATATCCTGCCACATCGGGTGAGACGCCGTTTGGCGCACTTGGTTCCAGCCCATTTGCGGAACCTTGAAACGCGAGCCGTCTTCCTGCACCTGGCCGTCGAGCTGGAAGCGCACGACCCTGCCCGGCAACAGGCCGAGGCCGGCGGCGTTGCCTTCCTCGCTGCCGTCGAACAGCATCTGCTCGCCGATGCACACGCCCATCAGCGGCTTGGTCCGCGCCGCCACCAGCAGCGCGTCCTGCACGCCGGATTCGCGCAGGCTGCGCATGCAGTCCGGCATGGCGCCCTGGCCGGGCAAGACGATGCGGTCGGCGGTTTCGATATCGGCGACTTCGCCGGAGATCAGCACATTGGCATCGGGCGCGACGGCGCGCAGGGCCTGCGCGACCGAGCGCAGATTACCCATGCCGTAATCAACTACTACGATTTTTTTCATGATGATGTGATGTTACAGGCTGCCCTTGGTCGATGGGATCGTGCCGGCGGCGCGCGGATCCAGCTCCGACGCCATGCGCAGCGCGCGGCCAAATGCTTTGAACACCGTCTCGCATTGATGGTGCGCGTTGGTGCCGCGCAGGTTATCGATGTGCAGCGTGACCAGCGCGTGGTTGACGAAGCCGCGGAAGAACTCCAGCGTCAGGTCGACGTCGAAGGTGCCGATCATCGCGCGCGTGAATGGAATGTGGTATTCGATGCCCGGCCGGCCGGAGAAATCCAGCACCACGCGCGACAGCGCCTCGTCCAGCGGCACATACGAATGGCCGTAGCGGACGATGCCCTTGCGGTCGCCGATGGCCTTGGCCACGGCCATGCCGAGGGTGATGCCGACGTCTTCCACCGTGTGGTGGTTGTCGATATGGATGTCGCCGGTGGCTTCCACATCCAGGTCGAACAGGCCGTGACGGGCGATCTGGTCCAGCATGTGGTCCAGGAAGGGCACGCCGGTGTTCAGCTTTTGCTTGCCGGTGCCGTCAAGGTTGATGGAAACGCGGACTTGCGTCTCGTTGGTGTTGCGGATAATTTCTGCGGTGCGGTTCATGAAAGGCTCGCGGTGGCGATGGCGATAACGTTAGGCTGCCAGCGATGCGGCGAAGGCATCGAGGAAGGCGGAATTCTCTTCCGGGGTGCTGACCGTGATACGCAAACAATTGGCCAGCACATCGTGCATTTTACCTACATTTTTGATTAATACCTTGCGGGACAGCAGTTTCGCGTAGGCATCATCGGAATTCGGCACCCGAATCAAGATAAAATTCGCCTCCGACGGGAACACCCCCACCCCGGGCAGAGCGGCCAGCGCAGCCATCAGATCGGCGCGTGCGGCGCGCAAAGCCGTGGCTTGCTGGTTCAGCACCTCCACGTGGTCGAGCGCGAATTCGGCCGCTGCCTGCGTCAACACGTTGATGTTGTAAGGAGGCCGCACTTTGTCGAACTCGGCCAGCAATTGCGGCGCCGCCGACATGTAGCCGAGGCGGATGCCGGCCAGTCCCAGCTTCGACACCGTGCGCATGACGACGAGATTGTTAAATTCCGGCAGCCGGTGCATAAAGGTTTGCTGGGCGAACGGCTCGTAGGCTTCGTCGACCACGGCCAGCCCCGAGCCGTTCTCGTCCAATGCCTTGATGATGGCGACGATGTCGTCCGCGGCGAACAGGTTGCCGGTCGGGTTGTTCGGGTAGGACAGGAACACCAGCGAAGGCTTGTGCCGCGCGATCGCGGCCAGCATGGCCGGCAGGTCCAGCGTCAGGTCGGCCTTCAACGGCACGCCGACGTAGTCCATGCCCGCGAACTGCGCCGAGCGCTGGTACATGACGAATGACGGCGTCGGCGCCAGCACCACGGCGCGGCGGTCCTGCAGCGCGCAGCCCATGCACAGGATGGAGATCAGTTCATCGGAGCCGTTGCCCAGCATGACGTCGTAGCCGGCCGGGATGCCCAGCGTGTCGCGCACGCGCTGCTTGATGGTGGCGTAGGAGGCCACCGGGTAGCGGTTCAGCGTGACGTCGGTCAGGCGTTGGGCCAGTTCCTCGCGCAGGTGATGCGGCAGGTGGTAAGGGTTCTCCATCGCATCCAGTTTGATATAACCACTCGCGTCGGCGACGTGGTAGCCAGCGATGGCGCGCACGTCGGAGCGGATGGTGGTGTTGACCAGGGTGTCGATGGAAGACATCTTACTAAGGCTCCTATGAGGTGACTGAACTTCGTTTAACGGGGGACTTCTTCTTTTTTTCCGGCGGTGCCGGCACTTCCGGCATGGCCAGGCGTTCGGAGATGATGGCGCAGTAGTCGGGATTCAGTTCGAAGCCGACGAAATTGCGGCCGCAGCGCTTGGCCGCGATGGCCGTCGTGCCGCTGCCCATGAACAGGTCCAGCACCACGCCGTCCGGCGGGCACGAGGCCTTGACCATGCGTTCGATGATCTCCAGCGGCTTCTGCGTCGGATGGTCGGCGCGCTCCGGATGCTCGCGGTGCAGGCGCGACACGCTCCACAAATCCTTCGGGTTGTAGCCCACTTCCAGCCACTTGGCGCCGATGAAGATCGAGCGCGAACGGGCCTTCTTGGTTTCGGCGTCGTAGGGAATGCGCACTGCGTCCAGGTCGAAGTAGTAATCCTTGCGGCGCACGAAGAAGCCGATGGTGTCGTGCACCGACGAGTAGCTGCGCACGCTGCCGCCCATCGACGGCACGCGGCGGTCCCAGATAATCTCGTTCATCATCGTCATGCGCTTTTTCAGCAGCACGAAAATCTCCGGCGAAAAGCGCCAGGTCAGGAAGATGTACAGGCTGCCGTTGGGTTTCAGCTTGGGTAACGCGGCGTCTATCCACTGCTCGGTCCAGCGCAGGTATTCTTCCACCGTCTGCGAGTCGGAGTCGTTGCCGTAGTCCTTGCCCAGGTTGTACGGCGGATCGGTCAGGATCAAGTCGACGGAACCGTCCGGGATGCGCGCCAGGCCGGCCAGCGCATCCTCGCAAAAGACCTGATTGATCCAGGCGTCCGTCATTTGAGGCGCAGCTCCGCGCTGCGGGCGTGCGCCTGCAGGCCTTCGCCGTAGGCCAGTTCGGCCGCGACCTTGCCCAGCGTTTGCGCGCCGGCTTCGCTGACATGAATGATCGACGAGCGTTTCTGGAAATCGTACACGCCCAGCGGCGACGAGAAGCGCGCCGTGCGCGAGGTCGGCAGCACGTGGTTCGGGCCGCAGCAATAGTCGCCCAGCGATTCGGACGAGAAGCGGCCGAGGAACATGGCGCCGGCGTGGCGGATCTGGTCGGCCCACTGCTGCGGGTTCTCGGCCGAGATTTCCAGGTGCTCGGCGGCGATGCTGTTGGCGATGGCGCAGGCTTCGGCCATGTCGCGCACTTTCACCAATGCGCCGCGGTCGGTCAGCGACGTGCGGATCACTTCCGCGCGCGGCATCGTCGGCAGCAGCTTGTTGATGCTCGCTTCGACCCTGGCGATGTAGTCCGCGTCCGGGCACAGCAGGATCGCCTGCGCCAGCTCGTCGTGCTCGGCCTGCGAGAACAGGTCCATCGCAACCCAGTCGGGATCGGTGGTGCCGTCGCAGATGATCAGGATTTCCGACGGGCCGGCGATCATGTCGATGCCGACGATGCCGAACACGCTGCGCTTGGCGGCTGCCACGTAGGCATTGCCGGGGCCGACGATCTTGTCGACCGGCTGTATGGACGCGGTGCCGTGCGCCAGCGCGGCGACGGCTTGCGCGCCGCCGATGGTGATGACGCGGGTGACGCCGGCAATCGCGGCGGCGGCCAGCACCATCTGGTTCTTCACGCCGTCCGGCGTCGGCACCACCATGATGATCTCTTCGACGCCGGCGACGTGCGCGGGTATCGCGTTCATCAGCACCGACGAGGGATAGGCCGCCTTGCCGCCCGGGACGTAGATGCCCACCCGGTCCAGCGGCGTGACTTTCTGGCCCAGCACCGTGCCGTCAGGCTCGGTGTAGGTGAAGCCGTTCAGCTCCCGCTTCTGGCGCTCGTGGAACACGCGGATGCGCTGGGCGGCGGTGTGCAGCGCGTTGCGCTGCGCTTCGGGAATGCTGGCCAGCGCGGCCTGCAGTTCCGCTTCCGGAATGTCGAAGGCGGCCATGCTGGCGGCGCCGCCGTTGGGAATGCGGTCGAAGCGGTTGGTGTATTCCAGCACGGCGGCGTCGCCGCGCGCCTTCACATCGGCCAGGATGCCGGCGACTGCACGCTCGATGGCTTCATCGGTACTCGCTTCAAATGCCAGCAGGGCATCCAGGGACTTTTTGAAATCGGCTTGGGTGGAATCGAGCTTGGTGATTTGAATCGACATGATGGTTTACTTTTTGGAGGCGCGTTCGAATGCTTCAATGATGGGCTGCAGGCGTTCGCGCTTAAGCTTGAGCGCGGCCTGGTTGACGATCAGGCGCGACGAGATGTCCATGATCGCTTCCACTTCCTTCAGGTCGTTGGCGCGCAGCGTGTTGCCGGTGCTGACCACGTCGACGATGGCGTCCGACAGGCCGACCAGCGGCGCCAGCTCCATCGAGCCGTACAGCTTGATCAGGTCGACGTGCACGCCTTTCTTGGCGAAGTGCTCGCGCGCGGTCTGCACGAACTTGGTGGCCACGCGCAGGCGCGCGCCCTGGCGCACGGCGGTCTCGTAGTCGAAGCCGTTGCGCACCGCGACCGACATGCGGCAGGCCGCGATGTTCAAGTCGATGGGCTGGTACAGGCCCTCGCCGCCATGCTCCAGCAGCACGTCCTTGCCGGCCACGCCGAAGTCCGCCGCGCCGTGCTGCACATAGGTCGGCACGTCGGTGGCGCGGACGATGATGACGCGCACGTCGGGATCGTTGGTCGACAGGATCAGCTTGCGCGACGTCTCCGGGTTCTCGGTGACGGTGATGCCGGCCGCTTCCAGCAGCGGCAGCGTGTCCTCGAAAATGCGGCCCTTCGACAGCGCGAGGATCAGCTGCGAGTTGGCTTGGAATGCGCTCATGATTTATTTGATCCGTTTGATATTGGCGCCGACTGCGGACAGCTTCACTTCCATCTGGTCGTAGCCGCGATCGAGGTGGTAGATGCGGTCGATCAGCGTTTCGCCGCGCGCGGCCAGCGCCGCGATCACCAGCGAAGCGGAAGCGCGCAGGTCGGTCGCCATCACCGGCGCGCCGACCAATTGCTCGACGCCCTTGATGAAGGCGGTGTTGCCGTCGGTTTCAATCGCCGCGCCCAGGCGGTTCATCTCCTGCACGTGCATGAAGCGGTTTTCGAATATCGTTTCGGTCACGCGGCTGGCGCCGTCGGCGATGGTGTTCACCGCCATGAACTGCGCCTGCATGTCGGTCGGGAAGCCCGGGTATTCGGTGGTGCGGAAGGTGACCGGCGTCGGGCGCTTGTCCATCTGCGCGCGGATCCAGTTGTCGCCGATGGTCATCTGCAGGCCGATCTCGCGCAGCTTGTCCAGCGCGGCGTCCATGATGTCGACGCGGGTGTTGCGGATCGTGATGTCGCCGCCGGCGGCAGCCACGGCGCACAGGAAGGTCGCCGCTTCGATGCGGTCGGAGATGACGGCGTGTTTTGCGCCGTGCAGCTCGGCCACACCCTGGATCACCAGGCGGTTGGTGCCGATGCCTTCGATCTTGGCGCCCATGCCGACCAGCAGGTTGGCCAGGTCGGTCACTTCCGGTTCGCAGGCGGCGTTTTCCAGCACGGTCTCGCCTTCGGCCAGGGTGGCGGCCATCAACAGGTTCTCGGTGCCGGTCACGGTGATCATGTCGGTGACGATGCGCGCGCCCTTGAGCTTCTTGCACTTGGCGTAGATGTAGCCGCCTTCGACGGTGATGTCGGCGCCCAGCGCCTGCAGGCCCTTGATGTGCTGGTCCACCGGACGCGAGCCGATGGCGCAGCCGCCCGGCAGCGAGACCTTGGCTTCGCCGAAGCGCGCCAGCAAGGGGCCCAATACCAGGATCGAGGCGCGCATGGTTTTCACCAGCTCATACGGGGCTTCCAGCTTGTCGATGGCGCTGCCGTTCAAGGTGACCTTGTCGCCGTCCTGCGTCACTTTCAGGCCGGTCTGGCCCAGCAGCTTGAGGATGGTCGCCACGTCGTGCAGGTGCGGCACGTTCGACAGCTCGACGTCGCCCGAGGTCAGCAGGCCGGCGCACAGGATGGGCAGCGCCGCGTTCTTCGCGCCGGAGATGTTGATATCGCCGTTCAGGCGGTTGCCGCCTTGTATGAGGAGCTTGTCCATGCTTGCTTATCCTTGGTATTCGTCAGGGGTGAGGGTTTTCATCGACAGCGCGTGGATCTCTTCGCGCATGCGGTCGCCCAGCGCGGCGTACACGATCTGGTGGCGCTGGATCGGACGCTTGCCGACGAAGGCTGGCGAGACGATGACGGCCTGGAAGTGCTGGCCGTCGCCCTCCACTTCGAGGTGGGTGCATTCGAGGCCGGCCGAGATGTAGCCGTGGATCAGTTCTGGAGTGGTAGCCATGATGAGATGTCCTTGGAATTAATGACGCAAACGATAACCGCTGCGCAGCAAACGAATCGCCAGCAGTGCCAACGCGACGAGGAAGGCGGAGACGATGCTCACGCTGACCAGCGGGTTGACGTCCGACTGGCCGAAGAAACCGTAGCGGAAGCCGTCGATCATGTAGAAGAACGGGTTCAGGTGCGAGACCGTCAGCCAGAACGGCGGCAGCGAGTGGATCGAGTAGAACACGCCGGACAGGAAGGTCAGCGGCATGATCAGGAAGTTCTGGAACGCGGCCAGCTGGTCGAATTTTTCGGCCCAGATGCCGGCGATCAGGCCCATGGTGCCGAGGATGGCCGCGCCCAGCAGCGCGAAGACGACGATCCACAGCGGCGCCGTGAACGACAGGTGGGCGAACCACGCCGTCACCACGAACACGCCGAAGCCGACCACGATGCCGCGCACCATGGCGGCGATCACGTAGGCCGAGAAAATTTCCCAGTGCGACAGGGGCGTCAGCAGCACGAACACCAGGTTGCCGGTGATCTTGGACTGGATCAGCGACGACGACGAGTTGGCGAAGGCGTTCTGCAACACGCTCATCATCACCAGGCCGGGGATCAGGAAGGCGGTGTAGCTGACGTCCGTGTAGACGGTGACGCGGCCTTCGAGCACGTGGCCGAAGATCAGCAGGTACAGCATGGCGGTCAGGATGGGCGCGGCGACGGTTTGCGTGGCCACTTTCCAGAAGCGCAGCGTCTCCTTGTAGACCAGGGTGCGGAAGCCGGTGGAGATGAAGTTCATACGGTGCCTTTGTCCATGATCTGCAAGAAGATGTCTTCCAGATCCGCTTGTTGCAGTTGCATTTCGTCGATCACGGCGCCGGACTCGCGCAGGCGCGCCAGCAGGGTTTCGACTTCGGCGTATTCGTTGATGCGCAGGCTGTACTTCTTGCCATGCTCGGACGCTTCCGGGTGCGTGACCAGGTGGCGCAGGTCTTGCGGCAGATCGCCGCTGGTCAGGTTGACCGTCAGTTGCGAGCCGGAGATGCGGCGGATCAGCGACGCCATCGTGTCGAGCGCGACCACCTTGCCGCTCTTGAGCATGGCCACGCGCTTGCACATGGCTTGCGCTTCTTCCAGGTAGTGGGTGGTCAGCACGACGGTGTGGCCTTCGCGGTTCAGGCGCGAGATGAACTTCCACAGCGTCTGGCGCAGCTCGACGTCGACGCCGGCGGTCGGCTCGTCGAGCACGATGACGGGCGGCTTGTGCACCAGCGCCTGCGCCACCAGCACCCGGCGCTTCATGCCGCCGGACAGCGCGCGCATGTTGACGTCGGCCTTGTTGGTCAGGTCGAGGTTGTGCATCACTTCATCGATCCAGGCGTCGTTGTTGGCCAAGCCGAAATAGCCGGACTGCAGGCGCAGCGTCTCGCGCACGGTGAAGAACGGGTCGAACACCAGCTCCTGCGGCACCACGCCCAGCTTCTTGCGGGCGGCGCGGAAATCGCCGGTGACGTCGTGGCCGTGGATGCTGACCTTGCCCGCATCGGGCCGGATCAGGCCGGCGATGATGGAAATCAGCGTGGTCTTGCCGGCGCCGTTGGGGCCCAGCAGGCCGAAAAACTCGCCCTCTTCGATTGAAAGGGACACGCCGCCCAGTGCCTGGAGCGACTTGTAGCGCTTCTCGACATTACTTATTTGGATCGCTGTCATTCTTGACTTATCAGTTGGTGCGGCGGCACGGGCCGGCGCGTGGGTGCTCGTAGATGCCCAAAGGCGGAAGGTGGTGCAAGCGCCGCGGCTCTCAGGCAGCGGCAACGTTCAATTATATTGGAAATTCGGATCGGCAGAGCCAGACTGGCCATTTACCGGGGGTAACAGGTAACGAGTAAGACAGGGGACGGGGGCAGGGCGGGGGTCAATGATGGTGGTGCGAGGCCGTATCGTCGGCCAGACCGGTCTTGGGGGTGAAGACCGAGGTTGGTGCGTTAACCGGGGCGAATTCTTCGTGCAGGGGATTGGGCGGCACGGGCTCGCCCCCTTCCAGCTTGACCGACGGCGGGAACAGCAGCGAGCACACGCCGTACAGCTTGGTCAGGCTTTGCAGCGCTGGCGGCAGGTTTTTCAGTTCCAGCTTGACGCCGGCGTCCTGGGCAGCGCGCTGCCATGCCAGCATCACCGATACCGCCGCCGAATCGACCGTCAACACATGGCGCAGGTCGAACACGGTCTGGCCGGCCTTGAGGGCCGCCAGGCCGCGCTCCAGCGCCGCGGAGGCGTTGAGCACGGTCAGGGACGTGAGGGACTGCAGGTTGTCGATAGCTTCGGACATGGCGGCAAGGATTTAAGGTAAGGATTTACTTCGTGGCGGTTTTCAGCGGTCGGTTGGCCAAGGTCTTGTTCTTTTCAGTCAAGGTCTTGATCAGGCCGTCGATGCCGCCCTTGCTGATTTCCGAAGCAAACGTGCCCTTGTAGGTCTCGACCAGCCATGCGCCCAGCACGTTGATGTCGTAGATCTTCCAGCCGGCCGGGGTCTTGGCGACGCGGTAGTTCAGCGGAATCGGCTCGCCGCGGGTCATGTTGACCTGCGAACGCACTTCCACGTCGGTATCGTCCGCCGCGGCGCGCATCGGCTTGAATTCCACCGTTTCATTCTTGATTTGCGACAGCGCGCCCGAATAGGTGTAGATCAGCAGGGTGCGGAATTGTTCCGACAATGCCTTCTGCTGCTCCGGGGTGGCCTCGCGCCAGAAGCGGCCGGCCGCCAGCGATGTCATGCGCTGCGAATCGACGTAGGGCAGGATCTTGGTCTCGACCAGGTCCATCACCTTCTTCGTGTCGCCGGCCTGGATTGCCTTGTCGGTCTTGGCCGTGTCGATCACGTCCTGGCTGATGCGCTTGACCAGCACGTCCGGCGCTTCGTTGGCGGGGGCTGCGGCATGGGCGTTGAACGCCAGTGCCAAAGTTGCTAAAGCGATAATTTGTTTAATCAATTTCATGTTTTTGCCTTACCTTTATAAGTTCTTCGGGATCACAGGCTGGCGTTGTTCGCAGCCGGTGTGCCGGAGTTTAACTCTTTTGGCGCCGATTCGGATGACACGGGTGCCGAAGTTTCCGTCGCGGCAGTCGGCGCGGCGGCAGGTTTCGTGTCGATTTCAGCCGAATCGTCTTTTTTAGCTTTCCTGACAGGGCCGCCGTCGTCCGGGTGGATCTGGCTCTCGCGGCGCTGCAGGTAGCCGTCGCGGATGAACTCATAGCGGTCCAGCGCAGCGTCCTCCAGCAGGCTCGATGCGTCCAGCAGGTTAGCACGCTGATCGACAACGCGTAGCGCGGTACCGGTATTGCGGATATAAACAGGTTCCTTGTAGGCCCAGATGTCGCCCTTGATGTCCAGCGGCAACGCCGCGGTGTCGCGCACGGTCGAAGGCCCCAGCAGCGGCAGCATCAGGTACGGACCGGACGGCACGCCCCACACGCCCAGGGTCTGGCCGAAGTCTTCCTTGTGCTTTTGCAGGCCGGCTTCGGAGGCGATGTCGAACAGGCCGACGATACCCACGGTGGAGTTCAGCGCGAAGCGCGACACGTCGGACATGCCGGCCTGGCCATTGCCTTGCAGCAGGTTGTTGACGGCGCTCCAGGCGTCGGCCAGGTTGCCGAAGAAGTTGTTCACGCCGGTCTGCACGAACGATGGCAGCACGTTCTTGTAGGCGGTGGCGGCAGGCTTCAGCGCGTAGGTGTCGACCGTGTCGTTAAAGCTGAACATGGCGCGGTTGAAGCCCTCGTAAGGGTCGCGCGGGTTCGGCCCGGCACAGCCGGCCAGCAGCACGGTGACGCCCAGCGCCAGCGCGGCGCCGCGGAGAGATTTCGGAGTACGGTGCATCATTTACTGTCCTTTCCCTCTGCAGCTTTGCTGTAGATGAATTGATTGATCAGGTCTTCCAGTACGGCGGCGGACTGGGTGCGGGCGATCTTGTCGCCGGCACCAAGGTTGTTGGTGTCGCCGCCGGCCTCGATGCCGACATATTGCTCGCCCAGCAAGCCAGCCGTCAGGATCTTGGCGGAACTGTCTTTAGGGAATTTGTAGCCTTCTTCCATGTTCAAGGTTACCAGCGCCTGATAACTCTTGTCATCAAACTTGATCTCTCCCACACGGCCTACCACCACGCCGGCCGCCTTGACCGCCGCCTGCGGACGCAGGCTGCCGATGTTGTCGAACTTGGCGGTGATCGGGTACGACTTGCCGAAGGACATGGAACCCATGTTGCCGGCTTTCAGCGCCAGGAACATCAGCGCGGCGACGCCGACGACGATGAACAGACCGACCCAGACATCCAGAGATTTACGTTGCATAGCTATTCCTCACACTTTCTTAATCTTATTTGCTGAACATCAGCGCCGTCATCATGAAGTCCAGCCACCAGATCATCAGCGATGAAATTACGACCGTGCGGGTGGTGGCGCGCGCCACATCTTCCGGCGTCGGCTGTGCCTCATAGCCCTGGTACAAGGCGATGAAGGTGATCGCGATGCCGAACACGACGCTCTTGGCGAAGCCGTTGAAAATATCCTTGTACAGGTCGACGCCGCCCTGCATCTGCGACCAGAACGCGCCGTCGTCGACGCCGATCAGCTGCACGCCGACCAGCCAGCCGCCCAGCACGCCGACCGCGCTGAACACCGACGCCAGCAGCGGCACCGAGATCACGCCGGCCCAGAAACGGGGCGCCAGCACGCGCTGGATCGGGTTGACGGCCATCATTTCCATCGCCGACAGCTGTTCGCCCGCTTTCATCAGGCCGATTTCGGCCGTCAGCGAGGTGCCGGCGCGGCCGGCAAACAGCAGCGCGGTGATGACCGGGCCCAGTTCGCGGGTCAGGCCCAGCGCCACCAGCAGGCCCAGCGACTGCTCGGCGCCGTATTTATTGAGCGTGTAGTAACCCTGCAGGCCCAGCACCATGCCGACGAACAGGCCGGACAGCGTGATGATCAGCATCGAATAGTTGCCGATGAAGTGCAGCTGCTCGATCACCAGGCCCGGACGGCGCAACAGGCCGGGCGACACGCCCAGCACATTGCCGAAGGTGCGGGCGCCGTAGCCTATGCTTTCCACATAGTCGCGCAGCGGCGCGCCCAGCTTGGACAACCAGTTCTTTAAACTCATGCTTGCGCTCCCAGGCCCAGGTCATCGGCCAGGGACTTGCCTGGATAGTGGAACGGCACCGGACCGTCGGCTTCCGCATTGACGAATTGGTGCACGTAAGGGTCGGTGGAGACCATCATGTCGGCCGGCGTGCCGTGCGCGACGATCTTGCCTTGCGACAGGAAGTACACGTAGTCGGCGATGGCGAAGCATTCCTTGACGTCGTGCGACACCAGGATCGTGGTCGAGCCCAGCGCGGTGTTCAGGTTGCGGATCAGGTTGGCGGTGACGCCCATCGAGATCGGGTCGAGGCCGGCGAACGGCTCGTCGTACATGATCAGTTCCGGATCGAGCGCGATCGAGCGCGCCAGCGCCACGCGGCGCGCCATGCCGCCGGAGATTTCGCCCGGCTTCAGCTTGGCGGCGTTGCGCAGGCCCACGGCGTGCAGTTTCATCAGCACCAGGTTGCGGATCAGCTCTTCCGACAAATCGGTGTGCTCGCGCAGCGGGAAGGCGACGTTCTCAAACACGGTGAGGTCGGTGAACAGCGCGCCATGCTGAAACAGCATGCCCATTTTGCGCCGCAGCAGATACAAGCCAGCGGTATTAAGTTTGTGCACCACCTGGCCCTGTACCTTGACGTGGCCGCGTTTCGGGCGGATCTGGCCGCCGATCAGGCGCAATACCGTGGTCTTGCCGCTCCCCGACCCCCCCATGACAGCGATCACTTTTCCACGTGGGAAATCCATCTGGAGACCCGACAGTATCGAGCGCTTTCCATAGGAAAAGTGTAGATCACGGATTTCGACAAGATTAGACACGACTGAACTCATTATTTTTAATGCCGTATTGTAGTGCAGAAAGGTCAATCTCTGCAGGCGCCCCCCTCATTTGTGACAGGGAGACGGACGGTAAGTGGCAGATAATACAACACTACTGAACCTAAAGTCAGCAATTTACACCCGGCACTAAATGTTACATATCAGGGTTTATTGCTGCATCGCACAAGCGCCGATGCGAAAAAAAACCGGGTAGCGAACGGGGATCACCCGCTCGCTCCCGGCAGGGAGTCAGGCTGAAGCTGTGCCGCTAGTGGGAATCAGCGCGGCAGATCGGAACAGCCCATCAGGAACTCGTCGACCGCGCGCGCGCACTGGCGCCCTTCGCGGATCGCCCACACCACCAGCGACTGGCCGCGGCGGACGTCGCCGGCGGCAAATACGTTGGGGGCGGATGTCTTGTAGCAGCCGGCGCCGTCGGTCGTGGCCTTGGCGTTGCCGCGGGCATCTTTTTCGACGCCGAACGCGTCCAGCACGTTGGCCACCGGCGACACGAAGCCCATGGCCAGCAGCACCAGGTCGGCCTTCATCTCGAATTCCGAACCTTCCACCTCGGCCATCTTGCCGTCTTTCCATTCGACGCGGCAGGCGATCAGCTTCTCGACCTTGCCGCCCTTGCCTTCGAGGCGCTTGGTGGCCACCGCCCAGTCGCGCTCGCAGCCTTCCTCGTGCGACGAGGAGGTGCGCAGCTTGGTCGGCCAGTACGGCCACACCAGCGGCTTGTTCTCTTGCTCAGGCGGCATGGGCATCAGTTCGAACTGGGTCACCGAGGCGGCGCCGTGGCGGTTCGAGGTGCCGACGCAGTCGGAACCGGTATCGCCGCCGCCGATGACGACCACGTGCTTGCCGGTGGCTTTCAACTGGTCCTTGACCTTGTCGCCGGCGTTGACCTTGTTTTGCTGCGGCAGGAAGTCCATGGCGAAGTGCACGCCCTTGAGCTCGCGGCCCGGCACCGGCAGGTCGCGCGGCTGCTCGGCGCCGCCGGCCAGCACCACGGCGTCGAAGTCCTTGGCCAGGTCTTCAGGGAAGATGGTTTCCTTGGCCCAGTTGTTGACGTTGGCAGGGAAGTCCTTGCCGACCAGCACGCTGGTGCGGAACACCACGCCTTCGGCTTCCATCTGCTTGATGCGGCGGTCGATGTGCGACTTTTCCATCTTGAAGTCTGGAATGCCGTAGCGCAGCAGGCCGCCGACGCGGTCGCTCTTTTCAAACACGGTCACGGCGTGGCCGGCGCGCGCCAGCTGCTGCGCCGCCGCCAGGCCGGCGGGGCCGGAACCGACCACGGCCACTTTCTTGCCGGTCTGCTTGTCCGCGGGCTGCGGCACGACCCAGCCGTGTTCCCAGCCTTCGTCGATGATCTTGTGCTCGATCGACTTGATGCCGACCGGATCGTTGTTGATGCCCAGCGTGCAGGCGGACTCGCACGGCGCAGGGCAGATGCGGCCGGTGAATTCCGGGAAGTTGTTGGTCGAGTGCAGCGTGTCCAGCGCCTCGCGGTAGTTGCCGCGATACACCAGGTCATTCCAGTCCGGGATGATGTTGTTGACCGGGCAGCCGGTGTTGCAGAACGGGATGCCGCAATCCATGCAGCGCGCGCCCTGCACCTTGGCCTGCTCATTGGTCAGGGTGATGACGAATTCGGAATAGTTTTTCAGGCGCGTAGCCGGCGGCAGATAGCTCTCTTCCTGACGCTTGAATTCCATGAAACCGGTGATTTTACCCACGATAAATCCTTTAGTTATCTGTTGCTCCGTCGTCCCCGCGAAAGCGGGGATCCATGCTGAGCTGGCGTTCTATGGATTCCCGCTTTCGCGGGAATGACGTGGTTTTCAGGCTGCGATCGGCTGGGCGGAAGCGGCTTCGTTCGCCACGTCCTCGGCCATTTCGGCCAGGGCGCGCTTGTATTCGCTCGGGAACACCTTGACGAATTTGCCGCGGCTGTCGGCCCAGTTGTCCAGCAACAGGCGGGCACGGGTGCTGCCGGTGTGCTTGAAGTGACGCTCGATCAAACGCTTCAGGATCACTTCGTCCGCTTCGCGGCCCTGGTCCTTGTGCTGCACGTGGAAGGTCGCGCTGTGCGCTTCCTGTTCCTTGGCGGTCAGCACCTGCTCCAGCGACACCATCGCGGTGTTGCAGCGGGCTTCGAAATCGCCGTCCGGGTCGTACACGTAGGCGATGCCGCCCGACATGCCCGCCGCGAAGTTGCGGCCGGTCGCGCCCAGCACCACCACGGTGCCGCCGGTCATGTACTCGCAACCGTGGTCGCCGGTGCCTTCGACGATGGCGGTGGCGCCCGAGTTGCGCACGGCGAAACGCTCGCCGGCCACGCCGTTGAAGAAGGCTTCGCCGCTGATCGCGCCGTACAGCACGGTGTTGCCGATGATGATGTTGTTCACCGCCCAGCCGCGGAACTCGGTGTTCGGACGCACGATGATGCGGCCGCCCGACAAGCCCTTGCCGACGTAGTCGTTGCCTTCGCCGACCAGGTCGATGGTGATGCCGTGCGCCAGGAAGGCGCAGGCCGACTGGCCGGCCGTGCCCTGCAGCTGGATGTGGATGGTGTCGTCCGGCAGGCCGGCGTGGCCGTAGCGCTTGGCCACTTCGCCCGACAGCATGGTGCCGACGGTGCGGTTGACGTTGCGCACCGGCGAGATGAACGACACGCGCTCGCCTTTTTCCAGCGCGGCCTTGGCTTGCGCGATCAGCTTGTGATCGAGCGCCTTGTCCAGGCCGTGGTCCTGTTCCATCGTATGGTAGATGGAGTCGCCGTTCGGTACTTCCGGCGAGTAGAAGATGTTGCTGAAGTCCAGGCCCTTGGCTTTCCAGTGCGTGATCGCCTTGGATTTGTCCAGCAGGTCGACCCGGCCGATCAGCTCGTCATAGGTGCGGATGCCCAGCTGGGCCATCAGCTGGCGCGCCTCTTCGGCGACGAAGAAGAAGTAGTTGACGACGTACTCGGGCTTGCCGGAGAACTTGGCGCGCAGCACAGGATCTTGCGTGGCGACGCCGACCGGGCAAGTGTTCAGGTGGCATTTGCGCATCATGATGCAGCCCTCGACCACCAGCGGCGCGGTGGCGAAGCCGATTTCGTCGGCGCCCAGCATGGCGGCGATGACGACGTCGCGGCCGGTACGCATCTGGCCGTCGGCCTGGACGCGGATGCGGCTGCGCAGGCCGTTCAGCACCAGGGTCTGCTGGGTTTCAGCCAGGCCCAGTTCCCAAGGGGTGCCGGCGTGCTTGACCGACGACAGCGGCGACGCGCCGGTGCCGCCGTCATGGCCGGCCACCACGACGTGGTCGGCCTTGGCCTTGGTGACGCCGGCCGCCACGGTGCCGATGCCGACTTCCGACACCAGCTTGACCGAGATCGAAGCGCGCGGATTGGCGTTCTTCAGGTCGTGGATCAGCTGGGCCAGGTCTTCGATCGAGTAAATATCGTGGTGCGGCGGCGGCGAGATCAGACCCACGCCCGGCACCGAGAAGCGCAGGGTGGCGATGTATTCGGATACTTTATGGCCCGGCAGCTGGCCGCCTTCGCCGGGTTTTGCGCCCTGGGCCATCTTGATCTGGATCTGGTCGGCCGAGTTCAGGTAGGCGGCGGTCACGCCGAAACGGCCCGACGCCACCTGCTTGATGCGCGAGCGCAGCGAATCACCGGCCTGCAGCGGAATGTCGACCACCATCTGCTCTTTGCCCATGACCGAAGCCATGGTCTCGCCCTGCTTGATCTTGATGCCTTTCAGTTCCATCGTGTAGCGCGATGGATCTTCGCCGCCTTCGCCGGTGTTCGATTTGCCGCCGATGCGGTTCATCGCCACCGCCAGGGTGGCGTGCGCCTCGGTCGAGATCGAACCCATCGACATCGCGCCGGTGGCGAAGCGCTTGACGATTTCCTTGGCCGGCTCGACTTCGTCCAGCGGGATCGCCTTGGTCGGATCGAGCTTGAACTCGAACAGGCCGCGCAAGGTCAGGTGGCGCTTGCTCTGGTCGTTGATGATCTGGGCGTACTCTTTATAGCTGGAGAAGTTGTTGCTGCGGGTCGAATGCTGCAGTTTCGCGATCGCATCCGGGGTCCACAGGTGGTCTTCGCCACGCACGCGGTAGGCGTACTCGCCGCCGGCGTCCAGGTGGTTTTCCAGCACCGGATCGTTGCCGAAGGCCAGGTTGTGCAGGCGCAGCGCTTCTTCCGCCACTTCGAACACGCCGATGCCTTCGACGTTGGACGAGGTGCCCTTGAAGTATTTGTCGACCAGCGACTTGTTCAGGCCGACGGCTTCGAAGATCTGCGCGCCGCAGTAGGACATATAGGTCGAGATGCCCATCTTGGACATGACCTTCATCAGGCCCTTGCCGACCGCCTTGATGTAGTTGTACACGGCTTTTTCGCCGGACATGTCGCCCGGCATGCCGTGCGCCATCTCGACCAGGGTTTCCATCGCCAGGTAAGGGTGGATCGCTTCGGCGCCGTAGCCTGCCAGCAGCGCGAAGTGGTGGGTTTCGCGGGCCGAGCCGGTTTCCACCACCAGGCCGGTGGACGCGCGCAGGCCCTTGCTGACCAGGTGCTGATGCACGGTCGAGGTGGCCAGCAGCGCGGGTATCGCCACGCGGTCCGGGCCGACCGAGCGGTCCGACACGATCAGGATGTTGTGGCCGGACTTGACCGCGTCGACCGCTTCGGCGCACAGCGAGGCCAGGCAGGCTTCGACGCCGTCCTTGCCCCATGCCAGCGGATAGCAGATGTTAAGCTCATATGACTTGAACTTGCCGCCGGTATGCGCGCTGATGCCGCGCAGGCGGGCCATGTCGTCGAAGCCCAGGATAGGCTGCGACACTTCCAGGCGCATCGGCGGGTTGACGTTGTTGGTGTCGAGCAGGTTCGGTTTCGGGCCGATGAAGGACACCAGCGACATCACCATCGCTTCGCGGATCGGGTCGATCGGCGGGTTGGTCACTTGCGCGAACAGCTGCTTGAAGTAGTTGTACAGCGGCTTGAGCTTGTTGGACATGACGGCCAGCGGCGAGTCGTTGCCCATCGAGCCGGTCGCTTCCTCGCCGGCGGCGGCCATAGGCGCCATCAGGAATTTCAGGTCTTCCTGGGTGTAGCCGAAGGCTTGCTGGCGGTCCAGCAGCGACGGCACGGCTTTTTCGCCCTGGGCCGGCGCCGCGTCCTTGGCGCGGTTGTGCGCCAGCTGGCTTTCGCTCAGCTTGATTTCGTTGAGCTTGATGCGCACCGCGTTGATCCATGCCTTGTACGGCTTGGCGTTGGCGTAGGTGTCTTTCAGCTCTTTATCGTCGATGATGCGGCCCGCTTCCAGGTCGATCAGGAACATCTTGCCCGGCTGCAAACGCCATTTCTGGATGATTTTCGATTCGGGAATCGGCAATACGCCCGATTCCGACGCCATCACCACCAGGTCGTCGTCGGTGACGATGTAGCGGGCGGGACGCAAGCCGTTGCGGTCCAGCGTGCCGCCGATGTAGCGGCCGTCGGTGAAGGCCATGGCGGCCGGGCCGTCCCATGGTTCCATCATTGCAGCGTGATATTCGTAGAACGCGCGGCGATTGTCGTCCATCGTGCCGTGATTTTCCCAGGCTTCCGGAATCATCATCATCATCGCCTGGGCGATCGGATAGCCTGCCATCAGCAGCAGTTCCAGCGCGTTGTCGAAGCAGGCGGTGTCCGACTGGCCTTCGTAGATCAGCGGGAACAGTTTCTGCAGGTCGTCGCCCAGCACGGCCGATTTCATCACGCCTTCGCGCGCGCGCATCCAGTTGAAGTTGCCCTTGACGGTGTTGATCTCGCCGTTGTGGGCGATCAGGCGGTACGGGTGGGCCAGCGGCCACTCAGGGAAGGTGTTGGTCGAGAAACGCTGGTGCACCAGCGCCAGCGCGGAAACGCAGCGCGCATCCTGCAGGTCCTTGTAGTACACGCCGACCTGGTCCGCCAGCAGCAGGCCCTTGTAGACGATGGTGCGGGCCGACAGCGAGGCCACGAAGAATTCCTTGCCGTGGATCAGTTTCAGCGCCTGGATGGCGTGGCCCGACGATTTGCGGATCACGTACAGTTTGCGTTCCAGCGCGTCGGTCACCATGATGTCGGCGCCGCGGCCGATGAAGATCTGGCGGATCACCGGCTCCTTGGCGCGCACGGTAGGGGACATCGGCATGTCGCAGTCGACCGGCACGTTGCGCCAGCCCAGCACGACCTGGCCTTCGGCGCGCACGGCGCGCTCGATTTCCTGTTCGCAGGCGATGCGCGAAGCGTTTTCCTTCGGCAGGAACACCATGCCGACGCCGTATTCGCCTGGCGGCGGCAGTTCGATGCCTTGCTTGGCCATTTCGTCGCGGTAGTACTGGTCCGGGATCTGGATCAGGATACCGGCACCGTCGCCCATCAGCGCATCGGCGCCGACCGCGCCCCGGTGATCGAGGTTTTTCAGGATCAACAGGCCCTGTTCCACGATGGAGTGGCTCTTGTTGCCCTTGATGTGGGCGACGAAACCGACGCCGCAGGCATCGTGTTCATTGGACGGATCGTACAGACCTTGGGCTTTCATGGGCTCTCCACTGCAATTTGACTAACGAAAAGCTAGAGTAGTGCAATGCAGCAGAAAATTCAACAATAACAATTAGGGTCGGAGTCAGATTAATTTTCCACAAGTTGCTGAAAATTTTAATTAGGGACAGAGTGATGGCTAAGTGGCCGCCGGCTTGATTTTGAACGGCCGTCCCCGTTTGGCCGGCAATACCTGCCGTTTTACCCGGTTCTGCAGCGTGGTCTTGAATTGCTCGGAACCCAGCGGCCAACCCTTGAGCAGCGCCTTGCTGACGGTGGCGATGTCCTCCTCGCTGAGCGGCGCCTCGGCCAGCGCGATATAGGCCGCCTCGCGCTGGAACGGCGTATTGCCCAAGGCCCAGAACTGCGCGTGGTCGATCACCAGGCCGTCCGGACGTATGCCGGCGTGGTGGCAATAGCTGGACCATGGATAATCCTCGGCCTTGCCGACCATGCCGTTGCGTACCGGATTGAACTCGATATACCGGCTGCACAACATGAAGTATTGCTCGGCGTCGATCAGCGAGGTTTTGTAGCGTCCATTCCACAAAGTTCCACTGCGGCTATATTTTTGGTTGAAATAGGGCACGTAGTAGCGGCCTACCCACTGCATCATCTGGCCCAGGCCGTTTTCATCGGCCGGAGTGACCAGCAAATGCAGGTGATTGGGCATCAGGACATAGGCGTGGATCGCCACTTTGTAGTTTTTGGCCGCCGTGCGCAGCCAGCCGAGGAAGGTTTGGTAATCCTCGGCATCCAGGAAAACCGGCTGGTTGTTGTTGCCGGTCTGGATGACGTGATGTGGTTGTCCGGGGACGATGAGACGGGGTAGGCGGGCCATGAATGCAAAAAGGAGGTGGATCGGTAACCCGATTCTACCTCCGTTGCTTGACTCTGTCCCCGATTAATTGGCGGCGGGCGCCAATCGCGCTGGCTCTGTCCCCATTAAGAGAGATTGAAGCTGGCGGACAGGCTGTAGCCCTCGCCGTAGGCGCTGCGCAGTGGCAGATCCTGGCCCAGGCCGGTGCGCGCCTTCTTGCGCAAGCGATACACCAGCATGTCCACGCGGCGGCCGGCATCCGGGTCGTCGCCGCCGATGCCGGCCACGATGACCTGGCGCGGCACCGGACGGGTGTTGATCGTCAGCAGATGCAGGAAGTTGCATTCCTTTTCGGTCAGCGTGATCGCCATGCCCTGCAGCTCCAGCTGGCGGGCGCTGACTTTCAGCGTCCACTTGCTCGGCACGGGCAGGGTTTCCTGCGGACCGACGCGGCGGTCCAGCGCCTCGATATGGGCGGCCAGTTCCGGGAATTTGATCGGCTTGGTCAGGTAATGGTCGGCGCCCAGGCGCAGGCCGAGGATGCGATTGTCGAAAGCCACGCGGCCGGTCAGCACCAGCAGGCCGATTTGCGGATACAGCTGGCGCATGCGCGGGATGACGTTGAAGCCGTCTTCGTCGGGCAAGCCCAGATCCAGCACCACTACGCCCACATTACCCTGGCTGAGCGCGGACCACATATCGCTGGCGTTGTTAGTGATGTGCACTTCGTGTTCAAGTTCAGTCAGGAATTCTGCCATTTCCTCGGCATACTCCAGATTGTCTTCCACGATGAGTATTTGCGTCATTGATGCGCCATTCGATCGATTATTGAGCAACCGTGCTCATTCCTGCCCTGCGGCGTCAGCTTGTGTCCAGAGAATTATCACTGTTGCCACCGGCCCGCGCAAGGCTTTTCCCGGAAGCGGCCGCTACAGGCAGCCAAATCCGAAATTCTGTGCCGCTTTCAGAAACATTCCGCGCGCTGACCGTACCGCCGTGCACGTCCAACACCGAGCGCGCCATATACAAACCCAGGCCCGATCCGGGTATGCCGGCGGCGTTACTGCCACGGAAGGATTTATCAAACACACGGGCCAGTTCCGCCTCGGGGATGCCGCGTCCATGGTCGCGCACCAGGAACTCGACCCCGCCTTCCATTGCCATTTTGCCTAGCAATTCTATAGGACTATTGGGCTCCGTGTATTTAATCGCATTATCCAGCAATATTTCTATGCATAAGCGTATGCCGGCCGGGTCGCAGCGCATCCATTGCGGCAAGCCGATGACCCGCAGCGAGACCGGATTGCGCCGGCTGCGCGCCTGTTCCACCACCGATTCCAGCAGCGCGGCCGGCGAGATTTCGTCGGGCTGGCGCGTGCGGCCGATGCTGGCCATGCGTTCGGGCGACAGGTATTCGTCCAGCATCGCCAGCATGCGGTCGACCGCCACCTGGATCTTGCGGTAGCGCTTGCGCGTGCCTTCGTCGTGATGGGCGCCGGTCATTTCCAGCCGCTGCACGGCGCCGTCTATGGTCGACAGCGGCGTGCGGAATTCGTGCGACAACATCGACGCGAACTTCTTTTGCTGGGCCGCCAGCTCCAGGCGCTCGTTCGCATGTTGTTCCAGCAGCAGGCGGCAACGCTCCACCTCCGCCCGGGACTCGCGCAACGCCGCCTCCAGTTCCGCGACGGTGGGCATTATTCCACCAGCGGCGCGAAGATTTGCTGCAGGTCTTCCTGGGTGAGCGCCATTTTCTGCGACTCGCCCTCGGCCAGGATCGATTGCGCCAGGTCCGATTTCTTCTGCTGCAGGACCTGGATTTTCTCTTCCAGCGTGCCCTTGGCGATCAGCTTGTAGACGAACACCGGCTTGTCCTGGCCGATGCGCCAGGCGCGGTCGGTGGCCTGGTTTTCAGCCGCCGGGTTCCACCACGGATCGTAGTGGATCACGGTGTCGGCCGCCGTCAGGTTCAGGCCGACGCCGCCGGCCTTCAGGCTGATCAGGAAAATCGGCACCGCGCCCTGCTGGAACGCCGCCACCTGCGCGCTGCGGTCCTTGGTGTCGCCGGTCAGCAGCGCATACGGAATGTCGCGCGCTTCCAGTTCTTCCTCGATCAGCTCGAGCATGCTGGTGAACTGCGAGAACACCAGGATCTTGCGGTTTTCCTCCAGCAAATCCTCGACCATCTGCATCAGGTCGATCAGCTTGGCCGAACCGGCGGCCTGCTGCTTCTTCGACGTGGACTTGACCAGCCGCGGATCGCAACAGACCTGGCGCAGCTTCAGCAGCGCTTCCAGGATCACGATCTGGCTGCGGGCCACGCCCTTGCGGTCGATCTCGTCGCGCACTTTCTGGTCCATCGCCAGCCGCACGGTTTCGTACAGGTCGCGCTGGGCGCCGGTCAGCTCGACCTTGCGCACCATCTCCGTCTTCGGCGGCAGTTCCTTGGCCACGTTGTCCTTGGTCCGGCGCAGCAGGAAAGGCTTGATGCGGCGGTTCAGCAGCGCGCGGCGCAGCGGATCGTCCTGGCGCTCGATCGGGTGGCGGAACACGGTGTTGAAACCTTTTTCATCGCCCAGCAGTCCCGGCAGCAGGAAGTGGAATTGCGACCACAGCTCGCCCAGGTGGTTTTCCAGCGGCGTGCCGGACAGGCACAGGCGGTGGCGCGCGCGCAGCAGGCCGGCGCTCTGGGCCGCCTTGGAGCGGGTGTTCTTGATGTAATGCGACTCGTCCAGGATGACCAGGTGGAAATCGTGCTCGCGCAGTTTTTCCTCGTCGCGCGGCAGCAGCGCATAGGTGGTCAGCACCAGGTCGGACTCGGCGATCTGGTCGAACTGGGCCATGCGGTCCTTGCCTTGCAGCAGCAGCACGCGCAGGCCGGGAGCGAAACGCGCCGCCTCTTCCTGCCAGTTGCCCATCAGGCTGGTCGGCGCGATGACCAGCGCCGGCGCCGTCAAGCGGCCCGCCTCTTTTTCGACCAGGATGTGGGCCAGGGTTTGCACCGTCTTGCCCAGGCCCATGTCGTCGGCCAGGATGCCGGCGAAGCCGTATTCACGCAGGAATTGCATCCAGGACAAGCCATCGCTTTGATAGTCGCGCAGCGTGGCTTGCAGTCCGGCCGGTGTGGCGATGCGCTTGACCGCGCCGAACTGGTTCAGGCGCGCGCCCATGTCGCGCAATTCCTCGCCGCCGGTCCAGAGCAATTCGACGTTGCGGGCCAGTTCGTCCAAGCGCGCGGCGTCCAGCGTGGCCATGTGCAGCGAGGTCTTGATTTTGTCGCTGAAATACAACTCGCCCAGCGTGTTCAGGATCGGTTTGACGCGGCCCCACGGCAAGGCGACGCGGCTGCCGTCCGGCAGGGTGGCCAGCATCTGGTCCTCGTCGCCGTGGTTGGCGATGGCTTTCGGATTGAAATCGTTGGGCGCGCCGCGGATCAGCTGCACCAGCACCGGCAGCAGCGGCACGCGCTCCTGGTTGACCACGATGCCCAGCTCCAGGTCGAACCAGGCGTGGCCGCCGTCGGCCGGATCCTCCACCACTTCGGCGTACCAGTCGCCGACGTCGGTGATGTCGTAGCGGTATTTGACGGTTTTCTCGACCTTCCAGCCGGCCTCTTTCAAGGCGGCGATGCCGTCGCGGGCAAAGCGTATCCATTCCGCCTGCGTCGGCAGCAACAGGCCGCCCTTGACGCTGCTCAGCGGCAGCGTGGCCGGCGCCACGAAATGACGCTCGGTCAGCAGCGACAGCGCCAAGCCTTCGGCGTCGGCGTCGCGCTGGATGATCTCGGTGACGTCGCCCTTCTGGCGCACCACGCGCTGCGACGGATCGAAGGACACGCGCTCGCCGTCGTAGTCGAACGACAGCACGGCGAAATCGTGCCAGCGCTGCAGCGAACCGTCGGCCAGCATCGCCGCGTCCAGGGTCAGCACCGGGCGCGGCTTGACGTCGTCGCGCACGCGCTGCGGCAGCGGCTGCGGCAGCGGCATCAGGCCCTGCAGGCCGTGCGCCAGCAGCAGCTGCGACACGCGCATCTTGTCGTTGGCGGTCAGCAGCGGGGCTTGCGCCACCAGCGCCTGCAGGTCGGCCAGCGGGATCGTCGCGCCGCCCTGGTTCAGCTGCAGCACGCCGCAGGACAGGTTGTCGATATACCACGGCGGATCGGTCGGCAGCATGTAGTCGACCTGGTCGGCGCCGACGTGCTTGGCGTTCGGCGGCGCCTGCACCTGCCAGCCCAGGCGCAGGCCCTTGCCTTCCTCGCGCCAGGCCAGGTTGGCTTCGCGCATCACGCCGCCCTTGAGCGGGTAGACCAGGCCGTTGCCGACGTCGGCCCAGGAGTTTGCCCAGAGCAATTTATCCTGTTCGGCCAGCATGTCCAGCAGAGCCGCGCCGATCTTGCCGCGCGGTTCGGTGGCCGAGCCGGTCTGGGAATTCTGTCCGCTGCGCATGGCAACGAAGAAGCGGATCAAGTCCTCGTCGCCGGGCGCGAGGAAACTCGGCGGCGCCGACAGCAGCGAAAACACCTCGCTGACGGGACTGGCCGCGGCGACGTCGCCGTTCGAGCGCAGGCGGGCCTTGTACAGGCACAGCGCCACATGGCGGCCGCCGCTGGTGGGCGCCATCACGTAGATCAGCTTGTATTGGGTTTGTTTGGGGTCGGTATCGACCGGCGGCGCGTTCAGTTTGGCTTTGGGATGGGCTGCGGCATCCACACGCTGCAGCCAGGTGGCTACGGCGTACGACAATTGATTCGCGGGCGGCGCAGGGCGGGCGGGAGATGCGGGGGCGGCCGGTGCAGCTGGCTTGGCGGGAACATCGTCGGTGGCGTCGTCGCGGGTAAAATCCATAGGTCGCATTGTTGTTCAAAGATGGTTCAAAAACGGCAACAGGCGATATTATCCGCCATACACGCGTTCGTGTTTGCGGATTCTTCATAAAACCCGCATGTAAACGTGTTACAGACCACGTTCTGGCCACGCCCACAGTCCTTTTGGACTGTCAAGACTGGCACATTCGCGCCGATTGCGTATCATTCCGGGCTTGACTGCTTAGGAATCACCCACATGTTGCCCTCTATCGAACAACGTCTTGCCCTGGAATTGACCTGCAAACCGGTTCAGGTCGCCGCCGCCATCGCCCTGTTGGACGAGGGCGCCACCGTCCCCTTCATCGCCCGCTACCGGAAAGAAGCCACCGGCGGCCTGGACGACATCCAGCTGCGTCTGCTCGAAGAGCGCCTGCGCTACCTGCGCGAGCTGGAAGACCGCCGTGCCGCTATCGTGGCATCGATCACCGAACAGAACAAGATGACGCCGGAACTGTTAGATGCTGTCATGCATGCAGAAGACAAGACCCGCCTCGAAGACTTATACCTGCCATACAAGCAAAAACGCCGCACAAAAGCGCAAATCGCCATCGAAGCGGGCCTGGCGCCGCTGGCCGACGGCCTGCTGGACAACCCGGAACTGAATCCGGAAACGGAAGCCGGCAAATTCCTGCGCGAAGCCTTCACCACCGCCGACGGCAACAATCCGGGCGTGGCCGACACCAAGGCGGCGCTCGACGGCGCGCGCCAGATCCTGATGGAACGCTTTGCCGAAGATGCAACCTTGCTGCAATCCTTGCGCGAATATGTACAAGAGCATGGGATTGTTGAGTCCAAGGTCATTGAAGGCAAACAGGACGAAGGCGAAAAGTTCGCCGACTACTTCGATTATTCCGAAACCATAGGCACCGTGCCGTCGCACCGCGCGCTGGCGCTGTTGCGCGGACGCCGCGAAGGCATCCTCGACGTCGTCCTGCGGCTCGATACCGAAGCCGAGAAACCGAAGTGG
This sequence comes from Duganella hordei, assembly GCF_040369125.1. NCBI lineage: Bacteria > Pseudomonadati > Pseudomonadota > Betaproteobacteria > Burkholderiales > Oxalobacteraceae > Duganella > Duganella hordei. The sequence continues at coordinate 206,277 of NZ_BPWI01000004.1, forward strand.
GACGCGCCGCACAATCCGTGCGAAGGCCGCATCGCCGCCCGCTTCGGCATCAAGAACCAGGGCCGTCCGGCCGACAAATGGCTGGCCGACACGGCCCGCTGGACCTGGCGCGTGAAGAGCTTCATGCACCTGGAAACCGAACTGATGGGCGCGCTGCGCGAACGCTCCGAGCTGGACGCGATCAACGTCTTCGCCACCAACCTGAAGGCGCTGCTGCTGGCCGCGCCGGCCGGCCAGCGCGCCACCATGGGCCTGGATCCGGGCCTGCGCACCGGCGTCAAGGTGGCGGTGGTGGACGCCACCGGCAAGGTGGTCGACACCGCCGTCATCTATCCGCACCAGCCGAAGAACGACTGGGACGGCTCGCTGCACACGCTGGGCCGGCTGGCCGCCAAGCACAACGTCTCCCTGATCTCGATCGGCAACGGCACCGCCTCGCGCGAGACCGACAAGCTGGCGCAGGACCTGATCAAGCAGCTTCCCGAGCAGAAAATGACCAAGATCGTCGTCTCGGAAGCGGGCGCTTCCGTGTACTCGGCGTCCGAGTTCGCCTCGCGCGAGCTGCCGGACATGGACGTGTCGCTGCGCGGCGCCGTGTCGATCGCGCGCCGGCTGCAGGATCCGCTGGCCGAGCTGGTCAAGATCGATCCGAAATCGATCGGCGTCGGCCAGTACCAGCACGACGTGTCGCAGACCCAGCTGGCCCGCTCGCTGGACGCGGTGGTCGAGGATTGCGTGAACGCGGTCGGCGTCGACGTCAACACCGCCTCGGCGCCGCTGCTGGCGCGCGTGTCGGGCCTGTCGGCCTCGGTGGCGCAGGCCATCGTTTCCTACCGCGACGTCAAGGGCGCGTTCACCTCGCGCGCGGCGCTGAAATCGGTGCCGCGCCTGGGCGACAAGACCTTCGAACAGGCGGCCGGCTTCCTGCGCGTGATGGGCGGCGACAATCCGCTGGACGCCTCGGCGGTGCACCCGGAATCGTATCCGCTGGTGGAGAAGATCCTGGGCGACATCAAGAAGGACATCAAGGCCGTCATCGGCGAGACCGCGCTGATCAAGACGCTGAACCCGGCCAAGTATGCCGACGACAAGTTCGGCGTGCCGACCATCTCCGACATCCTGAAGGAGCTGGAAAAGCCGGGCCGCGATCCGCGTCCGGAGTTCACCACCGCCACCTTCAAGGACGGCGTGGAAGAGATCCGCGACCTGCGTCCGGACATGATCCTCGAAGGCGTGGTCACCAACGTGGCGGCATTCGGCGCGTTTGTCGACATCGGCGTGCACCAGGACGGCCTGGTGCACATCTCGGCGCTGTCGAACACCTTCGTCAAGGACCCGCACACGGTGGTCAAGGCCGGCCAGGTGGTCAAGGTCAAGGTGCTGGAAGTGGACGAGAAGCGCAAGCGCATCGCGCTGACCATGCGCCTGACCGACAGCGCGCCGCAAGCCGGCTCGCAGCCGCAGCAGCGCGGCGACCGCAACGACCGCAAGAGCATGGGCCAGCACCAGAAGCAGGCCGCCAAGTCCGAGCCTATCGGCGGCAGCATGGCGGCGGCCTTCGCCAAGCTGCGCGGCTAAACCGGCCGCAATAATACCGGCGCCGGCATTTTCTTATAAAATGTCGGCACCTAATACATCTTTTCACTGAGGCAGCTATGAGCGACGTACAAACCTGGATCAAAGAAACCGTGACCAACACCCCGGTGGTGCTGTTCATGAAGGGCACCGCCCAGTTCCCGCAATGCGGCTTCTCCGGCCGCGCCATCCAGATCCTGAAAGCTTGCGGCGTTGAAAACATTGCAACTGTGAACGTTCTGGAAGATCCTGAAGTCCGCCAGGGCATCAAGGACTACTCGAACTGGCCGACCATTCCACAGCTGTACGTGAAAGGCGAGTTCATCGGCGGTTCGGACATCATGAACGAAATGTTCGAGTCGGGCGAGCTGAAAGCCCTGCTGGATGCCTGACAGACCGCGGCGGATCGTTGTCGCCATCACCGGCGCCACGGGCGCCGTGTATGGCGTGCGTCTGCTGCAACATTTAAAAGATGCCGGGTCGGGGAGCCGCCCTATCGAGACGCACCTGATCGTCTCCGATGCCGCGGTCCTCACGCTGCACCAGGAAACCGGGCTGCAGCGGCGCGAGGTGGAAGACCTGGCCCACGTGGTGCACAAGGTGCGCGACATCGGCGCCTCGATCGCCAGCGGTTCCTTCCAGTCTGACGGGATGATCGTCGCGCCCTGCTCGATGAAGACGCTGGCCTCGGTGGCCCACGGCCTGTCGGACAACCTGATCGCGCGCGCGGCCGACGTGGTGCTCAAGGAGCGCCGGCGGCTGGTGCTGATGGTGAGGGAAACGCCGTTCAACCTGGCGCATTTGCGCAATATGACGGCGGTGACGGAAATGGGCGGGATCATCTTCCCGCCGCTGCCGAGCTTTTATCACAACCCGCAAAGCATTGCGGAGATGGTCGATCACACCGTCGGCCGGGTCATCGATTTGTTCGGCATCGAGCACACGCTGGCCCCGCGCTGGAACGGCATGAAGCCCACCAGCGAGTCCAGCTAAAACCAGTTTCCAGCCTAGCGTTTATCGAACTGCGATCCGCTGGCTTTCTTCAGATCCCGCGCTTCCTCGACCATACGGCGGTGGGCGATACGCTTGCGCATCACCTCTGCATGTTGGGCGGCGGTCATCGGGGGGACGGTCATCAAATCTTTTAGCTGCGCGACGTTGCTGTAGTTACTTTTCATAAGACGGCTCAAAAGCTTGGCTCCCGAAGTAAATGCTGCGGTTCAGCGGCGCTGATTGCCTATTGTGCCTCAAATCCGTGTCGAATCCATGACAATTCGCAAGGCGTCCAAAAATAAAAAGGGCGCCCCCTGAGGTGCGCCCGGTCCGAACAAAAGCTGGCTAAACCGTGAAACTAGTTTCACACGGAAACACTGCTGTCGCCGGCCACATTCGGTCAAAATCTCTCCGTAATACTACTTAAAATGACTACTTTTGGTAATTAACACGGACCAACATGCGAATAAATTCGCGCGCGATCTGGCGATGATGCTCGTCCAGGCGCTGCAAATCGGCGATCAGCTTGACGTCGGCCGACTCGAAACGCGACAGGCCGTTGCCGCCGTCGCCGGCCGGCGCACCCGCCTCGGGGCCGCCAAAACGCAGCCATTCGGCCGGTACGCCCAGCCACTGGGCGATCATGCGCAGCTTTTCCTGGGTCGGTATCGCCTCTCCTACCAGCCATTTGCGGGCGGCGTGGACGGTAATCGGACGACCATCGAAACGGATGTTGAACTCCCGCGCCAACCGCGTCGGACTATCGGGGGAGTAGTGGGCGTTCTTGAGAGCCTGTTGTAAGCGCTGGCTAAAGCTTTCGCGTTCATTTGAAGAATTCATAATTGCACTATTTCACGTTGCGTCATGAAAGTCAGTCTCTTGTTTTTAAGATCTGATTGTGACGTGATAGGATTTTATAATTAACACTTCATCCTCTGTAAGTGCAAACGTCTGCGCGGGCCGGCTCCGAATTTTGTTCGGTTCCGCACCGCGAAAGGAGCCGAAATTCCGGAGGCTATTTCAGTGGAAATAGTGAAGTTATTACAATAACACCACTCCCCGTCTGGAGCCAAACTTTCGACGTCACTTCATACGGAAACGTATGATGCCGTCGGCCCCTGTTTGACGTCGCACGATACCGTCGTGCCACAATTTGTGCAGGTGGGCCAGCGCCTCGCCCAGCGCGAAGCTCAGTTGGTGGGCATCCAGCGCCCGCTTGAACATCAGCGGCACGATGTCGGCCGCCGACTGCCAGTCGCGGCAGGCGTCGACCACCTCGGCCAGCCGTTCGACATGGTGCTGGCGCAATTGTGCGATGCGGGTGTGCAAGCCTTTGAATGGCTTGCCGTGGGAAGGCAAAACCAGTACATCGTTCGGCAAATCAACAAATTTACCCAGCGAATCCAGGTACAGCGTCAGCGAGTTCGCCTCTGGCTCGACGGCGAAAACCGATACATTGGTAGAGATTCTTGGCAGCACCATGTCGCCGGCGATCAGCACGTTCAGCTTGGCGCAATACAACGACGCATGTTCCGGCGCATGGCCGAAACCGGTAATCACCCGCCATTGCTGGTCACCAATTGCCACCAACTGTCCGTCCTGGATGCGGGTGTAGGAGGATGGTACCGACGGTACCAGCGTCGGGTAGTAACTTTTCCGGCTAGTCATCTTTTCCAGCAGGTCCGGGTCGCGCAGGCCGTGGCGCTGGAAGTGCGGCAGCGCCGCGGCGCCGTCCACCCCCGGCAGGGCCGCCGACATCATGCGGGCGAACGCATATTCGCCGGTGGTGGTCCACAGCGGCGCGTCCCAGCGCCGGCACAGCCAGTCGGCCAGGCCGATGTGGTCGGGATGGCAATGGGTGGCGAACACCCGCCGCACCGGCAGGCCGTCCAGCCCCGTGGCGTACACCGCTTCCCAGGCTTCCCGCGTGGCGTCGGTGGCGACGCCGCTGTCGACGATGGCCCAGCCCGCATGCTCCTGGTCATCGTCCCTGAGCAGCCACAGATTGATGTGGTCCAGCGCGAACGGCAGCGGCATGCGCAGCCAGCGCAGGCCGGGAGCGAGCTCGTGCACGGTGCCGGCGGCCGGGATGGTGTCGCCCAGCGGATAATCCAGTTGCGCTTCGAGTGGGTTCATTTTTCTTCTTTCAGGAAGTCAGGCGCGCTACAATGTGCTTGACGTTGACGTAAACGGAAATTGTACGACTTTACCGCAAACCTAGAGATGCCTACCTATACCATCACCGAACTGGCCCGTGAATTCGACATCACGGCGCGCGCCATCCGCTTCTACGAAGACCAGGGCTTGCTCAATCCCTCGCGCGAGGGCGCCGGCGGCCGCAACCGAGTCTACACGCCGCGCGACCGCACCCGCCTCAAACTGACCCTGCGCGGCAAGCGCCTGGGGCTGTCGCTGTCGGAGATCAAAAGCCTGGTCGACATGTATGAAACGCCAAAAGACACCAGCGCCCAGATGAACCGCTTCCTCGACGTGCTGGCGCATCACCGCGAAACGCTGGAACAGCAGCGCGAAGACATCGAAATGTCGCTGGCCGAGGTCACCGCCCACGAAGACGAGTGCAAACGACTGCTGGCGGCCATCGCCGAACGTGGTTGACGTTTACGTTAACGTAACATGGGCGTATCATAGGCGCTCCAACCCGCTCCACAAAACAAAAGAATCGAGGACGACATGCTCCATCTCCCAGGCCTGACCTTTGACCACGGCGAAGACATCGCCGCCCTGCGCGAAGCCGTGCAACAGTTCGCCGCCGCGGAAATCGCGCCGCGCGCCGCAGAAATCGACCGCAGCGACCAGTTCCCGATGGACCTGTGGCGCAAGATGGGCGAGCTGGGCGTGCTCGGCATCACCGTGCCCGAGGAATACGGCGGCGCCAACATGGGCTACCTGGCCCACATCGTGGCGATGGAGGAAATCTCGCGCGCCTCGGCCTCGGTCGGCCTGTCCTACGGCGCCCACTCTAACCTGTGCGTCAACCAGATCAAGCGCAACGGCACCGAAGAGCAAAAGCGGAAATACCTGCCCAAGCTGATTTCCGGCGAATACGTGGGCGCGCTGGCCATGTCCGAGCCGAACGCCGGCTCCGACGTGGTCAGCATGAAGCTGCGCGCCGACTTCAAGGGCGACCGCTGGGTGCTGAACGGCACCAAGATGTGGATCACCAACGGCCCCGACGCCGACGTGCTGGTGGTCTACGCCAAGAACGACCTCGAAGCCGGCCCGAAAGGCATGACCGCCTTCCTGATCGAGAAACATTTCAAGGGCTTCTCCGTGGCGCAGAAGCTGGACAAGCTGGGCATGCGCGGCTCGCACACCGGCGAACTGGTGTTTGAAGACTGCGAAGTGCCGGCCGAAAACGTGCTGGGCGGCCTGGGCAAGGGCGTCAACGTGCTGATGTCCGGCCTGGACTTCGAGCGCACCGTGCTGTCCGGCGGCCCTCTGGGCATCATGCAGGCCTGCATGGACGCGGTGGTGCCGTACATCCACGACCGCAAGCAATTCGGCCAGCCTATCGGCGAATTCCAGCTAATGCAGGGTAAGATTGCGGACATGTACTCGACCATGATGGCGTGCAAGGCCTATGTCTACGCCGTCGGTCAGGCTTGCGACCGCGCCACCAGCCCGGAAGCGGTCCGCCAGCTGCGCAAGGACGCGGCGGGAGCCATTTTGTATAGCGCGGAAAAAGCGACCTGGATGGCCGGCGAGGCGATCCAGACGCTGGGCGGCAACGGCTACATCAACGAGTATCCGGTCGGCCGCCTGTGGCGCGATGCCAAGTTGTATGAAATCGGCGCCGGCACCAGCGAAATCCGCCGCATGCTGATCGGCCGCGAACTGTTCGCGGAAACCAAGTAAGAGCCCAGCGGGCACGTCATCCCCGCGAAAGCGGGGATCCATGCTGAGCTGGACTAACCGGCGTTCTATGTCCGCTTGCGCGGGAAGTCATTCCGCCCAGTGGGCGGAATGACGGTTCAACCGACATCGGTATTCGACCCATGATCCAGGCTGCTTTCCCAAAACTGCTGCGCTCGCAGATCGCGTTCGACATCGCGCGCACGATACGCGACGGCTTCGACAAGCACTACCGCTTGTTCCGCCAGACCAGCCAGCAGGCCAAGCAGCACTTCGAGCGCGGCGCGTGGGTCGCGGCGCAGCAGGCCGCGCGCGAGCGCATCGACTTCTACGACAAGCGCGTGCAGGAATGCGTGCAGATGCTGGAAGACGAATACGACGCGGAGGAACTGACCGACGAAGTGTGGCGCGAGCTCAAGCTGCACTACATCGGCATGCTGTCCGACCACAAGCAGCCGGAGCTGGCCGAAACCTTCTTCAACTCGGTCTGCTGCAACATCCTGCACCGCAGCTACTTCCACAACGAATTCATCTTCGTGCGCCCGGTCGTGTCGACCGAATACATCGAAACCGAGGAACCGCGCCCGACCTACCGCGTCTACTATCCCGGCACCGACGGCCTGCACTTCACGCTCAAGCGCATCATCACCAACTTCCAGCTGGACGCGAAATTCGTCAACCTGACGCGCGACGTCGAACAGGTCGAGGCGCGGCTGACGCAAATCTTCGGCAACGCCAAGCTGGAGCCGAACCACCAGATCCACGTGCTGTCGAGCCTGTTCTTCCGCAACAAGGGCGCCTACATCGTCGGCAAGGGCATCAACGGCAACCGGGAATATCCGTTTGTCGTGCCCATCCTGCACAACAAGCATGGCGAGCTGATCCTCGACACCGTGCTGTTCGACCCCGAGCAGATCGCCGTCCTGTTCTCGTTCACGCGCGCCTACTTCCTGGTCGACATGGAAGTGCCGTCGGCCTACGTGCAGTTCCTGCGCACGCTGCTGCCGCGCAAGCCGCGCAGCGAGATCTACACCATCCTCGGCCTGCAAAAGCAGGGCAAGACGCTGTTCTACCGCGACTACCTGCAGCACCTGAAGCACTCGTCCGACCTGTTCGAGATCGCCCCCGGCATCCGCGGCCTGGTGATGCTGGTGTTCGCGCTGCCGTCGTTCCCGTACGTGTTCAAGGTCATCAAGGATTTCTTCCCCCCGCCCAAGGAAACCACGCGCGCGCTGATCAAGGAAAAATACCTGCTGGTGAAACACCACGACCGCGTCGGCCGCATGGCCGACACGCTGGAATACTCGAACGTCGCCTTCCCGCGCCACCGCTTCAAGGAAGAGCTGATCGCCGAGCTGAAACACTACGCGCCGTCGCTGATCGAGGAGGACGGCGAGCAGATCGTCATCAAGCACCTGTACATCGAGCGCCGCATGGTGCCGCTGAACATCTGGCTGACCAACGCCGAGAACGACAACGACGACGTGCAGATCGAGCACGGCGTGCTGGAATACGGCAACGCCATCAAGGAACTGGTGGCCGCCAACATCTTCCCCGGCGACATGCTGTACAAGAACTTCGGCGTCACCCGCCACCAGCGCGTGGTGTTCTACGACTACGACGAAATCGAATACATCACCGACTGCCATTTCCGCAATATCCCGGAAGCGCGCAACGAGGAAGAGGAAATGGCCGCCGAACCGTGGTACCCGGTCGGCAAGTACGACGTCTTCCCCGAGCAGTTCGGCAGGTTCCTGCTGGGGAACGCCAAGATCCGCAAATTTTTCATGAAGCATCACGCCGACTTGTTGACGCAAGCCTGGTGGCAAATGCGCAAACAGCGCATTCTGGATGGCCACGTCGAAGACGTGTTCCCGTATCCGCAGCACATCCGATTCAGCAATCAACACGCAAACCCACCGGCGGCGATCCAGCCGCCATTTATGGAGATACTAGAAAATGAATGATCCTATCGTTATCGTCGGTGCAGCCCGCACCCCCATGGGCGCCTTCCAGGGCGACTTCTCCGCCAAGGCCGCGCACGACCTGGGCGCCGTCGCGATCCAGGCCGCCGTCGAGCGTTCCGGCATAGCCGCCAATCTGGTCGAGCACGTCTACTTCGGCAACTGCCTGATGGCGGGCCAGGGCCAGGCGCCGGCGCGCCAGGCCCTGCTGAAAGCCGGCCTGCCGACCTCGACCGGCGCCGTCACGCTGTCCAAGATGTGCGGCTCGGCGATGCAGGCCGCCATCTTCGCCCACGACCAGCTGGTCGCCGGCAGCGCCGAGGTGGTCGTCGCCGGCGGCATGGAATCGATGACCAACGCGCCCTACCTGGTGCCGAAGGCGCGCGGCGGCTACCGCATCGGCCACGGCATGCTGTTCGACCACATGATGTACGACGGCCTGGAAGACGCCTACTCGCGCAACGAGAAAACCGGCGAAGGCCGCTCGATGGGCACCTTCGCCGAAGAGTGCTCGGCCAAGTACGAATTCACCCGCGAGGCGCAGGACAACTTCGCCATCGAATCGGTCAAGCGCGCGCAGGTCGCCACCAGCGAAGGCTGGTTCAAGTGGGAAATCGCGCCCGTCACCGTCACCAGCCGCGCCGGCGACACCGTCATCGACAAGGATGAAGGCCCGCTGAAAGCCAAGGTTGAGAAGATCCCGACCCTGCGCGCCGCGTTCAAGAAGGACGGCACCATCACCGCCGCCTCGTCGTCGTCGATCAACGACGGCGCCGCCGCGCTGGTGATGATGCGCGAATCGACCGCGAAGAAGCTGGGCCTGACGCCGATCGCCAAAATCCACGGCCACGCCACCTTCGCCAAGGAACCCAACCTGTTCACCACCGCGCCGATCGACGCGGTCGAAAAGCTCTACAAGAAAATCGGCTGGAGCACCAAGGACGTCGACCTGTTCGAGATCAACGAAGCCTTCGCCGCCGTGCCGATGGCCGCCATGCGCGACCTCGACATCCCGCACGACAAGATCAACATCCACGGCGGCGCCTGCGCGCTGGGCCACCCGATCGGCGCCTCCGGCGCGCGCATCATCGTCACCCTGATCGGCGCGCTGAAGCGCACCGGCGGCAAGAAGGGCGTGGCGGCGCTGTGCATCGGCGGCGGCGAAGCCACCGCAATGGCCATCGAGCTGGTGTAAGCGGATGGCGACGGCACTCATCATCGGCGCCTCGCGCGGCATCGGCCTGGAAATGGCGCGCCAGTACCTGGCCGACGGCTGGCGCGTGATCGCCACCGCGCGCAAGGCGGAAGATGTCGACACGCTGGCCGCGATGGGTGCCGAAGCCCATGCGCTGGACGTGACCAATGTCGAGGCCTGCGCCGGCCTGGGCTGGAAGCTGGACGGCGAGGAGCTCAACGTGGCCATCCTCAACGCCGGCGTGTACGGCCCGCGCCACGACGGCTTCCCGCTGCAGACGGACTTCGACAGCGTGATGCACACCAACGTGCTGGCGGCAATGCGGCTGCTGCCCATCATCGCGCCGATGGTGGGCGCGGCGCGCGGCAAGCTGGCGGTGCTGTCGTCGAGAATGGGTTCGCTGAGCGAGCGCAACAACCCGAGCGGTTCGCTGTACCGCGCCAGCAAGGCCGCGCTGAATTCGGTGCTGATCGACACGGCGCTGACGTTCGGCAAGCAGGGCGCGACCTGCGTGGCCTTCCATCCGGGCTGGGTGCGCACCGACATGGGCGGCGCCGGCGCCGATATTTCGGTGGAAGAAAGCGCGGCCGGCATCCGCGCGACGCTGGCGGCGCTACCCGCGTCCGACACGGCGGTCTATCGCAATTACGATGGTACAACCATCGGCTGGTAACACAAAACATAAACGAGACAACATGATACTGAGCGAAGAACACGAAATGATCCGCGATGCCCTGCGCACGTTTGCGCGGGAGCGTCTGGCCCCCAACGCGGCCCGCTGGGACAAGGAGCATCACTTCCCGAAAGAGGAATTGAAAGAGCTGGCGGCGCTGGGCGCCTTCGGCGTGGCCGTGCCGGAAGCGCTGGGCGGCGCCGGCATGGATTACGTGTCCCTCGCGCTGGTGCTGGAAGAGATCGCGGCCGGCGACGGCGGCACCTCCACCATCATCTCCGTCAACAACTGCCCGGTGTGCAGCATCGCGATGATGTACGCCAACGACCAGCAGAAGCAGCAATGGCTGCGTCCGTTGGCGCAGGGCGAGATGCTGGGTGCCTTCTGCCTGACCGAGCCGCACACCGGCAGCGACGCCGCCGCGCTGCGCACCACCGCCACGCGCGACGGCAATGAATACGTCATCAACGGCACCAAGCAGTTCATCACCAGCGGCAAGTATGCGGACGTGGCCATCGTCATGGCCGTGACCGACAAGGCGGCCGGCAAGAAGGGGATCAGCGCGTTCTGGGTGCCGACCTCGGCGCCGGGCTACATCGTCACCGGGCTGGAGCAGAAGATGGGCCAGCACTCGTCGGACACCGCGCAGATCCTGTTCGAGAACTGCCGCATCCCGGCCGAAAACCTGATCGGGGAGGAAGGCCAGGGTTACAAGATCGCCCTGTCCGGACTGGAAGGCGGCCGCATCGGCATCGCCTCTCAGGCTGTGGGCATGGCGCGCGCCGCGTACGAGGCGGCGCTGGCGTATGCCCGCGAGCGCGAGAGCTTCGGCAAGCCCATCTTCGAGCACCAGGCGGTGCAGTTCCGGCTGTCGGACATGGCGACGCAGATCGAAGCGGCGCGCCAGCTGATCCGCCACGCGGCCTCGATGAAGGACGCCGGCCTGCCATGCCTGAAGGAAGCCGCGATGGCCAAGCTGTTCGCCTCCGAGATGGCGGAGCGGGTATGTTCGGACGCGATCCAGGTGCACGGCGGCTACGGCTACGTGTCCGACTTCCCGGTGGAGCGCATCTACCGCGACGTGCGCGTCTGCCAGATTTACGAAGGCACCAGCGACATCCAGAAACTGCTGATCGCCCGCGCGCTGTAACCCCGGCCGTCTGAAACAACCCGGGGTCAGATCTGACATTCGGACACGGGCTCTACGTCTTGACCACCGCTTTTTCGCCGATCGCATAGAAGGTGCCGCCGGCGATGTAGTGCAGACTGCGCCAGTCGGGGCCGGCGGTTTCGAATTCCCAGTGCCCGTTGCGGAACACCCGGGCGTCGGCGAACGCGGCCACCACTTCGCCGATGAACAGGTCGTAGGTCTGCTGGTTGTGCGGCTCGGGAATCACCTTGCAGATCAACCAGGCCGAGCAGCCGGCAACCAGTGGCGCCTCGTAGCCGCCGGCATGAAACAGCTCGACCTTGCATTGCTCCAGCTTGGCCGGATGGTCAGCCAGGCTCTTGCTGCCGACCGCATACGTCAGATCCAGCTGCGCCATGTTGGGAACCTGCAGCACGAAGTGGCCGCTGCGCTCGACCAGCGCGCGCGTGCTGGTCGCCTTGTCCAGCACCACGGTGACCTTGGGCGGCGAGAAATCCAGCGCGCACGACCAGGCCGCCGCCATCACGTCGCTGCTGCCGCCATGGCTGGCCGACACCAGCACCGTCGGCCCGTGATTCAACAGGCGGTAGGCTTTTTCCAGCTCGACCGGCAGTATGTGCAGATCCATTAGATTTTCCCGAGTTGTCGATTGATCGCCTTGATCGAACGCTCGTTGCGCTCGCTGTAGCGGTCGGTCAGGTAGTCGGTGCGGCCGCGCAGCAGCAAGGTCATCTTGAACAGCTCTTCCATGACATCGACCACCCGTTCATAGTAACCGGAAGGGCGCATGCGGCCGGCGTCGTCAAACTCCTTGTACGCCATCGGCACCGACGACTGGTTCGGTATCGTGAACATGCGCATCCAGCGCCCCAGCAGCCGCATGGTATTGACCACGTTGAACGATTGCGAACCGCCGCACACCTGCATCACGGCCAGCGTGCGTCCCTGGCTCGGACGCAGCGCGCCTTGCTCCAGCGGGATCCAGTCGATCTGGTTCTTCATCACGGCGGTGATGGCCCCGTGCCGCTCCGGGCTGCACCATACCTGTCCCTCGGACCATAGCGACAAGGCGCGCAGCTCCTGCACCTTGGGATGATCTTCCGGCACGCTGCCCGCCATCGGCAATTCGGTCGGATCGAAGATTTTCACCTCGGCGCCGAAATGCTCGAGGATGCGGGCCGCCTCTTCGGTCAGGAAGCGGCTGAACGAACGCTCCCGCAGCGAGCCATACAGCATCAGGATGCGCGGCGGATGATCGAAGTTTCCAACCGGCGCCAGCTTGTCCAGCGTCGGCGTGTCCAGCAAGGCGGGATTGATGTTGGGCAGGTCCATGATTCCCTCTCAATTCAAACGCACGGCCAGCGCCGCCAGCGTGACCAGCAGCACCGGCAAAGTCAGGCAGATGCCGACGCGGAAGTAATAGCCCCAGGAAATCTGGATGCCCTTGTTCTCCAGCACGTGCAGCCACAGCAGGGTCGCCAGGCTGCCGATCGGCGTGATCTTCGGCCCGAGGTCGCTGCCGATCACGTTGGCGTACACCATGGCTTCGCGCACCACGCCGGTGCTGCTGCTGGCGTCGATCGACAGCGCGCCTATCAGCACAGTCGGCAGGTTGTTCATGATCGACGACAGGATCGCCGTGATGAAACCGGTGCCGATGGCCGCGCCCCAGACGCCGTAAGCCGCGCATTGGTTCAGCAGGCCGGTCAGGTAGTCGGTCAGGCCGGCGTTGCGCAGGCCGTACACCACCATGTACATGCCGAGCGAGAACACCACGATCTGCCACGGCGCATTGGCGAGCACCGCACGCGTGGAGATCCGGTGTCCGCGCGCCGCCACCGCCAGCAGCAGGGCGGCGCAGACGGCGGAAGTGGCGCTGATCGGCACGCCGAGATCTTCCAGCCAGAAGAAACCGATCAACAGCAGGCCCAGTACCCACCAGCCGGTCAGGAAGGTGGCGCGGTCGTGGATCGCATGTTCCGGCCGCTTGATCTGCTCGACGTCGTAGTCCGCCGGAATGTCGTGGCGGAAGAACCAAATCAGCACGCCGAGCGTGGCGGCCACGGACACCAGGTTGACCGGCACCATCACCGCCGCATAGCGCGCGAAGCTGACGCCGAAGTAGTCGGCCGAGACGATGTTGACCAGGTTGGACACCACCAGCGGCAAACTGGCCGTGTCGGCGATGAAGCCGGCCGCCATGACGAAGGCCAGCATGGCCTTGCCCGAGAATTTCAGCTCGCGCAGCATGGCGATGACGATGGGCGTGAGTATCAGCGCCGCGCCGTCGTTGGCGAACAGCGCCGACACCGCCGCGCCCAGCAGCACGAACAGGGTGAACAGGCGCTTGCCGCTGCCGCCGCCCCAGCGCGCGACATGCAGCGCCGCCCATTCGAAGTAGCCGGCCTTGTCCAGCAGCAGGCTGATGACGATGATCGCGACAAAGGTGCCGGTGGCGTTCCAGACGATGTGCCAGACCGCCGGAATATCGCCGACGTGGATCACGCCGGCCAGCAGCGCCACGGCGGCGCCTGCGGTGGCGCTCCAGCCGATGCCGAGTCCGCGCGGTTGCCAGATGACGAGAGTGAGTGTGGCGATAAAAATCAGTAATGCAATCAGCACAGGCGCTCCCGCGTTCAGATGCCATTGGCGCCGACGGCGCCGATGCGGTCGAGCTCGACCTTGAACGCGGCCTTGTCGCCGGCCAGTTGCGCCAGCGGCAGGGCCAGGAAAGCCTCGATGCGTGCGCGGATGATGCGGTAGGTCAGCTCGAACGCCGCCTCGATTTCTTCCTCGGTGCCGATCACGTGACCGGGATCGTCGACGCCCCAGTGCGTGCGCAGCACCGGGCCCAGATAGGCCGGGCAGGTTTCGCCCGCGGCGCTGCCGCACACCGTCACCACCACATCCGGCGTCAGCGGCAAATCGTTCCAGGACTTGCTGTAATAGCCCTCGGTCGAGATGCCCTTGCGCGCCAGCAGCGCGACCGCGCGCGGATGCAGCTGGCCGGCGGGCTGGCTGCCGGCGCTGATCGCCTTCAGTCCGGCCGGCGCCAGGTGGTTGAAGACGCCTTCGCTCAACACCGAGCGGCAAGAGTTACCCGTGCAAAGAAACAAAATATTCATGGTGCGCATCCGATAGTGGGGCCGCACGGCAGGCCGCCGCAGCAATTTTCAGTCAGGAAGCCGATCAGGCCATTCATGGCGCCGACGTCGGCGGTATAGATAACGAAGCGTCCATCCGGGCGCGAACCGACCATGCCCGCATGGCTCAGCTCCTTCAGGTGGAACGACAGCGACGACGGCGAGATATCGAGCCGCTCAGCAATTTTGCTGGCGGCCATGCCTTCCGGCCCGACCTGCACCAGCAGCCGGAACACGGCCAGCCGGCTTTCCTGGGCCAGGGACGACAATCCCGCCAACGCTTGTTTAGTATCCATAAGCGGATGCTACCGTAAATAATTCGATATTTCAAATAATATTGAATCGTTTCGTCAATAAAAAAAAGCCCGCATCTCAGCGGGCTTCGTTCCAATGTATTACCAATGCTTTAATCGTATGCCGGGGTCCAGTGCTATCTGCAAAGTGACTCCAGAGTCTCGGACGCCCATGCTATCTGCGTGGTGCCTCCAACGTGTAAATCGACCATCGTATCCGGAATTACAACTCCAGGTTTGGCGTCAACTGCGGTTCGGTCTTACACATATCGAACCGCGGCGCTGCTCCTGGATGTGGGACTGTTTGCCGGAATTACTTCCTTCAAACCTCAACCACGAACGTAGTGTAACACAGATTTTTGTGCGACGCACAAATTATTTTATTTCTGTAGCTTGTGTGGTCATCGGCGTCGGCACCTCCTTTTCGCGGCGCTGGCCGACCCGCTCGAACTCGGAAATCACCTGCGCACCGAACAGCAGCAGCGTGGCGCCGATTTCCAGGCTGAACATGACGATGATGGCGGTGGTCATCGATCCATACACCACGTTCACCTGCGACAGCGTCGAGAAATACCAGACCAGGACCCGGCGCGCCAGCTCCCACAGCAGCGCAGCCGTCACGCCGCCGATCAGCGCGTGCGACAGCGACAGGCGGCCGACCGGCATCACCAGGTAGATCGACGTCAGCACCAGCACCTCGCCGCCCAGTCCCAGCAGATACAGCAGCACGCCGGACACGCCATGCAGCGACCAGCTGTAGCCGAACAACTGCACGCTCTCCTCGCCCAGCACCTGCAGGCTGCCCGCCACCAGCGTGACCAGCAGCATGCCGGCGCCCAGCGACAGGATGTAGCAGTAGGGCATGATGGCCGAGATCAGGAAACGCCGCCGCCGTATCTCGACGCGGTGCTTGAAAATGACGCACATGGCGTTTTCCAGCACGGTGAAGGCCAGCGAGCTGAAGAAGATCATGCTGATCACCAGCACGCCGCCGACCAGGTCGCGATGCTCGAGGAAGTGTCCGACCTCGGCCACGATGGGCTTGGATTGCCCGGGCACCAGCCAGTTCAGGTAGCGGCCCACGGTGGCCAGCAGTTCATCCTCGGCGATCACGTGCGACAGGGCGACCACCACCAGCATCAGCAGCGGGACGATGGACAGCAACGAGTAATAGGCCACCGCGCCCGCCAGCAGCAGGCCCTGATTGGCGCGGAACCCTTTCAGGCACTGCACCAGGAAATCCATCGGATGGGCGACGACATGGGTCAGCGCCCGGCGATTAATGAGTTTCATGCACCCATTGTACGCAAAGCTCAGCGCGCACTGTGTGCGACTACGTCCAGATAACGCCAGTTGGTGAATTCGACCGGATGGCGCTGGTAATTCTTCAGCCACGGCTGCTGCAGGTCGGCCGAAATCGGATGCGTCAGCAACACCCAAGGCGTGTAGGCGTGGATGATCTGCGCCAACTCGTCGTACAGCGCGGTGCGCTGCGGCGAGTCGCCCATGCTGCGGGTTTGTTCGTAGCGCTGGTTGTAGGCAGGCAAGTTGAAACGGGCGTAGTTGACGCGGCCGCTGTTGGGGCCGTACAGCAGCTGATAGAAATTGTCGCCGTCGGGAAAATCGGCAACCCAGTTGGTTTCAAACATCATCACCGAGCCGAGGCGCGAGGCCTTGATGATCTCGGTTTTCTTGTCGCTCTTGAACACCACCTTCAGGCCGATGGCGCCCAGGTTCTTGCGCCACAGCTCATCGCGCAGCCGGCCGACGGTCGACGATTCGCTGTGCATGACCAAGGTCAGCGGCTTGCCGTCCGGCTGGGTGCGGAAGCCGTCGGCGCCCTTGCGGTAGCCGTAGCGGTCCAGCAGCGCGTTGGCCAGCGCCGGGTCGTAGGTCACCGGACTGCGGTAGGCCGGATCGTAGCCCAGCACGTTCGGCGGCAGCGGCGTGACAGCCGGAATCGCCAGGCCCTTCTTCATCAGCGCGACATCCTCGGCGCTGTTGTAGCCCAGCGCGATGGCGCGCCGCAAAGCCACTTTCTCCTTGCTATAACCGCCGATCAGCGGATCCTCCATGTTCATCCACATGTAGTAGGTCTGCAGCACAGGGAAGGGTGACAGCACCATGCCTTTTTTGGCCAGCTCGGGCTTCAGCGTGGGCTTGATGTCGGCGGTCAGCACCAGGTCTTTCATCGATTCCGGCAACTGTTCGAGGAAATCGAATTCGCCGTTCAGGAAGCCCAGCACGCGCGACTGGTATTCCTCGACGATCTTGATGTCGACACGGTCCAGCAGCGGCACGCGCCGGCCCTGATACATCGTCGGACGGAAGTCGCGATTGGCCAGCAGCGTGATCTGGTCGCTGTGCTTCCACGTGCCCATCATGAACGGACCGGTGCCGACCGGATGGTTGCCGGCCTGCGCGCCGTAGGCCTCCATCACTTCGCGCGCAACCACGCCGGTGGCCGGCACCGCCAGGTAGAACAGGAAATTCGGATCAGCGGCCTTGAGGCGGATGCGCAGCGTGAATTTGTCCACAGCCCGCAGGCCGGCTATGGCGGTGCCGTAGCTGAAGTGCGTCTTCAACGCCTCATCGCCAGCGATCTTGCCTTCCAACAGGAACAGCCAGGGCGATTTCAGCGCCGGATCGTACAGGCGCGTCAGGCTGTAGACGTAATCCTGCGCGGTGACCTGGCGGCGTGCGCCCTTGAACGCCGGGTCCGGCGTGAAATAGACGTCCTGGCGCAACTGGAAGGTGTAGGTCAGCCCATTGTCTTCGACGGTTGGCATGGCGGCCAGCGTGTTGGCCTGCAGTTTGACCGGACGCGCCAGGTAGTCGTAGCGCAGCAGCGGGTCGAACAGGTTTTCCAGCAGGCTCAGGCTGGCGATGTCGGAGGCGACCGCCGGATCGAGGCCGGTTTCGCCGGTGCTGAGGAAGGCGTGCAGGACTTTAGGCTCGGCTGCCGGTGCAGCGGCGGCGGCGGTAGGGCCGCCCGCCAGCGCCAGCATCAGCGCCAGCATCAGCGCCAGCACCAGCTCCATCGGGGCTGCGGCATAACTTTTCAGCATAAGGTCCATCCCACATCGCATACGGTAAAGCGGCAGCTTATAGCTTTTTTCGCTTGCTTACCCGCTATACTTTGCAAATCCCCTACTGCTTTCAGGAAAATTTCTAGATATGTCGCTCAATTACATCTGGTCCGGCTTCTTCCTGGTTGGCTTTGCCGCCGCGCTGGCGCAGTTCCTGTTGACGGGCGATACGGAAATCTTCAAACGCATCATCGACGGCACGTTCGACTCGGCCAAGGCCGGCGTGATGGACATCGCGCTGCCGTTGGCCGGCGTGATGACGCTGTGGCTAGGCATCATGAACATCGGCGAGAAGGCCGGCGCCATCGACCTGCTGGCGCGCCTGATCGCGCCGTTCTTCTCACGCATCTTTCCCGGCGTGCCGAAAAACCATCCGGCCACCGGCCACATGGTGATGAACTTCTCGGCCAACCTGCTGGGCCTGGACAACGCCGCCACGCCGTTCGGCCTGAAGGCCATGGAAAGCCTGCAGACGCTCAACCCCAGCAAGGACGAACCGACCGACGCGCAGATCATGTTCCTGGTGCTGCACACCTCCGGCCTGACCCTGATCCCGCTGGCGATCATGGCGCAGCGCTCCATCCTGGGCGCGGCCGACCCGTCCGACATCTTCATTCCCTGCATGATCGCGACCTACGTGGCCACCGTCACCGGCATCATCGTCGTCGCCATCCGCCAGCGCATCAACCTGTTCAATGGCGTGGTGATGAGCTGGCTGGGCGGCATGACGGCCGCCATCGCCGGCGTGGTGTTTTACTTCACCCACTACCTGAGCAAGACCGAGATCGAAATCGTCTCCAAGGTGTTCAGCAACCTGGTGCTGATGATCGTCATCGCCGGCTTCATCATCGGCGCGCTGCGCAAGAAGGTGAACGTCTACGAAGCCTTCATCGAAGGCGCCAAGGGCGGCATGCAGACCTCGATCACCGTGATTCCCTACCTGGTCGGCATGCTGGTGGCGATCAGCGTGATCCGCAACGCCGGCGTGTTCACCTTCGTCGTCGACGGCTTCAGCTGGCTGTTCGGCCACCTCGGCATCAACACCGATTTCGTGCCGTCGCTGCCGACCGCGCTGATGAAGCCGCTCAGCGGCAGCGCCGCCAAGGCCATGATGATCGATACCATGCGCACCTACGGCGTCGATTCCTTCGTCGGCCGCCTGGCCTGCGTGTTCAACGGCTCGGCCGACACCACCTTCTACATCGTGGCGTTGTACTTCGGCTCGGTGGGCATCCGCAAGACGCGCTACGCGATTTCGTGCGGCCTGATCGCCGATTTCGCCGGCGTCATCGCCGCCATCTTCGTTTCCTATCTCTTCTTCCATTGAACAGGATCGCCATGTTTCGTCGCCTCCTATTCGCCGCGCTGATCGCCGCCGGCGCCGTCCACGCCGCCGAGTTTCCGGAGCAGGTCGCCAGCCTGCTGCAGGCGGCGCATATTCCGCCGGAAGGCGCCGGCATCGTCGTGCTGCGCGGCGACACCGCGCTGATCTCCCACAACGCGCAGCAGAGCATGCAGCCGGCGTCCACCATGAAGCTGTTCACCACGCTGACCGCGCTGGAGCAGCTGGGGCCGGCCTTCCGCGCCCGCACCGAGTTCCGCACCAGCGCCGACGTGATGGACGGCGTGCTGAAGGGCGACCTGGTCCTGCGCGGCGGCGCCGACGCGGACCTGAACGAGGACGTGCTGCTGCACATGCTGCAGGCGCTGCGCAACCAGGGCATCCAGAAGATCAGGGGTGACGTGATACTCGACCGCCAGCTGTTCCAGCCGGCACGGCCGGACGTGGGGCAGCCGCCGTTCGACGAATATCCATGGGCCTACTACAACGTCATTCCCGATGCGCTGCTGATCAACACCAACCTGCTGAAGGTCGAGATGCGCTCGACCGGCGGCAAGCTGGCGCTGGTGATGATGCCGGAGATGGACAAGGTCAGCATCCGCTCGGAGATGAAGCTGACCGACGCGCCATGCGCCTCGTGGGAAAAAGACTGGCGCACGCCGGACACCAGCCGCCACGGCGACAAGATCGAAGTGGTACTGCACGGCAGCTTCCCCAAGGACTGCATCAAGTCGACCAGCATCGACGTGCTGGATCACCATGACTACCTGGAGCGCCTGCTGCGCGCCACCTGGCGCAAGCTGGGCGGCAGCATCAGCGGCCAGGTGCGCGAGGCCGACGCCCCGGTGTCCGCAGTGCCGGATGCCACCCCAGCTACGGCGTCCCGCCTGCTGGCCGAGCACCTCTCGCGCCCGCTGCCCGAGGTGCTACGCGACATCAACAAATTCTCCGACAACACGCTGGCCCGCGCGCTGTTCCTGTCGCTGGGCAGCCTGGAAGCCGATCCCGTGCTGGGCAGCCGCCCGCTGGCCGCCGACGCCAGCCTCGCCAGCACGCCGATGCGGGCCGAAACGGCGATCCGCGGCTGGCTGCAAAACCATCGCATCGACGGCAACGGCCTGGTGTTCGACAACGGCTCCGGCCTGTCGCGCATCGAACGCGCCACGCCGGCGCAATTGGCCGGCGTGCTGCAAGCGGGACTGAACAGCCTGTGGACGCCCGAGTTCATGTCCAGCCTGCCGATCGCCGCCACCGACGGCACCATGCGCAAGCGCCTGAAAGACGGCCCCGCCGCACTGCGCGCGCGCATCAAGACCGGCAGCTTGAACGGCGTGATCGCCATCGCCGGCTACGTGCCGGACGCGAACAACCAGCTGTGCGTGGTGGTCGCCATCCTGAACGACGAGCACGTCGCCAACGGCGCGGGCCGCACCGTGCTCGACGGTGTAATCGACTGGGTGGCCCGCTCCGGCGGCGGCGCTTATTCTCCCGGCAATCCTTCCTCAAGCAAATAATCAATGAACGCCCGCACCTTCAGCGCCAGGTGCGGGCCGGGCATGTAGACCGCGTGCACCGTGCCGGCGTATGGCGCATCGAACTCCCACTCCGGCAACACTCGCCGCACGCGCTGCTGCGCCAGCGCGGCGCGGGCTGTGAAATCGGGCACCAGGCCGATGCCGCCGTCCGCTTCCACCACCGCCATCAAGGCACCGCTGTTGTTGATCGTCAGCCGTGACGGCACTTGCACGTTGACCGCCTCGCCATGGCGCCGCATGCTCCAGGCCTCGCCGAAACGGGCGTAGCCCAGGTAGCTGCATTGATGCAGCGGCAGGTCCTGCGGCGCCTTCGGCTCGCCATGCGCTTGCAGGTAGCGTGGCGTGGCCACCAGCACATAACGCACCGGCCCCAGCGGACGCGCCACCAGACCGGGCGCCAGCTCGGTCGCGATGCGGATCGCCAGGTCCACCCCTTCCTCGATCAGGTCGATCTTGCGGTCCACCAGTTGCAGCTCGACATTGACCTCCGGATAGCGCGCAAGAAAACCGGGCAGCCTGGGCGCCAGCCATACCTGCCCCAGCACGATGGGCGCGCTGACGCGGATCACGCCGTTGGGACGGGCGCTGTAGCTGCCCGCCAGCGCATGCACCTCGCGCGCCGTGCTCACCATGCGCGAACAGGCCGCGTACACCTGCTGCCCCAGCTCGGTCAGCGACAGCGAGCGGGTGGTCCGCTGCAGCAAGCGTCCGCCCATGTGCGCCTCCAGCCGCGACACATGGCGGCTGACCGCCGACGTGGTCAGTTCCAGCTGGCGTCCCGCGGCAGAGAAACCGCCGCTATCGACCACCTGTGCAAAAATCGCCATTTCTTTCAGCATTTCCATCGCAGCTCTCCACCGTTGCACCTGCATCAACAATGCTTTGCATTTTAAGCGGATTGTGTATTTTTTGTGCAGTCGGCATACTGGATTCATCGCAATCGAAAGGAGTCATCATGAAACAACGCACTTTAGGCGGGCAGGGACTGACGGTTTCGGCGCAGGGCTTGGGCTGCATGGGCATGAGCAATACCTACGGACCGGCCGATCAGAACGAAGCCGTCGCCACCTTGCACCGGGCGATCGAGCTGGGCGTCAATTTCTTCGACACGGCCGAGCAATACGGTCCCTAC
Source organism: Duganella hordei (assembly GCF_040369125.1). Lineage (NCBI taxonomy): Bacteria > Pseudomonadati > Pseudomonadota > Betaproteobacteria > Burkholderiales > Oxalobacteraceae > Duganella > Duganella hordei. The sequence continues at coordinate 228,234 of NZ_BPWI01000004.1, forward strand.
GACAACGAAGCGCTGCTGGGCCGCGCCTTCACCGGCCGCCGCGGCGAGGTGATCCTGGCGACCAAGTTCGGCTTCGATATCCGCGACCGCAAGACCGTCGGCGTGACCAGCGATCCCAAGCACATCCGCGAAAAGGTCGAAGGCTCGCTGCGCCGGCTGAACACCGACTACATCGACCTGCTGTACCAGCACCGCATTGATCCGAACGTGCCGATCGAAGAGGTGGTCGGCGTGATGGCCGAGCTGGTGCGCGAGGGCAAGGTGCGTTACCTGGGCTTGTCCGAGGCCGGCGTGGCGAACATCCGCCGCGCCCATGCGGTGCATCCGATCAGCGCGCTGCAAAGCGAATACTCGCTGTGGGAGCGCAACTTGGAGGCCGATGTGCTGCCGGCGCTGCGCGAACTGGGCATCGGCCTGGTGGCGTTCAGCCCGCTGGGGCGCGGCTTCCTGGCCGGCACCGCCAAGCGCGCGGAAGAGTATCCGCCCAGCGATTTCCGCCATCTGGATCCGCGCCTGCAGGGCGAGAATTTCGACCGCAACATGCAGGCCGCCGCCATCGTGCGCGAACTGGCCGACCATCGCCTGGTCACGCCGGGCCAGATCGCGCTGGCCTGGGCCATGCACAAGGGCAACGATATCGTGACCATCCCCGGCACGCGCCGCCGCAGCTATCTGGAGCAGAACGTCGCCGCGGCGGAGATCACGCTGGACGCAACCGAGATGGCGGTGCTGGACAATGCGCTGAAGCAGGTGGCCGGTCCACGCTACAGCAAGGAGCGCATGGCCATGGTGGACCGTTAATCGGCCAACGCAGACGAGAAAGTGACTAAAAGCATATGTAGAACTACGAAAACTCCAAGGACACCGCATGCTTGCTCGAAAAAAAGCGCAGTTGCCGGTGAAGCGAGTCTCAACAGGTGATGTATATCAAAATAAAAGACTGATCATAATGCAAGGAAAGATTGTATTATGAAAATAAATACTATCAGTTTGATTCAATAAAAAGATAATTCACCAAGTTGACGAGGTATCCATGTCCGCTAGCGCATTGAAAACCGTAAAACCACCCACTCTTCCGGCAAATAGTTTGTTTGGTACAGGAACAAGTACCACCGCAATGATTACGTCCACTCATACTGAAGAGTTAGTAATTGCGTTATGCGGGCCCATCGGCTCCCCTTTGCACAGTGTAGGCGAAGCAGTTCGAACTATGCTCTTAGACTCGTTTGGCTACACCGAATGCACCTACTTAAAGTTAAGTGACTTCATCGTAGCCCATGGCGCGGGGGTAGGCGTTCCGATCCCAACGGCGCATGGCTTTAAGAGGATCAATACTTTGATAGAGGCAGGAAATAAGCTAAGAGAAAAGTATGGCAACGGCGTCCTGGCAGAACTAGCCATTCACCAGATCCGACTCGATCGTGAACAACAGAAGACGGCTACTAAAAGCACGAAGTATGCTCCCCGAAGAGTGGTTCATGTGATTGACTCGATCAAGAACAAAGAAGAGCTTGCTCTCCTTCGCTTGGTATACAGGGACATGCTATACGTCGTCGGCGTCTTCGCACCGTTACAGACCCGCGAAGCAAACCTGAAAGAATTTGGGCTTAGCACTTCACAGATTTATACGCTAGTAGACCGGGACTCAGGCGAGGAATCAGAGGCCGGACAGACTGTCAGCGACACATTCCCCAATTGCGACTTTTTTCTTCGAACCGGAGACGGCACAGACTCCGAACTGAAGGCTCGCGTAGAAAGATTTCTTCACTTAGTATTAGGAACAAAAGTCATTACACCAACTTTCGCAGAAACTGCCATGTACTCTGCGGCCATGGCAAGCGCAAATTCAGCATGCCTATCCAGACAAGTAGGAGCTGCTGTAACGGATCGTGATGGCGATATTCTTAGCATTGGATGGAATGACGTTCCCACCACCGGGGGTGGGCTATACGGCCGGAGCGATCATGATCATCGTTGCTGGAATATCGCGGGGGGAAAATGCTTCAATGATTCTGAGAAGGACAAGTTAGCTCAGGAGATGGTTGATGCTTTAGCAGAAGTGATCTTGCCCGAAAATCTTGACCGCGCCAGAGAAATTCTTAGGGGGGCGAGTAAGCTAAAAGGCCTGATCGAATTTTCTAGGGCCATCCATGCAGAAATGCACGCCATTCTCAATGCAGGCAAAACCTCCGGTATGAGAATAGAGGGAGGGAAATTGTTCGTAACAACCTACCCGTGCCATTCGTGTGCACGCCACATCGTCGCAGCAGGCGTCAGCGAGGTCTACTACATTGAACCGTATCGTAAAAGCTTAGCGATCAAGTTGCATGGTGACGCGATTTCTGAGCATGAAGTTGACAAGGACAAAGTGCGAATACTTGCATATGATGGCGTAGCACCGTCCCAGTACTTGACCCTGTTCCGGGTGCCGCAAAATTCGCGCAAAAAAAATGGAAAACTGATTACAATGTCCCTCAAGGAGTCTTCACCGCGCCTCGAAAAAAGCATGGAGGCACTTCCTGCTTTAGAGGGACTTGTCGTAAAATCCCTGCTCGAAAAAAATCTTCTCCCGGAAAGGGGGCCACAAAATGACGGACCATCACCTCTCCCAGGAACAACTGAGCCTTGACTTAGGACCAGTTACAAAGGTAGATCTTGCTCCAGAATCGGCTCCGGTAATGCCCTCTGCCAACAATCAGCGCCCCCCACCGGGCCTGACTTTTGGTGTAAGGGCTTCCGTCACTTCCGCCATGGTTTATCATTTTCCTGATGTAAGACTCCCCGCTATACAAAGCGACTCGGCGCGACTTTACGAGCAAATAATTGAATCGATCAAACACATCGGTTAGTGTCAGCACAAATTTGATCAGCAGGTCAAATTACAAACATCACTAATACTGTTCATAGGACGCGGGTGTAATCGCGGCGCACCAGCAAGCGGTCGCCGCAGTCGAAGTGCCACCACTCGCTGTTGATGCCGACCCAGCCGGCCTGGAACATGGCGTCGCGCAGCAGGCGGCGGTTGTCTATCTGCTGCTGCGTCAGCTCGCCGCTGGCCAGCAGCCTGGCTTCCAGCGCCGGATGCGAACGCTCGCTGAGATCGTCGAAACCGGTACCCATGTCGAACTCGCGGCCTTGGGCGTCCAGCAGGGTCAGGTCCAGCGCCATGCCGAACGAGTGGATGGAACCGCGCGCGGGATCGGCGATGTAGCCCAGCAACTCGGTACCCTGCAACGCTTGCCACAACTGTTCCTGCACCCGCTGCGGACGCAAGGCGTCCAGCACCAGCACCTGGCAATCGGGCCGGCGCTCGGCCAGCCAGGCCACCACGCGCTCCAGCGCCGCCGCCGCATCCTTGTGCAGCCATGCACAATCGAGCGGCGTGTAGAGATCGCGGCCGACAAAGTTGTCCGGCGTCGCGTAACGCAGGTCGACGGCGATGCCGGCGATGCTGTCGAGGTGCCGGAACTCGGGATGGCCGGCGATTTCTTCACAGGTCAGGGTGGCTGGCATGCGGGCGTTCCCTGGCTTATTCGGCCGGCGTCGCGCCCTGTACCGGCGCGGCCGGTGGTGGCGGAGGCAGCACCGGCTTCGGCGCGGTCAATACGTCGAGGATGGCTGCCGTTTCCGCGTCCGGCATGCCGTCATACAGCGACTGGCGATACTTGGACTGGAAGACCGTGATGACGGTGCGGGTGGCTTCATCCAGCTCGCCGGTCTGCGGCACGGCATAGCCGAACTCGGCCAGCTTGCGCTGGAACCACAACACTTCCGGCAACTGCTCCTGGAAGCCCGGCATGCGCGCGGCGACCCGGCTCGGCTCCGGCCACGTGACCAGGCCCGCGTCGGCCAGCTGCTTCCACGGGAACATCGGCCCCGGATCCTGCTTGCGCTGCGGCGCGATATCGTTGTGGCCGAGGATGTTTTCCGGCTTGATGTTGTGGCGCTTGACGATGTCCTTCAACAACAGGATCAGCTGATCGATCTGCGCCTGCTTGAACGGCGCGTACACGCGCCCTTGCGGCGTTTCAGTGAAACCCGGATTGACGATCTCGATGCCGATCGAGGCCGAATTGAGCTGGTTGTAGATGCCCCAGCTGCTCAGCCCGGCGTGATTGGCCTGGCGCGATTCATCCACCAGCGTGTAGAAGAACGGCTGCTCGGTGTCCGTCAGCAGGTAGTGCGAACTGACCACCTCCTGGGTCAGGGTCTTGATCGAGCGCGGCAGGTCGCTGACCGTGTAGTGAATGATGATGTACTTGATGCGGTCGCTCTGGCTGCGCGAGGTCAGCGAGCTATCCAGTCGCGGCCCCGGGGGCGGCACGGTGGCGCAACCTGCCAGCAGGGCCATGGCGGTGGATATGACTGTGAGCGGGAGGATTTTCATCATAAGCGGTCTCGGCAGCGATTCAATATCAGGAGTGTAGAGCAATACGCGCGGCCGCGTGGTGCGCCTGGGCTTCTTTTTGCCGCAGTTGCTGGCCGTCAGGCAGCGCCGCGCGCATGGCCTGGGCGATCAGCGGATGCAGATCGGCGGCGCGGCCGCTCAGCGCCAGCGGACGCGGACCGTAGCGGCGCACCAGCGCCAGCCCGATGCGCGCCAGTTCGCCGCCGGCCTGTTCGAGGATGCCGCGCGCCACCGGATCGGCATCGGCGCTGGCGGCGACGGCCAGCGCCAGCGTGCCGATCGCGCCCCGGTCCTGGCCGTAAATGAACTGGCGCGACAAGGACCAGTCGCTGCCGCCGACCTGCTCGAACACCGCGCGCGCCATCGCCGACTGCCGCCAGACGCCCGGCTCCTCGTCCTCCAGCCGCCAGATGTGGCGCATCGCTTCGCGCGCGATCCAGAAGCCGCCGCCGCCGTCGTCCAGCGTCACGCCGCGCCCGCCGGCCCGATGGAAAGTCCCGTCCGCATCGATGAAAGCGGCGATCGAGCCGGTGCCGGCGTAGACCAGGTAGCCTTCGCCCGGCGCAAAGCTGTCCAGGTAGGCGATTTCCACGTCGTTGCGCAAGGCCACGTCTTGCGGCGAAATCCTCAGCAGCTCGGCCAGCCATTGTGCCGGCAGCGTGGCCAGGCCGTCGAAGCCGGTCAGGCCGGCGCATACGCGCTGCGGCTGGCCGATGGCCAGCACCTGCGTCGCCAGCATCGAGAAGATGCCGCGCACCGCGTCGCGGCCCTTGGTGTCGCCCATCTGCGTGGCCGACAGGCCGGCCACGTAGCCCTCGGCCACGATCCCGCCGGCCGCGTCGGCCAGCGCCCAGCGCGTCTGCGTTCCACCTGCGTCGATGCCCAGCCCGAGACGGTCCATGCTTGCTCCTCAGTTCAGCGCAATACGCTGATACGTTCACTCTCATTGCCCAGCCGGTCGATCGCGCTGACCACCACGGCTTGCGCCGTGCCGCCCGCCGCGTCGTCCGGCAACAGGATCACCGGCCGCGAAGCCGGCGCCACCGCGAAGCGCCACTCGTTGCCGTAGCGCGACCAGATCGCATAATGCGCCACCGGCTTGCCGCCGCCGGCCGACAGCTTCAGCGCCACGCCGCCGCCTTCGCGCCGCGCCGACGCGCCCGGCGCCGCCGGCAGCTCCGACCCCAGCCACGGACTGGCCGGCGCCAGCGCCGCGCTTTGATAAGTCTGGGTGCGCAGCTGGTCGCTGATGCCCTTGCGGTTTTCCATCAGCGCCGCGATGCTGAAATGCAGATGGCCCTGCACGCCGTTGCGGCTGCGCGTCACGCCGATCTGCTTGACGATTTCTTCCGGCGCGAACGCCTTGGCGCTGTTGTCGATGCGGCTGGTGTACAAGCCCGGCCACACGTGGCGGGCGCGGGTGTTCTGCGCCAGCCAGTAGTCGAGCAGCACGCCGAACGCCTGCGGCGCCTGCTCCACCGGCCAGTACAGCTGCGGCGCCAGGTAGTCGAGCCAGCCGTTGGCCAGCCACAGTTCGGCGTCCGCGTACAGCTTGTCGTACTGGCTGAAGCCGACGATGCCGGCGGGGCGGCGGTCCGGGCGGCCGATGCCGAACGGGCTGATGCCGAAGCGTACCCAGCTCTTTTCCTTGTGGATGCCGAGGTACAGCGCTTCGATCAGCGAGTTGACGTTCTGGCGGCGCCAGCCGGAGCGGTCCAGCGTGCCGCCGCCCAGCAGATAGCGCTGCCACGACGGCTGGTCGGGGAATTCCAGCTCCTGCTTCTGGCCCACGCCGGCGTCCAGCGCCACGCCTTCCGGCGCGGCCGTATTGGCGGCCGCGTCGATCGGGTAGGGATAGAAATAATCGTCGATGTGGACGCCGTCGATATCGTAGCGGCGCACCACATCGAGGATCACGTCCAGCGTGTGCTGCGACGCGGCGGACTCGCCCGGATCCATCCACAGGTAGCGGCCGTAGCTCTTGACCGCATCCGGATTGGTGTTGGCGATGTGGTTGCGCGCCAGCGGCGACTTGGCCGTCGCGTGGCGGGCGCGGTAGGGATTGAACCAGGCATGCAGTTCCAGCCCGCGCGCGTGGGCCTGCTCGATCCAGAACTGCAGCGGATCCCAGGCCGTCGCCGGCGCGCGGCCCTGCTGTCCGGTGAGGAATTCGGACCACGGTTCCAGTTCGGACGGGTAGATCGCATCGGCGCTCGGCCGCACCTGCAGCACGATGGCGTTCAGGTTCAGCGCGCGCGAACGGTCGAGGATGGCGATGGCTTCGGCCTGCTGCCTGGCCTGGGTCAGGTTGCTGCGGCTGGGCCAATCGATGTTGGCGACGGTGGACACCCAGGCGGCGCGGAATTCGCGCGGCGCCGGCGGCGGCATGTTGGGATCGACCGGCTGCGCGGCGGGCGGCGTGCCGGGCGGGCGCGGCGCCGCGCCGGGAGCGTCCGGCGCCGGCGCGGTCGGTGTGCTGGAGCAAGCTTCCAGCAGCGCCGCCACGACACCGGCCACGCCCGCGGACAGGGTCAGCCGCTTCTTCGCATTGAATTTACCAAACACCAAAACCATTCCCCGATTCAGTTGAGCACCGTATTGTAATGCGGCGGCCGTTTATTTCCTGCCGAATTCGGACGGTATGCGCACCAGCGCGGTCATGGCAAAGGCCGGCAGGGTCGAAATGCAGGCCCAAATGAAGAAATTTTGATAACCCAGGTGCTGCTGTATCCAGCCGCTGACCATGCCCGGCAACATCATGCCGAGGGCCATGAAGCCGGTGCAGATCGCGTAATGGGCGGTCTTGTGCTCGCCGTCGGCCACCAGGATCATGTACAGCATGAAGGCGGAAAAGCCGAAACCATAGCCGAACTGCTCGACCGCCAGGCAGGCCGAGATCAACACGGTATTGGCCGGCAGCGCGGTGGCGAGATAGACAAACACCAGGTCCGGCACGTGCATGATGAACACCATCGGCCACAGGCTGCGCTTGAGGCCGAAGCGCGAAATCACCAGGCCGCCGGCCAGCCCGCCCAGCACCAGCGCGCACACGCCGATGGTGCCGTAGACCAGGCCGAACTGCGACGTCGTCAAGCCCAGCCCGCCCTGCGCGCGCGGATCGAGCAGGAAGGGCGCCGCCATTTTCAGCAGCTGCGCTTCGCCGAGGCGGTACAGCAGCAGGAATCCCAGCGTGGCCTTGATGCCCGGCTTGTGGAAAAAACTGCGGAAGGTGGTCAGGAAATCGGCCCACAGCGCGCCGCCGGCGGCAACGCGATGGTCCGAATCCGGGCGCGGCAGGATGAACTGGTGATATGCGCACAGCAGCAGGAACAGCGCCGACATCACGCCGAACACCACCGACCACGCAAACGCCGGATCGTCGCTGGACTGCATCAGCTGGCCGGCCAGGTACACCAGCCCGCCTTGCCCGGCGATCATCGCCAGCTTGTAGAAGGCGCTGCGCACGCCGACAAACGCCGCCTGCTGGCGCTGCGTCGGCAAGCCCAGCATGTAGTAGCCGTCGGACGCGATGTCGTGGGTGGCCGAGCTGAACGCCATCAGCCACAGCACCGCCAGGCTCATGGCGAAAAACTGCGGCAGGTGCAAAGTCAGCGCCACCGTCGCCAGCGACGCGCCGGTCAGCAACTGCAGCAAGACGATCCAGCGCCGCTTGGTGCCGAACAGCTCGACGACGGGCGACCACAAGGGCTTGATCACCCACGGCAGGTACAGCCAGGCCGTGTAAAACGCCAGGTCGGTATTGGAAATGCCGAGGTTCTTGTACATCACCGTCGACAACATCATCACCGCCACATACGGCACGGCCTGGCTGAATGAAATACTCGGCACCCAGGCCCAGGGATTGCGTGCTTGTTCCATAATTCCTTTTTAACTCAATACAGCGCGCGCAGATAAAAGCAAAACGACATCAGCGACTGGCGCAGCGGGTCCGTCAGCGCGATCGACGTGTTGATGCACATGCCTTTAGACACCACCACCAGCTGCGGCGAATCGGGCGCGTCCTGGGCGTCCAGCAGCGGCCAGTGCAGGCGTATCTGCGACTGGATCGCATCGGCCGGCGTAGCGGGCGGCAGCGGCAGCCAGAAACTATACCCGCCCGCCACCTGGCCCAGCTTAACAGTCTTGCCCAGCGTCAGCTGCAACAGGGCGATATATTCATCGCTGCGGCTCTTCAATTCCTTGCGGATCTTGCGCAGGTGCGGCACATGGCTGCCCTCGGCCAGAAACTCGGCCAGCAACAGCTGCGACAACTCGCTGACGCTGCTGGCCGACGCGCTTTTCAGATATTCGACCCGTTCGCGCCAGCGGCCGGCGGCCAGCCAACCGACGCGCAAGCCCGGCGCCAGTGTTTTCGAGCAGGAATTGACGTACACGACGTTGCCTTTGAGATCGAACGACTTCAGCGTCAGCGGCCGCGCGCCCTCGTGCTGCAAGTCGCCGTAGACGTCGTCCTCGATAATGGTCACATCGTGTTTCTCCGACAGCCGCAGCAGGTTGCGCTTGACGATCAGCGGCATCAGCGCGCTGGCCGGGAAATGGTAATTGGCCACCAGCAGGAATACCTTGGGCGCGTCCTCGCCTTCCAGCGCCGCCTGCACCTCGGGCAGGAAACCGGGATCATCCACCCCGCTGGTGATGGTGACCGGCACCAGCGACAAGGTCTCGAGCAGGCGGCCGAACAGCACGCCGACCGGCGCCTGCACCAGCACCCGCGCGCCGGCCTCGGTGGTCGCGCGCAGCGCCAGCAGCAGGGCTTCGGTGGCGCCCTGCGTGACGATCAGCTCGTCCTCCTTCAGGAAACAGCCGTTCTCGGCGCTGCGCCTGGCCAGCTCGGCGCGCAGCAGCGGATGGCCGAAGCCCTGCGCGTAGCGGGTCGACAGGAAGGGATGGCGGCGTATCACCCGCGCCAGCAGGCTTTGCCAGCGCTGCTCGGGAAACAGGTCTTGCGCCGGCCCCCAGTTGCGCGTGGACAGCAGCGCCTCCGCTGCGGGCACGGCGGCTGCCTGCGGCGCCTCGTCCTGCGCGACGGCCTTGACGAAATAACCCGACTTGTCGCGCGGCTCGACCAGTCCTTGCCGCTCCAGCGTATGCAGGGCGTTGGTCACGGTGGCCAGGCTCAGTTGATGCTGCTGCATCAACTCGCGCACGGACGGCAGGCGCGCGTTCGGAGCCAGCTTGCCGCTGCCTATCGCCTCGGCCAGTTCATCGGCCAATACCTGATATTTGGTTCTTGCCACGCGTCGACCCTAATTTGCTTTGACCCAAGTTATAACATGCCATACCGGCCGCCTGTACATTCCCGGTTATACTTCGCTGTTGCTTTATTATCCACCACGAGCTTGCCCATGACCAAAACGTCCGCCGCCTCCACGTCACGCGCACCCAGCAAGGCCCAGGTCAAGGCCGCCGAACTGTGGCTGCTGGACATTGGAGAGGAACAGGCCGGGATGATCAAGGCCGGCTGGCAGGCCGCGGTCGATGCGCCGGGTGATTTCGGCAACGACTTTTACCGCGCTTTGTTCACTGTCGCGCCGGGCGTGATCGGCTTGTTCTCCGGCGACATGACCGAACAGCAGGGCCGGCTGACCCACACGCTGGCCGAAACCGTGGAGCTGGTGGACCGGCCCGCCACGCTTTTGCTGTTGCTGCGCGCCTCCGGCGTGCGTCACCATCACTACGAGGTCAAGCATGCTTATTTCAGCGTCATGCGCGACGTCCTGATCGACACCATCGCCGACCGGGCCGGCGCCGTGTTCGATGCCGCGCATCGCCAGGCCTGGGTAGCCATGTTCGACAACATGGCCGTCATCATGCAGGACGGCATGGCCAGCGCCGCCAAATAATTCTCAGTTGCCCCACACAGTAGTGCTGGCGCCCATCCGAAAGCTGGTCACGCTGGCGCCGCGCAGCGGCGGCGGGGTCGGCGTGGCCGACACGGCGACCGAACCGCCCACCGAAGTCCTTCCCCGGCTCAGTAGAATCCTGGCGGAACCCTTGGTCGGATGCACCAGGGTCAATATCCAGTAGCCCGCTTGCTGGGTCAGCATGATCGTCAGGTCGGCCTCGTCCTTGCCGCGCGCCTGTACCACGCTGAGGAAGCATTCCAGCTCCCCTGTGCCGGCCGTACCCAGCTCCAGGCGATGCGCTCCATTGGCGCGCTGTTCATCCACCACTTCATAGGCAGGCACTGCCGGCACCAGCGTGCTCACGCGTACTGCCTCGCTGCCGTTGACGCTCACATAGCTGTTGCTGCCGCTCGACAACGGTGCGCCGCGCGTATGCATCAGCGCGATCCTGTGGGCCACCGTCGATACCATGCGGTCAAAAATGACCGTGGTTTCCAGCGCGCGCAGAAAGATGGCCTCGCGCTCGGCATGCGACACCTGCTCGGCGCTCCGGTAGCTGTTGGTCAGATTGGTGACGCTCCAGGTATAGGCCGGCGTGCTTTCCAAACGCAGGCAATCGAGCTGCGCCGACAAATCCTGCGCCTCGCGATCGGCCACGGTCGACTTCACATATTCGTAGACAGGCGCATTGTAGAAATTGATGCTGCCGCGCGCATATTTTGCGGCAGCCGCGCCGCTCCAGGCTTTGGCCGGGTTTTCCATGCCATGCCCCTCAGGTCCTGAGGACGGCGCAAGCGTTGCCGTTGGCCCGGTCCAGCAGCAGCTGGGCCTGTTCAATCGTCTGCTTCTTGAGCAGCACGACCAGCGCCAGCTTGACCTGGAATTGGCATTGCTCCAGCACGGCGTGCGCGGTGGCGGCGTCGACGCGCGCGGCGCCGAAGATAAAGCCCGGGGTGTACTTGGTTTTCATCGAGATTCCATCGTAGTGTCAATACGACGATTGTGGGCTCGACGGCGTTTTGGAGATAGATACAGACGCCGGGGTTCGGAATAGATACAAGGCAAAAACTTGCGGTCAAGCCTGGATGCCTTGCAGATAGCGGTAGCTTGCTTCGATGCTGGCGAACGGCGACTTGGCGGCGTCGTGCTCGACGAAGTAGTGCTGGATGCCGGCCTGCCGGCGGTGTGCCAGGATGTTCTGGAAATCGACCACGCCCGGGCCGACTTCGGTGATCTCCGGCGTCGCCGCGTCAAACGGCAGCATGCCCGTGTGCGGCGGGATTTTCTTCAACTGCTTCATGTGCACCATCGGGAAGCGGCCGGGGTAGCGGCGGAAATAGTCCAGCGGATCGGCGCCGGCGGCGGCCATCCAGCACAGGTCCATTTCCATCTTCACCAGCTGCGGATCGCATTCCTTCAGCAGCAGCTCGTACGGAAGCTGCCCGCCGGCCGCGATGAATTCGAAGTGGTGGTTGTGATAGCAGAACTGCATCCCCGCCTGCTTGCACATCTCGCCGGCCTTGTTGAAGGCGTCGGCGGCGCGCTTCCACGTATCCAGGTCGCCCCAGCCGGCCGGGTCCATCCACGCCACGACCAGATACCGGTGGCCCATGGTCCGCGCGGCGGCTATCGTCTTCGGAAAGTCGGCGTCCAGCAGCTTGTAGTCGATGTGGGCCGACGGCGCGGACAATCCCGCAGCGTCCAGCACCTGACGCACCTCGGCGGGAGAGCGACCGAAATAGCCGGCGAACTCCACTTCCTTGTAGCCGATCGCGGCGACCTTGCGCAAGCTGCCTTCGAAATCCTGCTGCAACTCGTTGCGCAACGTGTAGAGCTGCACGCCGAGGCGCTGCCGCTCCGCCGAGGCGTCCGCGATCGATGTCGTTGCAGCCGCGGCCAGCGCGGCGAGAAAAGTTCTTCTGTCCATGTTCTACCTGAGTGCGGCGCGGACGTCGCCATCGGCTTCGTCCAGCAGGGTTTGGGCCTGGTCGACCGTCAGTTTTTTCAGCAGGGCGACGATGGCGATCTTGACCTGGAAATGGCATTGTTCCAGCATGCCGCGCGCGGTGGCGGCGTCGCTGCCGGTGGCGTGCATGGTCAGCTGCACCGCCCGTTCGATCAGCTTGGCGTTGGTCGCGTGCAGGTCCACCATCAGGTTGCCGTAGACCTTGTGCAGCCGCACCATCAACGCGCTCGACAAGGTGTTCAGGACGATTTTTTGCGCCGTGCCCGCTTTCAAGCGCGTGCTGCCGGAGATGATCTCGGGCCCCGTGTCGAGGACGATGCCGATGTCGGCATCGGTCACCACCGGCGTGCCCGCATTGTTGGCGATGCCGATCGTCAAGGCGCCCACGGTGCGCGCGGCGTGCAGCGCGCCCAGCACATACGGCGTCGTGCCGGATGCGGCCATCAGCAGGACCACGTCGTTATACACGGGATACAGCAGCCGCAGATCGGCGGCGCCCTTGGAGCGGTCGTCCTCGGCGCCCTCGACCGCCTCGAACATGGCGCCCAGGCCGCCCGCCAGCAGGGCGACGGCGCGCTGGTGCGGCCAGGAGAAAGTGGGGAACAGCTCGACGCTGTCGAGGATGCCGAGCCGGCCGGAAGTACCGGCGCCGACATACACCAGGCGTCCGCCGGCGGCGATGCGCGGCGTCATCGCCTCGACGGCGGCGGCAATGCCGGGGGCGGCGGCCTGCACCGCCTGCAGCGCCTGCGACTGGTCGTCGATCAGCGCTGCCACCAAAGCCTCAACCGAATACAGGTCAAGCTGCGCATGCTGCGTACTCGGCGTTTCGGTTTTCAGCATAGGAGGCTCAGGTTGCGCGGCGCATCTCCGCTACAAAGTCATAGTGATCGCTGTGGCAATACGAATGCGTCAGCTCCATCGCCTCGCCCGATTCCAGATAGGCGATACGAGTAATGTACAGCACGGCCTGCCCCTCGGGCACGCCCAGCTGTTTGGCCAGTTCGGCCGATGCGTTCATCGCGCGGATGTGCTGCAGCGCGCGCGCCGGTGCCTGGCCTATGCTTTCCAGGTACTGGTACAGCGACGCGCCCACCGCGTTCGGATCGTTGAGGATGGTCTGCGGCAGCACCGACACCTCATAGGCCATCACCACGTCGTCGGCCAGGCGCAGGCGCTCCAGCCGCGCGACCTTGGAATACGGCGACAAGCCCAGGCTCAGCTGCTCCTCGGGCGTCGGCGTGACGATGGCGCGCTTGAGCCAGCGCGAGCCGGGAATGTGGCCGCGCTGCTGCAATTGTTCGGAAAAACTGGTCAGGTTCGACAGCGGCTGTTCAATGCGCGGCGCAATATAATTGCCCGATCCGCGACGGCGCACCACCAATCCCTGGTCCACCAGCTGGTCGATGGCCTTGCGCGCGGTGACCCGCGACACGTTCAGCAGCTCCGACAGGGCCCGCTCGGACGGCAGCGCCTGGTCCACCTGGTAGCGGCCGTTATGTACATCATCGCTTAATTTACGGGCAATTTGCATGTACAGCGGCGAACTGTCGTTGGCGTCCGCCTTGAATTCAAAACTGGTCTGGCTCATTCAATTCTCCTAACGCCTCTAGTGTAATAGCGTTACAGAAAACGTGTACGTATCAGACCGGTGAAAATAACAATATTTGTACACATGGCATAACGGCAAGCCCGGCGGAATGCGGCTATTTGGCGGATAATGCGGGATTGCACCACCAGCCAGTCCGCCCCAAAACATGTCCAAGAAGTCTATCGCGTCCGTGGCCTGCCCCTGCGGCGGCCCATCCCTCGCCACCTGCTGCGGCCCGTTTATCGAAGGCGGCGCCATCCCGCCGACGGCCGAAACGCTGATGCGCTCGCGCTATACGGCCTACGTCCAGCGCAACGAGCCCTACCTGATGGCGACCTGGCACGCCAGCACCCGTCCCGCCGAGCCGATTATGAGCAACGAAGAAAAATTGCAGTGGCTGGGACTTGAGGTAAAATCTGCTTTACGTTTACGTCAACGTAAAGCAGAAGAGACCGACCCGACCAGGGATACGGTGGAGTTTGTCGCGCGGTTCAAGATCAATGGCCGGGCGCAGCGCCTGCACGAGATCAGTAATTTTGTACGCGAGCCGGCCGAAGGCGGGGCACGCTGGTTTTACGTTGACGGTAGTTTTCCGGAATAAATCACCACGACGCGTCCGAGACCACGCGCAATAAAGGAAAAGCAATGCCGCAGATCGAAAGCAAACTCAATCCCCGCAGCGAGGATTTCAAGGCCAACGCGGCCGCCATGCAGGCCGTGGTGGACGACCTGCGCGACAAGATCGCCAGGATCGCCCTCGGCGGCGGCGAGGCGGCATCGGCCAAGCACGTCGCCCGCGGCAAGCTGCTGCCGCGCGACCGCGTGCAGATGCTGCTCGATCCCGGCACGCCTTTCCTCGAACTGTCGCAGATGGCCGCCTACGGCATGTACCAGGACGCCAACGGCGCCGACGCCGCGCCGGCGGCCGGCATCATCACCGGCATCGGCCGCGTGGCCGGCCAGGAGTGCGTGATCGTCTGTAACGACGCCACCGTCAAGGGCGGCACCTACTATCCGATGACGGTCAAGAAGCACCTGCGCGCGCAGGAGATCGCCGACCAGAACAACCTGCCCTGCATCTACCTGGTCGATTCGGGCGGGGCCAACCTGCCGAACCAGGACGACGTGTTCCCCGACCGCGACCACTTCGGCCGCATCTTCTACAACCAGGCCAACCTGTCGGCCAAGGGCATCCCGCAGATCGCCGTGGTGATGGGCTCCTGCACCGCCGGCGGCGCCTACGTGCCGGCGATGAGCGACGAATCGATCATCGTCAAGGAACAGGGCACCATCTTCCTCGGCGGCCCGCCGCTGGTGAAGGCCGCCACCGGCGAGGTGGTGACGGCGGAAGACCTGGGCGGCGGCGACGTCCACACCCGCCTGTCCGGCGTGGCCGACCACCTGGCGCAGAACGACCTGCATGCGCTGTCGCTGGCGCGCACCATCGTCTCCAACCTGAACCGCAGCAAGCCGCAGCAGGGCGCCTTGCGCGAAGCCGCGGAGCCGAAATACGCCACCGAAGAACTGTACGGCGTGATCCCGGTCGACACCCGCAAGCCGTTCGACGTGAGAGAGGTCATCGCACGCATCGTCGACGGCAGCGAATTCGATGAATTCAAGGCGCGCTACGGCACCACGCTGATCTGCGGCTTCGCCCACATCTTCGGCATGAAGGTCGGCATCATCGCCAACAACGGCATCCTGTTCTCCGAGTCCGCGCTGAAGGGCGCGCACTTCATCGAGCTGTGCGCGCAGCGCAAGATCCCGCTGGTGTTCCTGCAAAATATCACCGGCTTCATGGTCGGCCGCAAATACGAAAACGAAGGCATCGCCCGCAACGGCGCCAAGATGGTGACGGCCGTCGCCACCGCCGTCGTGCCCAAGTTCACCGTCATCATCGGCGGCAGCTTCGGCGCCGGCAACTACGGCATGTGCGGCCGCGCGTTCTCGCCGCGCTTCATGTGGATGTGGCCCAACGCCCGCATCTCGGTGATGGGCGGCGACCAGGCGGCATCGGTGCTGGCCACCGTCAAGCGCGACGGTATCGAAGGCAAGGGCGGCTCGTGGTCGGCGGAGGAAGAAGCGGCGTTCAAGCAGCCGATCAAGGATCAATACGAACACCAGGGCCACCCGTACTACGCCACGGCGCGCCTGTGGGACGACGGCGTCATCGACCCGGCCGATACGCGCATGGTACTGGGCCTGGGCCTGTCCGCCGCGCTGAACGCCGAAATCGGGGACACCAAGTTCGGCGTGTTCCGGATGTAAGGGATGGACATGCGGAACCGATATCTTCAAGGCGCAGCACTGCTTCCGGCCGCACTGGTTTGCGCCGGCGCGGCGGCCGCCGCCTTGCCTGCTGTCGACGCCCGCATGAACGAACAGGTCGTATCGGTTCCGGCCAAGATAGGCCGCGAAGAAATCAGCCTGCAAACCACCATCTTCAAGCCGCCAGGCGACGGCCCGTTCCCGGTGCTGTTCATGAACCACGGTAAAAACGGCGGCGACGCGCACCGGCAGGAGCGGGCCCGCTATCCGGTCATCAGCCGCGAGTTCGTCAAGCGCGGCTACGCGGTCGTGATCCCGATGCGCAAGGGCTTCGCCGGCTCGGGCGGCACCTACGTCAATTCGCACTGCAAGGCGCGGGAGAACGGCGAAGACCAGGCCACCTCGCTGTACTTCGCCATGGAATACGCGATGAAGCAGCCGTGGGCCGATCAGGAGCACGTGATCATCGCCGGCCAGTCGCACGGCGGCCTGACGGCGCTTGCCGCCGGCAGCCATAACATCAGCGGCGTGCGCGGCGTGATCAACTTTGCCGGCGGCGTCAACAGCCAGTCGCACTGCGACTGGCAGGCCGCGCTGGTCGACGCCTTCAAGGCCTACGGCGCGGCAAGCACCACGCCGAGCATCTGGTTCTACGGCGCCAACGATACCCATTTCGGTCCCAAGCTGGCCGCCAGCCTGTACGCGGCCTATACCGGCGCCGGCGGCAAGGCGCAGCTGGTGGCCTACGGCCCGTTCAAGCACGACGCGCACACGATGAGCTCCAGCCGCGACGGCGTGGCCATCTGGCTGCCGCAGACGGAGCGCTTCCTGCAATCGGTCGGCATGCCGACCGAAATCAAATACACCATCAAGGACTGAAGATGAGCTTTACTACTCTGGACATCAGCCGCGAAGGCAAGACCGCGACCGTCACGCTGAACCGCCCCGACGTGCGCAACGCCTTCAATGAAACGACGATAGCCGAAATCACGCAGGCCTTCCGCGATCTGGGCGCCGACGCCGATCTGCGCGCCATCGTGCTGGCGGCAAACGGCCCGGCCTTCTGCGCCGGCGCCGACTTGAACTGGATGAAAAAAATGGCGGGCTACACGCACGCCGAAAACCACGCCGACGCTCTGCAACTGGCGGAGATGCTGCGCACGATCTACCTGTGTCCCAAGCCCGTCGTGGCCAAGGTGCAGGGCGATTGCTACGCCGGCGGCATGGGCCTCGTGTCCGCGTGCGACATCATCGTCGCGGCCGACGAGGCGAACTTCTGCCTGAGCGAAGTGAAACTGGGACTGATCCCCGCGACCATTTCGCCATATGTGATCAAGGCCATGGGCGAGAACGCCTCGCGCCGCTACTTCCTGACAGCCGAACGCTTCAGCGCGCAGGAGGCGCTGCGCATCGGCTTCGCCCACGAGGTAGTGGCAGCCGATGCGCTCGACGCCAAGGTGGCGGAGATCGTCAAGGCGCTGGTCAACAACAGCCCGAACGCCGTGCAGCAAGCCAAAGTGCTGGTGCGCGACGTGGTCGGACAAACCGTCAACGATGCGCTGCTGGCCGATACCGCCGAACGCATCGCCCATATCCGCGCGTCGGAGCAGGGCCGCGAAGGCGTGGCCTCGTTCCTGGAAAAGCGCAAGCCGGGCTGGCTCGGCTAACAGAGTTTGGAGTTGTTTTGGAATTGAATAAACAAAGCGACTGGGTAGCACGCAGCCTGCGCAGCGTATGGCATCCGTGCACCCAGATGCAGCACCACGAAACCGTGCCCCTGATTCCGGTCAAGAGCGGCAAGGGCGCGTGGCTGTACGACCATGAAGGCCGCCGCTACCTGGATGCGATCAGCTCCTGGTGGGTGAACCTGTTCGGCCATGCCAACCCGCGCATCAACGCGGCCCTGAAAGACCAGCTGGATACGCTGGAACACGCGATGCTGGCCGGCTTCACGCACGAGCCGGTGATCGAGCTGTCCGAGAAGCTGTCGGCGCTGACCGGCCATGTGCTGGGCCACAGCTTCTACGCCAGCGACGGCGCCTCCGCCGTCGAAATCGCGCTGAAGATGAGCTTTCACTCGTGGCGCAACAACGGCAAGAGCGGCAAGCAGGAATTCGTCTGCCTCAAGGGCAGCTACCACGGCGAGACCATCGGCGCGCTGGCCGTCACCGACGTCGCGCTGTTCAAGGACGCCTACGGCCCGCTGCTGCGCGCCTCGCAAACGGTGATGTCGCCGGACGCTCGCAATGCCAATGCCGCCGAAGGCGAGACGGCGGCCGACGTGGCACGCCGCGCCGCGGCCGATGTCGAACGCCTGTTCGCCGAACGGGGCGACCAGATCGCCGCCATCATCATCGAGCCGCTGGTGCAATGCGCCACCGGCATGGCGATGCACGATCCGCTGTACCTGAAGCTGGTGCGCGAACTGTGCGACCGTCATTCGGTGCACCTGATCTTCGACGAAATCGCCGTCGGCTGCGGCCGCACCGGCACCTTCTTCGCCTGCGAGCAGGCCGGCGTGTGGCCGGACTTCCTGTGCCTGTCCAAGGGCATCAGCGGCGGCTACCTGCCGCTGTCGCTGGTGATGACGCGCGACGAGATCTACCTGGCCTTCTACAGCAGCGACGTCACGCGCGGCTTCCTGCACTCGCACTCGTACACCGGCAATCCGCTGGCCTGCCGCGCCGCCCTGGCGACGCTGCAGATCTTCGAGGAAGACGACGTGCTGAACGCCAACCGCGCCAAGGCCGAGCGCCTGACCGCCGCGCTGCAACCGCTGGCGCGACACCGGCAGGTGCGCAACTTCCGCCAGCGCGGCATGATCTGGGCCTTCGACGCCGTCGACGCCGCCCCCGATTTCTCGCGCCGCTTCTTCGCCACGGCGGTGGAGCACGAGCTGCTGATGCGCCCCATCGGCTCCACCGTCTACATGATGCCGCCGTACATCCTCGACGACGAGGAAATCGACGGCCTGGCCGCCAACACGCTGGCCGTGTTCGACAAAGTGATGGCGGGCTGACCATGGAACTGCTCAATCAACTCAACCGCCAGCTGCAGGCGCTGGACGAACGCAGCCTGATACGCCGGCGCCGCACCGTCGATTCGCCGTGCGGACCGCGCGTGTCGGTGGACGGGCGCGAACTGCTGGCCTTCTGCAGCAACGACTACCTCGGCCTGGCCAATCACCGCAAGCTGAAACTCGCGCTGCAGGAAGGCGCGGCGATGTACGGCGTCGGCAGCGGCGCCTCGCACCTGATCAGCGGCCATGGCCGCGCCCACGCCATGCTGGAACAGCGCCTGGTGGAATTCGTCGGCGCCCACCTGGAATCGCCGCGCGCGCTGACCTTCTGCACCGGCTACATGGCCAACCTCGCCATCATCACCGGCCTGACCGCCGGCGACCGCGAGGCCGAGATCTTCTCCGAATCGCTGAACCACGCCTCGCTGATCGACGGCGCGCGGCTGTCGCGCACCAGCGTCAAGGTCTACCCGCATGCCGACCTGGAAGCGCTGGCGGCCATGCTGGCGGCGTCGAAAGCCGCCACCAAGCTGGTGGTGACCGACAGCGTCTTCAGCATGGACGGCGACCTGGCGCCGCTGCCCGAGCTGCTGGCCCTGTGCGAACAACACGGCGCATGGCTGGTCATCGACGACGCCCACGGCTTCGGCACGCTGGGCGCCAACGGCCACGGCGCGCTGGAGCACTTCAACCTGCGCTCGCCGTACCTGGTCTATATGGGCACGCTGGGCAAGGCCGCCGGCGTGGGCGGCGCCTTCGTCGCCGCGCATGAAACGGTGATCGAAACGCTGATCCAGAAAGCCCGTCCCTACATCTTCACCACCGCCACCCCGCCGGCGCTGGCGCACGCGCTGCTGACCAGCCTTGAACTGCTGGAAGGCGACGAAGGCCGCAACCGCCGCGCCCATCTGCAGGCATTGGTGGCACAATTGGACGATGGCCTGCGTTTGCAGCGCTGGCAGCGCCTGCCCTCGAACACGGCGATCCAGCCCATCCTGATCGGCGATAATGCTGAAACCATGCGCGCCGGGGCGGCCTTGTACGAGCAGGGGCTGTGGGTGGGCACCATCCGGCCGCCGACGGTCCCCCCGGGCACTTCGCGCCTGCGCGTGACACTGTCCGCGGGGCATAGCAGCATGGAAGTCGCAAAATTGATAGCCGCGATCAATGCATTGGAAAGGACTTGATATGAGTCTCGACGATCCCGTGATAGCAGTGGATGTACCGCAGACGCAGGTGCAACCGGCCCCCGTGACCACCGGCATACCGCCGCGCTTTTGCTGTTTTGTCACCGGCACGGATACCGAAATCGGCAAGACGCTGGTTTCATCGGCGATGCTGCACGCGCTGGTGCAGGCCGGCGTGCGCGCCTGCGGCATGAAGCCGGTCGCCGCCGGCGCCGAGCTGCGCGACGGCGCATGGCACAACGACGATTGCGACCAGCTGGCCGCCGCCGGCAACGTCCACCTGCCGCAGTCGATCACCACGCCGTTCCTGCTGAAGGAGCCGGCCGCGCCGCATATCGCCGCCGCGCTGGAAGGCATCACGATTTCGCCGGTGCCTATCCTGGCGGCCTACGTCGAGATCCACGCCGCGTCCGACGCGGTGGTGGTGGAAGGCGTGGGCGGCTTCCGCGTGCCGCTGAACGACGATTTCGACACCGCCGACCTGGCCGAGCAGCTCGACCTGCCGGTGGTGCTGGTGGTCGGCCTGCGGCTGGGCTGCATCAGCCACGCCTTGCTGACGGTGGAGGCGATCGAGTCGCGCGGCCTGAAGCTGGCCGGCTGGGTCGCCAACGAAACACAGGCGGACATGGAGTTCGCCGACGAGAACGTCGCAGCATTGGAACAGCGGATCGCTGCGCCGCTGCTGGGCCGCGTGCCGCGCCTGGAACAGCCGGGCGCCGAAGCGGCGGCCGCCCATATCGACTTTACGCAGCTGCCGTATTGGCCAGCTCAGAACAAACTTTGAACGAAGAAGGAATCACGATGTCCCTGAACACCCTCCAAGAACCGAAAACCGTTTCCCTGCACCGTCCGACGGCCGCGATCACCTTGCCGCCCGCCGCCACCTGGCCGCTGGAAGACGTGATGGCGCTGTTCGACCTGCCGTTCAATGACCTGATGTTCCGCGCGCAGCAAACGCATCGCGCCAACTTCCCCGACGGTGACGTCGAACTGGCGACCCTGCTGTCGATCAAGACCGGCGGCTGCGAGGAAGACTGCGGCTACTGCCCGCAAGCGGCACGCTACGACACCGGCGTCGAAGCCAAGAAAATCCTCGACATCGACACCGTGCTGGACGCGGCCCGCCAGGCCAAGGACAACGGCGCGACCCGCTTCTGCATGGGCGCGGCATGGCGCAGCCCGAAAGACCGCGACATGGACAAGGTCGAAGAGATGGTGCGCGAAGTGAAGGCGCTGGGCCTGGAGACCTGCGCCACGCTGGGCATGCTGGAGGAAAAGCAGGCCGAGCGCCTGAAAGCGGCCGGCCTCGATTACTACAACCACAACCTGGACACCGCCCCCGAGTTCTACGACAACGTGATCTCGACCCGCGAATACCAGGACCGCCTGGACACGCTGGGCCGCATCCGCGAGGCGGGCCTGAAGGTCTGCTGCGGCGGCATCGTCGGCATGGGCGAAACCCGCCTGCAGCGCGCCGGCCTGATCGCGCAGCTGGCCAACCTGAATCCGTATCCGGAATCGGTGCCGGTCAACCACCTGGTCCAGGTCGAAGGCACGCCGCTGTACGGCATGGATCCGCTGGACCCGCTGGAATTCGTGCGCACCATCGCCGTGGCCCGCATCACGATGCCGAAGGCGCGCGTGCGCCTGTCGGCGGGCCGCCGCCAGATGGGCGAGGCGGTGCAGTCGATGTGCTTCCTGGCCGGCGCCAATTCGATCTTCTACGGCGACAAGCTGCTGACCACCGAAAATCCGGAAGCGGAAGACGACCGCGCGCTGCTGGCGAAACTGGGCCTGAAAACCCGCGGCGCCGTGCTTGAATCGGCACCGAAGGAAAAGTGCGGCTGCTGATCCAGCCTCGCCGAACCACCACACAATAAAAAAACTTCCAGCCACAAGCTGCAAAGAGAGAGACCATGTTTACAAAAATATTGATCGCCAACCGTGGTGAAATCGCCTGCCGTGTAGCCGCCACCGCGCGCCGCATGGGCATCAAGACCGTTGCGGTCTATTCGGAGGCGGACGCCAACGCCAAGCACGTCGCCGTGTGCGACGAGGCTGTGCTGATCGGTCCCGCCGCCGCCAAGGAAAGCTATCTGCGCGGCGACAAGATCATCGCCGTGGCCAAGGCTACCGGCGCGCAGGCGATCCATCCCGGCTACGGCTTCCTGTCCGAGAACGCCGAATTCGCCGACGCCTGCGCCGAAGCGGGCCTGGTGTTCATCGGACCGCCGGCATCGGCGATGCGCGCGATGGGCTCCAAGTCCGCCGCCAAGCAGCTGATGGAGAAGGCCAACGTGCCGCTGGTGCCCGGCTATCACGGCGAACAGCAGGACGCCGACTTCCTGCACGCGCAGGCCGACAAGATCGGCTACCCGGTGCTACTGAAGGCTTCGGCCGGCGGCGGCGGCAAGGGCATGCGCGTGATCGAGAATTCGGCGCAGTTCAAGGACGCGCTGGCATCGTGCAAGCGCGAGGCCATCAGCTCCTTCGGCGACGACAAGGTACTGGCCGAGAAGTACCTGCTGCGTCCGCGCCACATTGAAATCCAGGTGTTCGCCGACACGCTCGGCAATTGCATCTACCTGTTCGAGCGCGATTGCTCGGTGCAGCGCCGCCACCAGAAGGTGCTGGAAGAAGCGCCTGCGCCGAACATGCCGGCCGAACGCCGCGCGGCGATGGGCGAGGCCGCGGTCGCCGCCGCCAAGGCCGTCGGCTACGTCGGCGCCGGCACCGTGGAGTTCATCGCCAACCAGGATGGTTCGTTCTACTTCATGGAGATGAACACCCGCCTGCAGGTGGAGCATCCCGTGACAGAAATGATCACCGGGACCGACCTGGTGGAATGGCAGATCCGCGTCGCCGCCGGCGAGCCGCTGCCGAAAAAACAAACCGAGCTGGCCATCAACGGCCACGCGATCGAAGCGCGCATCTACGCGGAGAATCCGGAGAAGGGCTTCCTGCCGTCGATCGGCACGCTGCGCCACATGGACACGCCGGGCGCGGTGACTTTCGAACTGGGCGGCTCGCCCGACCTGCCGGCCGGCGTGCGCATCGATTCCGGCGTGCGCGCCGGCGATGCGATCTCGCCGTTCTACGATCCGATGATCGCCAAGCTGATCGTCTGGGGCGCGGACCGCAAGCAGGCGCTGGCCCGCATGTCGCAAGCGCTGTCGCAATACCAGATCGTCGGCCTGAGCACCAACATCGCCTTCCTCAAGCGCCTCGTCGAAGGCCAGGCTTTCTCCACCGCCGACCTGGACACGGGACTGATCGAACGCAATCACGACACGCTGTTCCCGGCCGCGCAGGCCGCGCCGGACGCCGCGCTGGCGTTGGCCGCCGTGTCGCTGATCGAATCCGAGAAGGAGCGCTCGGCCGCGCAATCGGGCGCCAACGCCGCCGATCCGTGGGGCCAGGCGCTGGGCTGGCGCATGAACCACCCGTATGTGCGCGCGCTGTCGTTCAGCGACGAATTCGCGGCGGCCAAGCCTTACAGCGCCAACGTCAGCTATCGAGCCGCCGACTGGCTGTTCAGCGTGAACAGCGCGCAGCCCCAGGTCCTGAGCCTGATGTCGCAAGAGGGGAATGACTTCAGCATCAAGCTGGGCGACCAGGCCGTGCATGGCACCGTGCGCCGCGACGGCGACATGTTCCACGTCTTCACCAACGGCGCCCACTATCCGCTGGCCTACAACGACCCGATGGCCCACGCCGGCGAATCCGAGGCCGAAGGCGGCCGCCTGACCGCGCCGATGCCGGGCAAGGTGGTCGCGGTGCTGGCCGCCAAAGGCCAGGAAGTGAAGAAGGGCGATGCCCTGGTCATCATGGAAGCCATGAAAATGGAGCACACCATCGCCGCGCCGCACGATGGCGTGGTCGACGAAATCCTGTACAGCGTGGGCGACCAGGTGGCCGATGGCGCGCCGCTGCTGGCGTTCAAGACAGCGGCGTAAAGGAGATCATCATGCGTATTCTTTTACATCGAGCGGACGGCAAGACCGAGCCGTGGATCAAGGACTTCGGCAAGTACCTGCCGGAAGCCGAAGTCGAAATCTGGCACGCTGGCGAAAAAAACCAGACCTGCGACTATGCGGTCGTGTGGTCGCCGCCGGAAGCGATGCTGCCGGAGCTGGCGCAGGTCAAGGCGATCTTCGTCACCGGCGCGGGTGTCGACGCCATCCTCAAGTTTTCGGACGCGATCCCGGCGCACATCCCCATCATTCGCCTGGAAGACGCGGGCATGGGAATGCAGATGGCCGAATACGTCACGCATTCGGTGTTGCGCTACTATCGCCGCCTGGACGAATACGAGGCACAGGCGCGCGCGGGCCAGTGGCTGCCTTTGCCACAGCACCACAAGGAAGACTTCGCGATCGGCGTAATGGGCATGGGCGTGCTGGGTACGTGCGTGCTGGAGGCGCTGGCGCCGTTCGGCTTCCCGCTGCGCGGCTGGAGCCGGACGCAAAAAGCCATGCCGGGCGTACAGTGCTTCCACGGCGAAGATGGGCTGGACACTTTCCTGCGTGGCACGCGGGTGCTGGTCTGCATGCTGCCGCTGACGCCGGACACCAACAACATCATGAGCCGCACCAATATGTGCAAGCTGCCGCAGGGCGCGTTCCTGATCAACGTGGCGCGCGGCGCGCACCTGGCCGAGCCCGACCTGGTCACGCTGATCAAGTCGGGCCATATCGCCGCCGCCACGCTGGACGTGTTCCGCAACGAGCCGCTGCCGCTGCAGCATCCGTTCTGGCAGGAGCCGCGCATCACGATCACGCCGCACATCTCGGCGCTGACCCTGCGCCGCGAAAGCGTGGTGCAGGTCACCGAAAAAATCCGTAAATTCGCGCAGGGCGAGCAGGTCGCCGGCGTGGTCGACCGCAACCGGGGATATTGATATGAACAGTTTGCCGAAACAGGTAAAGATCGTCGAAGTCGGTCCGCGCGACGGCCTGCAGAACGAAAAAGAAAGCGTGCCGGCCGAGGTCAAGATCGAGCTGGTGAACCGCCTGACCAGCGCCGGCTTCCAGAACATCGAAGCGGCGTCGTTCGTGTCGCCGAAGTGGGTGCCGCAGATGGCGACCAGCAAGGAGGTCATGGCCGCAATCGAGCGCAAGCCGGGCGTGATCTATTCCGCGCTGACACCGAACATGCAGGGTTTCGAGGCGGCGCTGGCGGCGCAGGCCAACGAGGTGGTGATTTTCGGCTCTGCCTCTGAAGCCTTCTCGCAAAAGAACATCAACTGCTCGATCGCCGAATCGATCGCCCGCTTCGAAGGCGTGGCGAAGGCGGCCAAGGACAACGGCCTGCGCCTGCGCGGCAGCATCAGCTGCTCGTTCGGCTGCCCCTACCAGGGCGACGTGCCGCTGGACGCGGTGGCCGACGTGGTGGGCCGCATGCGTGACCTGGGCTGCGACGAGATCGACATCGCCGACACCATCGGCGTGGCCACGCCGCGCAAGACGCAGGCGGTGATGGAGCGGGCGATCCGCGAGTTCCGCATCGAAGGCTTGTCCGGCCACTTCCACGACACCTACGGCCAGGCGCTGGCCAACATCTACGCCAGCATGGAGATCGGCATCGCCATCTTCCACTCGTCGGTGTCGGGCCTGGGCGGCTGCCCGTACGCCAAGGGCGCCACCGGCAACGTCGCCACCGAGGACGTGCTGTACATGATGCAGGGCCTGGGCGTAGCCACCGGCATCGACCTCAACATCGTGGTCGACGCCGGCCAGTTCATTTCGCAGTTCCTGGGCCGCAAAGGCGCCAGCCGCGCCGGCAACGCCATCGCCGCCAAGCGCGCCGGTTGATACGCTACGGCGTCATTCGCGCACCAGCTTGTCGGCGACGTACATGCGGTATTGCCTGATACGGCCGGTGACGGTGTCGGGTCCCTGGCGCGGCATGTAGCGCACGCCCGCCACCTCCACCTGCTGGCCCAGGTCGATGATCAGCTGGTGCGGATGGCCCGCCCCGGCGGCAAACGCGGTATGCCAGTGATCCGACGCCTGCCCGTTGATGGCGTTGAGGGCAGAGCCGTCCTCCTTCTTCAGCTCTTCGCTGCTGACGTAGGCGATCGTCCACGACTGCTGGTTGATGGTCTTGCCGTCCTTGCCCAGCAGAGAAATCTCGGCGACCGCCGCGTACTGCTTGCCGTCGAAGGCGCTCAGCGATTCAAGACAGAACTGCCGGCCTTTGGCCGGCGCGGCGAACAGCACGTCCTGGGTCGCGCCGCCGGCGGCAAATTCGCCTGCTTGCGCCGGGGCGATGCCATCCAGCGCCGGCCTGACGGTGCTGGGAGGGCGCGCCAGATCCAGCTCCGGATTGAGCTGGTCGAGTATCGGCTCGGTGAGTCCGGCAATGCGGGCGCTGCGTGGACCGGTCAGGTCGAGCACGACGATTTCGTTGCGGCCCTTCCTGATCCAGGGCCCGGGCAGGTACATGGTCTGCGTCGGCCCGATGCTCCAGTAACGACCGAGGCAGCGGCCGTTGATCCAGACTATCCCCTGGCCCCAGCTGGACATGTCGAGGAAGGTGTCGGCCTGGCGGCCGGCCTCGAATCCGCCGCGCCAGAAGGCGGGGCCCTTGGCGCGTCCGGCCTTGAACGCCAGCGGCGGCAGCGTGCCGTCGGCATCGAAATCGATGGCGCGGATCTCCCAGTTCTCCAGCGGCTGCGCGGCGCCGTCCTTGGGCGTGAACGTCACCGGACCGTGCAGGCCCTTGCGGTCATGCACCTCCAGGCCGAAGTTGACCCGCGCGATGGTGTACAGCAGGATCTCCACCGTCACGGCCTTGCTGCGGGCCGGCACGGCGACCGAGAAGCGGCGGTGGCGCGTGTCCAGCGTCCCCACCTGCTTGCCGTCGATGTAGACCCAGGCCAGGTCGCGCACCTTGGCGGCGGCCAGCAATCCCGCCGGCCCGGCCGGCAACCGCACGCGATAGGCGACCAGGCCGCGGCTGATGTCGTACTGTTCGATCGGCTCCGGCGACGCGGCCTTGATCGTGCGCGGCGGCAGGTTGGCCAGCACCGGCGCCGATTCGGTCAGCGCAAACGCGTCGATGCGCATGACTGGATTGCGCGCCGGCGGCTCGGGCAGCACTTCGCCCGGCGCCAGGAACGGGCGCATGCCTTCGCGATAGGCGTTGAACTTGGCGCCCACCCATCCCGCTTCGCTGACCGGCGCGTCGTAGTCGTAGCTGGTGGTGTCCGGCCGGAAGGGACGGTCGCAGCCGCCCCACAAGCCGAACGTGGTGCCGCCGTGGGCCATGTAAAGGCTGAACGAGCCGTTCGCCTTGAGCATGGCCTGGATGTCGACGACGGCGCTCGTATTGTCGCCGCGCCGGTGAGGATTGCCCCAGGTGTCGAACCAGCCGGAATAGTATTCGCCGCACATCAGCGGTGCCTGCTGCACCGCAGCCAGCGCCTTGAAGCCGCCGGCCGGATCGCTGCCGAAGTTGGCCACCGACAGCATGCCCGGCAGATGGGTCTTGGCCACCGCGTTGGTCGGATTGCACTGGAATAGCGGCACGTCGAAGCGCGCGTCGAGCAGCGCCTGGCGCATGGTGCGCATGTAGTCCAGGTCTTCGCCGAAGAAGCCGTACTCGTTTTCCACCTGGACCATCAGGATAGGGCCGCCCTGGGTCACCTGCATCGCCCCCAGCACCCGGCCCACCTCCTTCAGGTAGCGCCGCGCCGGATCGACAAAGGCCGGATCGCGCGTGCGCAGGAAGGCGTCGCCCGGATTTTTCTTGAGCAGCCACCACGGCAGGCCGCCCATCTCCCATTCGGCGCAGGCGTAGGGGCCCGGACGCAGGATCACCCACAGCCCTTCCTTCTGCGCCAGGCGGCAGAACTCGACGGCGTCGCGCTGGCCGCTCCAGTCGAACTTCCCTTCGCGCCATTCATGGTAATTCCAGAACAGGTAGGCACACACGGTGTTCAAGCCCATCGCCTTGATGGCTTTCAGGCGATGCGTCCAGTACTCGCGCGGCACGCGCGCGAAGTGCATTTCGCCGCAGCGGATCTGCAGCGGCTTGCCGTCGATGAGAAAATCGCTGGCGCCGACGGCAAAGCGCGGCGCGCCCTGGGCGCCGGCGTGAAGCGGCAGCAGGGCGCCGCCGGCGGCGGCAGCGGCGCCCTGCAACAGGCGGCGGCGGGGCAGGTTCGCCCGCGTCATTTAGAACGCCACCCGCAGGCCGACGTTGGCACGGCGGCCGACATCTTCCAGGGTAAGGAACTGCGACTCATTGTTGGCATATTCGTGCATCCTCGAGTTGGTCAGGTTGATGAAGTCCGCGTAGAGGGCCATCTTCGGCGTCAGGTTGTAGCGCAGGCTGGCGTCGGTCTGGCCATAGGCCGCCCGGGTGCGCGGCAGGGTGCTGCCGCCGCCGCAGTCGACCGAGAAGCGGTTGCGCCAGTTATAACTCACGCGGGCCTGGAATTTGTCGTTTTCATAGAACACCGAGCCATTATAGGATTGCGGCGACAAGCCGGGGTAGCCGCAGGCCGGCACGCTGCTGTCGGTATCGGTGTCGCGGGTCGCGCTGGCGTCCACGTAGGTATAGTTGGCCGCCACGCCGAATCCCCGCAGCCAGGAGATGCCGTTGTCGAAGGCATACTGGCCGGCCAGCTCCACGCCCTTGATCTTGCCTTTTTGTCCGTTGCGTATGCGGGTGTCGTGGACCACTTCATCGTACTGCGGAATCTTCATGTCCACCATCTTGGTCTCCAGGAAGTCGGAGACGTCCTTGCGGAACACGGCGGCGCTGACGTAGTTGGTCTTCGACAGATACCATTCGTACGACAGGTCGTAGTTCTTCGACTGCATCGGCTTCAGATAGGGATTGCCGCCGCCGGTCTGCACATCGCCATAGCGCCCGCCGTAGGAATTGCTCACACCCATCTGGTTCAAGGTGGGACGGGTCTCGGTCTTCGATGCGGCCAAACGCAGCAGCATGTCGGCGGTCAGGTCGAATTTCAGGTTGGCCGACGGCAGGAAGCTGTTGTAGCTGTTGCTGACGGTGGTCGTGGCTGCCGGGCCCCAGTTCAGGATATAGGTCGTGTCGTTGGGGCTTTTCACCGCCGACAGCAAGGTGCGGCTGATGCCGGTCGATGCCGAGTTCACGTGCACCACACGCATGCCGGCATTCGCCGACCAGCCCGAGCCTTCCCATTTGGAGTCCACGAAGAAGCTCGATACCTTCTCCTTGACGCCCCACATGTCCGGCTTGGTGTAATCGATCGCCATCGGACCATTCGGATACTTGGTCTTGTCCAGGTACAGCGCCGGATCATTGGATTGCGCCAGCAGCGAAGGCTGGTTCAGGTAATTCATGTAGGCATACGGATCGAAGCGGAGGTAGGCGCTTGGAATCTGCGCGCCGCCGCCCATGAAGTTATCCATCGGCGTGACGGTGAACAGCGACGACGGCAGGGAGACGTGATAGCCGCTGAAGGCGTTCCAGGCGTCGTTGTTCCACTGCGTGCGTTCCACGTTGCGCTGCGAGTAGGCCATGCCGGAATCGATGCCCTTGAAATAGCCCATCTCGTGATTCCAGGCCAGACTGAAACGTCCCTCCTGCAGGTCGTCGAGATTGCGGATGTCGCCGTACGATACCGCGTGGGCACGCACCGCGGTCGGATCGGCGATGCCGTCGCCGAACACCAGGCCGGGGGTGCCGGCGAAGGTCAGCACATCGCCGTTCTTGGGCACCATGCCGGCCACGATCCACATATTCGGGGACTTGGAGGTGGTGCGGGAGTCGGCGATATCGCCTTCCAGTTTCAATTCCGGCGTCAGCGCCCATTTCGAGTTCAGGCCGAACGCCTGCGTGGTGGACAGGCGGTCGCCGCCCTTGACGATCATGTCGTTCGAATTGGCCTCGCCCAGCAGCTTGCCGCTGCCGGCCAGCGCCGGATTGTTTGCGTAGAAGATCGAGCCGGGCCGCAGGAAGCTGGTGACCTGGTTGTTGCTGTCATACTTGACGCCGAGCTGCACGGGATTGTTCCAGTCGCTGAACGCGATCACGTCGTTCTTTTGGTCGAGGCGCGAATACAGGGCGTCCGCGGTCAGTTTCCAGGTCGGGGACGGGTTGTATTGCACCGTCAGATTGCCGACCAGCCGCTTGCGGCTTTCATTCTCCTGCTGGAAGCCGTAGCTCTGCGGCATGTAGAGCTTTTTGGTGGTCACGTCGGCCATCGTCAACCCTTTGGAGTTGAGGTCGCCGTTGATCATCGACACGTCGCGGTAGTTCCAGGCGTCGTTGACGGCCTTGTTTTGCTTGGAGGCGCGGTCGGTGTAGGAGAGCGAGCCGGTCACGCCGAAGGTGCGGTTCTCGTTGGCGAACGAATACATGCCGCTGATGTTGGGCGTATTCTTCTTGGAATTCGAGTCGTAGGAATCCGACACATTGACCACCGAGGTGTGGCCCAGTTTTCCCGACAGCGGCCGCGCGGTCTGGATGTCCACCGTCGAACCGATGCCGCCCTCGGGCAGGAAGGCCTGCGACGTCTTGTAGACCAGGGCCTTCGAGATCAGGTCGGAGGACAGCAGGTCGAAGGAAAACTCGCGGCCGCCGGTGTCGCTGGTCATGGTGCGGCCATTGACCAGCACATTGTTGAACTCCGGCCCCAGGCCCCGCACGGAGATGTAGCGCCCTTCGCCGTTGTTGCGCTGGATCTGCACGCCGGTGACGCGCTGCAGGGATTCGGCGATATTCGTGTCCGGGAATTTGCCGGCGTCTTCGGCCGACACCGCGTCGACCACGCCGTCTTGTATGCGCTTGGTCGTCAGGGACGAGGACAGCGATGCGCGTATCCCGCTGACGACGACCGTCGTCCCGGTATCGACAGGCTTGGCCTCGCTGCCCGTCTGGGCAGAGGCGCCGACCATCATCAACATTTCGGCAATGACAGCGGCCATGACCGTTTTACGCATCTTAGGTGTATTCATATTCATTGTGTCTCCGTGCTCTTAGTTATAGGAATGAATGAATGTGCGAATGCCTGCCTGTTCCGGCGCTCAGCTCTTACATTTGGGGACGGGCGTTCGCGGGTGCGGCGAGCTAGCGGGGGTCGCTGCGGGCGTAAGTCATGACGAACACGTTGGCGATGGGCCAGTTGAGCGTTGATTGTTCCATGGTCTCTCCGTAGTTTTTTATTGCGCGTTTTCGCCGCGCTAAATTCATGTTACGCAACAGCTTGTTTGCTAACCAATTGCGTATTCAATTGAAACCATTACCAATTCGTATAGCTCGTTTGATATGGCGAGAGGCGGGAGAGAGGCGGAAGGGATGCGCCAAGGGCGCAAAGGATAAAAAAAAGACCCAAGAGCCTGAGCTCTTGAGTCTTTTTTCTTGAATCTTGGTCGGAGTACAAGGATTCGAACCTTGGACCCCCTGGTCCCAAACCAGGTGCGCTACCGGACTGCGCCACACTCCGAAGAAGCAAGATAATACAAGCTGCCTCAGTATCCGTCAAGTGCCGCTATGAATTCAGTATGTACCATGGCGGTTTTTTTTCAATGTGAGATGATGCGGTGTGCACAAATTAGCGAAAAAACCATGAACGCGACCTTTACCCAGAGTCAGCCCGCCCAGCTGCGGCGGCCGGGGATAGTCGCGGGCATCGCCATCTCGCTGGTGCTGCATCTGCTGCTGATATTCGGCTACCGGCTGTCGCTGCCGGTGGCGCCCGAACAGCCTCCGGCCAGGACGATGACGGTCTGGCTGCAGCCGCCCAAGCCCATTGTCGCCACGATAGAAACGCCGGCCAAGCCGGAGCCCAAGGAAGAACCGGCGCGCAAGCGCAAACGCGATCTGGAGCGGCCCGCGCTGGCCGCCCGTCCCAGCCCGCCAGCGCCAGCGCCGGTCCCGGCCACCTCGCAGGCGATCACCTTGCCGGCGCCGTCCAGCCCCGTGGCCGATCCGCTGCATCCGGAAGAGCAGCCGAAGAAATTCGACATGAACGCGGCGCTGAAGACCGCCCGCAAGGTCGCCAACGAAAAAGACCCGGCCCGCGCCGGCCTGCCGGTGGCCCAGCTGGACGACCATCCGCTATACCCGGAGCAGCGCGAAACCCAGCTGGCGCGCGACATCGCCGGCGCCAAGCGCGGCGACTGCAAGAACACCGGCGCCGGCTTGCTGTCGCCGCTGATCTGGCTGATGGACAAGAAAGACAGCGGCTGCAAATTCTGACTACGCTTCGCCCTTGAGCTGCAGCGCGCGGTCATACAGCGCGTTCTTCTTGCGGCCGGTGATCTGCGCCGCCAGGTTGGCGGCCTGCTTGACCGAGCATTCGGTCAGCAGGATCTTCAGCACCCGTTCGGCCTCCAGGTCATGCTCGTCCTCGGCCGCCGGCGCGCCTTCCAGCAGCACGACGAACTCGCCTTTTTCCCGGTGCGGATCGGCCTTGATCCACGCTTCCGCCTCCGACAGCGGGCAGCGGTGGATTTCCTCGAACATCTTGGTCAGCTCGCGCGCGAACACCACCTGGCGTTCCGGTTCGAACACCGCCGCCAGCGCCGTGGCGCAATCGAGGATGCGGTGCGGCGCCTCGTAAAACACCATGGTCGCCGTCACCGCGCGCAAGGTGCCGAGGAAGTTCTCGCGCTGCTTGGCCTTGGCCGGCAGGAAGCCGACAAAGTAAAACTGGTCGTTCACCAGGCCGCTGGCCGACAGCGCCGTCACCGCCGCCGACGCGCCCGGCAGCGGCAGCACCCGCAGGCCGGCGGCGCGCACCGCGTCGACGATGCGCGCGCCCGGATCGGACACGGCCGGCGTGCCCGCGTCCGACACCAGCGCGATGCGCTCGCCGGCCTGCAGGCGCGTGATCAGCGTTTCCGCCACTTCCCGCTCGTTGTGCTGGTGGGCGGCGATCAGCGGCTGGTGCAGGCCGAAGCGGGTCATCAGCTGGGCGGTGTTGCGCGTGTCCTCGCACGCCACGGCATTGACCATGCTCAAGACGTGCAGCGCGCGCAGGCTAATATCCGTCACATTGCCGATCGGGGTCGCCACGACGTACAAGGTTGCGCTAGGATAGGTCTGGTGCGCCATTTCGCCCATCACGGGCAGGGTGGCGATGGAGCTGAATTCTTGTGCGGTCATTGGGGGTAGGATGAATAGTGTGAGGTTGTCGCTGCTATGTGCGGCGGTGGCGCTGGCGAGCGGCTGCAGCACGCCGTTTTGCGATGCGCCCGGTGGATTGTGCGCGCCCGGCTCGGCAAATACAAGTGCGCTGCCCGCGCCGCCGGTCCGCCCCGCCGCGCAGCCGCTGCCGAAACCGCCGCCGGAACCCACGCCGCCGCCGGCGGAAGTGTTCGCCGTCACGCTGCCCGGCGTGTCCGCCGCGCCGTCTGCCGACGTTCCCGCCACCCGGCAGGATGAAGCCGCGCAGGGCGGCTTGCCGGCCAACCCGCCGGTCCGCATGGGCCTGCTGCTGCCGTTGCGCTCGGAAACGCTGGGCGCCGCCGCCGACGCCGTCCGCGCCGGCTTCATGGCCGCCTGGGAGCGCGACCGCGACAACATCACCGTCAGCGTGATCGAAACCGGCGACGTGCCGCAGGACGTGCTGTCCGCCTACGCCCACGCGCAGGAAAAACAGGACATCATCGTCGGCCCGCTGGCCCGCTCGGCGGTGGCGGCGCTGGCCGCCAGCCCGCTGCTGGGCAAGCCGACCATCGCCCTCAATTATCCGGAGGGCCACGGCACGGCGGGCGCCGCGCCGCTGCCGCCGCAGATGCTGGCGATGGGGCTGTCGATCGAGGAAGAGGCGCGCCAGGTCGCGCAGCTGGCGGCCGCCGACCATCCGAACGCCACCGCCATGATTATCAGCACCGGCACGCCATGGCAGCGCCGCGTGGCGGCCGCCTTCGCCGCCCAGTGGCAGCGCAACGGCGCCGCCGTGCGCATGGTCGAGCTGAGTTCGCCGGACGGCTACCTGAGCGACCCGGAACTGGTCCAGCTGCGCGCGCGCCTGCGCGACGATCCGCCCGGCCTGCTGTTCTCGGCCATGAGCGCCGACCAGACCCGCCAGTTGCGCGGCGCCCTCGGCGACAACGTCAGCACCGAGCCGACCAATCCCATCTTCAGCACCGCCGACGCGCTGCCGCCGCCTCCCGCACCGGCGCAGCCCGCCGGCCTTGGCGGGCTGCCGCTGTACGGCACCTCGGCGCTGAACGCCGGCAACGGCAACAACAGCCCGACGCAGGAACTGGACGGCGTGCGCCTGCTCGACCTGCCGTGGCAGATCCAGCGCGACCATCCGGCCGTGATGGTCTATCCGCATCCGGTGCAGGCGGCCAGCGCCGACATGGAACGGCTGTACGCGCTCGGCATCGACGCCTACCGCGTGGCGCGCGAAATCGGCCGCCATCCTGCCGGCCGCTTCAGCCTGGACGGCGTCACCGGCCGCCTGACCGTCGACTTCGGCCAGGGCGGCGCGGCCAGCTTCGAACGCATCGAGCCGGCGGCCGTGGTCAGGAACGGCGTGCCGCAGCCGATCGGCCCGTGAGGCCGCCATGCCCCGCACCGAACAGCAGCGGCTGGGCCGGCTGGGCGAGGACCGGGCGCTGGCCTACCTGGACGCCCGGGGCCTGAAGTTGCTGGACCGTAATTTCCTGTGCAAGGCCGGCGAGATCGACCTGATCATGCAGCACGGCGGCCACCTGGTGTTTGTCGAAGTGCGGCGCCGGGCCGGCGGCGGCTTCGGCGGGGCGGCGGCCAGCGTCACCCCGGCCAAGCAGCGGCGGCTGATCCACGCCGCGCAGTTCTACCTGATGCGCTACCCCAGCCCGCCGCCGTGCCGCTTCGACCTGGTGGCCATCGACGGTGATAAGTTGTCATGGTTGCAAAATATCCTGCAGATGTAAGCATTTTTAACAGCGCTTGTCCGGCTTGCTGAACGACTGCACTATAATCAGCACACTATGACAAACCAACGCATCCTGGCGCACTTCCACGAAAGTGCCGAAATCAAAATCCAATCCGCCACCGTCCTCGCGCCGCATATCGCGCAGGCGATCGACTTGATGTTCTCGGCGCTGTCCAACGGCAACAAGATCCTGGTCTGCGGCAATGGCGGTTCCGCCGCCGACGCCCAGCATTTCGCCGCCGAGCTGGTCGGGCGCTTCGAGCGCGAGCGCTTCCCGCTGCCGGCGCTGGCGCTGACCACCGACACCTCGATCCTGACGGCGGTGGCCAACGACTACAGCTACCGCGAGATCTTTTCCAAGCAGGTGCAGGCGTTCGGCCAGGCCGGCGACATCCTGATGGCGCTGTCGACCTCGGGCAACTCGGCCAACGTGATGGCGGCCATCGAGGCGGCGCTGGAGCGCGAAATGCGCGTGGTGGCCTTGACCGGCAAGGGCGGCGGCGCGATCGGCAAGATGCTGACCGACGCCGACGTCCACATCTGCGTGCCGGCCGACCGCACCGCCCGTATCCAGGAAGTCCATTTGACGACGATACACTGCATTTGCGACGGCATCGATGTCGCTCTATTTGGAGGAGATGTGAATGATTAATCCCGGCGCAATCTGGAACAAGGTACAGCGTCCGCTGGCCAT
Source organism: Duganella hordei (assembly GCF_040369125.1). Taxonomy (NCBI): domain Bacteria; kingdom Pseudomonadati; phylum Pseudomonadota; class Betaproteobacteria; order Burkholderiales; family Oxalobacteraceae; genus Duganella; species Duganella hordei. The sequence continues at coordinate 264,106 of NZ_BPWI01000004.1, forward strand.
GAGCGTACTGTGCGGCGCCATGCTGGCCTCGTTGTCGGGCTGCGTCGCGCTGGTCGCGGGCGGCGCCATTTCCGGTACCCTTGCCGCCACCGACCGCCGCACCCTGGGCGCGCAGACGGAAGACCGGGCGATCGAAGTCAAGGGCAGCATCAAGCTCAACAACGTCGTCGGCGATGCCGGCCACGTCAACATCAACGCCTTCAACCGCCGCGCGCTGCTGACCGGCGAAGTGCGCGACGAGGCCATGAAGGCGGCCGCCGAACGCGAAATCCGCGCCATCGAGGGCGTGCTGTCGGTCATCAACGAACTGGAAGTGGCCGGCCCGGCCAGCTACACCTCGCGCTCCAACGATGCGCTGATCACCACCAAGGTCAAGGCCAGCCTGGTCGACATGAAGGATATCTCGGCCAACTCCTACCAGGTGGTGACCGAGCGCGGCGTGGTCTACCTGCAGGGCCGCGTGACCCAGCGCGAAGGCCAGATCGGCGCCGACGTGGCGCGCGGCGTCAGCGGCGTGACCAAGGTGGTCAAGGTGTTCGAATACATCACCGAGGAAGAGTGGAAGACCTACCAGCCCAAACCGGCGTCCAACTCATAAACCGGAGGAGAGGTCTATAATGGCCTCACCTAATTCGACGCCTGAGCCTATCATGCAAGAGACCAAATCCTCCCCCGCCTGGGTCAAGCCCGTGCTGGCCGCCGTGGTGATCGCCGCGGTCGGCTTTGGCGCCTATGTGTCGCTGAACAAGCGCCAGTCGGCGCCGGAAGTGACTTTCCTCAGCATCAGCGGCGAGAAAATCGCGCCCGACAGCCTGCGCGGCAAGGTGGTGATGGTCAATTTCTGGGCCACCTCGTGCACCACCTGCGTGGGCGAGATGCCGAAGATGGTCGACACCTACAACAAGTACAAGGCGCAGGGGCTGGAATTCGTCGCCGTGGCGATGAGCTACGACCCGCCAAACTACGTGCTGAACTACGCCCAGACCCGCCAGCTGCCGTTCAAGGTGGCGCTCGATATCGACGGCTCGGCCGCCAAGGCCTACGGCAACGTGGCGATGACGCCGACCACCTTCGTCATCGGCAAGGACGGCAAAATCCTCAAGCGCTACCTCGGCGAGCCGGACTTCCCCGCACTACACAAACTGCTGGAAGAATCGCTGCACGGCTAAAACCCGGGGTCAGATCCGACATTCGGACACGAGCTCTACTGTAGCAGCCGCTACAGTAGAGCTCGTGTCCGAATGTCGGATCTGACCCCGGATTGTTTTTTAGAATCCCGCTTGCGCGGACAGGTATAGTCCGTGCTGCTTCTTCGGATTGAAGATCGTGATATCCCCAAGTTCCGCATACGCCGCGGTGAGCGAGAAGTTCCTGCTTGGGAACCAGGCCACGAAGGCGTCGTAGTACGCCTTTTCGTTGTCCACGCCCAGGTTGTGCGGCTTGCGGCGATACTCGGCGCCCACCGCCAGCTTGCGGTTGACCAGATAGGCCACCGACACCTCCGGCATCAGCCGCATGCTGTCGCCCCGGTCGCCGCCGAATCCCAACAGACCCATCTGGTTGGCGCGGGTTGCGCGCAGCGTGCCGTTCAGCAGCAGGCTTTGCTTGAACAATATCTTGGTCGCCGCCACATAGTAATCGTAGCCGTGATCGTCGCTGGCGCCCAGCTGCTTGACGTTGCTCACGCCCAGCGCGCCGAGGCCGCCTATGCCCTTGTTGCGCTTGTACAGCACGCCGATCGCCACCTGCGGCATCGGGCTGTCCTGCTCGTAGACGGCGTCGCCGACCACCTTCAGCTTCAGGCCGAGGATGTCCTGCTTGATGTTGAGCAGGTTCAGCGGCGCCAGGCTGCCTTTGAATTCCTGCCTGGCCAGTGAAATCTCCAGCCGGTCGGCAATGCCCACCGCTACGCCGTAGCTGTTCAGCGTGTAATCCTGGGTGCTGATATAGGTGTAGTGCGCGTTTGCGCCCCAGCTGTCGCGCGAGCCATAGCCGGTGACCAGCGCCCACGGCGTGATGCCGCCGCCGCCCGCGCCCTCGACCTGGCTGACGCCGCCGGTGGCGAGGAATTTACCCAGGTCCGGACGGGTCTGCGCAGTCTGCGCGGTCACGATGGCGCGCTGCATCGGCGCCAGCTTCGCGATCAGCTTGTTCGAGACGCCGCTCGGCACATTGTTCTGTTCCATCGCGATCTGCAAATCCTCGGCCAGCGCATTGAACATGGCGTTGGTGATCTTCAAATCCTGGTGCACGGTGGCCATGTCGCGCACGGTGCCGACGCCGTCCATGGTCTTGTCGCGGTATTTGCCGGTGTACTTGCACGGGCCGCCGGCGAACTCGCAGAACTGCTCCTGCAGGCGCACATTCAGCTGCTCCATGTCGAAATCGGCAAAGCTTTCCTTGATGCGGGGATCGGCCAGCACCATGGGGATGAAGGTGTCGACGATCTTCTTGATGCCTTCCTTGCCGCCCAGCCCGCGGTAAGTCGAGTCTTCGGTATACGGGGTTTGCGCCATCGCCAGCGACGACGCCAGCAGCAGGCCACAGCCAGCGAGCTTCGTGAGTTGCTTCATATAGACCGCTCCTGTGCCTACTTGGGATAGAGGACCATCTGCGTGCAGCGGAACAACGCTATTGTTTTGCCAGTGGCCTTGTTGCTGACCACCGCATCCCAGACCTGCGTGGTACGGCCCAGGTGCACCAGCTTGGCGGTCGCCACGACCGTGCCGTCGCGCGCGGTGCCCAAGTGGTTGGACTTCAATTCAATGGTGGTGAAGTTCTGGGCGTCGTCGGGCAGGTGCGAGAAACAGGCATAGCCGCAGGCGGTGTCGGCCAGCGTGACCACGCTGCCGGCATGCAGGAAGCCGTTAGGCGCCAGATGCTGTGGCGTGACCGTGAACTCGGCCACGATCTCGCCCTCGCGCACGCCGGTGATGACGATGCCCAGATGGTCCGGCAAAGTGCCTTTGCCGAAGTGGTTGAAATACTCCGGCGTGAATTTGCTGGCGTCCATGTGGTCTTTCGCGAATGAGGGCATGTGCCCGGTACCCGCGATGATACCAATTTTCACCCTACATCATGCGGACCCAGTTGCCTTTGTACAGGATAGGGCCGGTGGGGCCGTTCGGGTTCGGCGAGCCGCCCTTCGGTTCCAGCGACACCGCCAGCAGGGCCACGTCGGCGCCGATGGCACCCGGCGTCAGCGCCAGCCTGACTTCGCCCCGATCGGCCAGCAGGCCCAGCGAGCGCGGATTGCCCGATTTAGGCACGGCCCACAGTTGCAGTTGCTTGTCGCTCGGCACGGGCGCGTTGCCGACCAGGCGCACCGTCATCGCCTTGCGGCCGCTGTCGCCGGTCAGCACCAGCGCGGTCCGGGATTGTTCGTCGGTCAGCGTGGCGACGTAGTCGAGCGACGGCGTCTCCAGCATGCGCACCGAGATGACCACCACCAGCAAGGCCGCCACGGCGGTCGACGCCACGCCCAGCCCGCGCCAGAAGGTCAGCGACTGGTTGCGCCAGAACTGCCAGGCCGGATAGCTGCGCGGCAGGTTCAGGCGGCGCTCGATGTCGTTCCACACCTGCTTGCGCGGGGCGCGCGCCGACGAGAATTCGGCCAGCGGCGCCAGCCGGTCCTGCCATTCCATGGTGATGCGGCGCAGCGCAGCGTCGTTGTGCAGATAGCTTTCGAAGCGGCGGCGCGCGCCGCCCTTCAGCGTGCCCAGCACATATTCCGCGGCCAGCTTTTCGCGCAGCGGAGCGTTGTCGCGAAGGTTCATGCGCGCTCCATTTTCGCCAGGCAGGTTTTCAGTTTGTCGAGGCTACGGCGTATCCAGGTCTTGACGGTGCCGATCGGCAGCGCCATCTGCGCCGCCACTTCGCTGTGCGACAGGTCGTGGAAAAACGCCAGGCCAAGCACCTGCCGCTGCAGTCCCTCGAGCGCGGACATGCAATAGGCCAGCGCCTTCGCGTCGCGGCTCATTTCCAGCGCCTCGATGGGCGTGGAGGCAGGGTCCCGCAGTGCATTGATCACCTCGCTGTCAAACTGCTCACCGTCGATCTCGGCGTTCACCTCGCTGCGGCGCAGCAGATCGAAAGCCTTGTTGCGTACGATGGTCGTCATCCAGGTCATCGGCGCGGCCAGATGACTTTGATAACTACCGGCATTGTTCCAGATCGCGACGAAACTCTCTTGCAGCACCTCTTCGGCCAGCTCACGCTTACCCAATATACGCAGCGCGAAGCCAAACAGTTTCGCCGATGTTGCATCGTAGAGCGCACGGAAGGCGACGGCGTCGCGCCGTGCGGCGCCTTGCAGCCAGGTACGCAGCTGCTGGGGATCGAGGTTTTTCGCGTCGGACACCGATGGCCTTGGAAGTGAGGGGAAAGGAAAAAGCTGCAAGCGTCAGCAAAATACCATATTACCGAATTCTCAAAAAATAAATCTTATCGAATCTGAATCCGGCGCGCCTCCCCCCGCGTATATCACCCCGCAGCACTAACCATAGGGGAGATCGAGATGCACACTTTCATCAAGCACGCCATGGGCGTGGCGATACTGGGCACACTGGCGGGCGCACTGGCGCCGGCGGCGATGGCGTCCAGCCACCGCGAAGCACCGTTCGTTACGCAAAGTCCCAAAGTCGACGGAACCGACTTCTACATGTTCCGCAGCTACGAAACGGGACGCGCCAGCTATGTCACGCTGATCGCCGACTACATTCCGCTACAGGACGCCTACGGCGGCCCGAACTACTTCAGCATGGATCCGAACGCGCTGTACGAGATCCACATCGACAACAACGGCGACGCCAAGGAAGACCTGACCTTCCAGTTCCGCTTCACCAACACCAACAAGGACACCAAGCTCACCGTCGGCGGCAAGCAGGTCTCGATACCGCTGGTGATCAACGGCGGCGCCATCGCCGGGCCGAACGCGGCCGGCGCCAATGTGCGTGAAACCTACACCGTCAGCGTGGTGCGCGGCGACCGCCGCAGCGGCACCAAGGCCGCGGTGACCAATGCGGCCGACGGCAGCAGCACCTTCGACAAGCCGCTCGACAACATCGGCAACAAGTCGATCCCCAACTACGCGGCCTACGCGGCGGCGCACGTCTACAACGTCAACATCCCCGGCTGCAGCACACCGGCGCGCATGTTCGTCGGCCAGCGCAAGGATCCGTTCGTGGTCAACCTGGGCGAGACCTTCGACCTGGTCAACATCAAGGCCCCGGCCACAGAGTTCAACGCCAACGCCGAGAAGGCCGCCAAGGACGACCTGGCCGACAAGAACGTGACCTCGATCGAGCTTGAAGTGGCGGCTTCGTGCCTGACCGCCGCCGGCAGCAGCGATCCGGTGATCGGCGGCTGGACCACGGCGTCGCTGCGCCAGGGCCGCTTGCTGAACCCGACGCCAAACTCCGGCAGCCCGTCGAAGGAAGGCGGCGCCTGGACCCAGGTGTCGCGTCTCGGCGCGCCGCTGGTGAACGAAGTGGTCATCGGCCTCAAGGACAAGGACACCTTCAACGCCAGCAAGCCGTCCGGCGACGGCCAGTTCGCCACCTACGTCACCAACCCGACGCTGCCGGCGCTGATCGAGATCCTGTACGGCAGCGCCGGCGCCAAGGCGCCGACCAACTTCCCGCGCAACGACCTGGTGGCGGCCTTCCTCACCGGCGTCAAGGGCCTGAACCAGCCGGCCACGGTGACCGCGTCGGAGATGCTGCGCCTGAATACTTCGACGCCGGTGACCGCCATCGGCGCGCAAAACCGCCTTGGCGTGATCGGCGGCGACAATGCCGGCTTCCCGAACGGCCGCCGTCCCGGCGACGATGTGGTCGACATCGCGCTGCGCGTGGTGATGGGCAAGCTGTGCACCCTGAACCTGGGCTGCGCCCCGGCCGACGCGCCAGCCGGCGCGCTGCACTTCACCGACGGCGCATATCTGGACGAGACCTTCTTCAACGCTGGATTCCCATACCTGAAAACCCCGATCCCGGGTTCGCCGCAAACCGGCGCCGTGATCCAGGCCAACCGGAGGGCGCCATGAAATATCTGAGCCTGATTGCGCTGCTGGTGCTCAGCGCCTGCGGCGGCAGCACCCACTACGAAGACCACACGCCGCCGGCGCCGCCATCGCCGCCGGTGGTGATGCTCGACGCGTTCTACACCGCCGTGCTGGCCCTGATCGGCGACGGCGCCGAAACCACCACCGAGCCGGTGGCGATCGATACCGTCGCCGCCACCGCGCCGGAGGATACGGAACCGGTCGCATACAAGTAAGCCATATACCGACAGGGCGGACGTGGAATGGTCCGCCCTTGCGGCGTTTTGAGGTCATCATGAAAACTGTATTTTTCGCATTGGCGCTGGCTGGCGCGGCGGCCCAGGCCACGCCCTATATTCCGGCCAACGGCCAGCAAGTGATCGAAACCCTGCCAAGGCGCGGCGATCCGGTACAACAGGAGCTGCGCCGTCTGCGCAGCGAATTGAACGCGCGTCCCAACGACATGGCGCTGGCCGCCGAGCTGGCCAGGCGTTACATCGCGCTGGCCCGCAGCGAGACCGATCCGCGTTACCTTGGTTATGCACAAGCGGCGCTGGCGCCGTGGTGGTGGCTGTCCACTCCGCCGCCGCAGGTGCGCCTGCTGCGCGCGACGCTGCTGCAAAGCACCCACCAATTCGGTCCGGCGCTGGACGACTTGAAGGCCGTACTGGCGGCCGATCCGAACAACGCCCAGGCGTGGTTGACGCAGGCCACCGTGCAAACCGTGCGCGGCGACTACACCGGCGCCACTGCCAGTTGCGCGCGGCTGTCTACCACGTCGATCGAACTGGTCACCATCACCTGCATCGCCAACGTCGGCACGATGACTGGGCGATCGCAGAAAAGCGAACAGCTGCTGGACCTGACGCTGGAACGCAGCGCCAACGCACCGGCGCAATTGCAGGTATGGGCGCTGACGCTGCTGGCCGAAATGGCGCAGCGCCGTGGCGATGCGGCCGTTGCCGAAGCCCGCTACAAGCGTGCGCTGGCGCTGCATCCGCGCGACAGTTATCTGCTGGGCGCCTACGCCGACTTCCTGCTGGAGCAGAAGCGGGCGGCCGAAGTCGTCGCACTGCTGGCGGACCAGACTCGCATCGACGCGCTGCTGCTGCGCCGGACGCTGGCCTTGCAGCAGCAGGGCGCCTCTCAAGCGCTGGCCAGCGACGTCAAGGAACTGGCTGCCCGCTTCGACGCCGCCGCCCTGCGCGGCGACACCGTGCACCAACGCGAGCAGGCGCGCTTTGAGCTGCTGCTGCGCCAGGACACGTCCACCGCGCTGACACTGGCGCGCAAGAACTGGACGGTGCAGAAAGAGCCCGCCGACATGCGCATCCTGCTGGAGTCGGCCTTGAAGGCGCGCGACGCCGACGCCGCCCGGCCGGTGCTGGACTGGATCGCGCGGAACGGCACCGAGGACGTGACGGCCGCTCGCCTGATCCGTCAACTGAACACGGGGACATGATGAAACGCCTGCTCTTGATCCTTGCGCTGCTGTGCGGCGCCGCGTCGCCGGCATGGGCGCACAAGCCCAGCGACAGCTACCTGTCGCTGGAGGTGCAGGGCGATCGCGTCACCGGACAATGGGACATCGCGCTGCGCGACCTCGACTTCGCCATCGGTCTGGACCAGGATGGCGACGGCAAGCTGACCTGGGACGAGATCCGCCAGCACCATGCGGCGATTGCCGCCTACGCGCTGGCGCGCCTGGGCATCGCCACCGACAAGGGCGCCTGCACAATCGACACCGGCGAGCAGCTGATCGACAACCACACCGACGGCGCCTACAACGTGCTGCGTTTTCGCGCGATCTGTCCAAGCCCGGTGGCGGAGCTGACGATCAACTACCGCCTGTTCGCCGATCTCGATCCACAGCACAAAGGCTTGCTGCGGCTGACGCGCGACGGCGAGACGTCCACCGCCATCTTCGATCCGGCGCACGCAAGACAGACCTTGTCGCTGGCGGCGCCGGACCGGCTGGCGCAATTCGGCGCGTATGTGAAGGACGGAATCTGGCATATCTGGATAGGCTACGACCATATCCTGTTCCTGCTGTCGCTGCTGCTGCCGGCGGTGATGCTGGGTGCGCGCGGCGCGCCGTCCGACAGCCTGCGCGCCTCCTTCATCGACGTGCTGAAAGTGGTGACGGCCTTCACGCTGGCGCACTCGCTGACCTTGACGCTGGCCAGCCTGTCGCTGATCTCGCTGCCGTCGCGCTGGGTGGAATCGGCGATTGCGGCCTCGGTGATACTGGCGGCGGTGAACAATCTCTATCCGCTGTTTCGCGGACGGCGTCCGGTGGCGGCTTTCTGTTTCGGCCTGATCCACGGCTTCGGTTTCGCCAGCGTGCTGATCGACCTGGGCTTGCCGCAGGGTGCGCTGCTGACGAGCTTATTCGGATTTAACCTGGGCGTGGAGATCGGCCAGTTGTGCATCGTGGCGCTGTTCCTGCCGCTGGCGTTCGCGCTGCGCGGCACCTGGTTCTATCGGCGCCTGCTGACCGGCGGCTCGGCCGCCATCGCGATGCTGGCGGTGGTGTGGTTCGTCGAACGCGCGTTCGACCTGAAGCTGATCGGCGCCTGATCAGGCCCAGAGGATGGGCGCCTGGCCGTTGGCCGCAAGATAGTCGTTGGCGCGCGAGAACGGCTTGCTGCCGAAGAAGCCCTTGTGCGCGGAGAACGGCGATGGGTGGGGCGAGGTGATGACCAGATGCTTGCGCGTATCGATCAACGCTTTCTTTGCGATCGCGTAGCTGCCCCACAGGACGAACACGATGCGCTCGCGCTGTTCGGACAGCAGGCGGATCGCGCTGTCGGTGAACGTTTCCCAACCCTTGTTGGCGTGAGAGCCGGCCTCGCGGGCGCGCACGGTCAACACGCTGTTCAGCAGGAACACGCCTTGCCCGGCCCAATCCGACAGATCGGTTTGCCGACGCCCGACACCCAGGTCGTTGTGCAATTCCTGGAAGATGTTCTGCAGGCTGGGCTGCGGACGGTTGCCGTCCGGGACCGAGAAGCAAAAGCCCATCGCCGCGCCGGGCGTGTGATACGGATCCTGGCCGAGGATGACGACCTTGACGTCGTCGAACGGTGTCAGATCGAAGGCCCTGAAGATGTTCTTGCCGGCGGGGCAGCACTGGCCCGCCGCATACTCCGCCCGCACGAACGAAGTCAGGCTTTCCCAATAAGGCTGTTCAAACTCCCGCTCCAACCGCGCCTTCCAGGAAGCCTCGATACGAACACTCATTGATTCCTCGATTCAGACTATTTCGACAAGTTCGGAATAGTCCGCCAAAACCCGGTCGGCGGTCAATAGTTTCATGGGGCCGCATATTGCTTGAGCGACCAGCATGCGGTCAAATGGGTCGCGATGGAGGGAAGGTAACAGTCCGACTTGTACAGCGTGCTTGTACGAGACGATCAGCTCCTGGAATCCGTCCCGTGCGATGTTTGCGACAAGCTCGTTTAAGTCCAGATCCAGCTTTCTGGCCTGAACCTTAATTGCAGTTTCCCAAATCGAGACACTACTAACGTAAACTGCAGGGGCTGTCGCGATAAGCGCTCGTGAGCGGCCAGGCAATTTTCGACTGTCCTGCAACCACCAGAGCAAGATATGCGTATCCAACAATAGTTGCACTATTTTCCCTCGAAGGCGGCCTGAATGTCTTCGGGGAGCGGCGCGTCAAAATCATCGGCGATCCAGATCTTACCTTTCATGGAGCCAGGTTTGCGCAACGTCGAGTGAGCGTGGATTGCCAGCAGTCGTGCCACGGGCTTACCGTCTGCCGTAATGATGACTTCTTCCCCATTGGAGGCGTCATCGATCAGAGCTGAAAGCCTGGCTTTCGCTTCGCTAATATCAATCGCAGGCATTTTGCTCTCCTACTCGGAAAACCTCAGTTTAGTCTTGAGGCGCACAAAGGCAAGCAATACAAATTACTACGATCTGATATGGCTCAACGCCTGTTTTCATCCGGCCCTATTCAGGCGAAAAAAAAGTAAGCCGTCTTTCGAGGGCTTACTTTTTCTGCTTCGTTGAGTTTTTTTATACAGCGGCTGCCAACACGTTATGGGCTTGTTCGTCCGCGTGGTAGGAGCTGCGGACCATGGCGCCGACGGCGGCGTGCTTGAAGCCCATTTTGTAGGCTTCTTCTTCGAACATCTTGAACACGTCCGGGTGCACGTAGCGGCGCACCGGCAGGTGGCTGTTCGACGGCGCCAGATACTGGCCGATGGTCAGCATGTCGATGTTGTGTTCGCGCATGTCACGCATCACTTGCAGGATCTCTTCGTCGGTCTCGCCCAGGCCGACCATGATGCCGGACTTGGTCTTCACCTCTGGGTACAGCTCCTTAAATTCCTTCAGCAGCTGCAGCGAGTGCATGTAGTCCGAACCCGGACGCGCTTCCTTGTACAGGCGCGGCACGGTTTCCAGGTTGTGGTTCATCACGTCCGGCAGGCCGTCCTTGAAGATGGTCAGCGCTTTTTCCAGGCGGCCGCGGAAGTCCGGCACCAGCACTTCGATCTGGGTCTTCGGCGACAGCGCGCGGGTGTTCTGGATGCACTCGACGAAGTGGCCGGCGCCGCCGTCGCGCAAGTCATCGCGGTCCACCGAGGTGATCACGACGTAGCTCAGGCGCAGCTCGGCGATGGTCTTCGACAGGTTGAATGGCTCTTCCTTGTCCAGCGGATCCGGACGGCCATGGCCGACGTCGCAGAACGGGCAGCGGCGGGTGCACTTGTCGCCCATGATCATGAAGGTCGCCGTGCCCTTGCCGAAGCATTCGCCGATGTTCGGGCAGCTCGCTTCTTCGCACACGGTCACCAGCTTGTTCTCGCGCAGGATGTCCTTGATCTCGTAGAAACGGGTCGAGGCCGATGCGGCCTTGACGCGGATCCACTCCGGCTTTTTCAAACGCTCAACTTGCTCGATCGGCACGATCTTGATCGGGATGCGCGCGGTTTTGCTGGCGCCTTTTTGCTTTTCGCTCGGGTTGTAAGCTGGGGCAACGCTGGAGGTGGTTTCAGAAGTCATTTGGCTGCGTGCCCTTGCGGGCAAAGTGTGGTTATTCGTGTAGTGCAGGTTCCGTTACATCCAGAACGTGTATCAATTCTTCGGCCAGCTGCTGTTGTACATCTGACAGCAGCGCGTGGGCGCCGACGGTGCGCATGTCGACCGTTTCCAGTCCGGCATAGCCGCAGGGATTAATCCAGGAAAACGGGGCCAGATCCATCGCCACATTCAGCGACAGCCCATGATAGGTGCAACCGTTGCCGCGCACTTTCAAGCCGAGCGCGGCGATTTTGGCGCCTTTTTTCGGTCCGCCGGCCATATAAATGCCCGGCGCGCCTTGAATCCGCTCACCGACGAGATTATACGCCCCCAGGACGTTGATGATCGCCTGCTCGATTTTCTTGACGAATTGCCGGGCATACAGCTTGCCGCCCGGCTTGTTACGGCGCAGGTCCATCAGCATGTAGATCACCACCTGGCCGGGGCCGTGGTAGGTCACTTCGCCGCCGCGGTCGGTCTGCACCACCGGGATCGTATCGGCGCCAGCCAGCAGGTGGCCGCGGTCGGCGCCCAGGCCCAGCGTGAACACGGGCGGGTGCTCGACGATCCACAGTTCGTCGCGGGTGTCCGGCGTGCGGGCGTCGGTGAAGGCCCGCATCGCGGCGAAAGTGCTGTCGTAGTCGGCCAGGCCGAGATGGCGTATCAGCGCCGGTCCGGCTGGATGCCCGGCTTGGAGTGGCTCGGCTTGAGGTAGGGACGTCATGCCGACATTATAAATCAGCCCGGCTGGTGGCGCTCCAGCCACTGCCGGACCGACGGCCGCTGCCACTGGCCGGCGGCGTAATCCTTCAATTTTTGCGGCACCTCGTCACCGTTCAGGATAAGCCGGTTCAGCATGACGGCCAGGTCGACGTCGGCAATCGACCACTCGCCGAACAGGTTGGCGCCGCCTTCCGGCACGAACTGGCTGGCGGCGTGGATCAGCTTGTCAGCGGCGGCGCGGCCGGCGGCCGTCAGCGGCAGGCAGGCTTTACCAAAAAACACTGTTTCCGTATCCCGCTCGGCGCGCACCGGCAGCAGGTCGCTGCGCAGCCAGGCCTGGATCTGCCGCGCCCGGGCACGCTGGCGCTTGTCTTTCGGGTACAGCGCGACGTATTCCGGCGCCGGGAAGGTCTCTTCCAGGTATTCGGTAATGGCGGTCGACTCGGTCAACACAAAATCCCCCTCGACCAGCGCCGGCACGCGGGCGGTCAGCGCGCGGTCGCAGTAGGCGCTCTGCTTTTGCTGGCCGGCTTCCAGGTCCACCGTCTTGACGGTGAATGGCAGGCCTTTTTCGGTCAGCGCCACAAAGGCCGACATGGCGTAAGGGCTGGTGAAAAGACTATCGACGTACAGTTCAAAAGGCATGATGGCTCCGGCTAGAGTAGATTTATTCACATGGTAAACCTTGCCGTAGCGCCTGTATAACGTTATATTTTCGTGATTCTTGTTAGATTTATTCACAAAGTTATCCACAGCATGCCGACCTGATGAGCGCCAGCCGCCGCCTGCCCAATTTTTCCGCCTTGCGCGCCTTCGAGGCGGCGGCCCGTCATGAGAACTTCTCGCGGGCGGCGGAAGAGTTGCATCTGACGCACGGCGCGATCAGCCATCAGGTACGGGCTTTGGAAGAGGAACTGGGGCGGCCGCTGTTCGTCCGCAACGGCCGGCAGGTGAAAATAACTAGCGATGCGCTGAAATTTGCCCAGTTTTTAGGCAAGGCCTTTGCCGACATCGGCATGGCGGCGGACGCGTTGCGGGCCGCCAGCGTCAACCAGCGGCTGACGATTTCATCGATTCCATCGTTCGCGGCGCGCTGGCTGGCGCCCCGGCTGGGCCGGTTTATCGACCTGTATCCGGATATCGAGGTGGTACTGCAGTCCAGCGGGCAACTGCAGGATCTGGCGCGCGACGGCATCGACGTCGGCATCCGCTTCGGCCGGGGCAACTATCCCGGGCTGGTGGTGCAGCGCCTGATGGGCGACGTGTATTACCCGGTAGTGAGTCCCCACTATCGCCGTGGAGCCTGTCCCGCCACACCGCAGGAATTGCCGCAGCATACGCTGCTGCGCTCGGTGGAGCCGTGGTCGCCGTGGCTGCAGGCCGCCAGGGTCGACATGGCCGAGCCGTCGGGCGGGCTGATGTTCGAGGATTTGTCGATGCTGATACGCTCCGCCGCCGACGGCAACGGGGTGGCGCTGGTGCGCCATGTGGTGGCGATGCAGGAGATCGCCTCCGGGCAGCTGGTGCGGCTGTTCGATATCGCCACGCCGTGCCCGGATGAGTATTTCTTCGTCTCGCCGCCCGGCGCGGCCGGCAAGCCGCAGGTGCTGGCGTTCCGCGACTGGCTGCTGGCCGAGGTGGCCGCCTTCCAGCGCCAGCAGGGTTGATTTACATCACGATCTTGACCATCGGGTGTGCCGACAGTTCGGAGTACAGCGCGTCGAGCTGTTCGCGGCTGATGGCGCGCACGGTCACGGTCAGGCCGGTGTAATTGCCCTTGGCCGAAGGACGCACTTCCATCTTGCCTTCGTGGAAATCCGGGTCATGCTTTTGCACGACCAGCACGATGGTCGGGGCAAAGTCGATATGAGTCGGCCCCATCACCTTGATCGGGAAGTCGCTCGGGTACTCGATGAGGGACTCTGACGGCGGGATCGCTTCCATATTCATTCCAATCAAAAAAGAAAACCGGCGGCATCAACGCGATGCCGCCGGCCTCTATTGTAGCCAATTCAGCGCTGGCCTATGCTTTGCCCATCTCCAGCGCGGGCGCGTCCGGCGCGGCCAACTGCGGCGCCGGCTGCTGGCCGGACAGGCGTTGCAGCCTTGCCAGGGCCGATTCGTTGCCCAGCGCCGGCTGGCTGACCGACTTGCGGATCGCCTCGAGTTCGGCCGCCTGGTCGTGCGGACGCTGGCCGATGTCGTTGACGATCTTCAGGCCGGCCGCCTCGTTGCTGACGTTCTGGGCCCGGCGGGTCAGCGCGTTCAGCGCGCTGGAGTTGCCCTGCATGCCGCTCAGCCCGGCCAGCTGGCTCTGGCGCTCGGCGCGCAGTTTCTGCAGATCCTGCTGGGCGCGGGCCGAGGCCAGCGCCTGCATCGCCTTCTTCGCGGCCGAATCGAACTCGGCCAACTGCTTCGACAGCGCGTCGACGATGGTCTGCAGTTCGTTCATATACTGCTTGGCATCCGCTTCCTCCTGCAATTCCAGCGGCATGCGCGCCTTGTTCGCTTCCAGCTCGTCGCAGAACAGCGTGATCGTCGCTTCCGAAATCTTGCCGGCGGCCAGGCGGTCGGCCAGGGTGCCGGCGGCCTGCTCGTCGGTGGCGATCAGCTGGCGCAGCTTGACCACGTCCGCCGCTTCCTTGTCGAAGGAGGAGCGGGCGGCGGCCAGTTTCTGCGCGGTGGCGCGCAGGCTGTCGGCCAGGCGGTCGCGGTCGGCCTCGGTGGCGGTTTCCGGGTCGAAGTTGGCGATCGCTTCGGATACGCGGTCGCCCAGCGCGCCGAAATGCTTGGTGATCAAACGCGCGGTCAAACCCCAGCCATTCAAGTTGCTCATGTCAGTCTTCCTTATCAAATAACGTTGCGCATCATTGGATAACGATGCGTTGCTGCTCAACCGGGATACCAATGACAAAGTCCACATGGATCCCGCGTTTTGATGCGTCGCCGTTCACGCTGTTGATGATTTCAGTCGTGATCAGCAAATACTCGTTGCCGCCGCCGCGCAACTGGCGCACGTACGGCATGAAATACATTTCCTGGCGCAAGCCGGTGCGGCCGCTGGCGTCGTCCAGCCGGGTTTCGCTGCCGCTGAACGGCGTGACGAACTCGGCGTTCGGGTCGCCCGCGTCGCGCCAGTAGTCGACACCGTCGCGCTCGCCGAACACCAGGTCCAGGTCGGCCTCGTCCAGCCCGATATCTCCCAGCTGCTCGCGCCACAGGGTGTAGCTGCGGTCGCCCAGGCCGGCGCCGGACTGGCCGGTGTAGGCCTCCTGGTCTTCCGCCGTTTCCGGGATCACGCGGGCCAGCTGGGTGCAATACATCAGTTCTTGCACCTGGCCCTGGCCGTCCTGGTACACCTGCAGGAATTTTTCCTTGGCATCCAGGTCGCCGGTGTCCAGGTAGTAGCGGTACAGGCCGCCGCTCTGCTTCAGGCGGATCTGCGACACGGCCACGATGCGGTTGTCGCCCTCGTCCGGCAGCGTGATCAGCGAACCGTCGCCGGCCGCGCGCAGCAGCGGCGACTGCTGCAACTGCACCACGCTGCCGATGCGCGCGCCCAGCGGCAAGTCCTGATCCGTGCGCGGTGCTTCGCTGCCGCTCAGTTTGGCCGCGCCGTTGCGCAGGTAGTTGTATGCATTCGACCAGCCCATCTCAATTCCTCTCAAATGAATAATTCGTCGCGTTGCCGGCGCGCAGGCGGCGCAGCTTGCGCACCGTGTACACCAGCGCCCAGCCGATCACGCTCAACACCGCCAGCCACACAAACCAGCGCACCACGGTGGCGCCGAACGACGGTTCCGGCGCAGCGGGTGAGGCGGCCGGGACCGGAGCACCCAGTCCCGGCATGCCGTTGACCATGCCGCTTTGCGCATCCGTCGCGGCCGGCGCCGTGCCGCTGCCGCTCGATGCCGTCGGATACGACACCGGCTGATGGCTCTGGCTCATCGCGCGGCCCAGCATGAAACCCAGCACGCCGTGCATCAGGCCGCTGCTCGGCTGCTGCACGATGACCGGCTGCTGCTGGTAGACCGGCGGTGCCTGATACACCGGCGACTGCTGCGGCCGCAAAACCGTATCGTTTGGCGGCAACGGCGCCGGCGTGGCGGCGGCGGCGCGCCGCGCATCCAGCGTTTTCAGCGCGTTGGCCTGGGCCGCGCTCTGGTCCAGGTCGCGCGAGGCGGCCGACGTGTTGCGCGGCGTGGCGGAGGCCGGCGAGCCCGGCGCCTTGCCGAACGCGCCCGGTCCGCTTTGGCGGTTGGCCGCCGGCGGCGCCGCTGGCGAGCTTTTCGAGGAGTTGCTCTTTTGTGAAGAAAAGCCGCTTTTATACGACGACGATGTGCCAGAATGTGAGGACGGCCGCGCCTCCGCGAGCGCGCTGCTGCCCAGCGCAAGGCACAAGGTCAGTAACAGGGCAGAATGAAAGGACTTCATGATGTCTTTTCGCAAATAAGTTGAATGAAAATCAGCATAGCGCCGCGCGACGGCGCTTGCATCGGTAATAAAAGGCCTGCTTCACCATGACACGTAAATATCTGGACATGAATCAACACGACGCGCTGTACAAAGTGGCGCGCAGCTATCCCGGCGGCATCGAGGCGCTGGCGCAGGCGATGGGCATCTCGGTCAATGTGCTGCGCAACAAGCTGGCGCCGACCATCGCCTCGCATTACCCGTCGTTCGAGGAAGTCTCGGCGGTGGTGGACCTGTGCCACCAGGCTGGCGTGCCGGACGCGCACCTGCCGCTGCACGCGCTGCTGGTGCGCCACGGCATGGCGGCTTTCGTGGTGCCTTCGCCGGAAAAGATCGGTGACGACGACCTGTCGCAGACGGTCTGCAAGGTGATGAGCCAGGTGGGCGCGGTGGCGGAGGCGGTATCGACCGCGCTGTTGGACGGCAAGGTCACCGCGGCCGAGGCGGATCTGATCGAACGCGAATTCCAGGGCGCGCTGTCGGCGCTGGGCGAATGGCGCGCCCGCCTGCGGCTGAAGGCCGAGCAGAGCTGACGCGGCCAAAAAAAAGCCAGCCCGAGGGCTGGCTAAAAACTATTCTCTTATCGGAAATCGGGAAATCCGGAAAATAGTTGGGGCAAATGGGTACAGTCTCGACGGCCTGGCGTGGCGGGCGTTGTGCGCCCCGGTTCTCACGCTGTCCCCCGGTGTTTGCATGACTGTAACTTTATGCAGAGTGTCACGTCGCTACCAGCCGATTGTGACGAACTGCAGTTTTTGCCCCCTGAACTACCCTTTTTCCGGATTAAACGGTCACTGGCGATTCTGGTTTTTGTTGTCGCCGCGCTCACGGCCATCGTCGCGATGCCGTTCCTGGCGCGGCTGTTGAGGCTGTTGCGGCTGTGGCTGCGCTTGCGGCGCAGCCTGCACCGGCGCCGCGGGCTGCGGGACCTGGCGCTGCGGCTGAGGAATCTGCGGTTGCTGAACCGCAGGCTGCGGCACCTGGCGGCGCTCCTCCTGCACGCGAACCGGGCGGCGATTGTCGTCGCCGCGGTTTTCGTAGCGGCTTTCGTTGCGATTGTCACCGCGGTTATCTCCGCGACCATCCCGGCCATCGCGCTCGAAGCGCTCACGCGACGGCGTGGGCGTCGGCGAGACCTGCATCACCGGCGCCGGCATCGCCACCGGCGCATTCACCTGCGGATTGCCCTGCTGCGGCTGCCCCGGCGTGGCCGGTAACTGCCCCGGCCGCCCATGCGTACGCACATCGATCCGCACGTCGCCCGGACGCACGGTCTGCGGCGCCGAATCCGGCCTGCCGAACTGCCCCGGCGCCAGCGTGGTCGTGGTCTGCTGGCGGCCCGGCTGCAATGGTACCGGCACCGGCTGCGGCGGCGCCGTCAGCACCCGTCCCGGCTGGCCGCTGGTCTGGCGTTCCAGGCGGTCCGGAATGCCGTCGTGATCGCGATCCCGGTCCTGCCAGCCGCCGCGGCGGTTGGTCTCGGCCGTGCGCGGCAAGCCTGTCGGCTGCGGCGGCGCCACCGGCGCGGCGTTCACGACGGCTGCATTCTGCGCCGTCGGGATCAGGCCGGCGCCACGGTTCACCTGCACGCTGTGGCGGCGGCCCTCGAACTGCTCGCGCGGCAGCACGGTCAGGCCGTTGCGGTGATTGTCCTGGTCCCCTCGCTGATCCCTCCGCTGGTCCCCGCGCGGCTCGAAGGGCCTGCCGTTATGCGTCCACGTCAGGCGGCGCTCGTACTCATTGGAAACACGGTAATTCGGCACGTAGCGCTCGCGCGGCGACAGCGGGAACCAGCCCAGGCCCGGACGGCGGTCGCGCGAGAAGCCGTCGCCGCCGACCCAGCCGACCAGCGCCGGCGCCCACACCGGACGCCCGGCCGGACGACCTGGCGCCCAGCACCAGCGGCGGTTGACCATCACCCAGCGGCCGTAATGCGACGGCGCATAACCCCAGGGAGCGTTGTCGACCCAGGTCCAGCCCCACGGCGCCAGCCAGACCCAGCTGCCGTCGCGGTACGGCGCCCAGTCCACCGCGACATTGCGCGGCGTCCACAGCGCGCCGTACTCGACGCTCTCGGTCCAGCTGCCGTTGCGGTCCAGTTCCTCGTAGCCTGTCATGCCGCTGGAGACGAAACGGCTGCTGACCACCGCCTCGGAGGCGCGGTCGCGCTCGTCGGACCAGACGTCGAAGCCGTCGCGGCGGGCCACGCTGGTGCGCACGTCCTCGCCGGTGACCTCGACCTGGCGGCCGTTGTTGACGGTGACCGACGAACCGGCGCCGTCGACCCGGGCGCTGCCGCCCAGCACGCTGATCTGGCTGGTGTCGGCGATGCGCTCGACATCGACCCGCAGCAAGCCGGGCTCGAGCATCGTGATGCGCGCCTGCGGCGTGCTCAGCTCGAAATCGCGCAACAGCTCGGGACTGCGGATACGGATGTTGACGCTGCCGTAATTCAAGCGCAGCCGTAACAGATCGTCGTCCAGGTCGATGATTTCCAGGTCGGAATCGCCGTCGATGCGCACCGCCGTCGAGCCGACGCGGAACTCGGTGCGGGCGCCGGTGGCGGTATTGATGTGGCTGGCGCCGGTCACCGGCCAGTTCAACCCGACGGCGGCCGGCTCGTCGTCGCCGACCAGCGTTACCTGGCCCTGCACCGACGAAATGCGGCCGACCATGGCCGGCGGGTCGGCCAGCGCCGGCGCGCTAAAGCCGGCCAGGGCGGCCAGGACGACGGAATGGATGATGTTGCGGCTCATGACAGCGCTCCTCTGTTTATTCTTATGTTTTTTCTTATCTTATTTAACGCTGCGACTTCGCGTTGGACTACCGGGGTTACACTGGGTTACAAATCAGGCGCTGGCGCCGCCCCGCTTGACGAAGAACAGCGCCGCGCCGATCGCCATCAGCAGGCCGCCGAACACCCGGTTCTGCTTCTTGACGGCGCCGGCGTCGCGGAAAAAGCGCTGCATCGACGAGGCCAGGAAGGCGTAGCTGTGCATCACCACCAGGTCGATGCAGAACATGGTGGCGGCCAGGATCAGCAGCTGCGGCAGCAGCGGCGCACCTTGCGTAATGAATTGCGGCAACACCGCCACCATGAAGATGATGCCCTTGGGATTGGTGGCGTTGGTCAGGAAGCCGGTCAGGAAGCGCTTGCGGGCCGCCGGCACCGTCATTTCGGCCTGGCTTTGCTGCGCGCCGATGGTGACCTTGGCGCGCCACTGGCTCAGGCCCAGGTAGATCAGGTACAGCGCGCCGACCGTCTTGACGATGCTGAACGCCACTTCCGAAGCCATCAGCAGCGAGCCGACGCCGGCGCCGGCGATGAAGAAGATCAGCAACAGGCCCGTCTGCAGGCCGAAGATGGTGGCGCTGGTGCGGCGCACGCCGTATGACAGTCCGTGCGACATCGCCAGCACGGCGCCCGATCCGGGCGAGACCGCGATAATGCAGGCGGCGACAAAAAAAGTGATCCAGGTGGCAAAGCTCATGAGGGTATCCCGTGCGGTCACGGCGCGGCACCATGCCACGCGGCAAAGTACATTGTAGCGGTGACGGCGTATCGCTGCGCGGCCAACGTAGGTTAATATTGCTTATCGACTAAGGAAACGCATATGACCAACCTGACTACCCCGCAAGGAAGCCGCTGAGATGGCCGGCACCAGCCTGCTGGCGCTGATCGACGACATCGCCACCATCCTCGACGACGTCGCCCTGATGAGCAAGGTGGCGGCCAAGAAAACCGCCGGCGTGCTGGGCGACGACCTGGCGCTGAACGCGCAGCAGGTGGCCGGCGTGCGCGCCGAGCGCGAACTGCCGGTGGTGTGGGCGGTGGCTGTCGGCTCGCTGAAGAACAAGGCCATCCTGGTGCCGGCCGCGCTGGCGATCAGCGCCTTCGCGCCGTGGGGCATCACGCCGCTGCTGATGCTGGGCGGCCTCTACCTGTGCTTCGAAGGCTTCGAGAAAATCGCCCACAGCCTGCTGCACCAGGACGATGACGACCACCTGGGCGAGCTGGCCGACGCCATCAGCGACCCGGACGTCGACCTGGTGGCGCTGGAAAAGGACAAGATCAAGGGCGCGATCCGCACCGACTTCATCCTCTCGGCCGAGATCATCGTCATCGCGCTGGGCACGGTGGCCACGGCGCCGTTCATGCAACAGGTGACGGTGGTGGTCGGCATCGCCATGGTGATGACGGTGGGCGTGTACGGCATCGTCGCCGGCATCGTCAAGATGGACGACGCCGGGCTCTACCTGAGCCAGCGCGGCGGCAGCGCGGTGCGCGCGCTCGGCCGCGTGCTGCTGGCGGCGGCGCCCAAACTGATGAAGCTGCTGTCGGTGGTGGGCACGGCCGCCATGTTCATGGTCGGCGGCGGCATCCTGATGCACGGCCTGCCGGGCACCCACGACATCGTCCACCACGCCGCCGAGGCGGCCGCCACGGTGCCGGTCGCCGGCCCGCTGCTGGCCTGGGCCACGCCGGGCGCGCTGGACGCCGTCGCCGGCCTGGTCGCCGGCGCGCTGGCGCTGGC
Source organism: Duganella hordei (assembly GCF_040369125.1). Classification (NCBI taxonomy): domain Bacteria; kingdom Pseudomonadati; phylum Pseudomonadota; class Betaproteobacteria; order Burkholderiales; family Oxalobacteraceae; genus Duganella; species Duganella hordei. The sequence continues at coordinate 284,929 of NZ_BPWI01000004.1, forward strand.
GGCGGTCACGCTGGGCGGAAAAATCTGGCGCCTGTTCAAAAAAGCGGCCTGAGCGCTGAAAAAAAGCGGAACTTATTTTCCTCTGCCCGGTCGAAGCGAAAACAGGGCGGAGAAACGTAATGGAGCATATGCAGCGGCATTTACGCATGGCGCTGGACGCGGCGCGTATGACGATTTGGGATTCCGAACTGTCTAAAGGCAGCGTCATCAACAGCACCGTGCAATGGTTTGGCGCCGGCACCGCTCTGCTGGGCCTGCCCACGGGCGACATGAAGCAACCGTTTTCCACCTTCCTGCAATTTGTCTATCCCGACGACCGCGACGGCCTGCTCGGCACCATGCAGGCCGCGGTGGACGCCCACAGCGACTACGAAGTCGAATACCGCGTGGTCTGGCCGGACCGCAGCGTGCACTGGCTGGCCGCCAAGGCCCAGGTGTTCTGCGACGAGCAAAACCACCCGATCGGCACGCTGGGCATCGTCTGGGACATCACGGACCGCAAGGAGAACGAGCAAAGCGTGGCGCGCCAGCGCGAAATGGCGGCCGTCACGCTGCGCTCGATCGGCGAGGGCGTGATCACCACCAACGAGCACGGCAAGACCGAATACCTGAACCGCATCGCCGAACAACTGACCGGCTGGAACCTCGAGCAGGCGCGCGGCCTCGACATCGGCACCACGCTGAATCTGGTCGACGAGGCCGGCGCCCCCATCCCCGAGCACGTGGCGCTGCAATGCCTGAGCATGAAGCGGGCGATCAGCGTGTCGTCGCAAAACCAGCTGGTCACCCGCGACCACCGCCACATCGCGGTGGAGGAATCGGCCGCGCCGATCTGGTCCGATACCGGCGACCTGCTGGGCGCGGTGGTGGTGTTCCGCGACGTCAGCCACGAACGCAAGCTGACCAAGCAGCTGTCGTGGAACGCCAGCCACGACACGCTCACCGGCCTGATCAACCGGCGCGAATTCGAGGTGCAGATCGCCACCGCGCTGCACAGCGCCAAGGACGAGGGCCACGTGCACGCGCTGCTGTACATGGACCTGGACCAGTTCAAGATCGTCAACGATACCTGCGGCCACAGCGCCGGCGACCTGCTGCTGCAGCTGCTGTCGAAAATGCTGCAGACGCAGATGCGCGACAGCGACATCCTGGCCCGCCTCGGCGGCGACGAGCTGGGCGTGCTGTTGCCGCACTGCCCGCCCGACCAGGCGCTGCTGATCGCCGACGACCTGCGGCAGTCGATCAAGAATTTCCGCTTCGTGTGGGACGACCACACCTTCGAGCTGGGCGTCAGCATTGGCGTGGTGGAGATCAACCACAACAGCAAATCGATGACCGAGCTGCTGATCGCCGCCGACCAGGCCTGCTACCTGGCCAAGGAGCGCGGCCGCAACCGCGTGCACCTGTACCAGGACTCGGACCTGCGGCTGGCGCGGCGCCAGGGCGAGATGCTGTGGGTGTCGCGCCTGAACGAGGCGTTCGAGCACCAGTATTTCCGGCTCTACGCCCAACCCATCGTCGGCCTCGGCAAGCACAACGGCGCCCACGACGAAGTGCTGATCCGCATCCAGCCCGGCAAGGGCGACCTGATCCTGCCGGGCGCCTTCATTCCGGCCGCCGAACGCTACGACATGATGACGGCGATCGACCGCTGGGTGATACGCGCCGTCTGCCGCCACATGCAAAACATGCGCGACAGCCTCAGCGCCGAGCAGGCCTATATCGAAGACCGCCACCCGGCCCCGGCGCAGTACTCGGTCAACCTGTCCGGCACCTCGCTGGGCGACGAGGGGCTGCACGACTACATCATCGAGCAGTTCGTCGAGCACGACATCGCGCCCGAACAGATCTGCTTTGAAATCACCGAGACCGCCGTGATCGCCAACCTGCTGAAGGCGCAGGCCTTCATGGCCGGGCTGAAGGCGCTGGGCTGCCGCTTCTCGCTGGACGACTTCGGCAGCGGCCTGTCCTCGTTTGCCTACCTGAAGGCGCTGCCGGTGGATTTCCTCAAGATCGACGGCATCTTCATCCGCGACATCGCCACCAACGCCATCAACCGGGCGCTGGTGAAGGCCATCAACGAGGTCGGCCACGTGATGGGCATCAGCACCGTGGCCGAATACGTGGAAGACGAACCGACGCTGGAAGTGGTGCGCGAACTGGGCCTGGACTACGCCCAGGGCTATGCGGTCGGCCTGCTGCGGCCGCTCAGCGTCGGCGACTAGGCCGGTTTTCCTGCCCAAGCCAATCCGGGGAATTTTGATCTACATCAATAAATTTGCGCGTCCGACTACGTAAACTGGTTGTATTCATTGCGATACAGCAATAACCCGGAGCCCAAGTCATGCGCAACAACCAGCCAGTCACCAACCGCGAAGTGGAGGTCCAGGACGATCAGGCCATCGTCTCGAAGACTGATTTAAACGGCAACATTACCTATGTAAATCCCTATTTCACGCAGGTCAGCGGCTACGACGAGGCCGAGCTGCTGGGCGCGCCGCAGAACATCGTGCGCCATCCCGACATGCCGGTCGAGGCGTTCGCCGACCTGTGGGCCTCGATCAAGGCCGGCACGCCGTGGACCGGCATCGTCAAGAACCGCTGCAAGAACGGCGACTACTACTGGGTGCGCGCCAACGTCACGCCGATCCGCGAGCACGGCAAGACCACCGGCTACATGTCGGTGCGGGTCAAGGCCGACCGCCAGCAGATCGCCAAGGCCGAACAAGCCTACCGCGAGCTGCGCGGCGGCGGCCGGCACGACATCCGCATCAAGAACGGCCAGGTGATCCATACCGGCGCCGGCTCATTGCTGTCGCGCCTGACGCACACCTCGCTGGCGATGCGCATCTGGCTGGCCACCAGCGTGGTCAACGTGCTGCAGGTGATCGTCTGCGCCGCCGCGCTGATGAGCGGCGGCGGCAACAGCTACGCCATCTTCGGCGCCACCTTCATCGGCTTGCTGATCAACGTCTTCCTGTGGTACACGCTGCGCGTCTCGGTGCTGCAGCCGCTGGACCGGGCGTTGCAGGGCGCGCGCGCCATCGCCGCCGGCGACCTGTCCGGCTCCTTCGAGACCGAGGCCACCGATGAAGTGGGCCAGCTGCTGCGGGCCCTGCAGCAAATGAACAGCAACCTGATCGCCACCATCCGCGACGTGCGCGTCAACGTCGAGACGATGGCCGTCGCCACCCGCCAGATCGCCGCCGGCAACGCCGACCTGTCCGGCCGCACCGAGGCGCAGGCCGCCAGCCTGGAGGAGACCGCGTCCAGCGTCGAACAGTTCTCGTCCACGGTCAAGCAGAACGCCGACAACTCGGCGCAAGCCAACCAGCTGGCGCTGAACGCCTCCAGCGTGGCGGTGCAGGGCGGCGAGATCGTCGCCGACGTCATCGCCACCATGGATGAAATCAACAGCTCGTCGCGCCAGATCGTCGACATCATCGGCCTGATCGAGGGCATCGCCTTCCAGACCAACATCCTGGCGCTGAACGCCGCCGTCGAGGCGGCCCGCGCCGGCGAACAGGGACGCGGCTTCGCCGTCGTCGCCGGCGAGGTGCGCAACCTGGCGCAACGCAGCGCCACCGCCGCCAAGGACATCAAGAACCTGATCGACGTTTCGGTCGGCAAGGTCAGCGCGGGCATGGTGCAGGTCGACCGCGCCGGCGCCACGATGAAGGAAGTGGTGGCGTCGGTGCAGCAGGTGACGGCCATCATGCAGGAAATTTCAGTGGCCTCGCGCGAGCAGAGCATCGGCGTCGACCAGGTCAACGCCGCCATCGCCCACATGGACCAGGTCACGCAGCAGAACGCCGCGCTGGTGGAAGAAGCGGCGGCCGCCACCGCCAGCCTGGCGCTGGAGGCGGGCGGCCTGAAGCAGGCGGTCAGCCTGTTCAAATTCGGCCCGGCGCGCAAAGCCGCCGCCATCCCGGCAGCCCGTCCGCAACCCGCCCTGAAACGCCTTGCAGCATGAACGCGCACACCTTTCCCGCGGTTGAATTCGATGCCGCCATCATCGGCAAACTGAGCCAGTCCGGCCCGCGCTACACCTCGTATCCGACCGCCGACCGCTTCCAGCCGGACTTCGGCTACGGCCAGTTCCTCGAGGCGGTGGCCGGCCTGCGCATGCGCCGCAGCCGGCGGCCCCTGTCGCTGTACATCCACATTCCGTTTTGCGACACGATCTGCTACTACTGCGGCTGCAACAAGATCGTCACCAAGGACCACGGCAAGGCCGCCACCTATCTCGGCTACCTGAAGCAGGAGATCGACATGCAGGGGCGCCTGTTCGCCGGCACGGGCACGGTCGAGCAACTGCATTTCGGCGGCGGCACGCCGACCTATCTGAGCGACCGCCAGATGGGCGACCTGATGGAACACCTGCACGCCAATTTCGATTTCGCGCCGGACCAGCAGGGCGAGTACTCGATAGAAATCGATCCGCGCACCGTCAGCGCCGAGCGCGTGCACTCGCTGCGCGCGCAGGGCTTCAACCGCATCAGCCTGGGCGTGCAGGATTTCGATCCCGAGGTGCAGAAGGCCGTCAACCGCATCCAGCCGGAAGCGGAAACGCGGGCCGTGATGGACGCCGCGCGCGACGCCGGCTTCCGCTCGATCAGCATCGACCTGATCTACGGCCTGCCCAAGCAAAGCCTGGCCAGCATGGAGCAAACGCTGGACAAGGTGATCGCCGCCGACCCGGACCGCATCGCGTTGTACAACTACGCCCACCTGCCGCACCTGTTCAAGCCGCAGCGCCGCATCGCCGAGGCCGACCTGCCGACACCCGAGGTCAAGCTGGAGCTGCTGGCGCTGAGCATCCGCCGCCTGTGCGCGGCCGGCTACGTCTACATCGGCATGGACCATTTCGCCAAGCCGGACGACGAGCTGGCGGTGGCGCAGCGCCAGGGCCTGTTGCAGCGCAACTTCCAGGGCTATTCGACGCGCGCCGAGGCCGACCTGATCTCCTGCGGCGTGTCGGCCATCAGCGCGGTCGGCGCCACCTACAGCCAGAACGAGAAAACGCTGGACGCCTATTATGAAAAGCTCGACGAGGGCAGGCTGCCGGTCGCGCGCGGCATCAAGCTCGATACCGACGACCTGCTGCGCCGCATCGTCATTCAAAAGCTGATGTGCAATTTCGAACTGTCGATGTCGTCGATCGAGCAGGCCTATCCGATCCGCTTCCCGCTGTACTTCGCGGCCGAGCTGGAAAAGCTGAAGGCGTTCGAGGAAGACGGCTTGCTGGTCGTCGATCCGGAGTGGATCACCGTCACGCCCAGGGGCCGTCTGCTGATACGCAACATCTGCATGGTGTTCGACCGCTACCTGGGCCTGCCCCGCGCTGACGGCCCGCAACCGCTGCGCTACTCGAAAACGATTTGAGCCCATCATGAACGCCCTGCAGCTACTGCCCGTGTTTGTGGTCGGCCTGGCGGGCAGCGTCCACTGCATCGGCATGTGCGGCGGCATCGTCGGCGCCTTGACGGCCAGCGCGCAGCCGGCGCGCAGGGTGGTCGCCATCGTGCCGGTCGCCGACAACGCGTTGCCGCGCGTGCTGGCTTACAACGCCGGCCGCATCGCCAGCTACATGACGGCCGGCGCGCTGGCGGGCGGCCTCGCGGGCGGCGCGCAAGACATGCTCGCGCTGGCCGGCGCGCAACTGGCCTTTTACTGGCTGGCCAACCTGATGCTGGTCGCGCTGGGCCTGTATCTGATGGACGCCTGGCGCGGCCTGGCCGTGCTGGAGCAGGGCGGCCGCGTGCTGTGGCGGCGCGCGCAGCCGGTGCTGGCGCCGATGATGAAGGCGCTGATGCCGGCGCGCCGGCCGCAGCAGGCGTTCGCGCTCGGGCTGCTGTGGGGCTGGCTGCCGTGCGGCATGGTCTACAGCGTGCTGCTGACCGCCATGCTCAGCGGCTCGGCCGGCAACGGCGCGGCGGTGATGCTGGCGTTCGGCCTCGGCACGCTGCCGATGCTGACCGGCCTGGGCCTGCTGGGCGCGCGCCTGCAAAGCGCCTTGCGGAAGAAAACTGTACGCGTCGCCTGCGGCCTGCTGGTGCTGGCCTTTGGCATGCTGGGACTGGCGCGCGCGGCCGGCGGCCTCACGCCCGCATGGATGGATAGCTTATGCCTGACACCACATTCGTAGAGCGCGTCCACAACGCAAGCGTCTGCTACCACTGCGGACTGCCGCTGCCGGCCGGCGGCAGCGCCGCATGGCAGGTGTCCATCGACGGCGCCGAGCGCGCCATGTGCTGCCCCGGTTGCGCCGCGGTGGCGCAGACCATCGTCGACCTCGGCCAGCAATCGTATTACCGCGATCGCGCCGGCTATGCGGCAACCGCCGACGGCGCGCAACTGGTGCCGCCCGAGCTGCAGCTGTACGACAACGCCGATCCCCGCTTCGCCCTCGACGGCGACAGCCGCGAAGCCATGTTCGCGGTGGAGGGCATACGCTGCGCCGCCTGCGTCTGGCTGATCGAGCAGCGCCTGGCCAGGCTGCCGGGCGTGGAAAGCGCCCAGCTCAACGTCGCCACCGAGCGCCTGTACGTGCGCTGGCGCAGCGAGGTTTGCGAACCCGGCGCCATCCTGGCCGCGCTGCACGCCATCGGCTATGCCGCCTATCCCTACGACGCCGGCCGCCACGGCGAGCAGCAGCGCAAGAGCGCCAGGACATTGGGCCGCCAGCTGTTCGTCGCCGCGCTGTCGATGATGCAGGTGATGATGTACGTCGCCCCCGCCTATCTGGCCGACGACGGCACGCTGGACGACAGCATGGCGACGCTGATGCGCTGGGCCAGCCTGCTGCTGACCTTGCCGGCGATCTGCTATTCGGCGCAGCCGTTCTGGCGCGGCGCCTGGGCCAGCCTGCGGGCGCGCGCGCCGGGCATGGACTTGCCGGTGGCGCTGGGCATCGCCGCCGCCTTCGGCGCCAGCGTGGCGGCCACCGTGCGCGGACACGGCGACGTGTATTTCGATTCGGTGACGATGTTCATCTTCCTGCTGCTGTGCAGCCGCTACTTCGAACTGCGCGCGCGCCGCAAGGCCGCCGCCGCGCTGGAGCGCCTGCAGCACGCGCTGCCCGCCTCCGCCACGCTGCTGGAAAATTATCCGGACAGCCACGCCGCCACGCTGGTCAAGGCCGCCGCGCTGGCTGTGGATAACCTCATCATGATCAAATCGGGCGAGGCGGTGCCCGCCGACTGCATCATCGTCGATGGCCGCACCTTGCTGGATGTGTCGCTGCTGAGCGGCGAGAGCGCGCCGGTCGCCAAGGCGGTCGGCGACGCCTTGCCGGGCGGTGCCATCAACGCCGGCACCGTGGTGGTCGCCCGCGTGACACGCCGCGCGCAGGACAGCACCTTGTCCAGCCTGATCAAACTGATAGACCGCGCCGGACGCGACAAACCGCGCATCGCGCTGTGGGCCGACCGCGTGGCCGCCTGGTTCGTGGCCGCGCTGCTGCTGTTCGCGCTGGCCGCGTTCGGCTTCTGGTTCTGGCTCGACGGCTACAGCGCCGCGCGCGCGTGGCCGATCGCCATCGCGGTGCTGGTGGTGTCCTGCCCGTGCGCGCTGTCGCTGGCCACGCCGACCGCGCTGGCCGCCGCCACCGACCGGCTGCTGCGGGAAGGCGTGCTGGTCACCGGCCCGCAGACGCTGGAGACGCTGCACCGCGCCACGCACATTGTGTTCGACAAGACCGGCACGCTGACCCATGGCCGCCCCATGCTGCGGAAGATCCAGCCGCTGGGGAGGATGCAGCCGGACTTTTGCCTGCGGGTGGCCGCCGCGCTGGATGCCGGCAGCGCCCATCCATTGGCGCGCGCCATTGTCGGCGCCGCCCTCGACAACCACGGCCGCGAGGACTGGCAGGCCGGCGAGGTATGCGAAACCGCCGGCCGCGGCATCGAAGGCATGGTGCACGACCGGCGCTACCGCCTCGGCAGCGCCGGCTTCGTGGCCGGCTTGAGCGGCGCCGCGCCGCCGCACGATGCCGGCGCCGGCGTCACGCCCGTCTATCTCGGCGTGGAGGGGCAATGGCTGGCGTGCCTGCATCTGTGCGACGGCCTGCGCGACGACGCCCAGGCCACCGTCGACTATTTCCACCAGACCGGCAAGACCGTGGTGCTGCTGAGCGGCGACAACGACAGGCTGGTGCGCGAGGTCGGCGACCGGCTGGGCATCCACACCACCGTCGGCAACTGCCTGCCCGAGGAAAAGCTGGCCTTCGTCAAGCGCTTGCAGCAGCAGGGCGCAGTGGTGGCGATGATAGGCGACGGCATCAACGACGCGGCCGTGCTGAGCGCGGCCGACGTGTCGTTCGCGATGGGCGAGGGCGCCGCTCTGGCGCAGGCCCATGCCGACGCGGTGCTGCTGCACGGGCGCCTCGGCGCCGTGGCCGACAGCGCGCGCGTGGCGGCGCGCACGATGCGGGTGATCCACCAGAACCTGGCCTGGGCCAGCGTCTACAACCTGCTGGCGATACCGGCCGCGGCCATGGGCCTGCTCAATCCCTGGCTGTCCGGCGTCGGCATGGCGCTCAGTTCGGCCGTGGTGGTGGCCAACGCGCTGCGACTCAGAAGGAGTTCTTGATGGATGCGCTCTACCTGCTCGTTCCGATCAGCGTGCTGCTGGTGTTCGTGGCGCTGTGGATCTTTTTCAAGGCCTCGGACGACGGCCAGTTCGACGACCTGGTCGGCCCGGCGCTGCGCGTTCTGCAGGATGACGACAAGCCGCCGGAGGACTAGCTGGTTCCGGAATTTTTTGATCCACATCAAGGTTTTTTGGGTCCCACTTCCGTAACCTTTGATACACATCATCAAAGCGTTCTTGGGAGAACTTCAAGTGGACCTTGCACAGAACTACAACTACAAGATTGTGAAGCAATTCGCAGTCGCCACCGTGGTCTGGGGCATCGTCGGCATGCTGGTGGGCGTCATTATCGCCGCCCAGCTGGCATGGCCGTCGCTGAACCTGGACATTCCCTGGCTGACCTATGGCCGCCTGCGGCCGCTGCACACCAACGCGGTCATTTTCGCGTTCGGCATCTGCGGCCTGTTCGCCACCTCGTACTACGTGGTGCAGCGCACCTGCCAGGTGCGGCTGTTCTCGGACAAGCTGGCCGCCTTCACCTTCTGGGGCTGGCAGGCGGTCATCCTCAGCGCCGTCGTCACGCTGCCGATGGGCCTGACCCGCGGCAAGGAATACGCCGAGCTGGAATGGCCGATCACCCTGCTGATCGCCGTGGTCTGGGTCTCTTACGCGGTGGTGTTCTTCGGCACCCTGCTGACGCGCAAGGTCAAGCACATCTACGTGGCCAACTGGTTCTTCGCCGGCTACATCATCGCCGTGACGATCCTGCACGTGGTCAACGGCGCCAGCATGCCGGCCACGCTGTTCAAATCGTACTCCGCCTATTCCGGCGTGCAGGATGCGATGATCCAGTGGTGGTACGGCCACAACGCGGTGGGCTTCATCCTGACCGCCGGCTACCTCGGCATGGTCTACTACTTCATTCCCAAGCAGGCAGAACGTCCGGTGTATTCGTACCGGCTGTCGATCGTGCACTTCTGGGCGCTGATCTTCACCTACATGTGGGCCGGCCCGCACCACCTGCATTACACCGCGCTGCCGGACTGGACGCAATCGATCGGCATGGTGTTCTCGCTGATCCTGCTGGCGCCAAGCTGGGGCGGCATGATCAACGGCATCATGACCCTGTCGGGCGCCTGGCACAAGCTGCGCACCGACCCTATCCTGAAGTTCATGATCGTCTCGCTGTCGTTCTACGGCATGGCCACCTTCGAAGGCCCGATGATGTCGATCAAGACCGTCAACGCGCTGTCGCACTACACCGACTGGGGCATCGCCCACGTCCACGGCGGCGCGCTGGGCTGGGTCGGCTTCATCACCATGGGTTCGATCTACTACCTGCTGCCGCGCCTGGCCGGCCAGCAAAAGATGTGGAGCACCCGCCTGATCGACGTGCACTTCTGGGTCGCCACCATCGGCATCGTGCTGTACATCGCCGCGATGTGGATCGCCGGCGTGATGCAGGGCCTGATGTGGCGCGCCGTCAATCCGGACGGCACGCTGACCTACACCTTCGTCGAGGGCGTCAAGGCCACCTATCCGTACTACGTGGTGCGCTTCGGCGGCGGCCTGCTGTACCTGAGCGGCATGTGCCTGATGGGCTACAACACCTGGATGACCTTGCGTAACCGCGACACCGCCGTGGCACGCATTCCCGCGCTGGCCGCCGGCCACGCCTGATATCGGAGCACAGTATGAAATCGAAATTTTCACATGACTGGATCGAGAGAAACCCCTGGCTGCTGATCGCGCTGGTGACGCTGGTGGTCAGCGTCGGCGGCGCCGTCGAGATCGTGCCGCTGTTCTTCCAGAAGTCCACCACCGAGCCGGTGGCGGGTCTGAAGCCGTATTCGCCGCTGCGCCTGGCCGGCCGCGACATCTATGTGCGCGAAGGCTGCTACAACTGCCACTCGCAGATGATACGGCCGTTCCGCGCCGAGACCGAGCGCTACGGCCACTACTCGGTGGCCGGCGAGTTCGTCTACGACCGTCCGTTCCAGTGGGGCTCCAAGCGCACCGGTCCCGACCTGGCGCGCGTGGGCGGCCGCTACAGCGACGAATGGCACCGCACCCACTTGGCCAATCCGCGCGACGTGGTGCCGGAATCGAATATGCCGAACTACCCGTGGCTGGCGCAGACGTCGCTGGTGCCGGAATCCATCGTGCCGAAGATGAAGGCGCTCAAGCGCCTGGGCGATCCCTACACCGACGCCGAGATCGCCGCCGCTCCGGCCGAGCTCAAAGACAAGACCGAAGAAGACGCCCTGGTCGCCTACCTGCAAGGCCTGGGCACATTGATCAAGACGAGGAACTAGCATGGCTATCGACACTCTGTTTGACCGCGCCAGCAGCGTGATGACGGTGATTTCCTTCATCACCTTCGCCGGCATCCTGTGGTGGGCCTTCATCCACAACAAGGAAGCCGACTTCGCCACGGCGGCGCAACTGCCGTTCGACGACGAGGACGCTGAAAAGGAGGCCCATCATGGCTGACTTCACCAACGGCTTCTGGGACCTGTACATCGCCGTGCTGACCCTGCTCGGCATCGCCGGCTGCGGCATCCTGCTGTTCTCCCAATCGAAGGTCAAGGGCCAGCCCGGCCAGACCACCGGCCACATGTGGGACGAAGACTTGACCGAGCTGAACACGCCGATGCCGCGCTGGTGGATGTGGCTGTTCTACATCACCATCGTGTTCGGCCTGGCCTATTTGTTCCTGTACCCGGGCCTGGGCGCCTATGCCGGCAAGCTGGGCTGGAAATCGTCCGGCCAGTACCAGGCCGAGCTCAAGCAGGCCGAGACCGACTACGGCCCGCTGTTCGCGCAATACCAGAAGCAGGACCTGAAGGCGGTGGCGGCCGATCCGAAGGCGCACGCCATCGGCGAGCGGCTGTTCCTGACCTACTGCGCGCAATGCCACGGCTCGGACGCGCGCGGCAACAAGGGCTTCCCCAACCTGACCGACAAGGACTGGCTGTTCGGCGGCGCGCCGGAAACCATCAAGGAAACCATACTGCACGGCCGCACCGGCATGATGCCGCCGATGGGCGCGGCGCTCGGTTCGGACAAGGACGTGGAAAACGTCGCGCACTACGTGCTCAGCCTGTCCGGCTCGACCGCCGATCCGATCAAGGTGGTGTTCGGCAAGGACAAGTTCGGCGCCTGCATGGCTTGCCACAGCGCAGGCGGCACCGGCAACCAGGCCCTCGGCGCGCCCAACCTGACCGACAAGATCTGGCTGTTCGGCGGCAGCGCCGAGACCGTGATGGAAACCATCCGCAAGGGCCGTACCACCACCATGCCGGCGTTCGAGGACTTCCTCGGCGACGCCAAGGTGCACGTGCTGGCCGCCTACGTGTGGAGCCTGTCGAACGACGCCGGCGCGCCGGCGGCGATACCCGCCATGGCCGCCGCGCCCGCCGCCGCGCCTTGATGGACTGATGCGATGACCGATGCTGCCCCACAAGTGATCAAGATGTACGCGGCCCGCGAGGAAATCTATCCGCGCGAAGCCAGCGGCCGCTACGCCCGCCTGCGCTGGCTGTTTGTCTGGCTGACGCAGCTGGCGTTCTACTGCACGCCGTGGCTGCAGTGGAACGGCCGCCAGGCCCTGCTGTTCGACCTGACGGCGCGCAAGTTCTACATCTTCGGCCTGGTCCTGTGGCCGCAGGACTTCATCTACCTGGCCGCGCTGCTGATCATCTGCGCCTATCTGCTGTTCCTGGCGACGGCGGTGGCGGGGCGGGTGTGGTGCGGCTTCGCCTGTCCGCAAACGGTGTACACCGAGATCTTCCTGTGGATAGAACGCAAGATCGAAGGCAAGCGCAGCGCCCGCATGCTGCTGGACCGGCAACCGCCCTCGGCGCGCAAGTTCGCAAAGAAAAGCGCCAAGCACCTGGCCTGGGGCGCGGTGGCGCTGTGGACCGGCTTCACCTTCGTCGGCTATTTCACGCCGATCAAGCTGCTGGGTGGCGAGGTGCTGAGCTTGAACTTCGGCCCGTGGGAATGGTTCTGGGTGGTGTTCTACAGCTTCGCCACCTACGGCAACGCCGGCTGGATGCGCGAACAGGTGTGCAAGTACATGTGCCCGTATGCCCGCTTCCAGAGCTCGATGTTCGACCGCGACACGCTGATCATCACCTACGACAGCGCGCGCGGCGAACCGCGCGGCCCGCTGTCGAAAACCGAAAACGGCAACGGCGGCTCCTGCATCGATTGCTCGATGTGCGTGCAGGTATGCCCGACCGGCATCGACATCCGCAAGGGCCTGCAGTATGAATGCATAGGTTGCGCCGCCTGCGTCGACGCCTGCAACGGCGTGATGGACAAGATAGGCCAGCCGCGCGGCCTGATCCGCTACAGCACCGAGCGGGCGATGCTGATGCACTACACGCCGACCGAGATCCGCCAGCGCACGCTGCGCCCGCGCGTGAAGATCTACGCCGGCATCCTGGCGCTGATCGTCATCGGCGTCGGCACCGCGCTGGCGCTGCGCACGCCGCTCAAGCTGGACGTGATCCGCGACCGCGGCGCCATGGGCCGCGAGGTCGAGGACGGCATGATCGAAAACGTCTACCGGCTGCAGATCATGAACACTTCCGAGCAGGCCCACACCTACCGCATCGCCGTCAGCGGCCTGGCGACCTTGACCCAGGTGACGCCGGACCTGGTGCGGGTCGAGGGCACCGAAACCAAGGCCCATGCGATCCGGCTGCGCACGGCGCACGGCGCCGGCCATCCGGGCTCGAACAAGATCGAGATCGAACTGACCGCGGTCGACCAACCGTCGCTGCGGGTGGAAGAACACGCGGTGTTCTTCGTGCCGCGTTAAGGAGAGCTAGATGAGCGTAACAATGACGATGGCCACGGCGACGCCGTGGTGGAAACAGCGCTGGCCGTGGCTGCTGATGGCCGGCCCGGCGCTGGTGGTGGTGGCCGGCACCTATACCGGCTGGCTGGCGTTCTCGCAGCAGGACGCGCTGGTGGTCGGCGACTACTACAAGCAGGGCAAGGCGATCAACCAGGATTTGCGGCGCGACCGCCTGGCGTCGTCGCTGGGCCTGTCGGTGTCGCTGGGCTATGACGCCACGCAGGGCTTGCTGGCGGGGCAGTTGCGCCGCCGCACCGACGATCACGGCAGGACGGAGCGGCTGTTCGTGCACCTGTCGCATGCGACATTGCCGGAAAAAGACATCAAGCTGGTGGTGCAGCCGGACGAATTCGGCATGTTCCAGATCAACCTGCCGATGCTCGAGCGCAGCCGCTGGGTGGTGCTGGTGGAAGGCGAAAAACGCGACTGGCGGCTGGCCGGCACGTGGAGCTGGCCGGGGCAGCGCGAGGTGACGCTGAGCGCCGACTAAGCCTCGACCAGGCTACGCCGCACTCAGCCGATCAGGTATTCGCGCGCCATCAGCCTTGCACGATGCAAGCGGCTCTTGATGGCGGCCGTGGTGAAACCGAGCTGTTCGGCGATCTCGCCGATCGACAGTTCGGCAAAATCGCGCAGCAGCACCACTTGCAGGTAATCGGCCGGCAGCGATTCGAGCGCGTTGACCAGTTCCAGCCGCAGGCCGGCCGTGTCCTGGCTGGCCAGCCATTGCTCGGCGCGCTCGTCGTCCCACGGATCGTGGCCCAGCGCGGCGCGGCCCAGCCGGTGGCATTCGCGCTTGACGACCTGGAACAGCCAGCCGGAAAACGCCGCCAGCATGCGCACCGACGACAGCCGGCGCGACAGCACCAGCAGCGCTTCCTGCACGGCGTCGTCGACGTCGCCGATCAGGCAGTTGCGCTGGGCGTAGCGGCGGATATCGGGCTGGCACAGCCGCAGCAGCTGCGCCAGCGCCGCCGGATCGCCGCGATGGGCGGCGTCCAGCACCGGTAGATGTTGTTCGGCCAGACTCATGCGTTCCCTAGATTTTGCCTTGTTTGGCGGCGTTGTCGAGCCGGCGGCCGACCAGCGCGCACATCGGGCAGAAGCCGAACAGGCCGGAACCGACGATGCCGGCCGCCGATGCCGCCACCACCGTGCCCCACACGCCGCCCAGCACGCCCAGGCCCAGGTAGATGGCGGCCAGGCCGGCGATGACGCGCAGCATGCGCTCCCAGTTCGGTACGTTTTTCACATAAAACATTATGCTCTCCTTGTGTCGCAGAGGAAGTCCCTCGGCTACTAAGAGGCCGCTTCAAGCCATTTTGATTCGCGCCGTCGAAAATATTTCTTATCCTGTTGCCTTGGCCGCCCTTTGATAGGAGAATTCCCTAGCGTTTAAGACTGATCCCACCCACGCCCGATTGTGAAGGATGCGATGAAGTCACCCGGTATCAAGGCAAAAGTAGCGCTGGCCACCAGCATCACCTCCATCCTGATGATCGCGCTGGTGACGGTGGTGCAGACCCAGCGCATGCAGGAAGACTTCACCAAGGTGCTGTTCGCCCAGCAAACGGCGCTGATCAACCGCACCGCGGAAGAGCTCGACGACAAGCTGATGATGTTGCTTGACATCATCGCCGTGTCCGCCCGCAACCAGCCGCCGGGCATCGCCAGGTCCACCGACCAGCTGCGCGACTATTACCAGGACCGCGCCGTGCTGGCCTTGTTCGACGACCTGCTGGTGCTCAGCCCGCAGGGCCAGCTGATCGCCGACCTGCCGGTGGTGCCGGGCCGCGTCGGCATCGACGCCTCCGACCGCGAATACTTCAAGACGGTGATGCGCACCCGCAAGCCGATGATCACCGAACCGCTGATCGGCAAGGTCAACAAGCAGCCCATCGTGCAGATGATCGCCCCGGTGCTCAACGCCAAGGGCGAGGTGGTAGGCGTGCTGATCGGCGTGCTGCGCCTGTACAAGGACAATCTGCTCGGCCATTTGCGCAACGCCAAGGTCGGCCAGAGCGGCTATTACTTCGCGCTGACCAAGGGCCCGGCGCCGGTGTATGTGCTGCATCCCGAGCTGAACCGGCTGCTGCAGCCGCGCCAGCCCAACGCCAACGCGGCCACCACGCTGGCGCTGGAGCACGGCTTTGAAGGCACGCTCGACAGCATCAACGGTTCGGGCCAGCGCGCGCTCAACAGCTACAAGTCGCTGAAATCGGTGAACTGGGTGCTGTGCGCCTCGCTGCCGGCCAAGGAAGCGTTCGAGCCCTTCGACGGCGTGCTGTACCGCCTGTTGCTGTGGAGCGGGCTGGCCTCCGTGCTGGCGGCGCTGCTGATCGGCTGGGTGACCTTGCGTCTGATGGCGCCGCTGGTCAAGCTGCGCGACGCCATCGTCGCGCTGCGCGACAATCCCGGCCGCTTCACGCCGCTGCCGACCTACGCGCAGGACGAGGTGGGCCAGCTGACCACCGCGTTCAACGACCTGATGCACGAGCGGCTGGCGGCCGACGCCCGCCTGCAAAGCCTGGTGGAATTCGCGCCGAACGCCATCGTCGTGGTCGGCGTGGACGGCGCCATCGAGACCTTCAACCGCGAAGGCGAGCGCTGCTTCGGCTACAGCCGCGACGAGGTGCTGGGCCAGCCGCTGGAAGTGCTGGTGCCGGAGCGGCTGCGCGGCCAGCACGCCGCGCATCGCCTGAAGTTCTTCGCCGACCGCCTCAGCGCCGAACCGGTGCGCATGGGCAGCGGCGCCGCGCTGTACGGCCTGCGCCGCGACGGCAGCGAGTTCCCGCTCGAGATCAACCTGAGCGCGGTGCGCACCGACCAGGGCACCAAGGTGCTGGCGGTGATCTCCGACATCACCGAACGCTTGCGCCTGCAGCGGGAAGTGGAGGCGCGCGCCGCCGAGCTGGAGCGCGAACGCGACCGCGCCGAGGCGGCCAACCGCGCCAAGAGCGAGTTCGTGGCCAATATGAGCCATGAAATCCGCACGCCGATGAACGCCGTGCTGGGCATGGCCTACCTGCTCGGCAATACCGAGCTGACCACGCAGCAGCGCAAATACCTGAGCATGGTGCGGGTGTCCGGCCAGTCGCTGCTGGGCATCCTCAACGACGTGCTGGATTTCTCCAAGATCGAGGCGCGCCACATGGAATTGTCGCCGGTGGAGTTCGCGCTGGACGATACGATGAATTCGCTGGCCACGCTGATGACGATGAACGCCGGCGACAAGGAACTGGAGCTGGCCATCAGCGTCGATCCGGCCGTGCCGCGGCACTTGCGCGGCGACGCCATGCGGCTGCAGCAGATCCTGGTCAACCTGGCCGGCAACGCCATCAAGTTCACCGAGCACGGCGAGGTGGTGGTCGGTGTCGAGCTGGAGGCGCGCGAGGACCAGCACGCGCTGCTGCGCTTCGAGGTGCGCGACACCGGCATCGGCATGACCGACAGCCAGCTGGCGCAGCTGTTCAACGCCTTCTCGCAGGCCGACCAAAGCATCACGCGGCGCTTCGGCGGCACCGGCCTGGGCCTGGCCATCACCAAGCGCTTGATTGAGCTGATGGGCGGGCAGATCGCCGTCGACAGCGTGCCGGGCCAGGGCTCGACCTTCTGGTTCAGCCTGCCGTTCGAGATCCTGCCCGAGCAGCCGGACGAGCGCCGGCGGCCCGCGCTGGGCCAGTTGCGCCTGCTGGTGGCGGACGACAACCGCACCAGCCGGGAAGTGATCGCCAAGCTGATACGGGCCTGGGGCTGGCACGCCGACGAAGTCGATTCCGGCGCGGCGGCGCTGCTGCGCTACCGCCAGGGCCAGGCGCGGCAGCAGCACTACGACGTGGTGCTGGCCGACTGGCACATGCCCGGCATGGACGGGCTGGCCACGGCCAAGGGCATACGCGCGGCGGCGGCAGGCCAGAAGCAGCCCATCGTGGTGATGGTCAATGCCTTCGCCCGCGACCGCCTGGAGGAAATCTCCAACGCGCCGGAGGCGGACGTGGTGCTGGTCAAGCCGATCACCAGTTCCAACCTGTTCGACGCGCTGCACCAGGCGCTGGCGGACAAGAGCGACGGCGCGCAGCAGGCGGCTGCCGAGCAGGGCATCGCCGGCAGCCTGGCCGGCGTGCGCCTGCTGCTGGTGGAGGACAACGCGCTCAACCAGGCGGTGGCGCGCGGCATCCTGGAGCTGGCCGGCGCCGAGCTGGACGTGGTGGGCGACGGCAGCCAGGCGGTCGAGCTGCTGCGCGCCGGCGCCAACCACTACGACCTGGTGCTGATGGACATGCAGATGCCGGTGATGGACGGCTTTACCGCCACCAGCATCCTGCGCAAGGAGCTGCGGCTGACGCTGCCGATCATCGCCATGACGGCGGGCGTGCTCGGTTCCGAGCGCCACCGCTGCACCGAGGTCGGCATCACCGACTTCATCCCCAAGCCGATCGAGGTGGAGGAAATGATGGTCGTGCTGCTGCGCAACCTGCCCGCCAGGCTGGACGCGGCGGCGGCGCCTGAACCGCCGCCGGAACCGCCGCCAGCCCCCGTCGACGAAGCCAGCATCTTCAATATGGACAGCCTGATGCGGGTGATGGGCAAGGATCCCAAGGGCCGCCTGGTGATGTTCAAAATGGTGCGCGGCGCCCTCGACACCGGCATGGCGCCGGTCGACCTGGCCGGCGAGGCCCTGCAGGAAGGGCGGATGCGCGACGCGGCCCGCGCCTTCCACAGCCTGCGCGGCGCGGTCGGGGTGCTGGGCGCCAAGCGCCTGGTCGAGGCCACCATCGCCGCCGAGGACGCCATCAACGGCCAGCGCAACGACGAGCTCGACGAACGCTACCGGACGGTGCGCGCCGAGCTGGAACAGACGCTGGCGCGGGCCCGCGCCTGGCTCGAACGCGAGCAATCCTGAGCGCCGGCCGTGATGGCGGCGTTACAAACGAATAGTATTGATAATAATTCGCATTTACAAATGTAGGGAAACTTGCTATTCTTATCGGGTTGAAATACAGCCAACCCGGCAGCCAGACGCGGTCTTCAGAGAAGAATCAAGCGCAGCCAGCCGCTATATTCTTTGAGAAAGACGCCTGAAATGATCAAGAGCCGCAAACACGCGCAATCGCGCTTCAACCAACATATGGGTGCGGCGCTGGCCGTGATGCTGCTGCCGGTGGCCGCCCACGCCGCCGAGAAGGGCGACGCCGGCGCGCCGGTGATCGTGGCCGGCGCCAACCAGACGCTGCAGGAAATCAAGGTCCAGGGCAGCACCCTCAACGATTTCAAGGCCGACAAGGCCTCGTCCGCCAAGTACACGGAAAAACTGGTCGACACCGCCCAGTCGATCAGCGTCATCAAGAAAGAGCTGATCGAACAGCAAGGCGCCGTCACGCTGACCGAAGCGCTGCGCAACACGCCGGGCGTGGGCGCCTTCTTCCTCGGCGAAAACGGCAGCACCAACACCGGCGACGCCATCTACATGCGCGGCTTCGACGCCTCCGGCAGCATCTACGTCGACGGCGTGCGCGACGTCGGCTCGATCTCGCGCGACACCTTCAACATCGAACAGATCGACGTGCTCAAGGGCCCGGCCGGCACCGACAACGGCCGCAGCTCGCCGACCGGCTCGATCAACCTGGTCAGCAAGCAGCCGCTGCTGGAAAACGCCTACAGCGGCGCCGTCACCTTCGGCAGCGGCCGGCAAAAGCGCGCCAGCGCCGACCTCAACCAGGTGATCAACGCCGACACCGGCACCGCCTTCCGCCTCAACATCCTCGACCAGGACAGCGGCAACCCGGCGCGCGACGTGGTCAAGAACAAGCGCTGGGCCGTCGCGCCGACGCTGGCGTTCGGCCTGAACGGCACGACCCGCGTCTACCTGGACTTGCTGCACGTTAAACAAAACAACATCCCCGACGGCGGCGTGCTGACCATCGGCCTGCCGGGCTACACCACGCCGGACGCCACCCGTCCATTCCTGAGCAGCGCCAAGCCTGTCGATCCGAACAACTTCTACGGCTCGACGCTGGACCATGACGACGTCAAGGCCGACATGTTCACCGTGCGCGTCGAGCACGACTTCGCCGGCGGCGCCAGGCTGCAGAACACCACCCGCTGGGGCAAGACCACGCAAAGCTATCTACTGACCTCGTTCACCGCGACCACCGCCAACCTGCCGACCGCCACCGTGAACAAGGACAGCAATCCCGACAGCTGGACCCTGAAGCGCACCAACCTGAACTTCAAGGACCAGTCGAACGAGATCGTCACCAACCAGACCACCATCACCTTCGACGCCGTCACCGGCGCGGTCAGGCACACCATCGTCGGCGGCCTCGAGCTGACCAACGAGAAGCAGCTGAACTACACCTGGGCGGCCATCTCCGGCGCGCTGCCGGACACCAGCATCTACCACCCGAACCCGAACGCGCCGGTCACGCTGACCTACGGCCGCAACGGCGCCAACGGCAACGGCCAGACCAGCACCGAGAGCGTGTACGCCTTCGACACCGCCAAGTTCGGCGACCAGTGGATCATCAACGGCGGCGTGCGCGTCGACCACTACAACACCACCTTCAACGGCATCGCGCTGCAGGCGGCGGCCACCCCGCAAGTGCTGCCGATCGGCACCAGGATCCCGACCTCGCTGGAATCGGGCGACAACCTGATCAACGGCAAGCTGTCGGTGCTGTTCAAGCCGACCGCCGAGAGCAGCGTCTACGGCCTGGTCGCGACGTCGAAAGCTCCACCGGGCGGCAACACCTTCACGCTGAGCACGGCGGCCAACAGCGCCGCCAACCCGAACTACGATCCGCAGGTGACCACCAACTACGAGTTCGGCACCAAGTGGGATCTGCTGAAGCAGAAACTGTCGCTGTCGGCCGCCGCCTACCGCACCGAAGTGAAGAACGAGATCGAAGTCGATCCGACCGACTCGACCAAGTTCTACCAGAACGGCAAGAAGCGCGTGCAGGGCATCGAGCTGGGCGTGACCGGCGAACTGATGCGCAACTGGCTGATCAGCGCCGGCTACACCCGCATGTCCACCAGCATCGAATCGGGCAAGCTGACCACCGCCAGCGGCGAGAACGCGCTGACCTACACGCCCAAGCAGGCGTTCACCGCATGGACCTCGTACACGCTGCCGATGGGCCTGCAGATCGGCGGCGGTGCCCGCTTCAGCGACAAGCTGCTGCGCGGCACCGACGGCGCCGTCGGCACCCCGGCCTACGCCGATTCGTACTGGGTCTACGACGCCATGGCTTCGTACCCGCTCAACAAGCACGTCGACCTGCGCCTGAACGTCTACAACCTGGCCGACAAGCAGTATGTGCAGGCGATCAACAAGTCGGGCTACCGCTACACGCCGGGCGCGCCGCGCTCGGCCAGCGTGACGGCCAACTTCAAGTTCTAAGCGCCGCACCCGCTGTCGTGTAGCTGGGCTCCGTCCTCACCGGCGGGGCTTTTTCATTTTAAGGAGTTGATCATGATGCTGCATATTCCCGCCGTGCTGAGCCGCGAACAGGTGGCCGCGATGCGGCGCCGCCTCGACCAGTCGGACTGGGTGGACGGCCGCGCCACCGTCGGCGCCCAGGGCGCGCAGGTCAAGCAGAACCGCCAGCTGGCCGAGGGCTCGGCGCTGGCGCAGGAACTGGGCGCGCTCGTGCTGGCGGGGCTGGCGCACAGTCCGCTGTTCTTCTCCGCCGCGCTGCCGCTGCGCACCTGTCCGCCGCTGTTCAACAGCTACGCCGGCGGCGAGCACTACGGCGCCCATGTCGACGGCTCGATGCGGCGCATGACGCCGGGCGGCCAGTGGCTGCGCACCGACGTCTCGTCGACCTTGTTCCTCAGCGATCCGGACGAATACGACGGCGGCGAGTTGATCGTCACCGACGCGTATGGCGAACATGAGGTCAAGCTGCCGGCCGGCGATCTGATTTTATATCCGTCCACCAGCGTGCACCGGGTCGAGCCGGTCACGCGCGGGGCGCGGGTGTGTTCCTTCTTCTGGACCCAGAGCATGGTGCGCGACGACATGCGCCGCGGCATGCTGCTGGAGCTGGACCAGAACATCCAGAGCCTGCGCGCGCGGCTGGGCGACTGTGCGGAACTGGTCGGCCTGACCGGCCATTATCACAACCTGCTGCGGCAGTGGAGCGAGGTCTGACTCAGGCCGCAGCCGGCGCGTAACGGCGCTCGACGCGGTTGCCGATCGGACGCAGCGTGGACATCAGCACGAACACGGCGTTGGACAGGCGCGGCTCGTAATAACTGATGACGGCGGCCAGCGCCGCAATCGCCATCACGCCGCAACTGCGCACCACCGTCGCGCGGTAGGCGCCTTCCGCCATCGGATGCACGCACAGGCCGGGATGGTGATAAATGCGGCGCGCCAGCAACAGCGCGGATACACCCATCCAGATCATCACGCCGGAATAGATCAGCTGGCCGGTAAAGGAAGGGAACTGGCTGTTGACCGCCGAGGCGAACGGCAGCAGCGCGGCGCCGGCCAGGTTGAGGATGGTCAGCCACAGCAGGCCCGGATCGGCGTGGCGCACGTAGCTGTACAGGCGATGGTTGGCGATCCAGAAGATCGCCAACACGAAAAAGCTGATCAGCCACGAGATCAGGTTGGGGATCAGGCCCACGAGGACGCCGCGCAACTCCGCCTCGCCGGCAAGATGGGCATGCTCGGGCAGGCGCAGATCGATCACCAGCAAGGTCATGGCGACGGCGAAAATGCCGTCGACCAGCGCTTCGATGCGGTGCTTGCTCAGCTGAGGGTGGCTGTCATGGCTCAGGTCGGTCATCGGTGATCCTGTTGTTAATTGAACAGACGCCATTTTTGCCGCGAAATGTGAAAATTGCAACAACGACCGGTTCCGGTGTATCGTGCTGGCCTGTCCAACATCTTCGATAACGCCATGACCAAACTCTCCGCCGTAACGGCCCTGCTGACATCGCTCCTATGCGCGGGCTGCATGACTATCATCCCGCAGTCGCCCAATGCGTCCGCGCGCAGCGGCGGCGCGGCGGTGTGCGAAACGTCGGGGGACGGCCGACAGGTGAGCTGCGGTGGCGCCGCGGAACTCTGCGGCAAGTCGGCGGACGGCCAGCAGGTCGCCTGCGGCGGCCGCGCCGAATACTGTGAGAAATCCGCCGACGGCCGCGCGGTGGCCTGCGGCGGCCGGGCTCAAGTCTGCGAACGCTCAGCCGACGGGCGTGCCGTCGCCTGCGGCGGCCAAGCCCAGACGTGCCTGAAATCGGCCGACGGCATGGCCGTGGCCTGCGGTGGCGCCAGGTAAGCGCCCGTCAAGCCCCGGTTGCCTTGGTCTGCGCGGCCAGGCGGGTCGCGTGATAGCGATCGATGCGCCAGGCGTCGCCTTCGCGTTTGAAGACCGCCGTTTCCAGAAAACCGTATGCGGTTTCCTTGCCATCGTTGGCGATCCAGACGGCATCGTTGCGCACCGTGGTCCAGGCGACGTCGCCCCGCACCTGGGTGCGAAACCCGTGCAGAAACGCCCGTTGCCGCCCCAGCGCGGCGCTGGGTGTCAGCAACGCCAGCAAGGCGGCCTTATCGAAGATACGGTCATGCTCGATCTTGACGAATTCCGCTGTCAAGCCGGCGTCGACCGCGTCCCAGTCATGGGCCTCCAGCGCGCGGTGCCAGTCCATCAGGGCCGCCTCGGCGGCGTGGGCGTCGGACTCCAGGGCAGGCATGGTCTTTCTCCTCAGGTTGTCGGGTCAGCTTTGGCGCGAGGTTAGCACGGATTGTTTGCGCCGGAATTGGGAATGGGGTTCGAAGCAGGTTTTTCCTCCGGTGCGGCCAGGTAATTCAAGTAAAATTCCGCCTGCGCTCCATCGCCGGTACCTTCCGGTCTGTCGGGGCCGACCAATTTTTTCCGCCATCCCTGATCTCCAATGACATTGTTGCAAACGCCGCTGATCG
The DNA here is from genome assembly GCF_040369125.1 of Duganella hordei. Lineage (NCBI taxonomy): Bacteria > Pseudomonadati > Pseudomonadota > Betaproteobacteria > Burkholderiales > Oxalobacteraceae > Duganella > Duganella hordei. The sequence goes on from NZ_BPWI01000004.1 coordinate 308,328, forward strand.
TCAATCTTGCGCCCACCGGCATGATGCCTACGCGCGCGCAATCGCCCTTCGTCCCGTTGACGCCCGCGGAGATTGCCGACGATGTGGTGCGCTGCGTCGAACAGGGTGTGTCGATGGCGCATCTGCACGCGCGCGCGGCCGACGGTACGCCCACGGATGACCTGGCGGTGTATGCCGAGATCATCGGCGCCATTCGCGCGCGGGCCCCTGAGACTGTCATCGTCACCACCACCAGCGGCCGCCTGGTTGCCGACGTCGAGAAGCGTGCCGCCACGTTGTATCTGCAAGATGGGCTGAAGCCCGACATGGCCAGCCTGACGCTGGGATCGATGAATTTTGCGCGCGATGCCAGCGTCAATGCGCCCCAGACCATCGTGCGGCTGGCGGAGATCATGCGGGAGCGCGGCATCAAGCCGGAGCTGGAGGTGTTCGACCTGGGCATGGTCAATATCGCCCACATGCTGATCGGCAAAGGGCTGATCCAGGCGCCGTATTATTTCAACATTCTGCTCGGCAATCCGGGCACGGCCCAGGCCACGTTGCTGCATTTGTCCGCCATCGTCGGCTCCTTGCCGCCGGACTCGGTGTGGTCGCTGGGCGGCATCGGCCGTTTCCAGACCCAGGCCAACGCGCTGGGCGTGGTGATGGGCCATGGCGTGCGGATCGGACTGGAAGACAATTTGTGGCTCGACGATGCTCGCACGCAACTGGCCGACAACCTCCAGCTGGTGCGGCGGGTCGCGGCCCAGGCGGCGGCGCTGGGGCGTCCGTTGGCGACCGCAAGCCAGACGCGCGGCATGCTGGGACTGGGGCCTGCGCGATGACGGCCGCTGCAACAACCGCGCCACGCGCGTCGCTGGTCATTTTCGGCATCAGCAATATCCTGTCGGACCTGTTCGACTGCGCCCTGGCCAACGGCCTGCAGCTGGCCAAGGTGGTGGTGCATCATGCCGAGGTGCTTGACGAGCGCAGCGTGAGCCTGGAACAACGCCTGCAGGCGCTGAGCCGGCATTGCACGCCGCCGCAGGTGCAGACGCTGGCGCAGTTCACGCCAGGCGCGGACGAAGTCTATCTGCTCGGCCCGACCACGCCGGCGCGCGAGCAACTGGCGCTGGAACTGGCGCAGCGCTTCGGGCTGCGGTTCACAACGCTGATCCATCCCACCGCCTATGTGTCGCCGCTGGCGACGCTGGGCCAGGGCGTATTTGTCGGCGCCAACAGCGTGGTCGGCCCGGGCGCGGTGCTGGAGGACCATGTGTTCGTCAACCGCGGCGTGACCATCGGGCATGACACGCGGATCGGCGCTTATTCCCGCGTGCAGCCGGGCGCCAATGTCGGCGGGCTGTCGAACATCGGCTGCCGCGTGACGGTGGCGATCGGCGCCACCACGCTGGAGCGCCTGGTCATCGGCGACGATGCCTTCGTCGGCGCCGGCGCCGTGGCGGTCGGCGACGTGGCGGCCGGCGCGCTGGTGGTCGGGGTGCCGGCCAAGTTCAAGCGTCAGCTGGTTTGATCCGCTGCCGGTAGCGCTGCATGGCTTGCCGGCACGCGGCCAGCAGGCTGGGGCCGGACGCCGCCAGGTCCAGCGCGCCGTCGAAACGGGCACGCATCCGCTCGCCGCTGGCGTGGCGCAATGCCGGATCGGCGGCCAGCGCGTCGAGGCAGGTAAAGTAGTCGTCAAGGTTGGCGGCCGCCTCGTCGCCGGCCTTGTCGCCGCCATCCGCGTCAGCCAGCGCCAGCACGGGTTTGCCCTGCGCCATCGCTTCCGCCACTGAAAAACCGCCCCCCATGATGGGAGGATGCAGATAGATGTCGCTGGCGGCCAGCCATTGCGCGGCCTGCGGCGTGTAGGCTTGCAGGCGCAGCCGCGCCGGCGGAAGCTCGGCCAGCGCGGGCGGCAAATCGCCGTCGCCGCCGACCAGCAGCCATACCAACTTGGGGTGACGCTGCATGGCCGCTACCATGCGTTGCGCCCATTCGCCACCGATTTTGATCCTCAGATGCGTTCCCATGGTGATGCACAGCACGGCGTCGTCGTCGACGCCGAGGCTGCTGCGCGTCAACGCGGGAATGGCCGTTTTGCGCCGCACGCGGAACGGGTGGTAGCACGCCAGGCTAGCCGGAAATTCTTCATGCCAGGGGCGCGACACGGTATCGGCCAGCACCTTCTGAGCGGTCAGCCACGCATCGGCGGGCACCATGGGCGCGATCGAATTGATCGACATGCCCAGCACAGGGTAGCGCCGATACAGCGCTGATACCAGGCCGGAGTGCAGTCCGACAAACAGCACCAGATCGGGGGCATACGCATCGATCTGGCCCAGCATGTCCAGCCAGCGGCGGCGCAGCGACACGCGATGATCGGCCACATACAAACTCACGGGGCCGCCGGCGCTGTCCATCCAGGCCTGCAGGTCGGCGTGCAACTGCGGCGTGTCGGTGCCGGAGCCGAGCAGATGGCGCAGGTCCGGCGCCATGGCTTCCTGGCAGCTGAACAGGCGGACCTCGATGCCCTGCTGAATCAGCGTACGCGCCTGATCCAGCGCCATCTGAGTCGGCGGATGCAGAGGCGTAGCCAGTTGCGGCGCCACCAGCGCCACGCGCCGAAGTCGTGGTTCCGCGCAAGCCTGCGCCGGCGCGGCCGGCAGGTAGCGCGCCAGTTGCTTGCCGATCAATAGCGATAGCTGAGGCAGGCCGACCTCCTTCAGCCGCCGGATGTATTCCGTCCGATTATTTGCATACAACAGCACACGCTGCCAGGCCACGTCGTAGAACGCAGCATAGCGGTCCAGGTCGGGCGGCGCGATGGTTTGCAGGCAGGCGCAGGCCTGCGGCAGGAATACCGGGTCGCCGGTGGAGAGATCGAGAACGGTGGCGCGGTAAAAGCCCACCAGGCCGTCGTCGGGCACCATGGTCGTGAGCGCGTGCACCACTTCCGTCAGCAAGCCGGCGTCGGTGATGCCCCGTATCAGCTGCATCAGATGCAGCCACAGATGGTTGGCGCTCGGGTTGGCGACGATGCGCTCCAGCGCGTCGCCCAGCAGCAGGCGTTGTTGATCGTTAGAGTGCATGACGTGGAATCAAGAACGCGAATGCCGACATTGTACGTTTCTTCGCACGAAGAAGGCTTGCGGATTCGGCTGGTGTGTGGCCTGCCTTATTTCAGCAGGCCAAGCTGGATCAGGCTGCCGGCGGTGGAGACGATGGCCTCCTCCCGCGATCGCGGCGTCCAGCCGAGCAGACGGCAGGCCTTTTCGCCGGTGGCGTTCAGGTTCAGTCCCAGCAGCGGCGTGACTCCTTTCAATGACGGATTGCCCAGGGCGCCAAGACGCACCAGCCAGTTCGGCAATACCCGCGTCGATACCTTGCCGGCGGCGGGGCCCATACGATGCCGCAACACCCTGGCAATGTCGGCCAGCCACATGCTTTCGCCGGCGATGGCGAGGAAGCGCTGACCGCTCGCCGCCGGATGCGTCATGGCGCGCAGGTGCAGGTCGGCCACGTCGCGCACATCGACCAGGCCGGTATTGATGCGCGCGCAGGCCTGTCCCTCCATCATGCCCTTGATCAGGCGGATGGAATGCGAGTAATCGGCGCCGAGCGCCGGGCCGAGCACGGTGACCGGGTTGACGGCGGAGAGCTCGAGCCCGCCGCCTTCCCGGGCGATGAAATCCCAGGCCGCGCGCTCGGCCAGCGTCTTCGATTTCTGATAAGGCCACACCTTGCCGCTCAGATCGCTCCAGTCGGTCTCGTCGAACGGGCGCTCCATCTGCTTGTGTCCGGCGCAGACCGCGCCGAAGGCGGAGGTCAGCACGACGCGCTCGACCCCGGCATCGCGCGCCGCGCGCAGCACGCGAAGATTGCCTTCGACGGCGGGCTGGATCCAATCCTCCTCGCGGGTCTGGTCGCCCGACGGCGTCGGCGAGGCGCCGTGCAGCACATAGGCGCAACCGGCGGCGGCCTCGGCCCAGCCGCCGTCCGCGGTGAGATCGGCCACAACGAAGGATAGGTGGTCATCCGGTCGCATTCCGCCGGTCTTGAGGTTATCCCGTACTTCCGCTTCCCGCGCCAGCGAGCGGACGGTGGTGCGTACCCGATATCCGTCGCGCAGCAGCGCCAGGATGCAGTGCTGGGCGATGAACCCGGTGCCACCGGTGACGAGTACTGGTTTTTCTTTGTTCATATAAATCTCCTTGGTCCGAAAAAACGGCAAGGGAATGATATGGCGGGAATTTGGTACTGTGAATGCTTCAAAATGCGCGTTACTTGTGCGATAGTACAAAAATGAGCACCGATCCTTTTTCCGACATTCTCAAATTCACCAACGCCGAATCGCTGGTCACCGGCGGTTTCAAGGCGGGAGGGAGGTGGGCCGTCCGTTTTCCTGCGCCGGAAAAAATCAAGTTCTTTGCGGTGGTAAAGGGCGCTTGCTGGGTAAGCATAGACGGCGAAGCGGAACCGGTGCGTTTTGAAACGGGGGACGTCGGCCTGTTGACCGCCAAGCGCTCTTTCGTGCTGGGCAGCGATCCCGATGCGGTGCCGGTCGACGCGATGAGCGTGTTTGCCGGCGGCAGCGCGACGCTGGGCGACGGCAACGATTTCGAGCATATCGGCGGCCACGTGCTGCTCGACCCGGCCAGCGGCCGCTTGCTGGCGGACGTACTGCCGCCCTGGATACACGTGCCGGCTGCGTCACCGCAGGCGACCACCTTCCGCTGGCTGCTCGACCAGCTGGTGGAAGAGGGCGTTGCCCAGCTGCCAGGTGCGCAGCTGGTATCGGCGCAACTCGCGCAGCTTCTCTTCATCCAGATAGTGCGCGCGCACCTGAAGACCACCAGCGCCATGCCCAGCGGCTGGCTGCGGGCGCTGGGCGATCCACGCATCGCGCCGGCGCTGCGCTTGATGCACGGCGATCCCGCCCGCGCCTGGCATCTGGAGGAACTGGCCAAGGCCTGCGCGATGTCCCGCACCTCGTTCGCGGTGCATTTCCGGACCGTCGCCGGCGTGGCGCCGCTGACCTATCTGACCGAATGGCGCATGCGCCTAGCCGAACGCGCCTTGCGGGACGAAACCACGCAGGTCGCCGTGGTCGCCCGTTCGCTCGGCTATACATCCGAGAGCGCCTTCAGCAACGCCTTCAAACGCCTCAACGGCAGCTCGCCCAAGGCGTACAGGAACGCCATGCGCTGACCACTGATAACAGCAACTTAGTCCTCGTTTGACTGCCAAGTTTTAACCAACCGGTCGCAGTTTATGCACGGGTCGGCGCATTCGGCTAGACCACGGTCCGGCTATCGCCTAAGGTGAAAACTTTCATACCTCGGGACTTTCCATGCGCGTTTTACTTTCCCTCACCCTTCTTGCATTGTGCCTGGCCAGCCCGGTACATGCCGCTGATAAACCTGCCGGCGCCCATGCGGCCGACATCGCGCCAATAGAAAAGGTGGTCGAGCAATTCAAGGCTGCGATCATCGCTCGTGACGGCAATACCCTTGCCAACCTCTTCCTGCAGAACCACGACAGTTGGTTGTCGGTTGCCGACGAGGCGAAATGGGAGAAGGTGAAGGCGCTCAATCCGCAGGCGCCCAAGGTGTTCCCATCGAGCTGGAAGAAGTTCTCCAAATTTATCCAGGACGCAAAGCTGCCAGTCGAAGAGCGCTTCTACAACGTGCGCATCGATACCAATGGCGCTGTCGCCTCGGTCTGGTTCGATTTCGACTTCCTTGTCGACGACAAGGTGACCAATCGCGGCAGCGAGAGCTGGCAGATGGTGCGCTCGGAAGATGGCTGGAAAATCAGCTCAATGCTTTTTTCGATAGGTGACTGACACGATACAATGACCAGATTGCACTCTGGAAACCCAACGTGAAAGTCGAAACCCCCTTGCTCGTTCCTGTGCTGGCCGCACTGCCGGTTTGCGCCTGCATGGCCATCCTCGGCCTGCCCGCCTTCGGTCATGGCAATGTGGTTGCCTTCCGTACGCTTTTCTTTGTCGCCTGCCTGGCGTGGCTGATTCCGCTGACGCTGCTGCAGCGGGCCATGTGGCGCCGCGAGTGGCCCTGGCTGAGGATGGCGTTGGTGTTGCTGGTAACCAGCTACGCGATGTCGATCTTGAATGCCGTGATGGGGCAGCGCCTTGCGATCTCGCTCGGGCTGATAACCGGCTACCACTGGGACGAGCTCACCCGGGGTCTGGATGGCTGCTGGCTGGCGCTGACTTCGTTCTGCGCGGCCCATGCGGTGGCGGCCTATTACCTGTCGCTGCAACAGGTCCGCTTGCATCTCGCCCAGGCGCAAAGCGCGGCCCGCGACGCCGAGCTGCGCGCGCTGCGACTGCAGGTCAATCCGCATTTCCTGTTCAACTCCCTGAACGCGATTTCCGCGTTGGTGTCTGCCCAGTCCAACCGTGAAGCCAACCGCATGCTCGCGTGCGTGGCCGACTTCCTGCGCGCCACCCTTGCCCACGACGGCCGCCACGAGCATGCGCTGGCCGATGAACTGGCCCTCCTCGACGCCTACCTCGCCATCGAAAAGGCGCGCCTCGGCGAGCGCCTGCGCCTGACGATGAAGGCCGGCCCGGACCTGCTGGACAGCGTCGTGCCCTACCTCATGCTGCAGCCGCTGGTCGAGAATGCGATCCGCCACGGCATCGCAGCGCTGGCCGCTCCCGGGCGGCTCGACATTCTGGTCGAACGCGCCGGGGCGCGCCTGCTCATCGGCGTGCAGAACGACGGCCAACAGCCGGCGCGCGAGGGAAGCGGCATCGGCCTGGCCAACGTAAGGGAACGCCTGCGCCACCTGTACGGCGCGGATCAAGAGGTGGACGCAGGTTGGCGTGCGGATGGTCGCTTCCACGTGCGCATCTCCATGCCTCTGCGCGGTATGGAGGCGGCAGCATGAACATCCGGGTCGTTATCGTCGACGACGAGCCGCTGGCCAGACTGGCGGTCAAAGCCAGGCTGGCACGGCGCGGCGCCTTCGAGCTGGTTGGCGAATTCGGTGACCGAGCCAGCGCTTATGAAGGGATTGTGGCGCTGAAGCCCGACCTGGTGTTTGTCGACGTCGAGATGCCGGGCAAGAGCGGCCTCGACGTGCTGGCCGCGTTGCCGCCGGCGCAGCGGCCGATGGCGATCCTGCTCACCGCCTACGAAGGCTTCGCCCTGCAAGCTTTCGAACTGGCCGCCCTCGATTACCTGCTCAAGCCGGTCGATGACGAACGCTTCGACGAAGCCCTTGACCGCGCTCAGCAGGCTTTTCCCTACCGCGGCCATGGCCGCGCCGCGCCAGCGGCAGCAACGGCGATGCGCAGCTTCAGTGTGCGGATAGGATCGCGTACGGTGCTGGTACCGGTTGCTGAAGTCGAGCGTATCGAGGCCGACGGCGACTACGCCTCTCTGCATGCGAATGGCAAGACCTGGCTGGTGCGTGAACGCCTGCACAACCTGGCCATGCAGCTCGATCCTCGCCAGTTCCACCGTGTGCACCGCTCGTCCATCGTGCGGCTGGACATGATCGCCGAGATGCGTTCGCTCACAAACCGGGACGCCATGCTGCGCCTGCGCGACGGGAGTGTGCTGCGCGCCAGCCGCACCTATGTGCCCGCCCTGGCGGATGCGCTGCAACAGCTCAACATGAGACCTGATTCGTAGTTCAACTTGGAGGAATGTATGTTGGGTAGAAATAAGTTTGTCGCAGGCGTTGTGTTGAGCATGCTGTTGTCGTTTCCCGCCTTCGCGACGGCGGACACCCCGTTGAACGCGTCCGATCGCGACGCGATCGTGCAGACGCTAATAGCGAAAATGAACGCGAATTACATCGATCCCGCCGTGGCCGAACGGGTCAGCCATGCGATTGCAGGCAAACATGCCAAGGGAGGCTATGCGTCCGCCGCCAGTGCGCAAGCGCTCAGTGAGGCATTGGCGAAGGACTTGCGCGAATTCAGCGGCGACAAACATTTCGGCGCCGGGATTTACGAAGGTTTTCGTGAGTCCAACAATACCGCCGACGTGCCCAACCGCGCCAAGATTGACGAATGGCGCGAGCAGACCGCGCGGCGCGGCTATGACATCGAGAAGATCGAACGCCTTCCCGGCAACGTCGGTTACATCGAGCTGCGCGGCTTCGGAGGCCCGGAATTCGTCGGCCCGGCGTACACGGCGGCGATGTCGCTCATGGCGGGGACGGATGCGCTGATCCTCGACCTGCGCCGCAACGGCGGCGGGAGCCCGGCCAGCGTGGCTTACCTGATGAGCCATTTCTTCCCGTTCGGCGACGAGCGTCACCTGATCGATATGTACAATCGCCCGAACGATACGACGCGGCAGTTCTGGACCGTGAAGACTGTCGCACTGCGCTACGACAAGCCCGTGTACGTACTGACCTCGGGCCGCACGTTTTCCGCCGGAGAGGATTGCGCCTATGACTTCCAGACGCAGAAGCGCGGGACGCTGGTCGGAGAAACCACCGGCGGCGGCTCCAATCCCGTGAGCTGGTTCAGCGTGGGGAACGGAATCGTTGTCTCGATCCCGACCTCGCGCACGACCAATTTCGTCACCAAAACCAACTGGGAGCGCGTCGGCGTGAAGCCGGACATCGCCGTGCCTGCGGCGCAGGCGCTGCAAACGGCGCACGCCGCCATCCTGCGCAACCTGGCAGCGTCCGCAAAGGACGATAAGGAGCGCACGGAACTGCAGCGCCTGCTCGCGATGGTGGAGAAAGGGGAGTCCGAAAAGCCGGTCTACACGCTCAGGGGAGAGCGTTAAACCTTGATGCCACAAATGATGATTCGCCATGAGTCGGTGAGGATTTCGCCTGGCCAGAATAAGACATCAATCCGACAAAACTCCGTCGAATACGACTTTTTTGGACGTACTGGAGGTTCTCGCCGCGCGTACTCGCATAAATTCCGACAGCCCTTGATTGGTCGATTAGCACACTTTTTCGACAAAATCAGTCACAATATGTCATTTTTCAGACAATCATCGGGGGCTCGCTGTGGCAATCGCGCAAAAATCCGACGTATCACTGTCAGAAATCATTTTCACGGGCGGAGGCGATGCTGCAGCGGATCGCCGAATTCTACGTCTCGCCGGCGACGGCCGCTTGTTGAAGTTGTATCAGGGGATTTATACCAGCAACCTGAGCAGTCCACCTGAATCAATAGTCCAGCGGCACTGGGCAAGTATTGTAAGCCACCTCCTGCCGCAGGGTGTACTTAGCTATAGAAGCGGCTTAGATGCAAAGCCTTTTGAGGGACGCATCTATATCACCCGCGGAGATCGCGCGCGCACGATTGAGCTCCCAGGCCTGGTTATCAAGGTTATTCCTGGGCATGGCGCCGTCGACGGTGATGTCCGCTACAAGGAGCTCTTTCTGGCTGGCCAGGCCCGATGGCTGTTGGAGAACTTGGCTGTGGGCCGGGGTGTCGGTGAGCGAGTTCTGTCTCAAACCGCACTCGAAGCGGAGCTGGACAAGATGCTCTCGATTCGAGGGGAGTATCACTTCAACCAGCTCAGGGATACTTGTCGCGAGCTAGCCGATAAGCTTGGCCGTGAGAAGGAGTTCAAGCGGCTGGACGGCATTATGGGCGCACTGCTGGGCACGCATGCGACCAATAAGCTCTCGAGCAAGCAGGCTCTCGCGCGTGCGGCCGGGCGGCCGTACGATCCAACAAGACTTGACCTCTTCACCACCCTGTTCAGCAGCTTGCGGGCCGCGGTTTTCCCGGAGGTGCCCTCCAACGCTGAAAAAGGTGTCGCGCGCGAAAACTTTGCGTTCTTTGAGGCCTACTTTTCGAACTACATCGAAGGCACCACGTTCCTGGTGAGCGAGGCCGAGGAAATTGTCTTCGAGGGCAAGATCATCCAGAACCGAGCGGAAGATTCGCATGACATCCTCGGAACATTCCATGCTGCTATGGGGGCGCCGTGGCGTGACCAGCCTGCCGCCACGGCCGATGAATTCCTGGACTGGCTCAAGAGCGTCAATGCGCTGGTGATGCACTCCAGGCACGACAAAAATCCAGGCCAATGGAAGACCCTGAATAACCAGGCGGGGACAACCATGTTTGTGGTTCACGAGCTGGTGCAAGGAACACTGAGAGAGGGCTTCGATCTGATTAGGGCACTGGAGGCCCCCATGGCTCGCGCCTTAATGACAATGTTTGTTATCTCGGAAGTTCACCCCTTCATGGACGGCAATGGTCGCACGGCACGCCTGGCTATGAACTGCGTGCTGAGCGCCGCTGGTAGGTCGCGCATAATCGTCCCGACGGTTTACCGTGAGGATTATCTTTTGCCTTTGAAGAGTCTTTCGAACAATGCTGATGCGACGCCGTACATTCGGGCAATGACCCGCATTCAGGAGTGGACAGCCGCGTTTAACTATTCGCAGCCGCGCCAAGACCTCTATGAGCAGCTCAAGCGGTGCAATGCTTTCGAGGAGGACCTGCGGCATTACCGGCTGATTTTTCCAGAGACGTCCGCAGCGGCCTGAACGGGGTCGCGCCAAGCAGTTGGAGGATAAATGTCTTGTTCAAAATTTGCATGACAGAGACACGTGCTGAAAATAAACTTGACCTATGGTACGGCGTGCATTCGCAGGCCGCAACAAAGTTCATTTTCGAAGAAAGGCATCAACGTTGAGCCCACAGATTTTTATCCGATTGTTTCTCATTCTCGCCGCCGCATTTCTGATTCTCAAGTCTTTCGATTATTACCCGACGCAGTCGGGGGGCAGTCTTGTTTTTCATCTTCTTCTGCTGCGTTGTTAGGCACGCCGTAGGTCAAGTGCGCAAGGTGACGTGGTACAACAAGTGGTCGATGGTACGCAGGCTTCGCCAAATGCGTAAAGTCTACCTCGCATCACCTGTGGCCTTGGCGTTGTACTCAGTCTGCGCAGCCTTCTGCTGCGCGGTACCACTGGTCCATTTGTTTCGTTGGATGACAGTAGGCCTCATTTGCATGAGCGTGGCGGGCATTGTGCTGTGCGCAGCAACCATTGCCGACTGGTACACACGATTGAAGTACCTGCTTGAGTCGAAGTTGGCCACGCGCGCAATCATTGCCATAGTTGGATTCTTGGGTACGGCCACAATCTTCACGTCCAACGTAATTGCCAATCACCTCGCATTCACCGTCTCCCAGGCCGACCCTGCGAAGATGCCGGAGTTCGTGCGCCTCGTATCGGCGGTGGTCTATCCGTTCTCGTTGGCATTGGTCGTGTCAGGATTCCTTGTGGTGGTGATGGGGATGCAATCAGTAGCGATGATTCTGGGCGCTTGGACGACGACGTTGGTCCGTAATCTGACTGGCGCAGCGCCCCCATTGCTGCAGAAGAAGGTGGAGAATATGGCCTATCGTCTGATTACCGGCCGCCGGCCGCCGACGTACCGCCCATGGTGGGACAAGATGGCAGGCACATTCCAGTTCGTTCTGCGGCCGATTGGCACTGGCGCTCTGGCCATTTTCGTGGTGATGGCCGGTGTTGCCATTGCGCGCGTGGGGTCGTTTGTGCCGATGCCGTATATCCAGGAGGCGCTCGTGACGACCCAGTACCACTCGAAGCATAAGTGCGAAAACGTTGACCCGGCGGCATTCATCTCGTTCCAGGACGACGGCTACGTCTCAGTGGCTATGAAGAGTGAAGGAAAGTACACATTCGAAAACAAGAAGTGCCATAGCTGAAATTCCATGCCTGCAGCCGCATTCACTGAAAAATTGAGAGCGCTCAGGGGCTTCACGAACGCATAATACGAGGGTCAACCAACAGGGAAATAAAACCGTTTGCGACCGCGCTTCATGCAGCTTTCCGAGAGAATCTTCCCCCGGAAAATAGCGCTTTCATTTCCTGTTCAAGGCACGCTTTTATTTATCGCTCACACAGCTGAATAGATCAAATTATGTTTGTCAGATCCGTGTCTGTAAAATCAACAGCTTAGGCATGTTACCGGTCCGTCAATGTTTGTCAAATCTCGCTCTGCGGTAGTTGGGATGCCCTGTTGACATGCCGCCAATGTTTGTCAAATTGCGCCACGCAAACGCTCAAAACAGTAGTTGGCGACCATCAGTGGCAGATACCAGTTCCACCAGCCGAACGCGCCCTTGTGCCCAACCGCTGCGCGGCCTAAAGTAAGAACCAGCAAGGCGACCTTAAGGCTCGTCCGATAGGGCAGCGGTGCCATCATGGCAACAAGAATATCATCAGATCCTCTGGTGCAGCCAGATCACGAACAGCGAGTGCTGCTGGGTGATACGCCAATATCCCTCGCAGCACTTGGCCCCGGACATTCCCTCGTTGCGCCGTCCTTGCCAGATGAAGTCATCATTTCCGTTGTCGGAAGGTTTCATATACTGAGCTGTAACCGGACGCCGACCGCCACCTTCCAGGAGCTATTCCACTGCGCCCCATTCAATTTGTCTGCCTGGATCCCCCCGCACCTCGAAATGCTCGCTCCGCGGATAGGTGAAGATGTGGAAGCGTGCACACTGGAGATCTTGCGCGCGCACACGCTGTACCCGTTACTTGCAATTTTCAACGGGCTGTCGTTCCCTGCCAGCTCGAGAAGGACGGCTTCGAACAAAGCCACAAAGGCGCCAAAACGGTTTTCAGCTGAGCCGACCCGACTTTGCTTGGAATGCCTGCGCGAAGATCTGGCTACCTGTGGTGTTCGCTACATTCACCGGTCCCATCAAATACCCGGGGTAGAAGTGTGCAGCAAGCACGCTTCCCCCTTGCTTTACAAATGCCCTCACTGCGAGTGTTCATTCCGTCGGGGCTACAATCTGGCTCTCGTCCCCTGGAAGCGATGTACTTGCAAGAAATATATCTTCGATAGTATATCGTCAGAGCAGGACGTAGATCCCGTCGCGCTATCCTACGCCCGGTTCTCTGCGGCCCTTCTGCAGTCAGCCCCACACTCAGCGGTACCAACACGTGTACTGGTCGAGAGTTATCGTGACCGTGCGCGCGCTATCGGCTGTAGTTGGGGCAATGAAAAAGTAAGCCGTGTCCGCATAAAGACCGAAATGGAAAAATTCTACGGGAAAGATTTTCTTAGAAGGACGGATGCGGCCTATCGTGACGATCGGCTGAGCGAATGGTTGAAGATGCTGAACGACTACAGCGTCACGGAACCGCCACTCGGCCGCCATCTGCTGTTTGCGCATTTCCTGTTTCGCGATGCCGCCCAGTTCCTGGCTGCCATCGGTGCGACTGGCGGAAATGAGCGAACGGGTAGCATTGAACGACCCGTTGTGAAACGACGGACCGTCGGCGTCGGCACCGGAAAAGCCAGCAAGCCCAGCATAGAGCAACGAATCGCAGGTCTTTTGCGCGAGCTTGCTGTGCGTGCTCGCGATATTCCTGATTGCACCATAGAAAACTTGTGGAAATCGCATTATGGTTTGATGAAACGGCTTGTCTCTCTCGATCTGGAAGCGATTACGCTTTTGAGACGAAAACTTCAGCAACTGAAACCCAAGCCAGCAGGCCCGGCCAAAGTTCCGCGCAGGAGCGAGAAAGATGGCGAGCGGGCACGCTCGGTTATGGCGACAGCCGCCGCCTTGTATGCATCCGTCGCCAAACCAGAAAAAATTACGATCAACCGTCTTGCCAAAGAGGCAGGCTGGAATTCTACAGCGCTCAATCAACACGCCTTTCCGGCAACGCTACGAGCGCTGGAAGAGTACGCAGAGTCCAACTGGCACTTTTATGCTCGGCGGATTTTATGGGCCAAGCTGACGCACAAGCGTGCTGCGATCAGCGTGGTCAGAGCTCGCTCAGGAGTGGAATACCATCGCTCCCTCGTGCTGATGCACTTTTTTCGAGATGTCGACTTATCGCTTCCTTACGACGCTGAAACCGTAACGCGGCTGCTTGCGGAACGCGGCATCCAACGCGACTGGGCAGGTCCTTGCCCGGAACGGGAATTTCCTCCTGCTGGCCGACGGTACTACACGAAAGATCAGACTCAAATTGCCGAGTCTGACGAGGCCCAAAAAGATAAAGATGCAGACCAGTTCCCCTTAACCATTCGGTGTAGCCGCTAACCTAGCACGTCTGCGGAATGTTTCTCACGCCAGGAAAGTCGCCGCGCCCGAAACGCGGCAGCTGGTTCAAGGACTTGGGACAGCAGCTCTGCCGTTCGGGGTAACCGCGCAAGGTGCTTGTCGAGCCACGATGCGTTGCCAGTGCATCGTCCGATCTCGTTGAGGGTTACACGCCTCGGGCATCTCGACGGATCCAGTATCTCTCCAGCCGCCAACCTCACGCGCTCCGCCATCACCCTGTCGCGGGCGCACCAATCAACTGACGAGGTCCGCTCGACAATCCGAAGTGTGGTGGGAAGCTGAGCCTGGAGCCAGGCGCGGTCGTGCCGGTACAGCCAAATGAAGTCGGCCCCCAGCGCCGTCTGGAGCGCCTTGAATCCGGCTAATGGTGACGCGACCAAGGCGACTCTCAGCTTGTCACGCGCCTGTGTCTGCCGCTGCTCCCGCATGGTGGCGATACGCTGAGTTTGCAGGCCGCGATCCGCTCCCAGAATGCGATTTACGGTCGATGCTGACAGTCCGGTCGTGTTCACAATGTGCGCGATGTCATCGCCCGCCGCCAAGGCATACCGCACTCGCGAACGGACCGCGACATCGAGCTTCTTGGACCTGCGCGTAAAGCCGATGCCGATTTTTTCCGCTTTGACCAGGACCGCGTTGACAGACAGGCTGAGCTCTTTCGCCACCTGACGCATCGACCGGCCCTCGGCCGCCAGCGCGGCGATCTTGCATGCCGTAGCTGTGGATGCCTGTTCGTCAGGCACGGAAGTGACCGCCGGGGAAGGGATGTCAGTCCAGAGAAAGGATTCGACGCTCTCGGCCAGAAACCCGATCAGCAGAACATGCAGCAGCGGGTGGTGCGCGGCACGAGGCCGGCGGTAAAGACTTGTCAACCACGAATCGTCCCCAGCGCAGCGCGCGAATATGCCATCAAACGGGGGCAGGTTCCTCACGCTCCCCCAAAAATCGAGGAGTGCGCTTTGCAATGCTCGTTGACGAACCCTCATGCTGGCCTTAGCCAGGTCCCGGTCCACCAAATGGGCGAGGTAATGGTTCCGCCAGGTCAGCGGATCGACTGGCACATCCCGCAGCAAAAATAACTGAGCAATGAGCCGCGAGACGATCACTAATTTTTCAAGTGCCCGATCGTCGACGTTCGAAACGCTCTTCTGACTGTTCCACTTCGCGGCCGTAGCTGGAAGAAATAACTGCGTGCGTTTCAGGCGCTGCGCGAGGCAATCGGATGCGACGAGAGGAACCCCGTGATAAGGGCATACGAGAACACCTGGGAACTGGTGCGCGCGATACCACGTCGCTATGCCGATCGTCTCGCAGTCGGCCCCAGCACAGACGGGACAGAATCGCAGCACATCTTCCGCTCCCACGCGGCTCGCCAACAGTCCTAAGGTGATTTTCGTACAGCTCGCCGTGCCCGTCGCCACTGAATCGGCAATCCGTGTGTAATGGGCGTGGTGCATAAATGGCCTGAAGCACGGAAGGATCGTGTGTCCTTCGATCAGTTCCTCGATCGTGTTCACCGGCAACCGGAGATCCTTCGAGATCTGGTTCAGGCCACTGGGAAACGCCGTGCCCAAGGTAACGCATCGCCGGTTCAGCAATTCGATCAGCGTGTCCCCGGAGGTCGGATGCCCCGTCAATGCGTGGTAGCGGGACACAATGCCAAATATCGTCTCTTCGGGCACGATGACATCGCCAGCTTTTCCTGCCGGCTTCGCTTCCAGGACTGCGGATGGTTTCGCCGCCCATTCATCGACGACCGCCCAAGTTGACGCCTTCATGACTGATCATCCCCTTCTCGACCAGGTACTGGTGCGGATCATCCGCATCCGCCGCGGCCCGCATGTCCACGTACCCAGGCGGTAATGCTGGATCGACCGCACCGGAATCGACGGGTTCGG
This sequence comes from Duganella hordei, assembly GCF_040369125.1. Taxonomy (NCBI): domain Bacteria; kingdom Pseudomonadati; phylum Pseudomonadota; class Betaproteobacteria; order Burkholderiales; family Oxalobacteraceae; genus Duganella; species Duganella hordei. The sequence continues at coordinate 324,295 of NZ_BPWI01000004.1, forward strand.
TGCTACTGTCACACGACTGTGGTGATACGCTCTGCCCAGTCGCCGCTGCCGGCGCGGCAAAACCCGTCACCGGAAACAGCTGGTCGAGATAATCCTGCGCGACCGTGACCTGTTTCGGAAACTCGAGCAATTTCGCCAACGCTTCGTCGACCGGCAGCAAATCCTCGTATTGCAACAGCGACCTCGTCGTATTCGTGCGCAGCGCATTGATCGCAGGATGAAGCAATGCCAAGCCGTCGTCATACGTCTGCCGCAGGAGCTTCGGCGTCAGCGTTTCGGTACCATCGAGCATGGCCCGCTGCTGTGCAAGCTTAAAGAGCAACACGACGAAATCGGGGATGCTCTGACTGAGATCGAAAACCGTATCCAGCATCTCGTCATCCGGATCTCGTGGTTGCCGGACCCACTGATATGTCCAGATGCGTCGAACGAAATCGTCCCATTCCTTTACGCGCTTTGGCGGCCGTTCGAACTGGATCAGGCCGCTTTCCGAAGCCCGGCGGCCGTCCTTCATCTCATTGGTGAACAGGTTGGCTGCCTTGCTGGTACCAATTTCCACAACAGGCACCCGAAGGACCGTACGCAAATCCTGGAAGAAATGTAGCAACGGCGCTGTGCCATGCGTCTTCTGCAAACTGAGCCGCTGAATCTCGTCGATGATCAGGATGCCGAGGAAGTGGGTCGCAGCGATCTGGCGCATAGCGCCTTCCAGCATGTCCTCACGCATTCCGGTCCGTGAAAACAATTTTTCGTATTTGCCGCCGGTGCCGAGAGCTGCGTCGACCTGTCGCGCGAACTCACGGCAGAAACTCGAGATCGAGCCGTTTTTAGGGCAGGTCACTTTCAGCCATACGAGTTGCGTGATCGGGAGATGGCGCCCTCGCCAGGAAGCGTGATGGACAACCTGTTGGGGGTAGGTTCGCAAAATCGCATCGGCGCAGGTTGTCTTTCCAGACCCGCTCAGTCCGACGATGAGCAGTTGCGATTCGCACGGGATCAGTTGCCAGTCGAGGTTTCGCCACTGCTCGCGATCCTGGGCGGTATAGATACTGCGCCAGGTCGCCGCCTCGATCGGATTGCGGACGACGTAGCCCGCCCGGAGCAGGCGCGAGATGGTGCGTTCCACGTCATAGAAAATCAAACGAGGGATCACGACATACTTGAGTCGTGCAAGCAGGTGCCAGCGCTCCTCGGTCGACATCGCACGCTCTTCCGGTTGGATCTGCGGACGAAGGATCATCGCCCTCGCGGCTTCCTTCTCCGTGAGGATCGGGGGGAGCGCCTCGATCAGCGGGTTGTCGCGATACTCCGCGATATTCTGCTCGACATACGTGGGCGAAGAATGATCGGTACTCATCGGCTGCTCCATCATGACCACCGCTCCCGGAGCCGGTCCGTTACAGACCCCAGATGTCGTCGAGCGGATTTTGTTTTCGCATATCGGGCCGCAACTTCACCACATTGTCCTGCGCCGGCGGATCGCAATATGACTGCGCCGCATCACGCGCGTGTTCGACTCGCTCGGCAGTTTTCTCGAAGGCCCGGTTCGCCTGCACATTCGCCTTCTTCTCGGTCTTGCTCAGTCCCCGCTTGGCTTGCGCTGCGGCCTTCTTTGCGGCCGCCGTGATGGCTTCGCACTCGGTATCCAGCGTGGCACACACCTGCCGCAGCTCCGAGGCCTTGCGGTCCGCTTCCAAACCAAGCAGCTTGGCGCGATCAAGCATCTCTTCCAGACGGGCCAACCTATATTTTTCGTTGTTGTCCAACAGTTCGCAGGGCTCCCACTCGCGTGACGTGGCGTTGAGAATCCAGATGCACGCGGGCGCATACGGCAAGTGACGGATCTCGATCGGTTCGACCTTGCCGTTTGTTCTTGCCCGTGCAAACCATTCTTCGCGGACAGCTCGCTCGCACGCGTAACGACGCCCATGAAAATAGATACCGTCACGCCGGACCGATGCGGTTGCGGCAGGTAACAGCTTCGTCCATACCCTCTGTTTTTCGAGCACCTTCGCTCCTCCCGTCAGGTGCTCCATACCCCAATTCCAAACCGTTAGCGGGGTCGCATCCATGAGATTCTCGCCCAGCATTTCATTGGGTAGTGCGTCAGCGCGGTAAGCAGACAGGTTGTACTTGATCAACTTGTTTGCCAGGATCCGGCTCAACTCAGGGAGTGTCAGCGAAGCGTCGAGCGAACAGTGGCGTCGTTTCATCTCGTCCAGCCTGCGGTTCAATGCCCCCGGCTCGAAATGGATGGTGTCATTATTGATGAGGTTGAACTGCTGCTCCACATTAGGCTTCCAGTCAGGCCTGCGAACCGCGGCGTTCTGGATGGTGATACCGAACTCTTTCGGCAACGCATCCGACGCCCTGGATTTCAGCTCTCCGTTATCACACAGTAGCTTGTGAGGCAAATGGCGGCATGGCCAAAGATCCGGGCTGATGTCGATGCCCAGCTGCCGGCAGAAATCGGTCTTGTCCGAGAACGCATTGAACAATGCCAACCGGGCGCCCTCCCAACTCGGGCCCTCGAGCCCGAGATAAAAGCCCACCACCATCCGGGAGAAGACATCGACCACGACATACAGGACGGGCCGCCCGATCAGCCAGGCGCGGTTGAACACCGATACCAGGTAGACGTCGACGATGGTCGCGTCGATCTCGAACCGTGCCCCGGGCCCGAATACCCGGTTCCTGGAAGATCCCAGTACTCCGCGATGTTTAAGGTTCCAGGTAGTCGTGCTGATGTTGCGCTTGGTAAGCGAAAAATCGTGGTTCATCTCCTTCACGACCTGTTTGAACTGGTGCAGCGACGGCGCTTCGTGCGCTTCAGGTGGCACCGGGATCAGCAGATTTCCATGTTCAATCTCGGCAGTTTTAAAGTATGTCCGCTTGGTGTCTTCCCAGGCCTTCTTGATCGTCACACCGGGCTTCAGGAAGGCATGAATTCCCTGGACGATTTTCGTCCGGACTTCGGCTCTCGACGGCCCGAGCACAGATTGATCGTTCTGTAGTTTGACCCGGTCCGGCCGCCGGCCGCGCTTATTCGATCCGGCCTCCTGCCGCTGACCAGACGGGCCACACAAGTCATAGCACGCGATAAGCGCGTCGACACAGCTCCCGTAAGCCCAATACCGGTACAAGGGCCGATACACCTGCTTGGGGTCGAGCCCCAATTCCGCAGCGCGCGCCAGGATCAGACGGCCACGGGTGCGCGGGAGATAAATTTCAGGAATGCAGTCTTCACGTACTAGAGGTTCAATGATCGCCCAGGCTCGATCCCTGACGTCCAGGCTTCGTCGCAAGATCGCTTCCTCGGGCTGGAACAGGTAAGGCCTCAGCTTCACTTCGACCCGCTGCAGCATGCCATCGTTCAGGAGCCCCATCACCGTCCGCAGGCTATGCACATCCGGCTTCTTCAACGGGTTTTGCATGCCGATGGTGACGAGCACGTCTTCATCGGGCACGACCCACAGAACACGCTGCGCGCATGCAAAGCCTGTATCCACAACGCCTGGCACCGGCTCGAATACCTCAGCAGGACACAATAGATCCATTGTGGCCACCTTCTTGAGCACAGGTGAATCGCGGGTCGGATGCGATGGGCAGAACCACCGGAATACAGCGCAATCCGATCGGCACACGCAGGTCGAGGTTGATCAATTTATGCCAGGCGCAATAGCGGAACATGTCAGCCGCCAGTTCTGGCGAAACAGCGGCGCCGAACACTGCCGCGCACTCCCGCAGGCGGTCTGCAAGCATGAGCCCTTGTAAGGATGGCGTGTTGAACGCTGCAAGAAACCGGGGCAGCTGCGCTTCGAAAGCATCACGGTCGACATCATGCTCCACCATGAAGTAGCTGAGCCACTCCAGGTTGTCGATGACGGTCTTGTCGAATTCAGCATTTGTGAATAGGTACCATGGAACACCGCGCACAAGCCAATATCGTCGCTCGATCTCCAGTTTGGTCAGCACAGATTTCCGGCTTCGGCCGCGCAGGTCGTCCGCGCTTTTGATGCTAAAGGCTACCAAGTATCGCTTGCCGGACTTATCAATCCTCGTAAGCAGAAAATCCGTCGTCATGACGATCGGCGTTCGGCTTCGGGGATAGCTTGGATGACGGACTCCCAACGATGATGCAACGTGCTGGGTTGCCGACTCAGGAAACAATGGAAACTGCTCACGAATATCCACGACGTCGGCTGCGTAATCCGCCATCAGGAAGAAGCAACTTTCGTTATCGGAAAAGAGGTGATGCACCCTGCCTGTCGTCACACCAAGGCGACGACTCATCCGCCCTCTCGACGAAAAACATCGAACATCGATCCAGGGTTTGTAGTGTGCGCCTTCACCAAGGCCGAGTCCTTGCGCCTTCCATCTAGCGACGTCGTCATCAGTAATTGGCACGCGTCTCATCAGTTCGTCCAAAGCAATCACAGCATTGGCACGGCGCGCAGTCCGCGCTCTTCGATCACTCTATACCGAGATACGGTGCAATCAAGGCGACTGAGGAAAGAAGCGTAAACTAGGCTGACGAGTTGGAAGAGCCAATCGCATCAGGGCAACCACAGAAAGTGATTAAAAACCAGATCGACTGGATTCCAGTAGGTAACCGGTTCCTGAGCGGCGTTGTATCTTTCGGTTCGTCAGGCCGGCACAATGTACTCCGGGATCAACAACACGGAGCCAGACATGGACAAGTTTGAATCTCATACCACGAAGGAAGCGGTCTGCTACGCGTGTTCCTGTACGGCCGTTGGCGGCAACGTTTGGTCAGCGCGCCACCTTTCGCCCCGTGACCAAGGATCGTCAGGCTGAGCACGCCCGACCGACGCGACGCCGAAGATTACAAATGCCTCCGCGAACCTCAGCAGGTATGCCTGGTGAGCGATTGACAGAGGCCGGCATTGAGCCGTCTGTGGGTTAGCGGCGACGAGTGTTGCAATGTAGATAAGGGGGTATTGCAAAGTCAAAGGTTCAGCTTATTGTTCGGATGAACGCGACTTCACTACTGTTTGTTTTAACCGCTTGATGGCCTTATCTTTGTAGCACGCGCGCGGCGATGGAGGCGTACCTACCTCCCAGCCGATACGGTTCGGACCAGCAAGATAGAAGGCAGAGACGCGATGCACTTGCAACTATCAATTGTGTTGGTCAGTTCACTAAGCTTGCTAGGTTTGTCGTCGTCGATTTTGACGCTGTGAAATTGAAACGTGGTCGTGGCGATACGCACCAAAGATGAGCCGAGCGCTGGATTTAGGAACGATAACTCGCTCCTAATTCGCACTGCGGCCAAGTGGATTTCGGCGATCTGGAGTGGTCGCTGGCCGACACCTTGCGCGTCAGCTTATTGTCGATGGCCCAGCACAGGCAGGCGCCCATGATCGCCAGCGCGCCCCATGGCACGCCCAGCACTGGAATCTGCTCACACGATAGCGGGGCGCCGGCAACGACGATGAGCAGCATGCCGATGAAAATGCGGCGGTCGAAATTTTCCTTGAAGACGAACCAGGCCAGCATGGCGGTCAGCCCCCCTTCCATATTGAGCAGCAACGAGGCCGCCGAGGCGGGCGTCAGGGTCAGCCCGATCATCAGCAGCACCGGCCCGGCCACACCGCCGGTGGCAATTGCGCCGCCCAGCCAGGCCAAGTCGGGCGCGGTCAGCGCCACCGGCCGGTCCTGTTGCCGCGCTGCACCAGGGTGCGCACCAGATGCCAGGCTAACGCAGCAAACGTAGCCCGTACAATCCGCCCGCGATCGACCCCGGCTTGGCGACGAACTTCACCGTCAGCGACCCGTTGAGCAATTCAGCCGGAATCGCCACATCCTTCGTGTAGAACTCCTGCGTATTCTTCTCCAGCGTGACCGTGGCGATCTCCCGGCCATTGACCAGCACATCGAAAGTCGGGCCAGAATCGCCGCCGCTGAAGGTCAACCTCAGGGTCTTCGCTTCCAGCTTGCGGTCGTTCAACACATAGCTGAACCATCCGCTTGCATGGCGCCAGTGCTTGCCCTTGGCGACGCCAGCGTCTGCGCCCTCGCCCGCAAACGCGTGATCGGACTCCGGTTGCTGCTCGCCCGGCGCCACCTGATCGATGGTCTGCGCGTCGAGGGCGATGCGCTCGGCTTCGGCCTTGGCCGTCGCTTCGCGTGTGTCCTGCGCGCTGGCCGGGGTCGAATACGGCCAGTAGATCATATAGCGCGAATCGTGCAGCCGGAAGAACGGGATGAGTTTCATGACCGCCGCGCCGCCGCCCTGGATCAGCCCCGGCGCGGTGAACGTCATCGGCTCGCCCTTGACCGCCTTGAACTTCTTCACAAAGTCGCGCGTGTCGCTCACGAACATCGGCGCCGCCTCCAGCGGACACACAGGCCCGCTGGGGACTTGGCTCCCCGAATCGCCCGCGAACACGTTGAGCTTCTCGTTGGGGAAGGGCTGCGTCTTGGCCGCCAACACGATCGGCCCGCGCAGCACCGCATAATAGTTCGACTGGTCCGGCAGGCGCTCCAGGGTCGTCCGCATCGGTACGGTCACGTCGACGCGGTCACCCTTGCGCCAGTGACGCGTGACGCTCACATAGCTGCCCGGCTTGCCATTGACCTTGACCGGCTTGCCATTGACCTTCACCTGCATGGCAGCGCGCGCAACCCAGCCCGGATAGCGCAGCTTAACGGTAAATACGCCATCGCCATCGATCTTCAGGCTGCTGGTGTCAGCATCCGGAAAGCGCGTCGTCTGGGTAATGCGCACGCCCTTCTCATGCCACTCTAACGTTGAGGACGTGTACAGGTTGACGAACAGCACATCTTTCTCATGGGCGTAGATAAATTCGCCATACTTGGACTGGCTCTCGATGCCGGAGCCGACGCAGCACCACATGGAGTTGTCGACCTCCGAATACACGCGGTAGTGGTTCGGCCGCATCGGCGTGAAGTAGACGAGGCCGCCGGTGTCAGGGTTCTGCGACGACAGGATGTGATTGAACAGCGCACGCTCCATGTAATCGGCGTAGCGCACGTTCGGGTCGCGGCGGAACAGCATCTCCGTCAGGCGCAGCATGTTGTAAGTGTTGCAGGTCTCGGGGCCTTCGACCGCGTTGATCATCGACGAGAAGTCTTCGTCGTCGTGGAAGTGCTCCCGGACGCTGTTGCCGCCGATGGCCACGGTGCGGTGATCGTGTACCGTGCGCCAGAAAAATTCCGCGGCCTTGTGCATCTGTTGGTCGCCGCCCAGCGCGGCGATGCGCTCGAAGCCGATCACTTTCGGGATCTGCGTGTTGGCGTGCATGCCGGTCAGCTTGTCCTTGCCCTGTTCCAGCGGCTGCAGCAAAGCCTGGTGCGAGAAGCGCTGCGCCAGCGCCATGTATTTTTTGTCGCCGGTCAGTTCGTACACATCGGCCAGCACTTCGTTCATGCCGCCATGTTCGCTGCGCAGCATGGACTGCATCTGCTCGTCGCTCAGCGCTGCCGTCAGCTTGAGCGCCCAGTCGGCCATTCCGACCAGCATGGCGCGCGCGTCCTGGTTGCCGCCGTAGTGATAGGCGTCGCGCAGGCCGGCGAAGGTCTTGTGCAGGTTGTACCAGGGGACCCACTTGCCGTTGACCGTGAAGTTGTCGGCCTTGATCGCGCCTTTGGCGACGTCCTGCCACGCCTTGCTGCCTTCCGGGATGCCGCCGATGTAACCGTTGCCGTTGGCCTGCTGGCACTTCTTGAGTTCATTGACGAAGTAGTCGAGGCGCTCCTTGACCATGGCGTCGCCGGTCGACGCATACAGCAGCGCCAGCGCCGACAGATAGTGGCCGCCGATGTGGCCGTCCAGGCCGTGCGATTCCCAGTTGCCATAGCTCGGCGCTTTCAGCGGCAAACCGGCTTCTCGCTGGAAGGGCGCGAGCAGTTTGTCCGGATCGAGCGACATCAGGTAATGCAGATTGCGGTTCTGGGCATCGAGGAAGGGACCGGCGCCAAGACGAACGTCGGCCAGCGGAAAGCGATCCGCGGCCGACGCCGTCAATGCTGCTGCTGCCAGCAGAAGGCCGGCGAGGAGTTTGCTCATGGTAGTTCTTTACCTTACTTTGATAGCGATTCAGTTCTTGGGCGACCAGCGGCCATCCGCCCCGTTTTTCATGCAGCGCCCGTACCAGTCGCCAAGCTCAGGCTCGCACTGCGTAAATTGCCAATTTAGTTAGATAAATTGAAGGTACGCCGCTTCACCATGCCCGGATACCCTCGAATTCGAGGGAGTGGGCAGGAGATATATCCTATTCGGCAATTCTTGAACCGGCAAGTTTCTCATTGAATGCACGGTACGTGCAATACCTAAAATCACCAATTATGTGAACAATTTTCACGCACCTGCCACCCACTCTTTTGTCGAATCTATATGGGCAAGAGTTCGTCGGTGTATAAGCCCGCGACGGTATATTCAATAATTTCGATCTCCAAAGTCAGGCCGTATCGCCAGCAGCATGAAACAGGGCAGCGCCGAGCTGGTGTGCGCTAAGTGCAAATGGCGTAGCTGATATAGCGCGGACCGCCATCTCTCCGCGCTTTTTGAAAGCCGTTCATAACCCTTCGCCGCCCAAAAAGAGGAGATGTCCTTCGACAGAGCGAAATTCATATTACGCGCGATTCGCACACGAAAGACACTGTTCCTTGAAAACGTTCCAAGTCCCGAACAGCCAGCTCAAAAGCAATACGTTTTGGATACTCTGTCGCCAAATATTGGGTTTGTCCAGGCTTCGGCAAAGGATCTCGATACTGGCCGCCGAAACGCTTTTGGAAAAATCCGCGCGAGGTCGAAGAAATCCAAAGCGTCGCGCGAACTCGGGCGCAAATGATTTTCGGCAGATTTTTCCGCCGGCCGTAATCATATTTAGATTTCCAAGGGCACGGGCAATTACAGCATTGGCGGTTGGGCCAGAAATTACTTCCCCGTCATCGCGCAGGGCATCGGCAGAGAACTCGCTAAGCAAAGTAAGCATTTCAATGTTCGTTTCAGAAGCGACGCATTCGAACGTATCTATAAGAGCCATTTCGCCGGGGAGGTAAAACCGTATATGCAGTTGTTTCGGCGGCACCCAGCATGCGCATCCGGGGTCATGTCGTCAAGCGCCGAATGTGGGCAGCGCGTGTTGTAGAACTCCAGATAACGCTTGATGCCGGCGCGCGCCTCGCTCACGCCCTCGTAAGCACGCAGGTAGACCTCTTCGTACTTGACCGATTTCCACAGGCGTTCGACGAACACGTTGTCGCGCCAGCAGCCCTTGCCATCCATGCTGATGGCGATGCCGTTCTTGAGCAGCAGTTGGGTGAACTCGATGCTGGTGAACTGGCTGCCCCTGGTCGGTATTGAAGAACTCGGGCTTGCCGTAGCACGCGATCGCCTCCTCGACCTCTTCGATGCAAAAATCGGTGTCCATGGTGTTCGACAGGCGCCAGGCCAGCACGCGCCGGCTGAACCAGTCCATCACCGCGAACAAGTAGACGAAGCCGCGTTAGCGATCAAGCGACGGCGTAAGCACGTCGTCCGCCAAGGTCATGCAGCTCCGAGCGTAATGGATTTGCCGCGAAGAGCTCTTTCCAGATCCGCGGGGTGAGCTGGTGCACCAGCGATGCCGGATGGCCGACACGCTGCAGCACGTCCACGAAGTAATCATACGGATTGATGTCATGGAGCCGGCACGTGGCCAGCAGGCCTTGCACAATGCCGATATGTTTGGCGCCTAGCTCGGTCCAGCTGAACAGCCAGTTCTTTTTACCCATCGGGATGACGCGCAGGGCGCGCTCGAGATGGTTCGTATCGATCGATACCTCCGGGTCATCCAAGTAGACCGACAGGCCAACCCGGCGCTCACGGATATATGCCAGCGCACCAAGGAAGGGACTGCTCGGCAGGAAGCCGCCATAGGTCACCGCCTGCTGGTCGGTCCGGCGGGTGATCACCTGCCGGACCTCCTGCTGCGCGACGGAGCTGCGCCGCTCGTAAAGGTCTTGGTTCCTCTGGAACTGTGCGAGCACTACCCTCTTGAACACGAAGTTGATCACCTCCAGGACGGTGGATTTTCCCGCGCCGTTCTGCCCGATCAGTATGTTCAACCCCTCTTCGAACTTGACTATCGGAGCGTCCAAGATATTGTCGTGATGGGCAAAGCTGAGGACGTTAGATATCTGAAGGGAATGGAGCTTCATTTTGGCTGGTAAGTTTCCTGTGTCGGTTTGCCAATTATGCTTGCTTTCCGGAAGGGGCAAAGTTTTTTTCGATTTCGTCGCGCCGTTTCTTAACGCCGTTTTTAAACTTGTAGCAGAAAAGCAATATCCATCGCTCCAAAATCATGTTGGAGCCAACAGTCTTCGAAAGGTGGAAACAAAGATGAGGGCGTCACTCAGCGAATGCCGGTGAGCCAGAGCAGCTGTGATCGTGCGTATAGATCAGCAGCAAGGCTTTGTAGAGGGAGCTCAAACGTACAGAAAGCCAGGACTGAAGCAGTCCTAACCCAACGTCGTATCCTCAAATAATGCATGAGAACACGGCGCGGGTTATTAGGATCTTACGCTTTTAGGACGAGAACTTCTCGAGCATCAACATTGATCTGTCGAAATTTGACAAACTTGCCGCGCATTTGACAAACATAATTTGACTTTGACAGACATAATTTGATCTTGTCATCAAGGCCAGTCGATCCATTCGGTTATTCCACTGTCACAGACTTGGCCAAATTGCGCGGCTTGTCCACGTCAGTGCCGCGCGCCAGCGCGGAGTGGTAGGCCAGCAGCTGCAGCGACACCACATGCAGAATCGGCGACAACAGACCATAGTGCTCCGGCAAACGGATCACATGAACGCCTTCGCCCGAGGTGATGCGCGAATCGACGTCGGCGAACACGTACAGCTGGCCGCCGCGCGCGCGTACTTCCTGCATGTTCGATTTCAGCTTCTCGATCAGCGCGTCGTTCGGGGCGATGGTGACGACCGGCATTTCCTCGGTCACCAGCGCCAGCGGGCCGTGCTTCAGTTCGCCCGCAGGATAAGCCTCTGCGTGGATGTAGGAGATTTCCTTCAGCTTCAGCGCGCCTTCCAGCGCGATCGGGTAATGCATGCCGCGGCCGAGAAACAGCGCGTTTTCCTTGCGCGCGAAATCTTCGGCCCAGGCGATGATCAAGGGCTCCAGCGCCAGCACCGCCGAGATCGCGACCGGCAGGTGGCGCATCGCTTTCAGGTGCTGGGCTTCTTCGGCGTCGCTCAGGCGGCCGTTGACTTGCGCCAGCGACAGGGTCAGCAGGAACAGCGCGGCCAGCTGCGTGGTGAAGGCCTTGGTCGACGCCACGCCGACTTCGACGCCTGCGCGGGTGATGTAGGCCAGCTTGCATTCGCGCACCATGGCGCTGGTGGCGACGTTGCAGATCGTCAGCGTGTGTTCCATGCCCAGGCTGCGCGCGTGCTTCAGCGCGGCCAGCGTGTCGGCTGTTTCGCCGCTTTGCGAGATCGTCACCACCAGCGTGTTGGGATGCGGCACGCTGTCGCGGTAGCGGTATTCGCTGGCGATCTCGACGTTGACGGGGATCTTGGCCACCGATTCGATCCAGTACTTGGCGGTCAGGCCCGAGTAGTAGCTGGTGCCGCAGGCGAGGATCAGCACGCGGTCGATCTGCTTGAAGACGTTGTAGGCGCCGTCGCCGAACAGCTCAGGCATGATGCCGGTGACGCCTTCGAGCGTGTCGCCGATGACGCGCGGCTGCTCGAAGATTTCCTTCTGCATGTAGTGGCGGTAAGGCCCCAGCTCGGCCGCGCCGGTGTGCGCCTGCACGGTCTTTACTTCGCGCTGCACCGGCTTGCCGTTGACGTCGACAATCCAGGTGCGGCCCAGTTGCAGGTCGACCACATCGCCTTCTTCCAGGTAGATGATCTGGTCGGTGGTGCCGGCCAGCGCCATCGCGTCGGAGGCGACGAAGTTCTCGCCCTGGCCGATGCCGACGATCAGCGGCGAGCCCTGGCGCGCGGCCACCACGCGGTGCGGTTCCTCGCGGCTGAACACGGCGATCGCGTAGGCGCCGTGCAGGCGCTTGACGGCGTGCTGGACGGTATCGAACAGGTCGCCGTTGTACATGTGGTCGACCAGGTGGGCGATCACTTCGGTGTCGGTCTGGCTCTGGAACACGTAGCCAAGCGCGGTCAGTTCGGCGCGCAGCTCGTCGTGGTTTTCAATGATGCCGTTGTGGACCAGCGCGATGCGCGCCTGTTCGGTCGACGGCGAGAAGTGCGGGTGGGCGTTGTGCGAGGCCGGCGCGCCGTGCGTGGCCCAGCGCGTGTGGGCGATGCCGGTGAAGCCTTGCATGTGCGCCTCGCCGATCTGCTTTTCCAGGTCGGCCACGCGCGAGGTGCTGCGTGAGCGCTGCAACTGGCCATTCACGTGCAGGGCGACACCGCAGGAGTCGTAACCGCGGTATTCCAGACGCTTCAGGCCTTCGATCAGGATGGGAGTGATATTGCGTTGCGCTACCGCGCCGACGATGCCGCACATAAAAACCTCTTCTTTTTGATTAAGCGCCCATGCTAGAGCAGGGTCAATGAAATATGCTTTCTAATTCCTGTATAGTTTGAAATATTCTTTCATTGCGGACTAAGCGTGAAATATTATTTCATTTAACAGGATATTTTTTATGGATGAAGTAGATCGTCGCATTCTGAATGCGCTGCAACTTGATGCGTCACAAACAAACAGCGAGCTGGCGCTGGCGGTCCACGTGTCGCCGCCGACGTGCTTGCGGCGGGTCAAGCAATTGACCGAGAGCGGCGTGATCCAGCGCCAGGTCGCCATCGTGGCGCCGGAAAAGGTCGGCCCCAGCCTGACGGCGATCGTGGAAATCTCGCTGGATATCCAGGCCGCCGAGCGCATGGCGGAATTCGAAGCCCATGTCGCCACCGACGACGCCGTGCTGCAATGCTACCGTGTCGCGCCGGGGCCGGACTTCGTGCTGGTGGTGCAGGTGGCGGACATGCCGGCCTACCACGCGCTGGCGCACCGCTTGTTCGCCACGCAGACCAATGTGCGCAACGTCAAAGCCTATTTCTCCACCTTCCGCAGCAAATTCGAGACCCGGATTGCAGTGTAGGCGAGTTATCCCTGCTTTGTTCAGGCGCTTTTGCACAGCTTTATCCACATGCCGTTCAGGCGGGGAAAAGTTTTCCCTGCTTTTCCCGGGCTTTTACACCAGCTATGCACGGGCTTACACCCAGGCTTATCCACAGTAAATAGTTATCCTGATTTACTCACAGCATTTTCCACAGGCTTATCCACAATCGGGCCGCAACCCAGGGAAATGGCCGCTTACAGCTCAGTGAGCGCTGGTTGTCCCGTGGTTTTCCCCGGCTTATACCTCGCTTTTGCAGGGTTTATGCGCAGGCTTCTCCACATCGTTATCCACAAATAAAAAAGCCGGGAATAATCCCGGCTCTCTGAAGCAGCGCGCGGCTTACTTGGGCTTTTTAACCGGACGGATCCAGTTTTCGATGGTGACCTGGCGCGGACGCGAAACCGTCAGCTTGCCGGCCGGCGCATCCTTGGTCAGCGTGGTGCCGGCGCCCAGTGTCGCGCCTTTGCCGACGGTGACCGGCGCCACCAGCTGGCTGTCGCTGCCGATGAAGGCGTCGTCCTCGATCACGGTGCGCGACTTGTTGACGCCGTCGTAGTTGCAGGTGATCGTGCCGGCGCCGATATTGACGCGCGAACCGATGGTCGCGTCGCCGATGTAGGCCAGGTGGTTGGCCTTGCTGTGCGCGCCGACCTGGCCGTTCTTGATCTCGACGAAGTTACCCACATGTACATCCTCCGCCAGCACCGTGCCGGGACGCAGGCGCGCGTAAGGGCCGATGATGGACACCTCGCCAACCACCGCCTCTTCGATATGGCAGAACGGCTTGATCTGCGCGCCGGCCAGGATGCGGGCGTTGACGATGACGTTGTGCGCGGCCACGCGTACACCGTCGCCCAGCTCGACCTTGCCTTCAAACACGCAGCCGACGTCGATGGTGACGTCGCGGCCGCAGATCAGTTCGCCACGCACGTCGATGCGCGCGGGATCCATCAGCGTCACTCCCTGTTCCAGCAGCTTGAGCGCGATGTTGCGCTGGTGGATGCGCTCGAGCTCGGCCAGCTGCACCTTGCTGTTGACGCCGGCCACTTCCCATTGCGCCGACGGCTGGGCCGACACCACCGGCACGCCGTCCGCCGCGGCCATGGCGACGATGTCGGTCAGGTAGTACTCGCCCTGCGCGTTGTTGTTCTTCAGCGCGCCCAGCCATTGCTTCAGGCGCGCGGTCGGCACCACCATGATGCCGCTGTTGATTTCCTTGATGGCGCGCTCGGCTTCGCTGGCATCTTTCTGCTCGACGATGCGGACGATCGCGCCGCTCGTTGTTCCGCCTTCGCGGACGATGCGGCCGAGGCCGGTCGGATCATCCTGCACCACGGTCAGGATGCCCAGCTTGTCGCCGCCGGCCGCGTCGATCAGCGCCTGCAGCGAGGCGGCCGTCGTCAGCGGCACGTCGCCGTAGAGGATCAGGGTAGGGGTGTTGTCGTCGAGTTCCGGCAACGCCTGCATGACCGCGTGGCCGGTGCCCAGCTGCGGTTCCTGCAGCGCGGTGGCGACCTGTTCGGGCTGTTTGGCGAGCAGCTCCTGCACCGCTGCGCCTCCATGTCCGTAAATCACGCATAATCGACTGGCAGCAAGACTGCGTGCCGTATCCAGCACATGCGACAACAATGGCTTGCCGGCCAGTGGATGTAAAACTTTCGGCAGCGCCGATTGCATGCGCTTGCCCATACCAGCGGCGAGGATAACTACATTCATAGGTGCCAAATCGAGAGAGTGAATAAATGCAAAAGTCTAACATGCCACATAGCAGCGGCCGGACGCTACGCCGCCTTTTCCTGATCGCGCTCATGGCGCTGCTGGCCGGCTGCAGTTCGCTGCGGCTGGCCTACAACCATGGCGACACGCTGCTCTACTGGTGGATAGACGCTTACGTGGACCTCAACTCGGATCAAAAGAGCTGGGTCAAGAAAGACATCGACGATCTGTTCCGCTGGCATCGCAAGACGCAGCTGCGCGATTACGTGCAGATCCTGCAGACGGGGCAGCGCCAGCTGGCCGGCAATCCGACCCAGGCCGATCTGATGGGCGATTACGACGAGATCAAGAGCCGCACCCAGCTGCTGCTTTTCAAGGCACTGCCGGAGCTGGCCGACCTGGCGCGCTCGCTGCAGCCGGAGCAGATCGCCACGCTGGAGAAGAAGTTTACCGCCAACAACGCCGAGTTCCGCAAAAAGAACATGAAGGGCGACAAGGAGGCGCAGCAGAAATTCCGCTATAAAAAGTCGATGGAGCAGTTCGAGCTGTGGTTCGGCAGTTTCACGTCCGAACAGGAAGCGCAGATCCGCAAGGCTTCCGACGCCCGTCCGCTGGACAACGAGATCTGGCTCGACGAGCGCATGCGCCGCCAGAAAAACATCCTGGCCCTGGTGCAAAAGGTGCAGCGCGAAAAACTCAGCAAGGACGCGACCATGGCACTTATCCACACCCTGATCAAGGACAGTTTCAACCGCCTGGAAAATTCCGAGCGCAAGCCTTTCTTCGACGCCTACGACGAATCCACCGTGCAGCTGATCTTAACGGTGATCAAGATCGCCACGCCGGTCCAGAAAGCCCACGCGCAGAAGCGCATGCAGGGCTGGATCGACGACTTCAACAATCTGGCGGCGGAGCCCAAATAGGCCCATATGGTATGATGGCTCCCTGTTGAATCAATGACTTAGAACACAGCCACATGCCGAAGAAGCCCGCAAGCAAGCCCGCGAAACCCGCCAAAGTCCCGGTCCACGGTCCCCAGCACAGCAACCAGGTGCGCATCATCGGCGGGACCTGGAAGCGCACGCCGCTGCCGGTGCTGAGCGCCTCCGGCCTGCGTCCGACGCCGGATCGCGTGCGCGAAACGGTGTTCAACTGGATCAATCACCAGCGCGACGCCTATTGGGCCGATGCGCAGGTGCTGGACTTGTTCGCCGGCAGCGGCGCGCTCGGTTTCGAGGCGGCCAGCCGTGGCGCCGCCGCGGTGACCATGGTCGACAGCAACGTGCCGGTGGTGCGCCAGCTGGACGAAATCAAGACCAAGCTGAAGGCTGACAACGTCAGCATCATGCGCGGCGACGCGCTGGCCGTGGCGCAATCGGCCGCCGCCCGTGGCCAGAAATACGACCTGATTTTCCTCGATCCGCCGTACCAGCAAGAGTTCCTGGAACGCTGCCTGCCGCTGTGCACGCGGATTTTGAAGGATGGCGGCCTGATCTACGCCGAATCCGGCGCCGCGCTGGAGTTCGACGAGGGCGACATGCCGGAATGGATGGCGCCATGGGAAGTGATCCGGGCCGACAAGGCCGGAATGGTGTTTTATCATTTGTTAAAACACAAGGGAACAAGCGCCTAATCACCAGCATTTGTGCCTAAAACTGCCCCATATTTAGGCAAAGAGTGTTTTTCAGGCATAATGCGCGTTCTATATTGGTGCACTGCAGGGAGCCGCAATGGTAGTAGCCGTTTATCCAGGAACTTTCGATCCGCTGACCCGTGGTCACGAAGATCTGGTGCGTCGCGCATCGGGTCTGTTCGACACGCTGGTCGTGGGCGTTGCCGACAGCAAGAACAAAAAGCCTTTCTTCTCGCTGGAAGAGCGGCTGACCATCGCCAACGAAGTCCTGGGCCACTATCCGAACGTGAAGGTCCAGAGTTTTTCCGGCCTGCTGAAGGATTTCGTGCGCGAGCATGACGCCCGCGTCATCGTGCGCGGCCTGCGCGCCGTGTCCGACTTCGAATACGAATTCCAGATGGCGGGCATGAACCGCTACCTGCTGCCGGACGTCGAAACGCTGTTCCTGACGCCGTCCGACCAGTATCAATTCATCTCCGGCACCATCGTGCGCGAAATCGCGGTGCTGGGCGGGGATGTGTCCAAGTTTGTTTTCCCATCGGTCGACCGCTGGCTGCAAAAGAAAATTGCCGCCACCCAGGCCGAGTAAGAGAGTACCGCCATGGCCTTGATGATCACCGACGACTGTATCAATTGCGACGTTTGCGAGCCGGAGTGCCCGAACGA
The DNA here is from genome assembly GCF_040369125.1 of Duganella hordei. Taxonomy (NCBI): domain Bacteria; kingdom Pseudomonadati; phylum Pseudomonadota; class Betaproteobacteria; order Burkholderiales; family Oxalobacteraceae; genus Duganella; species Duganella hordei. Next base: position 341,441 of record NZ_BPWI01000004.1, read on the forward strand.
CGCGATCTACATGGGCGCCGAAATTTACGAAATCAACCCGGACAAATGCACCGAGTGCGTCGGCCATTTCAATGAGCCGCAATGCCAGCAGGTGTGCCCGGTCAGCTGCATTCCCTTCAATCCCGCCTGGCGCGAGTCCGAAGAGCAGTTGCGCGCCAAATACGAGCGCCTGCAGGCCGGCAAGGCCTGAGAAGCCAAAAAAGCATGACCGTGCGGCCAAATTGCGCCGCAGCGCGTTTTTGCTCTCTCCGTGATGGTATATTCGGCCTAGGCCTACCACGGAGACAATAATGAATCGCAGAAATATCATCAAAAGCCTGCTCGCCGCCGCTTTCCTGGCAAGCAGCTTCAGCCTGCCCGCATTGGCGTCGGTGGAGGTTGCCGGCGTCAAATTCGACGACACCATTAACGTTGCCGGCAAGGAGCTGAAACTGAACGGCGCCGGCCTGCGCACCAAGGTGTTCTTCAAGGTCTATGCCGCCGGCCTCTACCTGACCGAAAAGAAAAACACGGTGCCGGACGTGCTGGCGCTCCAGGGCCCGCGCCGCGTGGCCATCACGATGCTGCGCGAAGTCAGCTCGGAGGACTTCGGCAAGGCCTTCATGGAAGGCCTGAAAGCCAACACCGACAACAGCGAACGCACCAAGATCCTGCCGCAAACGATGAAGTTCGGCGAAGTCTTTGCGCAGATCCAGGCGCTGAAAAAGGGCGACCAGATGCTGCTGGACTGGACCCCGGGCGAGGGCACGCAGTGCTATCTGAACGGGAAGAAGATCGGGGAATTGATGCCGGACGTGGCGTTCTACAACGCCGTGCTGCGCATCTGGCTGGGCGACAAGCCGGTGGACAGCTCGCTGAAGCCTGCCCTGCTGGGCGAGAAGTAATTTGAATCGCACGGTACCGGAAGCTCCGGTACCGCTGCTCAATATTTAAGCACGCGCAGCCATGGCACGCAATTCGGCGGCGTGGCTCGGCTCGCCTTCCATCGAATTCAACATCCGCTTCAGCATCATCGCATCGCGCATCTGGCGGCGGTGCAGGCGCTCTTCCTTGCTCAATTTCGGCTTGATCACCAGCATGGCGGCACGCGCCAGGCCGCGCAGCAGCGGCTTGAACAGCACCAGCAGGGCGCAGACGGCGCCGCTGGCCAGCGCCAGCTCACCGGCGGTCACGAGGGAAAAATTTTGTACAACTGAGATGATGGTAGACATGATGTAACGCTGCATTTAGAATCAAGTGTAACTATAGTGCAGCGCAACATAAGTATCCAATTTACTTCCCCGATAACAATTATGCGTTTGGTGAATGGAATACTTAATCGTTGACGAGAAATCCATATTTCTCGATACTGTATCGACCCCAACCCCACACCTGAGCCGACATGAGCTTTTTGACGCTGGACTTGAATTTGTTACGCGTCTTCGACGCCGTGATGACAGAGCAAAACCTGACACGCGCCGCCGGCCACCTGGCCATGACCCAGCCCGCCGTTTCCAACGCGATCAAGCGCCTGCGCGAGAGCCTGGGCGACGAATTGCTGATCCGCACCGCCTACGGCGTCAAGCCGACGCCGCGCGCCGAATCGCTGTGGCCGTCGGTGCGCAGCGCGCTGGCCAGCCTGGAAGCGGCCGTGGCGCCGGAAACCTTCGACGTGTCGGCCGCCCACGCCACCTTCCGCATGGCGATGGCCGACGCCACCGCCGCCTTCTGGCTGCCGTCGCTGATGCGTTCGATTGAGAGGGAGGCCCCGGGCGTCAACGTGCGCATGGTGCCGCTGACCACGCGCGAACCGCGGCCGATGCTGCTGCGCGGCGATATCGACCTGGCGGTGGGCTTCTTCCCCGGCGTGGCGGCGCAGCTGTCGTACGAAACCGGTTCGCCGATCCGCCACGAACGGCTGTATTCCGGCCATTACGTGTGCGTGATGCGGCGCGACCACCCGCTGTCCAAGGTCGACCTGACCTTGGACAACTATTGCAAGGCCAATCACCTGCTGGTGAGTTTTTCCGGCCGCGCGCACGGCCTGGTCGACGAGGCGCTGGCGCAGATCCAGCGCGAGCGCCGCATCCTGCTGACGGTGAACCAGTTCTTCACCGCCGGCCGCGTGGTGGCCAACTCGGACCTGATCACCGTGCTGCCGCGCCACCTGATCGCCTCGACCGGCATGACCGACGCGCTGATCTCGAAGGAGTTGCCGTTCCAGCTGCCGGCGGTCCACCTGGACATGCTGTGGCACGAGCGCGATGCGCGCAGCCCGGCCCACAAGTGGCTGCGCATGCATCTGGAAGGCATGAATTCCGTGACCCAGCGCACCGCGCCGGGCACCGCGCCCAAAAACGACACGTATTAAAAAGCGCTACCGATTACTTATGGCTGGAGCGGTAGCCGATGCGGAAACCGCCCCAGTGCTTGCCGTTCACATAAATCGGCGCCGACAGGTCGTGCATCACCTCCCCGGTGTCGCGCTTGTAGGTTTGCAGCAGGAAGGGCTTGGTGTTCGAGCCGCAGCGCTTGCCGGTACGGTCGCTGAAGATGCGCTTGGTGCGGTTGTTGACGATGTCGACATCGTAGTTGCCGGTCAGCGGCTGCGAAAACTTCTTGTTATGCGTTGGGAAATAGCCGTTGTTATCCACAGCGCCGGCGTAAGCCAGTTGCGGCATGGCCGCCAGCAGCGCTTCCTGCAGGACCGGCAGCACGCGGTCGGTGAAATCGTCGAAGCGGGTTTTATGCTTGGGCGGATCGGTGTTCGGGATCGGCGTGTAGCTGCGGTCGAACAGCGCCTCGCGCGTGATCTTGCCCGAGGCGATGGCCGACTCGAACAGCCGTCCCACATCTTCCGCCGCCTGCTGCGCGGCCATCCGGATCGGATCGTGCGAGGTCTCGATCGACGATTCGCCCAGCGCGCCGGTAATCACTTCGGCCCGCTCGGCCAGCGCCATCGCCGAACTGGCGGCGCGCGGCAATTCTTTCTCTGTGGATAACAGGCTGTCGCGGATGCTGGCGATGGCGGCGGCGATATCCTCGGTGGTGGCCACATGCTCGCGCGAGGCGCGGGCGATCTGGCCGATCTCGTCTTCCGACACGCCGGATGAGCGCTCGATATTGCCCAGCAAACCGTGCACCGTTTCCACGTTGCCGGCCGCGTCGCTGACCCTGGCCGCCAGCGAATTCATGCCGGTGGCGGCCTGCTCGGCCTGCTGGTTGATCTCGCGCACCATGGTGCTGATCTCGTCGGTGGCTTCCTTGGTGCGCAAGGCCAGCTGGCGCACCTCGCTGGCGACCACGGCAAAACCCCGTCCCTGCTCGCCGGCGCGCGCCGCTTCGATCGCGGCGTTCAGCGCCAGCAGGTTGGTGCGGGCGGAGATTTCGCTGATGGCCTCGGTGAAGCTGTAGATCTTGCGGGAATTCGATTGCAGGCTGGCCATGACGGCGGCCGCCGTCTGCGCTTCCTGGCGCGCCGCGCTGATGCGCTTGAGGCCATGGTCGGCCTCGGCGCGCCCGGCCACCGTTTCGCCGCGCACCTGGGCGGCGATCTCCGCCGCACGCTCGGCGTTGGCGGCGATACGCTCGGTGGTCTCGGCGTTTTGCCGCGAGCTCTGGACGATGCTGCCGGCGATGCCGACATCGAGCTCGATTTTCTTTTTGACCGAATCGACGAAGTAGGAGGTCTCGGCCGCGCCGATCATGATGGCGTCGATTTCTTCGCCGACCACATGGGCGAAGTGGCGTACGCCGCCCTCGTCGCTGTTTTGCCGGGCCGCCCACCAGGCGATCAGCGCGCCGGTCAACGCCGCCGGAGCGGCGGTATAAATCAGTGCGGCGCCATCGCCTGCCGCCAGGTTGAACAAATAAGCAAGGCAGGTTCCCCCAGCCGTCGCCGCCAAAAACCATAGTCCGCGTTGCACCAGCTTGTGCTGCAAAAGCTTCATTTGTCCCCCGTTTGACCCAGAACGCCTGGCGTCCCGACTAATTTATTTCCACGATGCTATTTTATGGGTAACTTGGTGGTATTCTTCACTTCTTCCATGACGGCGTAGGTGTGGGTCTCACGAACGCCTTTCTGGAGCAGGGTTTTACCGAGGAATTCCCGGTAAGCTGCCATGTCCTTGACGCGGGCTTTGACCAGGTAGTCGAAGCCGCCGGCGACCATGTGACATTCCAGTACTTCCGGAATCACCTGGACACTGTGTTTGAACGCGTCGAAGACTTCAGGGGTGGTGCGATCAAGCACTACCTCTATGAAGACGAGCAAGGATACATCAAGCAACTGTGGATTCAGTTGGGCGGTGTAACCCATGATGTAGCCGGACTCGTGCAACTTGCGCACGCGTTCCAGGCAGGCAGCCGGCGACAGGTTCACCCGCGCCGCCAGTTCGACATTGCTGATGCGGCCATCGCTCTGCAATTCCATCAAGATTTTCTTACTGATCTTGTCTAGCATTTCCGGGAACTCCTACATAAATATTATTTGGTTAAATTGTCTCACCAAAAACAATCTATTGCTAGCCCCCTGTATTACCAGAATTAATCCAGAAGAAATCACTCTACAATCGAATCATCAGTTGTTCTTCATTTTTACGCTCGCCGGCGGTCGCCGGTTGAGCGTTTTTTTGTAATGAGCCGCGCCAAAATTTCTATTCTGAGAGTGATTCATGCAAGCAGTTGTTTCCACCGGTTTTACCCCTTTTTCCGCGCTGCAAAACGAGATCCTGCGCGACCCGATTCCCCTGCGCGCAGCAGTGACGGCCGCCTATCGCCGCGATGAAGTTGACGCTGTTCAATGGCTGCTGGAACAGATCAAGAATAACGACGCCAACAGCCTGCAGCAGGCCCAACAACTGGCCCACAAACTGGTCAGCTCGGTGCGCGAGCAGCGCACCCGCGCATCCGGCGTGGATGCCCTGATGCACGAGTTTTCGCTGTCTTCCGAAGAGGGTGTGGCACTGATGTGCCTGGCCGAAGCTTTGTTGCGTATTCCCGACAATGCCACCGCCGACCGCTTGATTGCCGACAAAATCAGCAAAGGCGACTGGCGCAAGCACCTGGGCGAGTCGCCGTCGTTGTTTGTCAATGCGGCAACCTGGGGCCTGCTGATCACCGGCAAACTGGTCAGCACCAACAGCGAAACCGGCCTCGGCTCGGCGCTGAGCAAGCTGATCGCCAAGGGCGGCGAACCGCTGATCCGCAAAGGCGTGGACCTGGCGATGCGCATGCTGGGCAACCAGTTCGTCACCGGCCAGACCATCGACGAAGCGATCAAGAATGGCCTATCCAACGAAGCGCGCGGCTACCGCTACTCCTACGACATGCTGGGTGAGGCTGCGCTGACCGAGGCCGATGCCAAGAAGTACTATGCCTCCTACGAAACCGCGATCCACGCGATCGGCAAGGCATCGAACGGCCGCGGCATCAAGAACGGTCCCGGCATTTCGGTCAAGCTGTCGGCGCTGCACCCGCGCTACAGCCGCGCCCAGCGCGCCCGCGTGATGGAAGAACTGCTGCCACGCGTGCGCCAGCTGGTGCTGCTGGCCAAGCACTACAACATCGGCCTGAACATCGATGCGGAAGAGGCCGACCGCCTGGAACTGTCGCTGGACCTGATGGAAGCGATGGCCTACGACCCGGAACTGGCCGGCTTCGACGGCATCGGCTTCGTCGTGCAGGCTTATCAAAAACGCTGCCCGTTCGTCATCGACTACCTGATCGACCTGGCCAAGCGCAGCGGCCGCAAGTTCATGGTGCGCCTGGTCAAGGGCGCGTATTGGGATGCCGAGATCAAGCGCGCCCAGGTCGACGGCATGAGCGGCTATCCGGTCTACACGCGCAAGGTTTATACCGACGTGTCCTACCTGGTTTGCGCGCAAAAACTGCTGGGCGCGACCGACGTGATTTATCCGCAGTTCGCCACGCACAACGCGCAAACCTTGTCGACCATCTACACCTGGGCCAAGCGCGACGGCGTGACCGACTACGAATTCCAGTGCCTGCACGGCATGGGTGAATCGCTGTACGACCAGGTGGTCGGCAAGGACAACCTGGACAAGCCGTGCCGCATCTACGCGCCGGTCGGCACCCACGAAACGCTGCTCGCCTACCTGGTGCGCCGCCTGCTTGAAAACGGCGCCAACTCGTCGTTCGTCAACCAGATCGTCGACGAAGCGATCCCGGTCGATACGCTGGTCAAGGATCCGGTCGCGCAGGCGCGCGAGCAGGGGGGCCAGCCGCACACCGGCATCGCCCTGCCGCTGAACATGTTCGGCGACCGCAAGAACTCGACCGGCTTCGACCTGGCCAATGAAAACGTGCTGCGCGATATTTCGGCGGCACTGGCCGCGCCGCGCAGCTGGCATGCCGCTCCGCTGCTGGCGGGTGCGCTGAGTGCCGGCCAGCCGGTGCAGGACGTGACCAACCCGGCGCAGCGCAGCGACATCGTCGGCCAGCTGGTCGAAGCCAGCGCCGCCGACGTCGAAGCGGCGCTGGCCAGCGCCAGCAATTTCGCCATGGACTGGCAGACCACCGAGCCGTCGCTGCGCGCCGCCGCACTGAACCGCGCCGCCGACCTGTTCGAAGCCAACGCCATGGAACTGATGGCGCTGGCTATCCGCGAAGCGGGCAAATCGCTGCCGAACGCCATCGCCGAGCTGCGCGAGGCGGTCGATTTCCTGCGCTACTACGCGAATGAGGTGCATGGTTCGACCAACACGCTGGCGCTCGGCCCGGTGACCTGCATCAGCCCGTGGAACTTCCCGCTGGCGATCTTCACCGGCCAGGTGGCCGCGTCGTTGGCCGCCGGCAACGTGGTGCTGGCCAAGCCGGCCGAGCAAACGCCGCTGATCGCGCACCGCGCGGTCGAACTGCTGCATGAGGCAGGCATTCCGCGCGCCGCGCTGCAATTCCTGCCTGGCCGCGGCGAAGTGGTCGGCGCAGCGCTGACCGCCGACGCGCGCGTCAAGGGCGTGATCTTCACCGGCTCGACCGAAGTGGCGCAGCTGATCAACCGCACGCTGGCCAGGCGCGCCATCGCTGAAAACTGCGATATTCCGCTGATCGCCGAGACCGGCGGCCAGAACGCGATGATCGTCGATTCGTCGGCGCTGCCGGAACAGGTGGTGCAGGATGCGATTTCGTCGGCCTTCGACAGCGCCGGCCAGCGCTGCTCGGCGCTGCGCGTGCTGTTCCTGCAGGAAGATATCGCCGACAAGACCATCAAGATGCTCAAGGGCGCGATGCAGGAGCTGAAAGTCGGCAACCCGGACCGCCTGGTGACCGATATCGGCCCGGTGATCGACGCCGAAGCGCAGCAAAACCTGCTGGCGCACATCAACAAGCTGAAGGCTACGGCGCTGAATTACTTCTCGCTGGACCTGCCGGCCGCTGTGACGACCGCCGGCACCTTCGTGCCGCCGACCGTGATGGAGATCCGCTCGCTGGCCGAGCTGACGCAGGAAGTGTTCGGCCCGGTCCTGCACGTGATCCGCTACAAGCGCGCCGATCTGCCGGCACTGGTGGAGCAGATCAACGAAAGCGGCTTCGGCCTGACGCTGGGCATCCACTCGCGCATCGATGAAACCATCGACTACATCAGCTCGCGCGCGCATGTGGGCAACATCTACGTGAACCGCAACATTGTCGGCGCGGTGGTGGGTGTGCAGCCGTTCGGCGGCGAAGGCAAGTCCGGCACCGGCCCGAAGGCCGGCGGTCCGCTGTACCTGAAACGCCTGCAGCGCAGCGCAATAACGACGTCCCAGCACGAACGCCAGGCGACGCCGGGCCTGGATGCGCTGGCGGTCTGGTCGAAAATGCATGGCCACGAGCGTGTCGCGAGCCTGGCCGAACAGTACAGCCGCACGACGATGCTGGGTAGCCTGACCGTGCTGCCCGGCCCGACCGGCGAACGCAATACGCTGGCGCTGGTGCCGCGCGGTTCCGTGGTTTGCGTGGCCGAAACGCTGGCGGGCTTGTTGAACCAGATCGCCGCGGCACTGGCCACCGGCAATATCGCGCTGGTGGCGGAAGACAGTTCGAAACTGCTGCCTGGCGACCTGCCTGCGGTGGTCAAGGATCGCGTGCAAGTTGTCGGCAGCCTGCGGGACTTTGCCGGCGATTTCCAGATCGCCCTGGTCGAGACCATGCGGGTCGCTGGCCTGCGTGCCCAGCTGGCGGCCCGTAGCGGGGCGCTGGTGGGCTTGATCGACACCAACGAGGATGGTGCCATCCCCCTGTGGCGTTTGCTTGCTGAGCGTGCTCTGTGCGTCAATACGACGGCAGCCGGCGGCAATGCCAGCCTGATGACGCTGGAAGCGTAAGCTTTAACGATTACCTGTTGTTGTTTTAAGGGCCGGGATAAAACCCGGCCCTTTTTTTACGCCTTGCAGAAGTTTTCAATCACTTCAAAGGCGTAGCGGGAAGCCACCGTTTTGATGAAATGCATGAAGTCGACGGCGGCATCGTCGTTGGCGTTGTCCGAGATCGTGCGGATCACCGCAAACGGTATGCCCAGCTCGAAACACACTTGCGCCACGGCTGCGCCTTCCATCTCCACTGCCAATAAATCGGGCAATGCAGCCTTCAGGGCCTGAATCTGCGTCAGTTTGCCTATAAATTGATCACCGCTGGCGATCAAGCCGCGATGCACGCGCGAGGCCAGCTGGGCGGCGCCGGCCAGCCGGTCCGTCAACGCCCTGTCCGTGGCGAAGCGCGAGATGCCCGTCAGCGGGATCTCAAACTGTGGAAAAAGCGGGCTGGCATCGAAATCGTGCTGCACCAGCGATTCGGCGACCACGATATCCCCAACCCGTACATCTTTATCCCCGCTTCCGGCGACGCCGGTAAAGATGATGTGGGTAACTCCGAACTTTTCCACAAGGATGGAAGCTGTCATCGCTGCGGCAACCTTGCCTATACGCGACAGAACGCACACAGCGTCGATTTCCCAGAGTTTCCCGCCCGTGTACTCCCTCATGCCATGGACGAGCTTGTAGGGGCTCTGAAGGGCTTCTATCAGCCCATGCTGTTCTTCAGCCAACGCGCTGATGATGCCTAAACGCATGCTTTTCCTTGGTTTTCAATGTGGCGGCTGTGGATTTCCCGCTGTTTTTCCACAGCGGTTTTCAAAAAACGATCGATTTTAAGCGGTTTTTTGCTGTGCGAAGTGCTTTCAGAGCACGAGCAGGCCTTCAGATTTCGCGTTTTGTGGTTTAGTAGTTTACAAAAGATTTATATAAAAATAGTAGTAATAGTAAACGAGCAAAAGCCTGTGGATAAGTCCTGTATACGTTTACAAATCATTTGTTTACGAGAAAGATAAGCCGCTGCATAAGCGCTGTAACAGTTCAGGAGCAATTCTGTATAAAATATCGGCCTCCGGACAACTTGGGTGCTTACTCACAAGTCGTCCTGTGGATATCCAGCGAGTTATTCACAGGCGAGGTTCCGGTTTTGATCTTTTTCTCCAATTCTTCGGCTGAAATCGGCCTGGAAATCAGATATCCCTGTCCAAAATCGCAACCGGCAGCCTTGAGGGCGTCCATTTGTTGCGGCGTTTCGATGCCCTCGGCGATAACCTTGATGCCCAGCTTGTGCGCCATGGCGATAATTGCCTCGCAAAGGACGATGCCGTCCGTGCCATCGGCCAGATTGGAGACGAAAGTTGGATCGATCTTGATGTAATCGATATCGAAGCGCTTTAAAAACGCGACCGAGCAGTAGCCGGTGCCGAAATCGTCCAGCGAAATCTGCATATGGGCGTGCTGCAGCGCCAACATGCGTTCGGAAACCGAGTTGGCCGTGTCCAGCAGCAGGTTTTCCGTCACTTCGATGATGATGCTGTTGGGGTTGAGGTGCAATTCCTGCAAAAAATCCAGCCACTGCTGGTAGTTGCTGCCGTCGTCGCGGAACTGCCAGGAGGATTTGTTCACGCTGACCTGGAAATCGGGCAATCCCAGTGCCTGCAGCTTGTGCGCTTCTCGCGCGGCCTGCTTGAACACCCAGTCGCCGATGCCGACGATCATGCCGCTGCTTTCGGCGATGCCTATAAATTCAGCAGGATTCAGCAGTCCGCGTACCGGATGCTGCCAGCGCACCAGCGCTTCGGCCTTGCAGATGTTGCCGCTGTCCAGGTCGACGATCGGCTGGAACAGGATCCGCAGTTCTTCGTGATTGACCGCCTCGCGCAATTCGTTGACCAGGGTCATGCGCACGCGCGTGGCTTCCTGCATGAACGGCGCGAAATAATTGAAGCGGTTGCGGCCCTGCTGCTTGGCCGCGTACATGGCCTGGTCGGCGTTCTTGATTAAAGTTTCAGCATCGGCGCCGTCCTCCGGGTACAAGGTGATGCCGATGCTGCTCGAAATATGGGCAATGTGGTTGTCCGCCCCGTCGTCGAGGTCGAAAGGCGTGCTCATCTGCTTGAGGATTTCCTGCGCGATGCGCACCACATCGCCGGCATTGCGCAGCTCGCTCAAGATGACGGTGAACTCGTCGCCGCCCAGGCGGGCCACGGTATCGGTGCCGCGCACGGAATTGGACAGCCGTTTTGCCACTTCTTTCAGCAGCAGATCGCCTTTGTCGTGGCCCAGTGTGTCGTTGATTTCCTTGAAGTGATCCAGATCGACAAAGACCAGCGCCATCGGCAGGCCCGAGCGGTCGGTTTTTTTCATTTCCTGGCGCAGGTGCTCATGGAACATGCGCCGGTTTGGCAATCCGGTCAGCGCGTCGAAGTTGGCCTGGCGCCAGATTAATTCTTCGGATGCCTTCCTTTTGGTGATGTCGCTGAGCAGGGCGACGTAGCGGAAAGGATTTCCCAACTCGTCGTAGACGGTGTTGAAGCGCATCGCGACCAGGTATTCCTCGCCGTTCTTGTTCTGATGCCAGAGTTCGCCTTCCCATTGGCCGGACTGGGCGATCGATTCAAACATGCGCGTGTAGAAGCTCAGATCGTGGCGGCCGGAAGTGAGCTCATAGCCGCGGTGGCCGATCACTTCTTTTTCCGAGTAACCGCTGAGCGAAGAAAACGCCGGATTCACCGCCAGGATGCGGCCGTCCGCGTCGGTCACCATCATGCCTTCGCCGGAATTCTGGAACAGCAGCGCGGCCAGCTTCATGGATTCTTCGTTTTTGCGCCGCTCCTCCTCGTTGGCGAGCAGTTTTTGCTCCATCTCGCGGCTGGCCGTGTACATGGTGCGGTAGCGCAATTCGCGTTCTTCCTGCCTGGTGTAGGTGCGCAGCGAGAAGTGGCCAGCGCCTGCCATGAGCAGCAACAATATCGCCAGGCCGGCGCCGGCGATCAGATAGTTTTGCTGCAACAGCCTGGTCGCTTCCGAATCGTTGCTGCCAACAACGATCACCAGCGGAACATCCGCGAATACGCGGTAGCTGAAGACCCGGGTCAGCTTGTCGATGCTGCTGACGGTTTTGTAGGTGCCGGATTTGGCGCGGCGAACGTTGTCGAATAAGGCCGTCGGGCCCAGGTCGCGGGCAAATGCTTCCTCAAAATTCGGCGCGCGGGCAATCACTTTTCCACCAGCGTGTACCAATGTGATCGAGATGTCGGAACTGAAGCGAGAGTTTTCAAAAACGGTGGCGTAGCGGCTGACATTCAGTGGCGCGACGATTACGCCAAGGAATTCGCCTTTGGCGCTTTCCACGCGGCGGCTCAGGAAAAACAGTTTTTGCTTGCTGCGGCGACCTATCGCCGGCTCGCCAACGAATAATTTTCCGCGCATGGACTCGTTCAAATGGGCTTTGAAGTAATCGCGATCTCCGTAGGCGGTTCCGGCGACGTCGTTGTTGGTGGACGTGGCGACGATGTCGCCTTTGGTATCCAGGAATGTGATCCAGTATTCGCTGTTGAAACTTGATCCGCGTGAGGACAGTAGTTCCGACATCATTTCCGGCGAACGGCGTTGCTGCGGGTTCAGGACTTTGATGGCATTGGCAAAACCGAGCAATGACAGATCGATCGATTGAATCGAGTACCGCACATGGGCTTCCATTGCCTTGACGTAATGCTCGGTCTGGCTCTGAACGGAGAGCTCGCGTTCGATGTAAGCGGTGCGAAATTGCGTGACGACAAGCGCAATGGCAAGTGCCGCCATAAGCAAAAGGCCGGTGATCAGACGTCGCCGAAAGCGCAGATAAGCCGGCGACCGTAGATTTTTGCGTGGTGAGGACAAAAAATTCTCCGGCTGTGGCTGTTTGTTTGCCAACTTAGTATAGGGGAAAGAAGTCGTATCGGGTTGCCAAGGCGCTTGCGCCTGTGGTTTTTGGGTTTATGGTTTACTCTAAAGATGTAGATATAAAAATAGTAGTAGTTGTTAACGCAGACACTTTTCTGTGGATAAGTCCCCATTTTGGATTAGAATCAGGCGTTTACGCGCCGTATAAGCAGGCTCGAAAGCCGTGTATGAGCAAAGAACTGTTTTGGGATAAGAAAAACGGTCCCCAAAATTTTTTTGTTTACTCACATTTGGTGCCTGTGGATATCCATAGACTTATCCACATGTGAAAAACACCATTTGTGCGAGGTTTTCGATGAATTTGGCATCTGTTTTTCCGCATCCGATCATCCAGGGCCCTACCGCCGGTGCCGGCAATACGCCGGCCCAGGTGGCGGCCGTCTCCAATGCCGGCGGGCTGGGCACGCTGGCGTGTTCCCTGCTGTCGCCGGACACGATCCGCGAGCAAACCGCGCAAATCCGCGCGCTGACCGACAAGCCGTTCTGCCTTAATTTCTTTGTTCAGGGCATGCCTGAGCCGGATCCGGCGGAAGTGGCGCGCGCGGTGGAATGGCTCAAGCCGCTCTGGTCGTCGCTGGGCTGGACCGAACTTCCGGCGCCGGCCAAGTGGTGCGAAGACTTCGCGGCCCAGTTCGAAACCTTGATCGCGCTGCGCCCCGCCGTGGCCAGTTTCACGTTCGGCATTCTCAGCGAGGCGCAAATCAGGCGCCTGCATGATGCCGGCATCCTGGTTGTCGGCACGATTACCCACGCCGATGAAGCGCTGGCCTGGCAGAGCAGGGGCGCCGACGCGGTGATCGCCTCCGGAACGGACGCGGGCGGACATCGCGGCACCTTCATCGGTGCGCAGGAAGACGCCAAGCTGACCACTTTCGAGTTGCTGCCGACGGTGGTCGCGGCCGTGCATATTCCGGTGATCGCGGCCGGCGGCATCATGAGCGGCGCCGACATCAAGCGCGCGCTGGATGGCGGCGCGCAGGCGGTGCAGATGGGCACGGCGTTTCTGGTCACGGACGAGTGCGCCATCAACCCGCACTACAGGCAACGGCTGTTGACGGCCGGGGATCATCCGACCCGGCTGACGAGGACGTTTTCCGGCCGCTACGCGCGCGGGCTGGAAAACCGCTTGATGCGCGAGCTTGCGCCGGTGGAGAAGCAACTCCCCGCATATCCTATTCAAAATGCGCTAACCACGCCTATTCGTGCCGAAGCAGCCAAGCGTGGCGATACCGAACTGATGTCGCTCTGGTGCGGCACCGGCGTATCGCGCGCGCGGCCCATGCCGGCGGCGAAACTGGTCGAAACCTTGATCGCGGAGTTGAACGCGGCCTGACGGAAACACCACCCTGGAGGAGCAGTTTTTGGAATCAGCAGGCACATACGATTACATCATTATTGGTGCAGGGTCAGCGGGTTGTGTATTGGCAAACCGACTGAGTGCGAACAGGGAAGCGAATGTCCTGCTCATCGAGGCAGGCGGCAGGGACGATTATGTGTGGATACACATACCCGTCGGCTACCTGCATTGCATAGACAATCCGCGGACGGACTGGATGTTCCGTACGGAAGCCGATCCCGGGCTGGGCGGCCGCAGCCTGCTTTACCCGCGCGGCAAAGTGCTCGGAGGCAGTTCCTCCATCAACGGCATGATCTACATGCGCGGCCAGGTCGGCGACTACGACCGCTGGGCGGACCTGACCGGCGACGACAGCTGGCGCTGGCAGTCGGTGCTGCCCTTGTTCAAGAAGAGCGAGGATTACCACGGCGGCGCGTCGGAAAATCATGGCGCCGGCGGTCCGTGGCGCGTGGAAAAGCAGCGCTTGTCGTGGCGCATACTGGACGCCTTTCGCGACGCGGCCGAACAAACCGGCATCCAGAAGGTGGACGATTTCAATCGCGGCGACAACGATGGTTGCGGCTACTTCGAGGTCAATCAAAAACGCGGCATACGCTGGAATACGGCCAAGGCGTTTTTAAAACCGGCGGCGAAACGGCCTAACCTGACCATCATGACGGGCTGCCACGTGGAACGCCTTATCATTGAAAAAGGCGAGAGCGGCACCGTTTGCAAAGGCGTGATTTTCACCGGCGGCGGCACCCAGTTCAGCGCCACCGCAGAGAAGGAAACCCTGCTGGCGGCTGGCTCCGTTGGCAGTCCGCAGATTTTGCAGTGCTCCGGCATCGGCGCCGCGGCGATGCTGAACCAGCATGGCATTGCGACGATGGCCGACCTGCCCGGCGTCGGCGAAAACCTGCAGGACCATCTGCAGCTGCGCATGATCTACAAAGTCGGCGGCGGCGCGCGCACCTTGAATACGATGGCGTCCAACTGGTTCGGCAAGATGAAAATCGGCCTTGAATATGCGCTGTTCCAGAGCGGGCCGATGTCGATGGCGCCGTCGCAGCTGGGGGCGTTCGCCCGGTCCGATGCCGGCCAGGCCACGCCGAATCTGCAATATCACGTGCAGCCTTTGTCGCTGGAAAAGTTTGGCGATCCGCTGCACGCTTTCCCCGCATTCACGGCCAGCGTTTGCAATCTGCGGCCGACGTCGCGCGGTCATGTGCGCATCGCCAGCGCCGATTCGTATGCGCCGCCGAAAATCTCGCCGATGTACTTGAGCACCGCGGAAGACCGCAAAGTGGCCGCCGCCGCGCTGACCTTGACGCGCCGCATCGCCGCCGCGCCGGCGCTGCAGAAATACGCGCCGGAGGAATACAAGCCCGGCATCCACTATCGCACGGAGGAGGAATTGGCCGACGCGGCGGGGGCGATCGGCACCACGATTTTCCATCCGGTGGGCACCTGCAAGATGGGCCGCGCCGACGATCCGGGCGCTGTGGTCGACAGCCAATTGCGTGTAATTGGAGTACGCGGCCTGCGCGTGGTCGATGCTTCCGTGATGCCTTTCATTACCTCAGGAAATACCAACTCTCCCACCATCATGATCGCTGAGAAAGCTTCAGAAATGATTCGTTCAGAGTGGAAATGAAAGACCGGCCCCGTTAGGCTTAGATCAAAAGTCAACCGTAGTTATACTGTATTGTTAGCCAATTTGTTACTGTGTATGATCTAAAAAAATTTAGTAGTTTGAAAAGAATAACTGGGAGACAGGATGTCCGGCGTTATCTTGGAAACAAAGAATCTGACCAAGGAATTCAAGGGTTTTACCGCGGTCAATGATGTCAATCTCAAAGTGCAGCGCGGCCACATCCACGCGCTGATCGGTCCCAATGGCGCCGGCAAAACCACATGCTTCAATTTGCTGACCAAGTTCCTGGTGCCCACTTCCGGCCAGATCCTGTTCAACGGCAAGGACATCACCGCCGCCAAGCCGGCGCAGATCGCCCGCATGGGCGTGATCCGTTCGTTCCAGATTTCGGCGGTGTTTCCGCACCTGACGGTGTTGCAGAATGTGCGCATCGGCCTGCAGCGCCAGCTGGGCACCAGCTTCCACTTCTGGCAAAGCGAGCGCGCGCTGGACAAGCTCAACGACCGCGCCATGCAGCTGCTGGCCGAGGTCGACCTGACCGAATTCGCCGACACCGTCACCGTCGACATGCCTTACGGCCGCAAGCGCGCTTTGGAGATCGCCACCACGCTGGCGATGGAACCGGAGCTGATGCTGCTTGATGAACCGACCCAGGGCATGGGCCACGAAGACGTGCACCGCGTGACCGAGTTGATTAAAAAAGTGTCGGCCGGCCGCACCATCCTGATGGTCGAGCACAACATGAAAGTGGTGTCCGGCATCTGCGACAAGATCTCCGTTTTGCAACGCGGCGCGATGCTGGCGGAAGGCACGTATGCGGAAGTTTCGAATAATCCACAAGTGATGGAAGCGTATATGGGTACAGAAGCCGCCGTGCTGGAAGGAGCCCACTGATGACGGCCGCTCTGGAAATTTCGAACCTGCAAACCTGGTATGGCGAATCGCACATCCTGCACAACGTCAATTTGACGGTGCAGCCGGGCGAAGTGGTCACGCTGCTGGGCCGCAACGGCGCCGGCCGCACCACCACGCTGCGCTCGATCATGGGCTTGACCGGCGCCCGCAAGGGCTCGATCAAGGTCAACGGCGCGGAATCGATCGGTTTGCCGACGCACAAAATCGCCCACCTCGGCATCGGTTATTGCCCGGAAGAGCGCGGCATCTTCTCGTCGCTGTCGACCGAGGAAAACCTGCTGTTGCCGCCGCAGTTGTCCACCGGCGAGAAGGGCATGTCGGTCGAGGAAATCTACGCGATGTTCCCTAACCTGGAAGAGCGCAAGCACAGCCAGGGCACGCGCCTGTCCGGCGGCGAACAGCAGATGCTGGCGGTGGCGCGCATCCTGCGCACCGGCGCGCGCCTGCTGTTGCTCGATGAAATTTCGGAAGGCCTGGCGCCGGTCATCGTGCAAGGCCTGGCGCGGATGATCACGACGCTGAAATCCAAGGGATACACCATCGTCATGGTGGAACAGAATTTCCGGTTTGCCGCCCCGCTGGCGGACCGGTTTTATGTGATGGAACACGGTCAAATCGTTGAGACCTTTGTTGCATCAGAACTGAGCGCCAAGATGCCGGTGTTGACCGAGCTTCTGGGCGTGTAAGCAAGTGGAAAAAAATAAGCAATAACACTACTTCTTGAACCAACGGAGACGAAATGAAACTTAAAGCCATCACCATCGCAGCAACCGCCGTATGCGCATTCGGCCTGTCTTTTGCTGCCCAAGCCCAGGTTTCCGGCGACACCATCAAGATCGGCCTGATCACCGACATGTCCGGTCTGTACACCGACATCGACGGCGCCGGCGGGGCCGAAGCGGTCAAGATGGCGATCGCCGACGCCGGCGTGGTCATCGCCGGCAAGAAGGTCGAGTTCATCTCCGCGGACCACCAAAACAAGGCCGACATCGCCGCCTCCAAGGCACGCGAATGGTTCGACCAGCAGGGCGTCGACCTGCTGATCGGCGGCACCAACTCCGGCGCCAACCTGGCCATGGCCAAGGTCGCGGCCGAGAAGAAAAAAGTGTTCATCTCGATCGGCGCCGGCTCGGCCCGCCTGACCAACGAGGAATGCACGCCGTACACGATTCACTACGCCTACGACACCATCGCGCTGGCGCGCGGCACCGGCGGCGCCATCGTCAAGCAGGGCGGCAAGAGCTGGTACTTCCTGACCGCCGACTACGCCTTCGGTCAGTCGCTGGAAAAAGACACCGCGGACGTGGTCAAGGCGCAGGGCGGCAAGGTGCTGGGCTCGGTCAAGCACCCGCTGTCGGCGTCGGACTTCTCGTCCTTCCTGCTGCAGGCGCAATCGTCGGGCGCGCAGATCCTGGGCCTGGCCAACGCCGGCGGCGACGCGATCAACTCGATCAAGGCCGCCAACGAGTTCGGCATCACCAAGAAGATGAAGCTGGCCGGCCTGCTGATCTTCATCAACGACGTGCACTCGCTGGGCTTGAACATGACGCAGGGCATGTACCTGACCGACGGCTGGTACTGGGACCAGAACGCGGAAACCCGCGCCTGGTCGAAGCGCTACTTCGAGAAAATGAAGAAGGAACCGTCGATGCTGCAAGCGGCCGACTACTCCGCCGCCAGCAACTACCTGAAGGCGGTCAAGGCCGTCGGCAGCGACGACACTGACAAGGTCATGGCCTACCTGAAGGCGAACAAGATCAACGACATGTTCGCCAAGAACGGCGTGATCCGCCCGGACGGCCGCATGGTGCACGATATGTACCTGATGGAAGTGAAGAAGCCGTCGGAATCGAAATATCCATGGGATTACTACAAGGTCGTGGCCACCATTCCTGGCGACCAGGCGTACGCCACCAAGGCGGAAACCAAGTGCGCCCTGTGGAAATAAGCTGAGTTGTACACAGGCTGCGCGCGCTTCCACGCCGCGCGCGGCCTTTTTCTGGCTCCGCGCCGCCCCGTCCGGGGAGGCGATCTTTATATTGTGATCTCATGGAAATTTTCGGCGTTCCCCTGCCCGCGATGATGAGCCAGCTGCTGCTGGGGTTGGTCAACGGCTCCTTCTATGCCATGCTGTCGCTCGGCCTGGCCGTGATCTTCGGCCTGCTGAACGTGATTAACTTCTCGCACGGCGCCCTGTACATGATGGGCGCGTTTGTCGCCTGGATGGGGATGGCCTACTTCGGCCTCAACTATTGGGTGATGCTGGTGCTGGCGCCGCTGATCGTCGGCGTGTTCGGCATCATCATTGAAAAAACCATGCTGCGCTGGCTTTACAAGCTGGATCATCTGTATGGCCTGTTGCTGACCTTCGGCATCACGCTGCTGGTCGAAGGCGTGTTCCGCTCGTTCTACGGCGTGTCCGGCCAGCCGTTCCAGGTGCCTGAGGCGCTGGCCGGGGCGACCGACCTCGGCTTCATGGTGCTGCCGAACTACCGCGCGTGGGTGGTGGTCGCCTCGCTGGCGGTGTGCCTGTCGACCTGGTTCGTCATCGAGAAGACCAAGCTGGGCGCCTACCTGCGCGCCGGTACCGAGAATCCCAAGCTGGTCGAAGCCTTCGGCATCAACGTGCCGCTGATGGTCACGCTGACCTACGGCTTCGGCGTCGCTTTGGCGGGCTTTGCAGGGGTGCTGGCGGCCCCGGTGATCCAGGTGCAGCCCCTGATGGGTCAGAACCTGATTATCGTCGTATTCGCCGTTGTGGTGATCGGCGGCATGGGGTCGATCATGGGTTCCATCCTGACCGGTCTCGGCCTGGGCATCATCGAGGGCCTGACCAAGGTGTTCTACCCGGAGTTTTCGTCGACCGTGGTATTCCTGGTGATGGTCATCGTGTTGCTGATCCGTCCAGCCGGCTTGTTCGGCAAAGAAAAATAAGAGGGCACAGATGAATAAGAAACTGGGTTACCTGATCGCCTTCGCGATCGCGCTGGCGGCGCCGTTTGTCGGCTATCCGATCTTCCTGGCCAAGCTGCTGGTGTTCGCGCTGTTTGCCTGCTCGTTCAACCTGCTGATCGGCTTCACCGGCCTGCTGTCGTTCGGCCATGCCGCCTTCTTCGGCGCCGCCGGCTATGTGGCCGGCAACGCGATGAAGGTGTGGGGCTGGCCGCTCGAGCTGGGCATGCTGGCCGGCGTTGCGGCCGGTGCGCTGATCGGCCTGGTGATGGGCGCGCTGGCGATCCGCCGCCAGGGCATCTACTTCTCGATGATCACGCTGGCGCTGGCGCAAATGGTCTACTTCGGCGCGCTGCGCGCCGGCGAGTTCACCGGCGGCGAAGACGGCCTGCAGGGTGTTCCACGTGGAAAGCTGCTGGGCATGCTCGACCTGTCCAACGATACCGCGCTGTACTTCTTCGTGCTGGGCGTCGCGGTGCTGGCCTTCATGCTGATCGTGCGCACCGTGCATTCGCCGTTCGGCCAGGTGCTGAAGGCGATCAAGGAAAACGAGCCGCGCGCGATCTCGCTGGGCTACGACGTCGACAAGTACAAGCTGCTGGCCTTCGTGCTGTCGGCCGCGCTGTCCGGCCTGGCGGGCGCGTCCAACATGCTGGTGCAGGGTTTCGAAACGCTGACCGACGTGCACTGGAGCATGTCCGGCCTGGTGATCCTGATGACCCTGGTCGGCGGCATGGGTACGCTGGCCGGTCCGATGCTGGGCGCCATCATCATCATCGCGCTGGAAAACAAGCTGGGCGACTTCGGCATTTTCATGGTGTCGCACACCGGCATCGAATGGTTCAACACCATCGGCGAAGCGGTCAACATGGTGATCGGTTTTATCTTCATTGTCTGCGTGCTGTTGTTCCGGCGCGGGATTATCGGCGAAATTGTCGCGCGGTTCGGCGCCGTCAAGAAGCCCGCATGATGTAGCGCACGCGCCGGACGTTCTGTCCGGCGCTTTTTTCTCATCGGTAGTAAATTTTTATCTGGCCGCCGGCCGGAGTGGGAGTGGTCCGTCCGTAACTTTTATTGAATAGAGGATGACATGCATATTAAAAAACTTGCGTTGGCGCTAGCCGGCGTTGCGCTGACCGCTTGCGGTTCGAACGAGCACGATACGGCTGAAGATCTGAACCAGCTGCCGAGCTACCTGGGCACGATCACCAGCAAGACCTACGACGGCACCAGCGACGACTTGCTGACCGCCGGCCTGGGCGCCACCGGCCTGGCTGCCGCGGCCGCGCCCGCCTACGCGGATCCGGTGAATCCGACGCCGGCGGAGCTGCGGCGCAATGCGATCTACGCCAACTACCGCGCCGTGCTCGACATCTCCGCCAACAGCGGCTACGGCACGCTGTACGGCCCGAATGTGGATGCCAAGGGCAATGTGGGATCGGGGCAGGGCATGGTCGCCGGCTCCGAATACGTGGCGTATTCCGACGACGGCACCGGCAACCAGAACGTGACCTTGATGGTGCAGGTGCCGGCGACGTTCGACGTGAATAATCCATGCATCGTCACCGGCACCTCGAGCGGGTCGCGCGGCATCTACGGCGCCATCGGCAGCGCCGGCGAATGGGGCTTGAAGAACAACTGCGCGGTCGCCTACGCCGACAAGGGCAGCGGCACCGGCCTCTACACCTTCGAGGACGACAGCGTGAACCTGCAGAACGGCGTGCGCGCCACGCGCGCGTCGGCGGCCAAGAATTCCATCTTCACGCCGGCGCTGAGCGACGCCGACCGCGCCGCGTTCGCATCGTCGTCGCCGGCGCGCATCGCCTTCAAGCACGCGCACTCGCAGCAGAATCCGGAAAAGGACTGGGGCAAGTTCACGCTGCAGGCGGTGGAGTTTGCCTTCTACGTGCTGAACGAAAAGTACGGCGTGCTGGCCAAGGATAACAAGAGCCACATCGTCCGCCTGACGCCGAAAAACACGATCACGATCGCTTCCAGCATCTCCAACGGCGCGGGCTCGGCACTGCTGGCCGCGGAACAGGACACCAAGGGCCTTATCAGCGGCGTGGCGGCCACCGAGCCGCAAGTCCAGCCCAAGACCGCCACCGGCTATTCGGTGCGCCAGGGCGGCGCCAGCGTGACGGGGCAGGGCAAGGCGCTGTTTGACTACTCGACCTATGCCGCGCTGTACCAGCCTTGCATCGCGTCCACAGCGGCCGCTCCGGGGCGTTGCACGGCGCTGGTCGCCAAGGGCCTGCTGACCGGCACCGACCTGCTGTCGCAGCAGAACGACGCCAAGGCGCGCCTGAAGGCTTACGGCTGGCTGGCGGATTCGGACATCCTGCAGGCCGCGCACGCGGGCACCAACATCCTGGTGGCGGTGACCTACGCCAACGCCTACGGCAAGTTCTCGGTGACGGACAAGGTGTGCGGATTCTCGTTCGCGCCGACCGACGCCACAGGCACGCCGCTGGCCTTCACGGCTGCTCAAAAAGCGAGCAGCTTCGCCACGCAGAACGGCATCGTCGGCAGCGTGGTGTACGAGAATTCCGTGGGCGGCGCCAAGGCTTATAACTTCGGCGTGTCGCCGAGCAGCAGCCTGGCGGACCAGTCGCTGGACGGCTTCCTGTGCCTGCGCTCGCTGGCGACGGGTGTCGATGCGGTCACCGGCGGGCCGCTGAGCGCGACGCTGGCGGCGCAAAGCGCGCGCGTGAAAGCGGGCATGGCCGAGGTGGCGGCGACCGGCAATCTGCACGGCAAGCCGGCCATCATCGTGCAGGGCCGCAGCGATACGCTGATCCCGGTGAACTTTGCCTCGCGCGCGTATCTGGGCCTGAATGCGTCGGCGGAGGGCGGCACCAGCAAGCTGCGCTACATCGAGGTGACCAACGCCAATCACTTCGATTCGTTCACCAACGCGCTGCCCGCGAATATCGTGCCTTTGCACGTGTACCTGTTCCGGGCGCTGGATGCGATGATGGCCAACCTGCGCAGTTCGGCGGTGGCGCTGCCGCCGTCGCAGGTGGTGCGGACGGTGCCGCGTTTCGATAACACGTCGCTGATCACCGTGGCCAACGTGCCGCCGATCGCCGCCGCACCGGTGACCGGCAACACCATCACCGTCAGCGGCACCACGGTCGACGTGCCGAACTAGGGTCTACAACGCTGCGGCGTAGATCGCCCTCGCATCGTCGCGCGTGACGGTGCGGGGGTTGTTCCCCAACAAACGGGTCTGGAGCATGGCGTCATCCGCCAGCCGGTCCAGGTCCGTTTCCTTGATCCCCACCTGCTGCAAGGTTCGCTCGATCCCCGAGATGATGGCGATTTGCTGCATCGCAACAACCAGCGCTTCCGCCCTCGCCTCGACGCTGCCGCTCGCTTCCGGCACCACGATCTCCGCCAGCTCCGCATACAGGCCAGCCGCTTCCGGCGCGTTGAAACGCAGCACGTGCGGCAACACCAGCGAATTCGACAAGCCGTGCGGCACGTGGAATATACCGCCTATCGGATACGCCAGCGCATGCACCGCCGCCACCGGCGCGTTCGAGAACGCCTGTCCCGCCAGCATGGCGCCGAGCAGCATCGCCTGCCGCGCCGCCAGGTCGCGGCCATTTTCGCAGGCGCGGATCAGGTTGGCGGACAGCAGGCCCAACGCCTTGCGCGCCAGCAGGTCGGACAGCGGGTTCTTTTTATGGCGGCTGGTGTAGGCCTCGATGGCGTGCACCATCGCGTCGATGCCGGTCGCGGCGGTGACCAAAGGCGGCAGGCCGAGCGTCAGTTCCGCGTCCAGCAACGCCAGATCGGCATAGAGCTGTGGCGCGACGACGCCCATCTTTGTGGTGGCGCCGGTGGTCACGATGGCGATGTTGGTGACCTCGGAACCGGTGCCGGCGGTGGTTGGAATCTGCACCAGCGGCAAGCGCGCGCCCTTCACATTGCCGATGCCGTAGATCGCGCCGAGCGGCTGGTCGCTGCCGGCCAGCACGGCGATCAGCTTGACGACATCCATCGAACTGCCGCCGCCGATGCCGATGACGATGTCGGTCCGATGCTTGCGCGCGGCGGCGACTGCGTCCAGCACCACCTGTTCCGGCGGGTCGGCGACGACGTTGGAATAGACCTCCACCTGCAGTCCGGCGGCCCGCAGGCTGGCGGCCGGAACGTCCACCAGGCCTGTCTTCAGGAAGCCGGGATCGGTGACGAGCAGGGCGCGTTTGGCGTCCGGAAAGCGCTGGGTGATGTGCTCGCCAAGCCTGCCGGCGGCGCCGAGCTCGGACACGACATGGGCGACAGTGCTGAATGCAAACGCTGGAAAATCATTCATGGCGGCGGCTTCCTGGAGTTGGAGTTTCACGTGAAATCTTACAGTAAGCATGACGGACATGCATGGAGAGCGGCTTGGCTTTCTTCCGTACAATATAGCCTTTGCATGCTTGAGGAATGTTCGTGATGGTCGACTATCTGGTGTTGGGAGTGGCTGCGTTCGGCGCGGGTCTGGTGGACTCGGTCGTCGGGGGTGGGGGATTGATACAGCTGCCGGCGATGTTCGCCGTGTTTCCCAACATGGCGCCGGCCACGCTGATCGGCACCAGCAAGCTGGCCGGCATATTCGGCACCGGCGTGGCCGCGGTCAACTACGCGCGTCGCGTCGCCATCGCCTGGACGGTTGCCGCGCCTGCCGCGTTCACCGCCTTGATTTTCTCCTTCCTCGGCGCCTACACGGTAACCAGGGTATCGGGCGAATTCATGCGGATGCTGTTGCCGATCGTCCTGTTGGCGGTTGCCATCTATACCTTTGCCAAGAAGGACTTCGGCAATGTTCACGCTCCGCTGCACACCGGTCGGAAGGAACAGACGCTGGCGCTGCTGATCGGCGCCGGCATCGGATTCTACGATGGCTTCTTCGGCCCCGGCACCGGCAGCTTCCTGGTGTTCCTGTTTGTCCGCGTCTTCGGCTTCGATTTCCTCGCCGCGTCGGCGGTGGCCAAGATCGTCAACGTTGCGTGTAATTTTGCCGCGCTGGTCTGGTTCGGCTACAGCGGCCATTTGTTGTGGGAGCTGGGCGCGTTCATGGCGGTGTGTCAGATCGGCGGTTCCATCATCGGCTCGCGCCTGGCGATGAAGCACGGCAGCGGTTTCGTGCGCCAGCTGTTCCTGATCGTGGTCACGATATTGATCGTGAAATCTGGCTACGATGCATGGTTGCGTTGGTGATATTGTTTCACGTGGAACCAAAAGAGGGCGCCTGTTGGGAACGACAGGCGCCCTTTTTCAATGTTTCACGTGGAACAATTGGGCACTATTTTTTTGCTCAAAAAAGTCGCAGCAGCAAAAAGACTCTATAATCTGACCTTGATCCCTTCGCTTTAACCAAATCCATCATGTTATTTCCAACTCATTTCGACGTCATCGTTGTCGGCGGTGGTCACGCCGGTACCGAGGCGGCCCTTGCTTCCGCCCGCATGGGGCAGAAGACTCTGCTGCTCACGCATAACATTGAGACGCTGGGCCAGATGTCGTGCAACCCATCCATCGGCGGTATCGGCAAAGGCCATCTGGTCAAGGAAGTTGATGCCATGGGCGGCGCCATGGCGATCGCCACCGATGAATCGGGCATCCAGTTCCGCATCCTGAATTCCTCCAAAGGCCCTGCCGTGCGCGCGACCCGCGCCCAGGCCGACCGCATTCTGTACAAGCAAGCCATCCGTTCGCGCCTGGAAAACCAGCCCAACCTGTGGCTGTTCCAGCAGGCCGTCGACGATCTGATGGTGGAGGGCGACCGCGTGGTCGGCGCCGTCACCCAGATCGGCCTGAAGTTTCTGGCGCCAGCCGTGGTGCTGACCGCCGGCACTTTCCTCGACGGTAAGATCCACGTCGGCCTGCAGAACTACTCGGCCGGCCGCGCCGGCGATCCGCCGGCGATCTCGCTGTCGGCCCGGCTGAAGGAATTGAAGCTGCCGCAAGGCCGCCTGAAGACCGGCACGCCGCCGCGCATCGATGGCCGCAGCATCGATTTTTCGCTGATGACCGAACAGCCGGGCGACCTCGATCCGGTGCCGGTGTTCTCGGTGATGGGCAATGCCGCCATGCATCCGCGGCAGATGCCGTGCTGGGTTACGCACACCAACAACAAGACCCACGACATCATTCGCGCCGGCCTGGACCGCAGCCCGATGTACACCGGCGTCATCGAAGGCGTCGGCCCGCGCTATTGCCCGTCGATCGAAGACAAGATCCACCGCTTCTCGGCCAAGGAATCGCACCAGATTTTCCTGGAACCGGAAGGCCTGACCACCAACGAATTCTATCCAAATGGCATCTCGACCAGCCTGCCGTTCGACGTGCAGATCGAACTGGTGCGCTCGATGAAGGGCATGGAAAACGCCCACATCCTGCGTCCCGGCTACGCCATCGAATACGATTATTTCGACCCGCGCGGCCTCAAGGCATCGCTGGAAACCAAGGCCGTTGCCGGCCTGTACTTCGCCGGCCAGATCAACGGCACCACCGGCTACGAAGAGGCGGCGGCGCAGGGCATGCTGGCGGGTATCAACGCCGCGCTGCAAACCCAGGGCCGCGAAGCCTGGACGCCGGCCCGTTCCGAGGCCTACCTCGGCGTGCTGGTCGACGACCTGGTCACGCAAGGCGTGCTGGAACCGTACCGCATGTTTACCAGCCGCGCCGAGTATCGCCTGAGCCTGCGTGAAGACAACGCCGACATGCGCCTGACCGAAATCGGCCGTAAGCTGGGCTGCGTCGGCGATGCGCAGTGGGAAGCGTTCGAGAAAAAACGCGAAGCCGTGGCGATGGAACTGGAGCGTCTGCGCTCGACGTGGGTCAATCCACGCATCCTGGAAGCGGCCGAATCCGAGCGCGTCATCGGCCAGGCGATCGAGCGCGAGTACTCGCTGGCGAATCTGCTGGCGCGTCCCGGCGTGGACTACGACAAGCTGATGAGCTTGTCCGGCATCGACGGCCGCGAGCTGGCCGGTCCCGGCGTGAGCGACGAAGCGGTGCGCGAACAGGTGGAAATTCAACTGAAGTATTCGGGCTATATCGACCGCCAGACCAAGGAAGTCGAGCGCCACGAGCACTACGAAAACCTGAAATTGCCGGAAGGTTTCAGCTACCTGGACATCACCGCGTTGTCGGTGGAAGTGCGGCAGAAACTGCATGCGCAGCGTCCGGAAACGCTGGGCCAGGCATCGCGCATTTCGGGCGTGACGCCGGCGGCGATCTCGCTGCTGCTGGTGCACCTGAAGAAGGCAGGCTTCGGTGGATTTGTGAATGCTGAAAAAGATGAGGCTGTTCAATGAAGGTGTTTGACCGTGCAGTACTTGCGGATGTTTTAAAACAAGGCATCAACAGTCTGAAGCTGGACCTCGGCGACGACCAGGTGGAAAAACTGCTGGACTACCTGGCGCTGCTGAACAAGTGGAATTCGGTGTACAACCTGACGTCGGTGCGCGATCCGATGCAGATGGTGACCTTGCACGTGCTGGATTCGCTGGCGGCGGTACCTGCCTTCGCCGGCGCCGCCAACGTGCTGGACGTGGGAGCAGGGGGCGGACTGCCGGGCATGGTGCTGGCGATCAGCCGTCCGGACATGAAAGTGTCGATGATCGACACGGTGCACAAGAAGACCGCGTTTTTGAATCAGGTAAAGGCGGAGCTGGGCCTGTCCAACGTGACGGTGTACACCAAGCGCGTGGAGCAGCTGGAAGTGAAGACGAAATTCGACGTCATCACCTCGCGGGCTTTTGCGGACCTTTCCGACTTCGTCAACTGGTCGGGGCACCTGCTGCAAGAGGGAGGGCGATTTATAGCCCTGAAAGGGACGGCGCCGGCAGAGGAGCGGGAGCGACTGCCAGAGCCATGGAAAGTGCAGAAACTGGAGCCTTTGGAAGTGCCGGGGCTGGACGCGGAGCGCCACCTGGTATACATCCAAGCCGAAACTAGGTAAATGATTTATACGATATAAATGGTTTATACAGTTTATTCTATATAAACAATATAAATCGTTTATATTGTTTTAATAGTATATACAATTAGCAGTACGAACATAAAAAGAAATACATGGCGAAAATTTTTTGCGTAGCGAATCAAAAGGGTGGCGTAGGTAAGACTACCACAACGGTCAACCTGGCCGCCGGATTGGCAAAGCTGGACCAGCGCGTATTGCTGGTCGACCTGGACCCGCAAGGCAACGCCACGATGGGCGCAGGCATCAACAAGGCAGGGCTGCCGGCGTCGACCTATGAGGTGATGCTGGGCGAATCCGACGTGGCCACCGCGCGCCAGCGTTCGGAGCCGGGGCAGTTCGACGTGCTGCCTTCCAACCGCGAGCTGGCAGGCGCCGAAGTCGAGATGGTCTCGCTGGACAACCGCGAGCGCCGCCTGAAGGATGCGCTGGCCCTGGTCGACAAGGAGTACGACTTCATCCTGATCGACTGCCCGCCCGCGCTGTCGATGCTGACCTTGAACGGCCTGTGCGCCGCGCATGGCGTCATCATCCCGATGCAGTGCGAGTACTACGCGCTGGAAGGGCTGTCCGACCTGGTCAACACGATCAAGAAGGTGCACGCCAACCTGAATCCCGACCTGAAGATCATCGGCCTGCTGCGCGTGATGTTCGATCCGCGCATGACCTTGTCGCAGCAGGTGTCGGCCCAGCTGGAGCAGCACTTCGGCGACAAGGTCTTCAAAACCATCATCCCGCGCAACGTGCGTCTGGCCGAAGCGCCGTCGTACGGCCTGCCGGGCGTCACCTTCGATCCGGCCTCCAAGGGCGCGCAGGCGTATATCGCCTTCGGCGCCGAGATGGTCAAGCGCATCAAGAAAATGTAAGGCAATCACATGGCAACCAAAAAACTCAAAGGCCTGGGTCGCGGCCTGGAAGCGCTGCTCGGCGGCGACGGCGACATCACCACCCCGGACGCGAACACGCCATCCGAACTGCCGGTCACGCAGATGCAGGCCGGTAAATACCAGCCGCGCACGCGCATGGACGAAGGCGGCCTGCAGGAGCTGGCCGCATCGATCAAGACCCAGGGCATCATGCAGCCTATCCTGGTGCGCCCGGTCGGCACCGACAAGCTGACCGGCGAGATCAAGTACGAGATCATCGCCGGCGAACGCCGCTTCCGCGCCGCGCAAATCGCCGGCCTGGAAGTGCTGCCTGTTTTGGTGCGCGACGTCGACGACCAGGCCGCCGCCGCGATGGCGCTGATCGAGAACATGCAGCGCGAGGATCTGAATCCGCTGGAAGAGGCGCAGGGCATTCATCGCCTGATCACCGATTTCAGTTTCACGCACGAACAGGCGGCGACCGCGGTCGGCCGTTCGCGCAGCGCGGTGTCGAACCTGCTGCGCCTGATGAACCTGGCCAATCCGGTACAAACGATGCTGATGGCCGGCGATATCGACATGGGACACGCCCGCGCGCTGTTGTCGGTGGATGCGGCGACGCAGATCAACCTGGCCAACATGGTTGTCGCCAAACGGTTATCGGTGCGCGAAACCGAAAAGCTGGTCGCACGGACGCTGGAAGAGCAAAAGGCCCCGCCGGCCGAAGCACGTCAAAAAGAAAAGTCCGGCGACATCGTTCGCCTGGAAGAAGAGCTGTCCGACACGCTGGCCACGCCGGTGGTGTTCAAGATGGGCGCCAAGGGCCGCGGCCAGATGATCATCGACTTCGCCGACCTCGACATCCTCGACGGCGTACTAGCCCGCCTGCGCGCCTAAACCCGGGGTCAGATCCGACATTCGGACACGAGCTCTGCCGTAGCGGCTGCTACGGCAGAGCTCGTGTCCGAATGTCGGATCTGACCCCGAAGTGACGTGGTGATTTGACAAATCATCAACAAAACATGAAAACGCCTAACTGGTTCCAACTTGGTGCAAAGAGGGGGGAAATGTTTATAAAAGCGTCTCTTTCGTGCACCAATTGCTCTGCTGCGGTGCAGCAATGTTTGACGTGATACAGTAAAGACACATATAATCCCGTGTCTTTGGGTTTTATCGGCATTTTGGGAGCTCGCCAAGTGAATGATTCGACGAGTATTTCCAAGCCGATTTTTAAAGTCGTCGCCCTCCAGTTGGCCATCGTCACTGGATTTGCCTTGCTCGCCTGGAACTTGGGCGGAGTACTCAAAGCTTGGTCGGCCGCCTATGGCGGAGCAATCGCAGTCATCGGGAGTCTGATGTACGCGATGATTGTTGCGGGCGGAACAAATGACGCCAAAAAAGCTTTCCGGGCGCATGTGCGCGCCGAAGTAGTGAAAATATTTATCACGGTAGTGCTGTTCGTGTTGGCACTAGCGCTGTTTCAGTCGGCCTCATGGTTATGGCTGATCTTGGGTTTCGCGGTGGCAACCTTGGCTTACTGGTTCTCACTGCTCGCAGTTTAATCACCAAAATCTAATACTTTTATGACCACAGAAAACGCTGTTGAGGCAGTCCACGAGGCGCCGACTTCCATCGAGTACATCCAGCACCACTTGAGCCATCTCAAAAATGCTGACGCAACCTTCAACCTGGACACGTTCTGGGTTTCGGCCATTCTGGGCCTGATCTTCCTCGGCGTGTTCTACATGGCGTCGCGCAAGGCGACCGCCGGCGTGCCGGGCAAGCTGCAAAACTTCGTCGAAGCCGTCATGGAGCTGGTCAACGAGGTGGTCAATTCCGCATTCCACGCCAAGAGCAAGGTCATCGCGCCGCTGGCCATCACGATCTTCTGCTGGGTTTGGCTGATGAACGCGATGGACTTCCTGCCGGTCGATCTGCTGCCCAAGCTGCTTGGCTACTTTGGCGTCCACAAGCTGCGAGTCGTGCCGACCGCGGACGTCAACCACACTTTCGGCATGTCGTTCGGCGTCATGCTGTGCATTATTGGTTTCTCGATCAAAGCCAAAGGTCTCGGCGGCTGGGGTAAAGAGTTGCTGACCGCCCCCTTCCACGCCCATGGCTTCATGGCCGTCGTGCTGGCTCCGGTCAACTTCATCTTCCAGATGATCGAGTTGCTGGCTAAGCCACTGTCGCTGTCGCTGCGACTCTTCGGCAATATGTATGCCGGTGAGCTGCTGTTCATTCTGATCGCTCTGCTGCCATGGTGGGCGCAGTGGCTGCTGGGTGGTCCTTGGGTCATCTTCCACATCCTGGTGGTGACCCTGCAAGCGTTTGTGTTTATGGCGTTGACTGTCGTGTATCTGAGCCTCGCGGTTGAGAAGCACTAAGCAACAAATCGTTTTTAACTTTTCAGTATCGTAGTCTTTTTTAAAATCTTAGGAGAAATTCAATGCAAGCTCTGATCGCACAAGTACAAGGCATGACCGTTCTGGCCGCAGCAATCATCATCGGCCTGGCCGCAATCGGCACCGCACTCGGTTTCGCAATTCTGGGCGGCAAATTCCTGGAAGCCTCGGCTCGTCAACCAGAACTGATGCCACAACTGCAAACCAAGCTGTTCGTTATCGCTGGTCTGCTGGACGCGATCTCGATGATCGGCGTCGGTGTTGCTCTGCTGTACACCTTCAGCAACCCATTCCTGGCCGCCGTTATCGCTGCTGCTGGCAAGTAATTCGCTCCCTTCTAGGAGAAACTTTTAGTTAGGAGCAAAGGTATGGACATCAATATGTCTCTCATCGGTCAGATGATCACCTTCGCGGTGTTGGTCTGGGTTTCGATGAAGTTCGTATTTCCATCGCTGAATGCAGCGTTGGATGAGCGTGCCAAGCGTATCGCTGACGGTCTGGCTGCGGCCGACCAAGGCCAGCAAGCGATGGTGGTCGCTGAGAAGCGCGCCAGCGAAGCGCTGGCAGGTGCACGCGAAGAAGCTTCGCAACGCGTTGCCGACGCTGAAAAGCGCGCGCAACTGGTCGCCGAAGAAATCAAAGCTAATGCACAAGCCGAAGCGAACCGCATCATTGCGCAAGCCAAGGCCGACGCCGATCAGCAACTGGCCAAGGCGCGCGAAGCGCTGCGCGCTCAGGTGGCTGACCTGGCTGTGAAGGGCGCCGAGCAAATCCTCAAGCGCGAAGTCAACGCCTCGGCCCACGCCGATCTGTTGTCGCGCCTGTCTGTCGAGCTGTAATCATGGCAGAAAACGCAACCGTCGCCCGTCCCTACGCGGAAGCTTTGTTCCGCGTAGCCCAAGCAGGTAAGGAATCGTTCAACCTCGCGGCGTGGTCCGAACTGGTGGCCGAACTGGCCCAGATCGGTGCCCACCCCGAGGTGCAAGCATTCGCCCGCAACCCGAAAGCTTCGGCTAGCGATGTGAGCGCCGCCATTACGGCATTGGTCAAGTCGCCGTTGAACACGGAAGCGAAAAACTTCCTGGCGATGCTGGTCGACAACGGCCGCATCAGTCTGCTGCCGGAAATCGGCACGCAATTCCAGGCGTTGAAAAACGCCAAGGAAGGTGCGGCAGACGCCGAGATCACCAGCGCCTTCGACCTGAGCGCGGCTCAAGTGAGCGAGCTGGTCGCCACGCTGGAAAAGAAATTCAGCCGTAAGCTGAACCCGGTAGTGACCGTGGATCCAGCGTTGATCGGTGGCGTGCGCGTGGTCGTTGGCGATGAAGTGCTGGACACTTCGGTCCGCGCCAAGCTGCAGCAAATGCGTGTCGCACTGGTCGCATAAGCGTCGCTTAGAACAGATTCTTCATCTCGCGCAAGCTGAGAGAAACACTTTTAGGAGTTAGTATGCAACTCAACCCATCTGAAATCAGCGAGCTGATCAAGAGCCGTATCGAAGGCCTTGATGGCGGCGCTGAAGTACGCAACCAAGGCACGGTTATTTCCGTCGCCGACGGTATCGTCCGCATTCACGGCCTGTCGGAAGTGATGCAGGGCGAAATGCTGGAATTCCCTGGCAACACCTTTGGTCTGGCGATGAACCTGGAGCGTGACTCCGTCGGCGCCGTGATCCTGGGCGCTTACGAGCACATCTCCGAAGGCGACACGGTCAAGTGCACCGGCCGCATCCTGGAAGTGCCGGTCGGTCCTGAACTGCGTGGCCGCGTGGTCAACGCCCTGGGCCAGCCGATCGACGGCAAAGGCGCCATCGACGCCAAGCTGACCTCGCCTATCGAAAAGATCGCTCCAGGCGTTATCGCCCGTGAGTCCGTCTCGCAGCCTATGCAGACCGGTCTGAAATCGATCGACGCGATGGTGCCGATCGGCCGTGGCCAGCGCGAGCTGATCATTGGCGACCGCCAAACCGGTAAGTCCGCCGTGGCGGTTGATGCGATCATCAACCAAAAAGGCCAGGGCATGACCTGCATCTACGTGGCTATCGGTCAGAAAGCCTCGACGATCAAGAACATCGTGCGTTCGCTGGAACAGCACGGCGCGCTGGAGTACACCATCGTTGTTGCCGCATCGGCCGCCGAATCGGCAGCGATGCAGTACATCTCGGCCTACTCGGGCTGCACCATGGGCGAATACTTCCGCGACCGCGGCGAAGACGCGCTGATCGTCTACGATGACCTGTCCAAGCAAGCCGTCGCCTACCGTCAGATCTCGCTGCTGCTGCGCCGCCCACCAGGCCGCGAAGCGTATCCAGGCGACGTGTTCTACCTGCACAGCCGCCTGCTGGAACGCGCAGCCCGCGTGAACGCCGACTACGTGTCCGCCTTCACCAACGGCGCCGTCACCGGCAAGACCGGTTCGCTGACCGCACTGCCGATCATCGAAACCCAGGCTGGCGACGTTTCGGCGTTCGTGCCGACCAAC
Organism: Duganella hordei; assembly: GCF_040369125.1. Lineage (NCBI taxonomy): Bacteria > Pseudomonadati > Pseudomonadota > Betaproteobacteria > Burkholderiales > Oxalobacteraceae > Duganella > Duganella hordei. Next base: position 374,267 of record NZ_BPWI01000004.1, read on the forward strand.
GTGATTTCGATTACCGACGGTCAAATCTTCCTGGAAACCTCGCTGTTCAACTCGGGCATCCGTCCTGCGATTAACGCCGGCATTTCGGTGTCGCGCGTCGGTGGCGCCGCTCAGACCAAGGTCATCAAAAACCTGTCCGGCGGTATCCGTACCGACTTGGCGCAGTACCGTGAACTGGCTGCGTTCGCGCAGTTCGCTTCCGACCTGGACGAATCGACCCGCAAGCAGCTGGACCGCGGTGCCCGCGTGACCGAACTGCTGAAGCAGGCTCAGTACTCGCCACTGTCGATCTCGCTGATGGCCGCTTCGCTGTTCGCCGTGAACAAAGGCTTCCTGGATGATGTGCCAGTCAAGAAGGTACTGCCGTTCGAAGCCGGTCTGCACGCTTACCTGAAGACCAAGCAAGCCGACCTGCTGTCCAAGATTGAATCGTCGAAGCAACTGGACAAAGACGGCGAAGCAACGCTGTCGGCCGCCGTTGCTGACTTCAAGAAATCCGGCGCATTTTAAGCACAACGGCGACCCGGGTTCATTCCCGGGCCGCCTTCCGCGCAGAAGGAGTAAGGACTCATGGCAGTAGGCAAAGAGATACGTGGCAAGATCAAGAGCGTAGAGAATACGAAGAAGATCACCAAGGCGATGGAAATGGTCGCCGCATCGAAAATGCGCAAAGCGCAGGATCGCATGCGCGCCGCCCGTCCCTACAGTGAAAAGATTCGCAATATCGCCGCCAATCTGGCTACCGCAAATCCGGAATACACCCACCCGTTCCTGGCAACAGAGCAAAAGGATACGGCGAAGGCAGTTGGCTTCGTGATCGTCACCACCGACAAAGGTCTGTGCGGCGGCATGAACACCAACATCCTGCGCATGGTGACGGCGAAAACCCGTGAGCTGGAAACGGCCGGCAACAAGATTGCCGCGGTAGCTATCGGTAACAAAGGTTTGGGGTTTTTGAATCGCGTAGGCGTCCCTGTCGTTGCGCAAGTAACGCAGATCGGCGACACGCCGCACCTGGAAAAACTGATCGGACCGGTCAAGGTCATGCTCGAGAAATTCCAGAACGGCGAGGTCGACGCAGTCTACCTGTGCTACACCAAGTTCATTAACACGATGAAGCAAGAGCCGGTAGTGGAGCAACTGTTGCCACTGCCAGCCGCCAAGACGCAGGCCGACGCGGGTAATCACAACTGGGATTACATCTACGAGCCGGATGCTGCGACCGTGATTGATGAGCTGCTGGAGCGCTATGTTGAAGCGCTGGTGTACCAGTCGGTGGCGGAAAACCTGGCGTCCGAGCAATCGGCGCGCATGGTGGCGATGAAGTCGGCAAGCGACAACGCCGGCAGTGTGATCGGCGAATTGAAGCTGATCTACAACAAGACCCGTCAAGCTGCGATTACCAAAGAACTCTCCGAAATCGTCGCCGGTGCGGCAGCGGTTTAAACGAATTTAACTATATTTGAAGGAACGAACATGGCTGATGGCAAAATCGTTCAGTGTATCGGCGCTGTGGTGGACGTAGAGTTTCCACGCAACGCGATGCCTAAGGTATTTGATGCCTTGAAAATGGAAGGCTCCGAGCTGACCCTGGAAGTACAACAACAGCTGGGCGACGGCGTAGTCCGTACCATTGCTCTGGGCTCGTCCGACGGCCTGCGCCGCGGCATGATGATCCAGAACACCGGCAAGCCGATCATGGTGCCAGTGGGTAAAGCTACCCTGGGTCGCATCATGGACGTGCTGGGCAACCCGATCGACGAATGCGGCCCGGTCGCTCACGACCAGATCGCCTCGATCCACCGCACTCCTCCTGCCTACGACGAACTGTCGCCATCGCAGGACCTGCTGGAAACCGGCATCAAGGTGATTGATCTGGTCTGCCCGTTTGCAAAAGGCGGTAAGGTCGGTCTGTTCGGCGGTGCAGGTGTGGGCAAGACCGTGAACATGATGGAACTGATCAACAACATCGCCAAGGCGCACTCGGGTCTGTCCGTGTTCGCCGGCGTTGGTGAGCGTACCCGCGAAGGTAACGACTTCTACCACGAAATGGCTGACGCTAAAGTGGTTGACCTGGAAAACCCGGCCAACTCGAAAGTAGCGATGGTCTACGGCCAGATGAATGAACCACCAGGCAACCGTCTGCGCGTCGCGCTGACCGGCCTGACCATCGCGGAATCGTTCCGTGACGAAGGCAAGGACGTTCTGTTCTTCGTGGACAACATCTACCGCTTCACGCTGGCCGGTACCGAAGTATCCGCACTGCTGGGCCGTATGCCTTCCGCAGTGGGTTACCAGCCTACTCTGGCCGAAGAAATGGGCCGTCTGCAAGAGCGCATCACCTCGACCAAGACCGGTTCGATCACCTCGATCCAGGCCGTCTACGTTCCAGCGGATGACTTGACCGACCCATCGCCAGCGACCACCTTCGGTCACCTGGATTCGACCGTCGTGCTGTCACGTGACATCGCCTCGCTGGGTATCTACCCTGCGGTGGACCCGCTGGATTCGACCTCGCGTCAGCTGGATCCGCTGGTCGTCGGCCAGGAGCACTACGACACCGCGCGCGCCGTTCAGGGCACGCTGCAGCGTTACAAGGAACTGCGCGACATTATCGCGATTCTGGGTATGGACGAGCTGGCACCGGAAGACAAGCTGCTGGTGGCGCGCGCACGTAAGATGCAGCGTTTCCTGTCGCAGCCGTTCCACGTTGCTGAAGTGTTTACCGGTTCGCCAGGTAAATACGTTTCGCTGAAGGACACGATCAAGGGCTTCAAAATGATCGCTTCCGGCGAACTCGATCACCTGCCGGAACAAGCGTTCTACATGGTTGGCACGATCGACGAAGCCATCGAAAAAGCCAAGAAACTCAACTAATTGTTGAGACCGCTCCTGCCGTGAGGCGGGAGCGTTCCACCCGACAGGACACACATGGCAAATACTATTCACGTTGACGTGGTTTCCGCCGAGGAGTTGATCTACTCCGGCGAAGCCGAATTCGTCGCGTTGCCGGGCGAGCAGGGCGAGCTGGGGATCTATCCCAAGCACACGCCGCTGATCACCCGCATCCGTCCGGGCGCGGTGCGCATCCAGGTACCAGGTCAAGCTGAGGAAGAATTTGTCTTCGTCGCTGGCGGCCTGCTGGAAGTGCAGCCGAACGCCGTGACGGTGCTGGCGGACACCGCGATTCGCGGCAAGGATCTGGACGAAGCCAAAGCGGCAGCGGCCAAGAAACGTGCCGAAGAAGCGCTGGCCAACAACAGCTCCGGCATCGACTACGCGAAAGCGCAAGCGGAACTGGCAGCGGCCATCGGCCAGCTGGCGGCCATCGCCAAACTGCGCGCGAAGCACTAAGCAACGCAAGGCATCACAGCAAAAAAAGGCAGCTTCGGCTGCCTTTTTTTATGCGCGACCCATGCAAACAGAAACTGTTGCCACGACATACAAGAAAGCCGAACGCGCCTGCCTGGCCGCGGTGGCGCTGCTCGTGCTGTATCTGTTGTGGGAGGTCTTTTCGTCGCCGTTCTCCGGCGCGGATTTTGACGAAAAACGGTGGGCCGACGCCGCCGGACACGATGACACGTGCATCCGGGGAGCAATGGTCAACGACTTGCTGAAAAAGCGTGTCCAGATCGGCATGTCGAGGAGCAGTCTCGTCGCCATTGTTGGCAAGCCTGACCACGGTGATGGCATGGAGATTTCCTACTATTTGGGCTTTTGCCAAACTCCGGTCGACCCCGACACATTGGATTTTTATTTCGACAGTCGCGGCGCGCTGACAAGGCACGAAATCAGAAATCATTGATGAATAGACCACCTTGACTCGTCCAGTCTGTATGTCGCGCGCAGCCTGCTTGAGCCCAGCATACAAGTCGCGCGTCGCCTCATATGCTTCCAATTCCTCATCGCTGAGGGGCCGTGATTTTTTCGTAGCCACGACGTAACTCCTCCAAAGAGTAAGCTTGCCGCAAGCGCCAGTAATTTACCGTTCTTGGTGCCTCCCCAACCACATTGCATAACTGTACGCGCACTGTGACCAATCAGATCGGCCGCGAGTAGTCTCGGCATCGATTCATCAAGCAAGATGTGCATGGTTGTCGGCTAGTTGACCTGCAAGCTCCAACGCAGCAATCGCGGCTTCTCTGGAAACGGATGGATATTGGTCGACGAACGTCTCAATTGATTCACCCGCTTTCAAATAGTCAAACATGAAAGATAGCGGCACACGGGTACCAACAAAAACAGTAGCGCCGCTATAAATCTCCGGATCACAATGTATGACTTGCTTGCTCATATGTCCTCCGATTCCATCGACCGACTATAAAGGCAGTATAGTCGATCTGGTTCTACTGGCTGCCGTTCGCCCTGCGGAAGTGCCATTCATCATTTTCCCATCGCTATTGTCGGCGCGCGGGATTATTCTGGCTCCGGATCTTTGATCGGGAGAACGCATGAACTCAGCGATGCAAACTTGTTTGTCCGTGGGCGCCGGCTTGGTCGCCGCGCTGCCGGGCCAGAATATCTGGAGCGTGTCCTTGCTGCCGTGGCTGACCGCGGAGCGTGCGCAATGACGGCTCCTTTGCTTGCGTCGGTCGAGCAGCTGAACGCGGTGCTGGCGGAATCCGCGTTCCTGTCGCCGTATGGATTTTCGGTGCGTTCGTGCGAGGAGGGGGTATGCACCCTCGTCGTCCCGTTCAGCGCAACCCTCGAGCGGCCGGGCGGTATCGTCAGCGGCATGACGATCATGGGGGCCGCCGACGTCGCCATGTGGCTGGCCATCATGACCCAACGCGGCACCAGTGAGCGCTGGGTAACGTCGGACATGAAAACGGCATTTCTTCGCAGCGCCCGCCAGGAAGATATCGTGTGCGTGGCGCGGGTACTGAAGCTTGGAAAGCGGACCGTCTACGGCACAGCCGAATGTTTCAACGAGCAGTCGGAACTGCTCGCCCATCACGTCATCGGCTATGCGCGTATCGTTGAATAAGCCGGTGCGGTGATTTACGGCTAACGTCGTTTATCCCTGGACCGGACAGCGGCTGCACGATTCAGGATTTTCCATTTGGCGACTTCGGCGATGCGGTCCAGCGGGGTTTGCTGGCTGCGGCGGGCTTCGCGCAGCAGCTTGTGGTAGTTCTGCAGCCGATCGTCGTCGATCGCTCCGCGCACCGCGCAACCGGGCTCGCTGGTGTGGCGGCAGTCGCGGAACTGGCAGTGTGCCGCCAGCGCGTCGATGTCTTCGAAGGCGGCCGCCAGGCTCGCTTCGTCGGCGTCGGGCTGCCAGCTGCGCAGGCCCGGCGTGTCGATGATGCACGCGCCGCCGGCGCATTGGTGCAGCGTGCGCGACGTGGTCGTATGCCGCCCGCGCCCGTCACCCTTGCGCACGCCACCGGTTTGCTGGCCGGCCAGCGTCAGCGTGTTGGTCAGCGTGGACTTGCCGGCGCCTGAAGAGCCCAGCAACACCAGCGTCTGGCCGATGCCCAGCCACGGCAACAGTTGCGCCGCGTCGTCGCCGCTGAGCGTGTTGATGGCCAGCAGCGGAATGCCGGTCGGCAGGCGTTGCCGCAGCAGCTCCATGCGCTGTTCCACCTCGTCGCCGATGTCGGCCTTGCTCATCACCACTACCGGCTCCACGCCCGCTGTCTTGACGATGGCGAGATAGCGCTCCAGGCGGCGCGGGTTGAAGTCGTGATCCAGTCCCATCACCAGCAGCGCGGTGTCGACGTTGCTGACCAGGCTGTGCTGCCGGCCATCGTTGCCGCGCCGGGCGATGTGCGTGGTGGGCGGCAGCAGGGCGCTGAGCCAGCGTTCGTCGTGCGCCAGCGTGGTGCTGAGTACCCAGTCGCCGACGGCCAGCGCTCCGTCGTGCAGCGCCGGCAGCATGCGTGCGCGGAACTCGGCGTGGCCGTCGTGGACGGTGAGCCAGTCGCGCTGGATCTCGGTGATGCGGACCAGCCGGGCGTCGGCTGGGGCATCGTGCAACAGGTGTAGCTGGCTGGCGATGGTTTGCGTCAAGCCGATAAGGCGCAGCGATTCAAAATCGATGTCGATCATGATGTGTGTGATTCCTGATTTCGTTAGGGCGAACGATGCCCTTCGCGGTGTCGCGACGGGCGGCGAAATACGGGAAGTCAGCTGCGCGAGAACGCGCGGATCAACACACTACAGAGGGAGTCCCGACGTAGTCAGGCAGCCGACAGGAGGTCAATGTCTGGATGGCGCATTTTTTAGTCTCCTGTGGATTGGTAGGGCACTCAGTGTCTCATCGGATGTTGGCGCCGTCAATAGTGCAGGCTGCCGTCGATGACGGTGACCACGTTGCCGCCTATCCATGGCTCGCCTTCGCTGTAGGTGACGGCGACCCGGCCGTCGCGGCCCAGCGCCGTGCCCTGGCGTGCCACGTACGGCCGGTCCGATGGCAGCAGGCGGGCGATGCAGGCGTTGGCGCTGCCGGTGACGGGATCCTCGATCATCACATCGTGTTCCTTGAACAGCGCGCGCACTTCGTAGTCCGCCGGGCCGCCGGACGGATGCGGGCCGTAGACCGCCACACCGTTGCTCGACGTGCGCCGCATCAACTCCTGCAACGCGGCGGCGTCCGGCGCCAGCGCCATGCAATCTGCCGCCGTGCCGAGCCGTGCAACCAGCCAGCAGATGCCCATGTTGACTGCAACCGGCGGCTGGCTCTCGGTCAGTGCATCGCTGCCCAGCGCGGTGCGCAGCAGCGGCAGCAGGCCGGCGTCCAGCGTCTCGAACGTCGCCGGCGGTGCCCGGAACGCCAGTTCGCCGCCGGCGGCTATCCGCACCGGCACCAGGCCGACGCCGCATTCCTGCATCAGCATGCCCGGCGTCTTGGGCTGCAGTCCCGCCTCCAGCAGCGCGTGGGCGGTGCCCAGCGTCGGATGGCCGGCGAATAAAAATTCTTCCGCCGTCGTGAAGATGCGCACGCGGTAGTCGGCGGCGGGATCGGTGGCCGGCAGCACGAAGGTGGTTTCCGACAGATTGGTCCAGCGGGCGATGGCCTGCATCTGCTCATCGCTGAGACCCTCGGCGTCGAGTATCACGGCCAGCGGATTGCCTTTGAACGGCGTGGTGGTGAAGACGTCCACCTGTTTGAAACGACGGATCATGCTTGCTCCTTGCAGCTGCGGCGGTAGTCGGCGGGCGGCTTGCCCACCAGTTTTTCGAAATCGGTGGTGAAGTGAGATTGGTCGTAATAACCCAGCGCCTGCGCCAGCGAGGCGAGGTCGACCTCGCTGCCGGTGGCGAGCTGGTCGGCCGCATCGAGCAGCCGGTTGCGGCGGATGACCCATTTGGGCGTCGCGCCCACGTATTCCTTGAACAGTATCTGCAGCCGCCGCACGCTGATGCCGGTGACGTCCGCCAGTTGCTGCACCCGGGTGATGTCGGCATGCTGCTGGATGGTCTGCATGATGGTGCCGATGCGTTCGATTTCCGCATCCGGCGGCGGCAGCGCGCGGCGGATCACGGTGCTGGCCGCCGCCACCATGCCTGCGTCGTCCGGCGCCCCCAGCACGCTGCGCTCGGCTTCAACGTCATCGCAGTGGAACAGCGACGATAGTGGCAACTCGCGGTTGGTGATGGACTGTACCGGCTGTCCCAGGAAGCTGCGAAACGCACCGGGCCGGAAGCGCACGCCCAGAACGCGACCGCTGTTTTTCAGCGTATATTCGAACGAGCCCGTCATGACGCCAAACACCGCCGTCTTTCCCGCATCGAACACCAGGTGGATGCAGGGCGAGGGCAGCGTTCGCTGCACGTGGGTCACGCCGTCGGGCAGCTCCCACGCGACCAGCCAGAAATACTCGATGAACGGCGCCAGGTCGGACGCGGGCGCGAAGCGCTCCAGCCGGAAGACCTTGCCCACCGCCGAGGGATTGACCACGCCTTTGTAACTGTCCGCCATAGTGTGTTCGCGTTTTTACAAGACCGTCATCATAGCAAGAGTTATCGTGGCTTTTCCTCACCAACTCAAGGAGACCCCACCATGGCACCACAATTGACGCTGTACCACTGCCCACATTCCCGCTCGACCGGCGTGCTGACCTTGCTCGAAGAACTGCACGCGCCCTACGAGCTGCACGTGATGAACATGAAAAAGGGCGAGAACCGCGAGGCCGCCTACCTGGCCGTCAACCCGATGGGCAAGGTGCCGGCGCTCCGCCACGGCGACGCCGTCATCACCGAGCAGGTGGCGATCTACCTGTACCTGGCCGACCTGTTCCCGGACGCCAAACTGGCGCCGCCGCTGGGCGATCCGCAGCGCGGCCCCTACCTGCGCTGGATGGCTTTCTACGGCAGCTGCTTCGAGCCCGCGGTGATCGACCGGTGGATGAAGCGGGAGCCGGCCGACAAGTCCGCCTGCGGCTACGGCGATTTCGACGACATGTTCAGCACCATGACGGCGCAGCTGTCCAAGGGACCGTATCTTTTGGGCGACAGGTTCAGCGCCGTCGATGTGCTGTGGGGCGCGTCGCTGGGCTGGATGAGCGCGTTCGATCTGCTGCCCAAACGCCCGGAAATCGCCGATTACGTGGCCCGCGTCCAAGGCCGGCCGGCCGCCGTCGCCGCCGGTGAAAAGGATAGCCAGTTGGCCGCCGCCCAAGCGGCCTGATGATTTTTTTGTGTTTAGTGCCCCGCTGGGTTATTGTGTTAAGACTATTGCGATTGGTAAAACAATAATTCATAGGGGTAACGCATGAGCAGGGTAGTCGCTTTGTTGGGCGCCATGGCGCTGACCGGTTGCGCCTCGGTGATCGGCGAGAAGATGCAGCCGTTGGCGTTGCAGACCGTTTTGGACGGCAAGGAAATCGCCGGCCTGGGCTGCACCTTGAGCAACGACGCCGGCAGCTGGACGCTGACCAGCCCGGCCAGCGTCATGGTGCACAAGAGCACCGGCGACCTGGCCGTGGACTGCAAGAAGGACAGCTATGTCGGCAACGCCACCGTCGTGTCGAAGTCGAACAAGGCGGTCTGGGGCAACTTGTTGCTGGGTGGCGGCATCGGCTACATCGTCGACCGCAACACCGGCGCCGGCTTCGACTACCCGCCGAATATCACCGTCACGCTGCGCCACGTGGATATGGCCGGCATTCCATCCACGGCCGCACTGGCGCCGGTGGAGGTCCCGCTGAAGCCCATGTCGCCCAGCCAGGCCGCTGCGCGGGTTTATTGAGGCGGCGCCCGCTTGATCGTATTGATCTGGCTGGAAGCCGGTTTCAAGGCCATTTCAATAATAGCAAGCGCTAACTCCGGCTGGGCGCTGCCGCACATGAAAATGTCGGCGGCGGCAAAGCCGCACTCGGGCCAGGTATGAATCGAGATATGCGATTCGGCCAGCAGCACCACTCCCGTCACACCCAAGCCTTCGCCAAAGCCGTGAAAATGGCTGAACAGCACCTGCGCATGCGCGGCCTGGGCTGCGGTGCGCAGCAGTTGTTCCAGCTGGCCGCAGCTGCCTAAAATTTCGGCAGCGACGCCGCTCAGGTCGGCCAGCACGTGGGTGCCGGACGGCGCATGGACGACCGCGGCCGCGCCGCCGGGAAGCGCTTCGCGTTTCACTTGTGGCCCCCGCCGCCGGAGCCGCCGCCATAGCTGCCGCCCCCGCCGCCGGTATGCGAGCTCCACGTGCTTCCGCGGTAGCCGCTGTTGTAGTTGCTGCCGCCGCTTATGGCACGCATCCAGCTGCTGCCCGAGGTGACGACGCTGACGATGATCGCGTAGATGAAGAATTTGCTCATGATTTGCTGTCGTTATCCATAAACCACGCGGGCAGGTAGATCGCCGCCGCGCCGATCAGGCTGAGGAACCAGGTGCCGGAAAAATTCATCAGCAGCGGGATCGCGTTAATCGCCAGCATGAACCAGATGATGTACTTGGCGGCGTTGCGGTAGCGGCGATTGTCGTTGCCGCCCTTGGCTGTGGACGGCGCGACACGGCCCTTGAACTGGTTGCCGAACCAGGCCTTCAGTTGGTCGGCCGGCACCGGCGAAGAGCGCGACCACGTCATTTCCTGCGCAGTGGTCTCGGACGCGAGCCGCAGCTGGCCGGCCGAAAATTCCTCGACCCGGGTGCGGTCGCCAACCGCCACGCGCCAGTTGAAGGCGCCCGCAGCGAAGGTCACCACCGAGCCGTAGTCATACAGGCGGTTAAACTGCACCTTGTCCACCGTTACCCGCTCCGAACCGGGGGCATACCAGAGCGGCCATTCGGACATCACGTTGGCGCCGGACCAGCCTTCGTCCGTCTCCACCAGCCACGAGAAGCCCGCGCGGGTGCCGTACATCAGGTACTCGGTCCATTCCGTGCCTTCGTCGTCGGCGCGCCGCATCATGCCGATGATGGTGAAGTCCTGGTTGTTGATCTTGGCGGTCGCGCCCAGCTCCAGCGAGGATTCGTAGCGCGTCACGCGTTCGCCCGCCGCCAGCACTTGCGCTTCCGGACTGGCCGCGTCGATCTGCGTCTGGCAGGCCGGGCACACCAGCGTCGCCGTCACGCCCGGCAGGTATTTGATGGCGCTGCCGCAGGAAGGGCAGTCGAGCGCATCGAGCTTGCCGCGATAGCGGCCGGCCGCGCGCTGGATCGCGTCGGCGTCGCGCAGCAGCTGGCATTGCATGCTCTCCAGCGTGACGGCCAGGCCGGTGTAGACCACGGGGCGGGGCGCATCGGAATAATCGAGCGTGATGAATTCCACGCCGCGGCGGAAGTCGGCCACCCTGGCCTGGTAGCCTTCGCCGACCTTGAACGGCAGCTCGCCCTGGCCGCCGATGCAATCGGCGACGCGGATCTCGGCGGCGGTGTAGGGCGCGCCGAAGATGCCGTAGTTGCGGCCCGGCTGCAACTGCTCGAAGGCCGGCAGTTCGCCTTCGCCCTTGTACTCGGCGGTGATGGTGTACATGCCGGACGAGTCGCCCAGCCACGAAGTCTTGCCGTCGTCGAACAGCAGATACCACTCGTTCCACATGCCGGCCGAATAGCGCAGCTGGATGCGGCCGACCACGTTGTACGGCCGTCCGCCCAGCACGCCGGACGTGCCGATCTGGATCGGCGAGTAGTCCTCCAGCACGGACGACATCTTGCCCAGATCCTTGACCGAGTCGGCGTCCTTGAGCACGCTGGTGCTGCAATACTCGCAGACGGCCATGACCGAGGCATGCGAGCGGAATTTGACTTCCGCACCGCAGCTGGGACAGGAAACGATTTGCATGTAGCGCGCTTAGCCGATCAGTTTTTTCAGCAGTTCGGCCTTGGTGCTGTCGTAGTCGGCGGCCGAGATCAGGCCTTTGTCCATCAGCCCTTTCAGTTTTTCCAGGCGGGCTTCAATCGAATCTTCCGCCGGCGCTGCTGGTGCCGCAGCCGGCGCGGCTTGCGGCGCCAGCGTCGAGCCGAGCGCCTGGCCCATCACCTGTCCCAGCGTGACGCCGGCACCCAGGCCGGCGCCGATGCCGGCCATGCCGCCTTCGTTCTGCGCCGCCAGCGGAATCGCGCTGGCCACCTGGTACTTGGTGAAGCCGGCCATCTTGTCGGCGCTCATGCCGCCCTTCATGCCGGCGGAGATGCGCTCGTCCAGCGCGGCCTGCAGTTCTTCCGGCAGGCTGACGCTGGCGACGTTGAATTCATCGAGGCCGATGCCGTAGCGGCCGAACGCCGCCGCCAGGTCGCCCTTGACCTGCTGCGCCATCAGCGCCTGGTTGGCCGCCATGTCGAGGAAGGGCACCTGCGCGCTGCCCAGCGAGCTGGCCATGGTCGCCATCAGGATGCCGCGCAGCTGGTCTTCGACCTGGTCGCGGGTGTAGCTTTCGCGGGTACCGCTGATCTCCTTGAAGAACAGGCGCGGATCGGCCACGCGGTACGAGTACATGCCGAAGGCGCGCACGCGCACCATGTCGAAGTCCTTGTCGCGGATGGTGATCGGTTGCTGCGTGCCCCATTTGCGGCCGGTCTGCACGCGGGTGCTGAAATAATAGACATCCGACTTGAACGGCGAGTCGAACAGCTTGTCCCAGTTTTTCAGGTTGGTCAGCACCGGCAGGGTTTGCGTGGTCAGCTTGTGGGTGCCGGGGCCGAACACGTCGGCGATCTGGCCCTCGTTGACGAACACCGCCATCTGCGATTCGCGCACCACCAGCACGCCGCCGTTCTGGATCTCCTGGTCCTGCATCGGATAACGCCAGGCCAGTACGCCGTCGACTTCCTCGTTCCACTGCAGTACGTCGATAAACTGCTTCTTGATAAAGCTGCCGAGACTCATGATGTGATCCTCATTGAATTAGGAAACGCAAATTAGGAAATGCAGGCGCCGTTGATGACGCCGATGGAAATGGAGATCGCGCCCAGCAGGCCGCCGAACGCTGCGTTGTTGCCCTCGATCTGGTCTTTCGACATATTCAGCACCCGGGTCGTGATCGCATACGCCAGCATCTGCACCACCATCGCGCCGAAGGCCCAGGCGGAGAACTCGCGGTAATCGGCAGTATGCACCAGTGCCGAACCGATGGTGATGGAAAAACCTATCAACGCCCCGCCCAGCGATAGCGCCGCCGCGAAATTCCCCTGGCGTATCAGCAAAACCTCGTCAAAAGGAGTCATCCATGTGTAGGCTTTGAAAAACACGGCCAGCAACACGGCGGCCAGTAAAAGATGAATCAGATAGTTTAGGATGGCGGGCACGGCGCACCTTCAGTTAAAGTGGTGAACTTGGCAATGATTCGTTGATAATAGTTCAAAAAAGCGCAAATGACCAAAAAGATTCTGATCCTGTCCGTGTTCGTGGTTGCTTCCTGTGGGCTGGCCTATGAATTGATCGCCGGCGCGCTGTCCAGCTACCTGCTGGGCGACTCCATCCTGCAGTTTTCCACCATCATCGGTTGCTATTTGTTCGCGATGGGCGTCGGCGCGCATTTTTCCAAGTATGTACGGGATGAGGATGTGCTGTCGCGCTTTGTCGATATCGAACTGGCGGTCGGCCTGGTCGGCGGCGTGTCGGCCGCGATCCTGTTCCTGACCTTTTCGTGGATGGCCGCGCCGTTCCGCACGCTGCTTTACGTGATGGTGTTCCTGATCGGCGCCTTCGTCGGCATGGAGGTGCCGCTGGTGATGCGCGCGCTGAACGCCCGCCAGACCGAATTCAATGAACTGGTCAGCCGCGTGCTGACCTTCGACTATCTCGGCGCGCTGGCCGTGTCGCTGCTGTTTCCGCTGGTGCTGGCGCCGTACCTGGGACTGGTGCGCACCGGCTTCCTGTTCGGCATGCTCAACGTCGGCGTCGCCCTGTGGACAATTACCGCGTTTCGCACAGAGCTGAAAAACGTCGGCGGCCGCATGCTGCGCGCGGCCAGCGTGATGTGCGTGCTGGTGTTCGGCTTCGCCTTCGCCGACAAGCTCACGTACTGGGGCGAGCACGGCCTGTTCGGCGACGAGATCGTGTTCGCCACCACCACGCCGTACCAGCGGCTGGTGATCACGCGCTGGAAGGACGACCTGCGCCTGTACATCAACGGCAACCTGCAGTTCTCCTCGCGCGACGAGTACCGCTATCACGAGGCGCTGGTGCACCCGGTGCTGCAACCGCTGCCCTGGGCCAAGCATGTGCTGGTGCTGGGCGGCGGCGACGGACTGGCGCTGCGCGAGATCCTGCGCTATCCGAACATCGAGCAGGTCACGCTGGTCGACCTGGACCCGGCCATGACGGGCGCCTTCACCAAGCGCGAGGAGCTGGTCAAGCTGAATGGTGGCTCGTTCAGCGACAAGCGCGTGCGCGTCATCAACGCCGACGCGGCGATCTGGCTGCAGCACAACGACGACATGTTCGACGCCGTCATCGTCGACTTCCCCGATCCGTCCAGCTTCGCGCTGGGCAAGCTGTATTCGGTGCCGTTCTACGGCATGGTGAGGAAGCACCTGGCCGCCAATGGTTTGATGGTGGTGCAGTCGACGTCGCCGTTCTTTGCGCCGCATGCCTACTGGACCATCGACGCCACGCTGCGCGAGGTGGGCATGAAGACCTGGCCATATCACGCCTACGTGCCGTCGTTCGGTGAATGGGGCTTCATCCTCGCCTCGCCGCAGGCGGACTACAAGCCGCCGGTGAACTACCGCCTGCCGATGCGCTACCTGAACGCCGACACCACGCGCGAGATGTTCATCTTCCCGCCGGATATGAGGCCGCTGCCGATGGAGCCGAACCGGCTCAACACGCAGTCGCTGGTGCACGAGTTCGAGCAGGACTGGCGCCGGGTGATACGCTGATGCTGCGCCGTTCCTTCCTCGTGTGGGCCGGCGCCAGCGGCGTGGTGGCGGCCGGCAGCGTGGCCGGCTTCCAGCGCTGGCAGGAGATCACGCCGACGGTCCGCTATCCGGGCCGGGACGAAGGCCACTATCTGCGCGACCGCCGCCCGCTGCCGCAGCCGTCGAAAGTTATCCACATCGATATCGCGATACTCGGCTCGGGCATCGCCGGCCTGACCGCCGCGTGGAAGTTGAAAAAACTCGGCCTGTCCGACGTGCTGATGATCGACGGCCCGCAACCGTACGGCAACGCGGCCGGCGGCGCTTTCGACGATCTCGAATATCCGACCGGCGCGCACTATCTGCCGCTGCCGTCGCCGGAGTCGGTGCACGTGCGCGAGATCCTGGCCGACCTGGGCATCATTCAAAAAGACGCGATGGCGGAGAAGCCCTACTACGACGAGCGCTATATCCTGCACGGGCCGGAGGAGCGGCTGCTGTTCAACGGCCATTGGCAGGACGGCTTCATCCCGACGGACGGCGTGCCGCAATGGGAGCGCGACGAGCATGCGCGCTTCTTCGCCGAAGTGACCAGGCTGCGCCAGACCAAGGGCGCCGATGGTCGCCGCGTGTTCGTGTTCCCGACCGTGATGTCGTCGGAAGACCCGCAGTGGCAGGCGCTGGACCGCATCACGCTCAAGCAGTGGCTGGACCAGAGCGGCTACAAATCGCCGACCTTGCACTGGTATCTGAACTACTGCTGCCGCGACGACTACGGCACCCGCTACGACCAGGTGTCGGCATGGGCCGGCCTGCACTACTACTGCAGCCGCTGGGGTCAGGCCGCCAACGCCGGCAACGGTGCCTGGCTGACGTGGCCGGGCGGCTTGCAGCCGCTGGCCAAAGGCATGGAACACGCGGCCGGCGTGCCGCGCATGGCCGGCACCGTGGTGTCGCTGAAAAAAACCGCAGACGGGGTCGAGGCGCTGTGCTTCACGCTGGAAGCCGGCAAGCCCAGCACCTACCTGGTCCGCGCCCGCAAGGCGATCTGCGCCATGCCGGTCAACATCGCCGCGCGGGTTGTGGATAACATCGCCGAATACGGCTTCGATCCGGCCAAGCACATCCCCGAATACGCGCCGTGGATGGTGGCGAACTTCCTGCTCAAGCGCTTTCCGGAAGAGCGGCCCAGCCAGCCGCTGTCGTGGGATAACGTGGTGTACAGCGAGCCGGGGCTGGGCTTCGTGGTCTCCACCCACCAGGACATCCGCGTGCGGCCGCCGGAAAAGACCGTGTTCAGCGCCTATGTCGCGCTGTCGGACCGCAAGCCCCTGGCCGCGCGCCGCTGGTTGGCGGCGGCCAGCCCGGAGGAACTGCTGGCGCTGGCCAGCGCCGATTTGAAGGAGGCCTACGGCGCGCAGTTCGCGTCTTGCGTCGAGCGGGTCGACATCACCTTGCGCGGCCACGCGATGGCGTCGCCGTGGCCCAACTTCCGCAGCAACGCCGGCACGAAGGCGCTGCGCGAGGCGGACGGCAGCATCCTGTTCGCGCATGCCGACCTGTCGGGTTTCTCGGTGTTCGAGGAGGCGGCGTGGTGGGGTTATCGTGCCGCCACGCTGGCCGTAAAGTGATAAGCTTGCCTCATGACACATGACGCCCGCCAGCGCTTCCGCGCCACCGCCAAGCAGAAACTGCATGAAAAATATGCGGATGACGATGCTTTTTCCAGCTGCTCCGCCAATCCGGAACTGAGCAAGTCCAAAGGCAAGGCGCTCGACATCAAGCGCACCGTCGCGCTGATCGACCGCATCTCGGCCTTGCAGGACAAGCTGTACGCGCAGCACAATCAAAAAGTGCTGCTGATCCTGCAGGGCATGGACACCTCCGGCAAGGACGGCACGATACGCGTCATGTTCAGCGGCATCAGCCCGATGGGCGTGAAGGCGGCCGCCTTCAAGGCGCCGACCGACAACGAACTGGCCCACGACTACCTGTGGCGCGTGCACCAGCAGGTGCCCGTCAAGGGCGAGATCGCCATCTTCAACCGCAGTCATTACGAAGACGTGTTGATCACCAAGGTGCAGGGCATGATCGACGCCAAGGAATGCGAGCGCCGCTACGCGCAGATCCGTGATTTCGAACGCATGCTGAGCGAGACCGGGACCACCATCATCAAGGTCTTCCTGCACATCTCGAAGGAAGAGCAGCGCCAGCGCCTGCAGGAGCGCCTGGACGATCCGGACAAGCAGTGGAAATTCAATCCGACCGACGTCGAGCAGCGCAAGAAGTGGGACGATTACCAGCGCGCATACGAGAAGGCCATCCGCGAAACCAACGCGCCGCACGCGCCGTGGTACATCGTGCCAGCCAATTCCAAGACGCACCGCAACCTGGTGGTCGCCAGCCTGCTGCTGGAGACGCTGGAAAGCATGGACCTGGCCTATCCGGCACCGCATCCCGACCTGTCCTCGTTCACCGTGGAGTAAAACGCGCCGCCGCGGTCTGTGGCATAGTGATCCTTTGCGCAATGAAGGAGATCACCCATGCTGCAACTGAAAGATCCGACGCTGCTGCGCCAGCAAGCCTACATCAACGGCCAGTGGAGCGACGCCGACAACGGCGCCACGCTGGCCGTCACCAATCCCGCCACCGGCGAGCAACTGGGCACCATCCCGCTGATGGGTGCCGCCGAAACCAGGCGCGCGATCGCCGCCGCCAGCGCTGCCTGGCCGGCCTGGCGCAAGAAGAGCGCCCGCGAGCGCGCCATCATCCTGCGCAAGTGGAATGACCTGATCCTGGAAAACACCGAAGACCTGGCGCAGCTGATGACGGCCGAGCAGGGCAAGCCGCTGGCCGAGTCGCGCGGCGAAGTCGCCTACGGCGCTTCCTTCATCGAATGGTTCGGCGAGGAAGCCAAGCGCGTCGCCGGCGAAACGCTGGCCTCGCCCTGGCAGGACCGCCGCCTGCTGGTGACCAAGGAGCCGATCGGTGTCTGCGCCGCCATCACGCCGTGGAATTTCCCCATCGCGATGATCACCCGCAAGGCCGGCCCGGCGCTGGCCGCCGGCTGCCCGATGGTGCTCAAGCCGGCCGAATCGACGCCGTACTGCGCGCTGGCGCTGGCGGTATTGGCCGAGCGGGCCGGCGTACCGGCCGGCGTGTTCAGCGTGGTGACCGGCACGCCCAAGGACATCGGCGCCGAGATGACCTCCAACCCGACTGTGCGCAAGCTGACCTTCACCGGCTCCACCGCGGTCGGGCGCCTGCTGATGGAGCAGAGCGCCAAGACGATCAAGAAGCTGTCGCTGGAGCTGGGCGGCAACGCGCCGTTCATCGTGTTCGACGACGCCGATCTCGATGCCGCCGTCGAAGGCGCGCTGGCGTCCAAGTACCGCAACGCCGGCCAGACCTGCGTCTGCGCCAACCGCATCTACGTGCAGGACGGTATCTACGAGCAGTTCGCCGAAAAACTGGTGGCCGCCGTCGGCAAGCTCAAGGTCGGCAACGGCGCCGAGCCCGGCGTCACGCAAGGGCCATTGATCGACGAGAAGGCGGTGCAGAAGGTCGAGCAGCACGTGGCCGACGCGCTGGCCAAGGGCGGCCGCCTGCTGACGGGCGGCAAGCGCCATGAGCTGGGCCACAGTTTCTTCCAGCCTACCGTGATCGCCGACGTCAGCAACGACATGATCGTGGCGACCGAGGAAACCTTCGGCCCGCTGGCGCCGCTGTTCCGCTTCAAGACCGACGAGGAAGCCATAGCCCTGGCCAACGACACCGAGTTCGGCCTGGCCAGCTACTTCTATTCGCGCGACATCGGCCGCATCTGGCGCGTGGCGGAGGGACTGGAGAGCGGCATGGTGGGTGTCAACACCGGCCTGATCTCCAACGAAATCGCGCCGTTCGGCGGCGTCAAGCAGTCCGGCCTGGGACGCGAGGGTTCGCACTACGGGCTCGATGAGTTCCTGGTCATCAAGTACATCTGCCTGGGCGGCATCTAGGCACTTCGCGCACCAGCACGGTGACCGGCGAGACGCCCGTCAGCCGGTCGACCATGCGCTTGACGGCCGCCATCTGGTGGCCGTTTTTCTGTGCGTAGCGCGTGTCGTCATAGGCAAACCAGTCCCAGCATGCGTTGGGATTGGGGTAGGGGAAAATCGCCGTCGCCTGCGGATACAGGATCACTATTTTGTTGGTGTCGGCCCAGGCGTTGTAGCCGGCGCGCTCGATGAAGGTGGTGCCGATATCGTCGAGGTCCTGCAGGCAGCCGTGGAAGGCCACATGCAGCCGGCAGCCGGCGCCGGCGTCCGTGTCGCAGGCCGGCGGCACGTACAGGTAGCCGGTGTCGGCCATGCCGTGCCATCCCGGCAGCGGGATGAACTCCGACTGGTCGAAAGCGATGAAGCGCCCGCTGCGGTTGCCGGTGTTGCGCGGGAACAGCGGGCCGTAGATCCACTTCAGCAGCTCGCCCGCCGCATCGTAGCCGCAGTTGTTGATGTAGGGGCTGCCCAGCGTTTTGCAGCTGCTGCCGTAGCGGTCGGTGGGCATCGCATGCTCGGCCTCCAGGTCGCGCGTGTAGGAAATCCGGTTGGCGTCGACGTAGTGGCGCAGATAGGCGTACAGGTCGTGCATCACGGGCTGCGGCACGACGCTGTCGGCGCTGCCCGAAAACATCCATATCTTGTGGGCGGCCAGCGCGGAGGTCGGATCGATGCTGCCGCCTTCGGCAAACCAGTCGGTAAAGGCGATCAGGTCCTGCACGTGGGTCGAGCCTTGCCGCACGCGGCAGGAAAACAGTTCGGTGGTGCAGCTGCAGCTGGTGGTGGCGGTGAACACGCTGCCCTGCGAGCAGAAGTACGGACCGCCGGCGATGATGCCAGCGCCCGTGACGACGCTGGAAAACGCCACCTCGAACTGCACCGCCATGAAGGCGCCGGACGACAGGCCCGAGACGCTGACCTGGGTGGTGTTCATCGCCGGCAACGAGACGGTCTGCGCGCGGACCAAGCCGGTTATCAGCAGACATAACAACCAAAGAATTCGCATGATGGCCTCCATGCTGGCGCGATCGGATTCCTAGTGTGCGGCAGGCTTTTGGATTTTGCTTAATCCCGCTCAATCGTGTGGAGGACCTGGGCCGGAAATTTCGGGCCTCCCGGCAATTTTGTCGGGTTTGGCATAGAATGATTTCCCCTTCCTTTTTCGGCCGATAACCATGTCCAAGTCCCTTGCCCAGTTGTGCCTGATTTCTTCGCTGACCATGCTGGCCAGCGCTTCGGCGTTTGCCCAAGCGCCAGCGGCGACCGCACCTGCGGCGGCGCCTGCCGCCGCGCCGGGCAGCTGCCCCGCGATCCTGAAGCAAACCTTCAAGCGCCTGCAGGACGAGGCGCCACAGGACCTGTGCCAGTATTCCGGCAAGGTGATTCTGGTCGTTAACACCGCCAGCTATTGCGGTTTTACTAACCAGTACGAAGGCCTGGAAGCGATGTATGCCAAGTACGGCAGCAAGGGCCTGGTGGTGCTGGGCTTCCCGTCGAACGACTTCGGCCAGCAGGAGCCGGGCAGCAGCAAGGAAATCGCCGATTTCTGCTACAACACCTACGGCGTGAAGTTCCCGATGTTCGCCAAATCGGTGGTGTCGGGCAAGGAACCTAACCCGCTGTTCGCCAACCTGATCAAGATCACCGGCAAGGCGCCGGCCTGGAACTTCCACAAATACCTGATCGACCGCAACGGCAAGGTGGTGGACAACTTCGGCAGCAAAGTCACGCCTACCGACAAGCAGCTGGTCGGCGCCGTGGAAAAAGCGCTGGCGATGTAATCCTGCCTGAACTTTTGAGCTTGCCCCGGGTCTGACAGACATGGCCGCCCGGGCGGCTCAATGTTCAGTGGAGGATGCAATGGCGCGCAGCGGCAAGAAAGTCCGAGTCAGTGGAATCGTAGTCCGAGCATCGCCCGGCCGCCCCGAGTGCAACCGCGCCGCCACCGCGCTGGCCGATGCACTCGATCCCGATACCCCCGTTTTCAGCGTCGATCCGCAAGATCCCGACCTGGTGATCCGCGAACTCGACGGCTATGCTGTCCGTGGTTATTTCAAGCGCGGAAAATTCATCGAAATTTTATGATCCCGTGGCCAGGGCGAAACCTTCGTCCAGCCAGCCCGTGATACCACCCGGCATGACTTTGACGGGACGGCCCAGTTGCGCCAGTCGTACGGCGGCGCGGGCGGCGCCGTTGCAGTGGGGACCGGCGCAATAGACTACGAACAAGGTGTCCGCCGGGAACTCGGCGATCTTCGATCCGATGATCTTGCGGTGCGCCAAATCGAGCGCGCCCGGCACGTGGCCGGCCGCGTATTTTTCCGTGCCGCGCACATCCAGCAGGACGAAATCCTGCTGGCCGCCGGTCAGCGCGTCGTGCACGTCCCAGCAGTCGGTTTCATAGCTGAAACTCGCTTCGAAGTGGGCGAGAGCGGCGGCGCCGGGGGCGGCGGGTATGGCGCTGACGAGGGATTTGGCGGACATCTTGATCTCCTTCAATGAGTGGACAGTGACGCCATTGTGCGGCCGCGCCGTCGTCGTCGGCAGTGGCGCATAAGCCATTCTGCGTTAAGATTGCGCCATGAAAAAACATCTTGTCGTCGCACTGGCCTACGACCGCCTGTGCACCTTCGAGTTCGGCTGCACGGTCGAACTGTTCGCGCTGGAGCGTCCCGAGCTGGACGTCGACTGGTACGATTTTGCCGTCTGCGCCGTCGAGCCCGGGCCGATACGCGCAGCCGGCGGCATCATCGTGCAGGCGCCGTACACGCCGGAATTGCTGGAGCGGGCCGACACCATCATCATTCCCGGCTGGCGCGATGCCGACGAATTGCCGCCGCCCGCGCTGCTGGACATGATCCGCGCCGCCCACCGGCGCGGCACCCGCTTGTGCTCGATCTGCTCCGGCGTGTTCGTGCTGGCCGCCGCCGGCGTGCTGGACGGCCAGTGCGCCACCACCCACTGGCGTTATGCCGACCGGCTGGCGCAACGTTATCCACAGATCGCGGTCCAGCCCGACGATTTGTACGTGGATAACGGCCAGGTGATCACCGCCGCCGGATCGGCCGCCGGCCTCGACATGCTGTTGCATCTGGTGCGGCGCGACTACGGCGCCAAGGTCGGCAACCTGGTGGCGCAGCGGCTGGTGGTGGCGCCGCATCGCGAGGGCGGACAGGCGCAATTCCTGCCGCGTCCGATGGCCCAGGGGGAACAGGGCCGGCTGTCGCGGCTGATGGACTGGCTGCGCAGCAATCCGGCGCAGCAGCACACCGTCAACAGCATGGCCGAACGCGCCGCGATGAGCCCGCGCACCTTGCAGCGGCAGTTCCAGCAGGCGACCGGCCTCGGCCCGGTGGAATGGCTGATCCGCGAGCGCGTGGCGATCGTCAAGGAGATGCTGGAAGTGCTCGACGTGCCGCTGGCGCAGATCGCCGAGCGCGCCGGCTTCGGTTCGGAGGAATCATTGCGCCACCATTTCCGCCGCCTGGCCGCGACCACGCCGGGCGCCTATCGCCGCCGCTTCGCCAACACGATCTAGGTCTAGGGTGCGCCGCTTGTCATTTTTGTCAACCTTGGCTAATCTGAATCGCTCAACACAACCAAGGAGACGGACATGCCATACGTAGACGGTTTTGTGATTCCAGTACCCAAGGACAAGGTGGAGGAGTACAAGAAGATGTCGCTCGAGTGCGGCAAGGTGTGGAAGGAATTCGGCGCGCTGGAATTCCGCGAATGCATAGGCGACGATGTCCCGCCCGGCAAGATCACTTCCTTCCCGCTCAGCGTGGAGTTGAAGGAAGACGAGGCGGTGGTGTTTTCATGGATCGTCTACGAATCCCGCGCCGCGCGCGACGCCATCAACGACAAGGTGATGAAGGATCCGCGCATCGCAGCCTACATGGATCCGAAGAACATGCCCTTCGACGGCAAGCGCATGATCTTTGGCGGCTTCGAGATGATGATCGACATGTGAGGCCGGGCCTCAGGCCAGCGTCGCCCTCATCGCACCGCGCAACGCGTTGCAGACGACGATCTCGTCGGCCGTTTCCAGCATCGCGCGGGTGATGACCGCCTCGCTGGCGTTCGATTGCGGATCGTCCAGCATCACGGCGCGCATCACGCCGGGCAGGATGCCGCTGCTTAAAGGCGGCGTGAGCCAGCGGCCGGCTACGCGCACGAACACATTGCTGCGGCCGCCCTCCGTCAATTCTCCGCGTTCGTTGAAGAACAGCGTATCGAACGCGCCCTTCGCTTCGGCCTCGCGCCAGGCGGCGTCGTAGCGGGTGCGGATGCTGGTCTTATGGCGCAGGAACAGGTCGCCCGAATGCGTCGTGTCCGGTGCCAGCAGCACGCGCACCGGTTCGGCCAACGGCGCCAGCGGCGCGTGCTGCACCGAGAATGCGCCCGATGGGCTCAGCGCCAGGCGCAAGCGGTAGTCGATGCCGGCGTCCAGCATCGCGCAGGCGGTGTCGAGGTAGGCATCGGCCGCCGCCGCATCCCAGGAAAAACCGAAGTACTTCGCCGATGCGGCCAGCCGCGCCAGATGACGTTGGCGATGGCGCGCGCCATCGCGGGTGGCGCGCATGGTTTCGAAAATCTCGAAGTCGTTTTTCAGGCCGGTGAGGAAGCGCGCCTTCAGCTGGCATTCGGCGTATTCCTCCAGCGGGTCGCTGTCGAAGACGATGCCGGCGCCGACGCCCATCTCGCCTTTGCGCAAGCCGTTCGGGCTGTCCGGCGCCCGCAGCGTCAGCGTGCGGATCGGCACCGACATGCAGAAGTCGCCGACCTTGCCGTCCGCGCGCGGATCGAACCAGCCGATGGCGCCGGTGTAGACGCCGCGCGGGTCCGGCTCCAGTTCGCGGATGATCTCCATCGTGCGCCGCTTCGGTGCGCCGGTGATCGAGCCGCACGGGTAGAGCGCGTTGAAGATATCGGCCAGCGTGGCATCCTCGCGCAGCCTGGCGGTGATGGTCGAGGTCATCTGCAGCACGCTGCTGTAGCGGTGCACTTCGAACAGTGCCGGCACTTCCACCGAGCCGGTTTGCGCGATGCGGGCGATGTCGTTGCGCAGCAGGTCGACGATCATCAGGTTCTCGGCGCGGTTCTTCGGATCGGCAGCCAGCACGGTGGCGCGCTGGATGTTGTCGGCGGCCTGCGCAGACGGCGCGGCGGGCGCCGTGCCTTTCATCGGCCGCGCGGTGATCACGCCGTTCTCGTGGCGCGCAAACAGCTCGGGCGACAGCGACAGGATGGCAGTGCCGTCGTCCAGCCGCACCAGAGCGCCGTAAGGAACCGGCTGGCGGCCGCGCAGGCGGGCGTACAGCGCGTGGATGCTGCCAAACGCGTCAAAACGCAGCCTGTAGGTGTAATTGACCTGGTAGGTGTCGCCGGCCTCGATGTAGTCGCGGATGCGCGCCAGCGCGCCGGTGAAGGCTTCCTGGTCGATGTTGGCGCGGATGTTGGCGATGCCGGCCGGTCGCTCGATCGGGAAGGAGCGCGCCGCCAGCCAATCGCCGACTTCGGATGCGGACAGCTGCGTGCAATCCTTGAACAGCAGGACTTGCGCCAGCGGCAATGGCAAGGCCGGATCGGCAGGCGCCGGCGCCGCGCCGAGTTCGAGCAGCTCGGCACCCAGTTCGTAGCTGCACACGGTGACCGCGTATTCGCCGCGCGTCAGCGCCGCTTGCATTTGCGTCAGCAGTTGCGGCCACTGGCCGATGTCGTCGCAGCGCAGCGTGGCGGTATGGCCGGTGTACAGGCGCGAGCGCGCGTCCGGGGCTTGTGTGCCTTCGGGGCTGGCGTCGTCGAGCAGTGCGAAAACTTCGTCGTTCATGTTCAACTTACGAAAGCAGCAGGGCGATTTGCAGCGGTGCGTCCTGCGACGGGTTGTTCTTGAAGCCGCTCTTGGCGTAGCGGTGCCAGCGGCCGATGACGAAGCTGGCCAGCATGCCGGCGCGCGCGTTCACGTCCGCTTCATGTCCATGGCCTTCGGTGACGGCCAGCCGCAAGGCCTGCTTCAGCGCCAGCTCGACGCGGTCGTAAAACTGGTTCATGCGCGCCTGCAGCCGCTCGTCCTCGTTGACCAGCGCATCGCCGATCAGCACCCGCGTCATGCCCGGGTTCTGGCTGGCGAAATGCAGCAGCATGCCGACGATATCACGCGCCTGGGCGGCGCCGTCGCTCTGGCGGTCGGCGATCTGGTTGATCAGGCCGAACACCGTCGACTCGATGAACTCGATCAGCCCCTCGAACATCTGCGCCTTGCTGGCGAAGTGCCGGTACAGCGCGGCTTCGGAAAACTCCAGCTTGCGCGCCAGCGCGGCGGTGGTGATCTTGTCGCCCTTGGGCTGTTCCAGCATCTCCGCCAGCGCCTGCAGGATTTGCATGCGGCGCTGGCCCGGCGGTGTGCTTGCCATGTGATCTCGCGAGTAAATGGATGGGTTGGTTAATGCAGGTGACGCAGGTAATGCAGGCGTGCCGGTAAATTCCTGACAGATTTTACTTTGACATCGACATAAGCGGGGCGATTTAGCCTTTTTTGCGGATGGGCCAGGCCGATGGCGTCGCCCACCTCCAGGTATTGCGTGACCCACGCCGTGCGCATGCCCAGCTCGTGCGCGCTGCGCAGGTTGGCCAGCGTGTCCTCGACCAGGATGCAGCGGCCGGGCGCCAGCCTGTGGCGGCGCATCAGTTTGCGCAGCAGCAGCTTCGACGGCTTGGGCCGCATCTGCCGGTGCACCGTCATCGCCTCCACCGATATGTGGTGGCTGAATTCGCGCTGCAGTCCCAGGTGGCGCAGCACCTGCGTCGAGTAGCGGTGCGGCGCGTTGGTCAGCAGGATCTTGCGGCCGGGCAGGCGGCGCAGCAGCTGGCGCAGGCCGCGCTCGGCGCGGATCATCGCCGTCAGGCCGGCGATCGCATGGGTTTCGTGCAGAAAGTGCTCGGCCCGCACGCCGTGGTGCTTGACCAGTCCCAGCATGGTGGCGCCGTAGCGCCGCCAGTACATGGTGCGCGCCGCGTTGACGGCGTCCTCGCCGGCCGGCGTCACGCCGTCGCCCAGCACATTGGCGATGTAGACGTTCATGTTGGCCATGATCGTCGGGAAGATCGCGTGCGAGGCGTTGTGCAGGGTGTTATCGAGATCGAACAGCCACACCGGGGAGTTGCGAGTAATATTCACTTCAGAGCCATCTTTAAAGGAAACCATGCTGCGCCAGATTATAGTGATGTTCTGCGGTTTGTTCTGGTTTGTCCTCAGTCCGGCCTGGGCGGTCGACAAGCACGGCGCGCTGTTCAAGGTGGAGCACGGCGGACACACGCTGTACCTGTTCGGCACCATCCACGTCGGCGCCGCGGATTTCTATCCGCTGGAGCCGCGCGTGGCGGACGTGATAGCCAGGGCGCCGGTGCTGGCGCTGGAGATCGATCCGCTGGGCGACCAGCAGCAGCTGACGCGCGCCGTGCAACGGCACGGCATGGTGATGCGCGGCGGGCCGGCGGGGCCGGCGCTGTCGGCGTCGTGGCGGCTGCGGCTGGAGCGCTTGCTGAAGCAGTACGGCATCGAGCCGGAGACGGTGGCGCCGATGAAGCCGTGGCTGCTGGCCAGCCTGCTGACGGTGAGCGAATTCTCGGCGCAGGGCTACGATGCGGCGCTGGCGGTGGACGGCTACCTGTCCAAACAGGCGCATGCGCGCGGCCAGAAAATCGTCGAGCTGGAATCGGCGGACAGCCAGATGGCGCTGTTCGACAAGATGAGCGCCGCCGACCAGCTGAAGTTCTTGGAGGAGGCCATCGCCGGCATCGAGGACAAGGAGCAGGCCAACCAGGCACGCGAGATCGCCGACGCCTGGCGCAGGGCCGATATCGCCGGGCTGGACGCGCTGGCGGCCAAGGCGGCGAGGGACGACAGCTTCTCCGGCCGCTTCGTGCAGAAGGTCCTGCTGGACGGGCGCAATCCGGCGCTGGCCGACGGCATGGTCAAGCTGATGGCGCGCGAAAACAACAGCCTGGCGGCGATCGGCATTTTGCACCTGATCGGAAACGGAAGCGTGCCGGAACTGCTGCGCAAGCGCGGGCTCAAGGTGGAGCGGATTTACTAGTCGGGGAGGGTACTGCAGAGGTGAAGCCGAAAGATGGTGCCCTTTACGTGGATTGAACACGTGGCCTCTCCCTTACCAAGGGAGTGCTCTACCACTGAGCTAAAAGGGCGTACTGGTATGGCGATGCACTTGAAATCGCGGCAAAATGTGCATCGCCGTTTTTTCAGTGAGACCGGATCATAGTGCCAAAAGCCTGTTCGGTCAACACCTCGAGCAATAAACTGTGTTCAATTCGCCCGTCGATGATGTGAACGGTGTTGACGCCGGACTTCGCCGCATCCAGTGCTGATGAAATTTTAGGCAGCATGCCGCCCGAAATCGTACCGTCGGCGAACATCTCGTCGATCTCGCGCGCCGACAGGTCGGTCACCAGATTGCCCTGCTTGTCCTGCACGCCGGCGATGTTGGTCATCATGATCAGCTTTTCAGCCTTCAGGATTTCCGCGATCTTGCCGGCGACGACGTCGGCGTTGATGTTGTAGGCCTGGCCATCCTGGCCGAAGCCGATCGGCGAAATGATCGGGATGAAGGCGTCGTCCTGCAGCGCCTTGACCACGGCCGGGTTGATCGCGTCGATCTCGCCGACGAAGCCGATGTCGAGGAACTGGCCCGGATTGTCCTTGTCCGGCATGGACATCTTCTTGGCGCGTATCAGGCCGCCGTCCTTGCCGGTCAGGCCCACCGCCTGGCCGCCGTAGTGATTGATCAGCATGACGATGTCCTGCTGGACTTCGCCGCCCAGCACCCACTCCACCACTTCCATGGTTTCTTCGTCGGTGATCCGCATGCCCTGCACGAAGGTGCCCTGCTTGCCGATTTTCTTCAGCGCGTTGTCGATCTGCGGACCGCCGCCGTGCACCACGACCGGGTTCATGCCCACCAGCTTGAGCAAAATGACATCGCGGGCGAAGCCGTGTTTCAGGCGCTCGTCGGTCATGGCATTGCCGCCGTATTTGATGACAATCGTCTTGCCGTGGAAGTTACGGATATAGGGCAGGGCCTCGGCCAGGATCTGCGCCTTGATCTGCGGTGCCACCGCGGTCAAGTCGTCAGTCATGCCTAAGTTAAGGTTAGCAAGTTGGGTCATGGCGAGTCCGGTTTGGAAAATTGGTGCAATTTTACAGCCTGATGCTGCAATCAACCATGCATTATAGGGCCATCCGGTTGTATTTTCCCGGAACCTCCGATACGCTGCCCGACTATGACCGCCACCGACACTCTCCACCGCCAGCTAGAAGTCATGCGTCCACTGCTTGTCCGTTTTGCACAATTGCAAATTCGGAATCAGGCATTGGCGGAGGACGCCGTGCAGGATGCGCTGATCGCGGTGCTGGAAAAGCCCGAGCGCTTTGCCGGCCAATCGTCGCTGCGCACCTATGTGACGGGCATCCTGAAGTACAAGATCATCGACTGCCTGCGCGCCAGCTCGCGCGAGCGCCAGATCGACACCCACGACGACCAGTCCGAGGACGACGCCATCGACGCCTTGTTCATCGCCGACGGCCACACGCGCGAGCAGCCGATGGCCTGGGGCGACCCCGACGCCACGCTGGAGCAGAAGGATTTCTTCAAGGTGCTGGAGATCTGCCTGGAGAAGCTGCCGGCCAAGACCGCCCGGATTTTCATGATGCGGGAGTGGCTGGAGCTGGAAACCGACGAAATTTGTAAGGAATTGGCGATTACCACGTCTAATGCATGGGTGCTCCTGTACCGGGCGCGCATGCGCTTGCGTGAATGCCTGGACTTGAACTGGTTTGGCAACCGCCAGGCCACGTGACCGCATCATTGATTGTCTGCGACTATGGAATCTCATAAAACCGGCTTGAAGCCGACCTGCCGGGAAGTCCACCGGCTGGTGTCGGAAGGGATGGACCGCGATTTGTCATTCGTCGAGCGCACCCGCATGCGGCTGCACTTGATGGTGTGCGACGCCTGCACCCGGTTCAACGGCCAGATGTCGATGCTGCGTTCGGCCATGCGCCGCTTTCCGCTTGATTTTGAGCCCGACAGCCCGCCGCCGCTGGACGACGACGAAGCGGAACATCGCCACACGTAGCCCGCCATGAGCACCTGCTCGCGCTGCGGCGCCGAATTCAGTTGCGCGATGGCGGACTCCGATCCGTCGGCCCCGCCGCAGCCCTGCTGGTGCACCTATTTGCCGGCCTCGCTGCCGGTACCGTCCACGCCGGGCGCCAGCTGCTGGTGCCCGGACTGTTTGAAGAAACACATCGCCGACCATCCGAAGCCGGCCGGCTAGCCACAAGGAAGCAAGCATGCGTCGTTTTAGCGACATGGGTATCCGCGCGCGTATCAGCAGCGGCTACATCATCCTGATCCTGCTGCTGATCGGCGTGATACTGGTCGGCGTCAGCCGCATCTACGCCATCCGCGCCGAGAGCGACCATATCCTGCACCAGGACTGGGCCGCCAGCGCCGCCATCAACACCATCGACACGCAGTCGCGCGAGGCCGCGACCCGCATCGTCACGCTGATCATCCAGAAGGAAAAGCACCGCCGCATCGACAGCTACAGCCGCATCGACAAGATCAAGATCGACATCGACGCGCAACTGGAGCTGCTGGCCAGGCTGGACGCGGCGCCGGAGGCGCGGGCGCAGATCGAAAAGGTCAAGCAGGCGCGCGCCGCCTACTACGACAGCTTCATCGCCGTGGCCGACATGGTCGAAGGCGAGGACCGCGAGGCCGCCGAGGAGAAGATGAACTCGATGGCCTTGCCGGCGCTGGAGCGCCTGCAGGAAGAGATCAAGAAACTGGGCCAGCTGCAGCAGGCGCAGGTGATGACCAGCGCCGAACAGGCGCGCGCCGACATCAATATGTCGCTGATGGAGATTTCCGCAATGGGCGCGCTGGCGGTGATCGTCGGCATAGGCTTCGGCTTCTCGGCGCGCTCGATCACGCGTCCGCTGGAGGAAGCGATCGCGATCGCCAAGCGGGTCGGGCAGGGCGACCTGAGCTCCGTCATCGAGGTGACGTCGCAGGACGAGACGGGCGAGCTGCTGCATGCGCTGAAGCTGATGACGGCCAGCCTGGCCGCCGAGCAGGAGTTGCGCAAGGCGGTGACGGTGGCCGAGGATGCGACCAAGATGAAGTCCGACTTCCTGGCCAATATGTCGCACGAAATCCGCACGCCGATGAACGGCATCATCGGCATGACGCACCTGGCGCTGCAAACAGACCTGACGCCTAAGCAGCGCAACTACCTGGAGAAGGTCGAAGGCGCGGCCAAGAACCTGCTGGGAATCATCAACGACATCCTGGACTTCTCGAAGATCGAGGCCGGCAAGCTGGCCTTCGAGCAGGTTGATTTTTATGTGGAAGACGTGATGGCGAATATCGCCGACCTCTCCATCATGCGCGCGCAGGACAAGGGGCTGGAGCTGCTGTTCGATATCGCGCCGGAGGTGCCGCAGGCGCTGGTCGGCGATCCGCTGCGCTTCGGCCAGGTGATGATCAACCTGACCAACAACGCCATCAAGTTCACCCAGCACGGCGAGATCGTCGTGACGATACGCGTGGCCGAGCGCCTGGCGGACCAGCGCGTGCGCCTGCGCGTCGATGTGCGCGATACCGGTCCGGGCATGACGCCGGAGCAGCAATCGCGCCTGTTCCAGGCCTTCTCGCAGGCGGACACCTCGACCACGCGCCATCACGGCGGCACCGGCCTGGGCCTGACCATCAGCAAACGCCTGGTCGAATTGATGAACGGCGAGATCGGCCTGGAAAGCCAGCCCGGCGTCGGCAGCACCTTCCACTTCACCGCCGAATTCGGCGTGGCCGCCATCGAGGCGCCGCAGCCTATGCCCGACATCTCCGGCCTGCGCGTGCTGGTGGTGGACGACAACGCCAGCGCCCGCGAAATCTTCATGGGCATGCTGTCGGCCATGCAGTTTGCCGCGGCCTCGGCCGACAGCGGCCGGCGCGCCGTCGACATGGTGGCACAGGCGCGCGGCGAAGGCCGTCCGTTCAACATCGTGCTGCTGGACTGGCAGATGCCCGGAATGAACGGCGTCGAAACGCTGCAGGCGATGCGCGAGCAGGCCGCCGCAGCCGGCGCCGAGGCGCCCGCCGTCATCATGGTCACCGCCTACAACCGCGACGTACTGCTCGACGAAACGCGCGGCATCGCCATCGACGCCATGCTGAACAAGCCGGTCAGCTCGTCGACGTTGCTCGATTCGATTTCCACGGTCTTCGGCAAGGACTTGAGCAGCTGCCGCCGCACGCGCCGGCGCGCCGACTACATGGCGGCCGAGGAATCGGTGCGCGGCGCGTATCTGCTGCTGGTGGAGGACAATGAAGTCAACCAGGAAGTGGCGCAGCAGATCCTCAGCGACGCCGGCATCCGCGTCGACATCGCCAGCAACGGCGCCATGGCGCTGGCCAAGATCGCCGTGGCCGATTACGACGGCGTGCTGATGGACTGCCAGATGCCGGTGATGGATGGCTACGACGCCACCCGCAAGCTGCGGGAGGATCCGCGCCACGCGAGCCTGCCGGTGATCGCCATGACCGCCAACGCCATGGTCGGTGACAAGGAAAAATGCCTCGCCGCCGGTATGAACGATTTCATTGCCAAGCCGATCGACGTGGCGCAGCTGTTCACGACGCTGTCGCGCTGGGTCAAGGTGAAGAACCCTGTGGCGCTCGACGCGGCAGAAGCCCATCCGGCCGGCGACAGCCGCGACGAAGCGCTGCCCATCATCGCCGGCCTGCGCATGGAGGCGGCGCTGCAGCGTGTCGGCGGCAACGTCAAGTTGATGCGCAAGCTGTTGTCGCGCTTTGTGGAAACCCAGATCGACGCCATGACGCGCATCGCCAACGCCATCGAAAACAACGACCTGGCCGGCGCCACGCGCGAGGCGCATACTGTGAAAGGCCTGGCCGGAAATATCGGCGCAACCGGCATGGCCGATGCCGCCGGCAAGGTCGAACAGATGCTGGCCATGGGCGCCACCAAAGGCCGCGACGAAGCCATCGCCGCCATGGCGCAGGAGCTGGGCGACCTGGTGGCCCGCATCGCCATGGCGATGAACGACAAGCCGGGCGCGGTTGCGGTCGCGGTGGCTGGCGCGCCGCAGCAGGTCGACATGGGCGAACTGGCGGCGATGGCGAAGGAACTCGCGTTGTTGCTGGCGCAGGACGACAGCGCCGCCGTCAAGCTGCTGGACCGTATCTGTCCGCTGTTGACCGCGGCAGGGCAGGCCGAGCATGGCCGCCAGCTGCGTCGCCTGCTGGGGCAGTATGATTTCGAAGGCGCGCTGGATGAATTGAAGTCCGCCGCCGCAGCATTGAATATCTCGCTGAATACCGATTTATAAGAAGGAAAAGCCGATGAACGCCAAGCCAACCATCCTCGTCGTCGACGACACGCCCGATAACATCGACCTGCTGTGCGCGGTGCTGGAAGAGGAGTACCGCACCAAGATCGCCGTCAACGGCGAGCGCGCGCTGAAAATCGCCAACGGCGACGCCAAGCCGGACCTGATCCTGCTGGACGTGATGATGCCGGGCATGAGCGGCTACGACGTCTGCAAGGCGCTCAAGGCCAATCCCGATACGCGCGACATTCCGGTCATCTTTGTCACCGCGATGAGCGAGACGGTGGACGAGCAGCTGGGCCTGGGCCTCGGCGCGGCGGACTACATCACCAAGCCGATCTCCGCGCCCATCGTCCTGGCACGCATCAAGACCCAGCTGTCGATGAAGCGCGTGCACGACTTCCTGCGCGACCAGAACAACTTCCTCGAAACGGAAATCGAGAAGCGCACGCGCGAGATCGTCGCGCTGCAGGACGTCACCATCCACACCATGGCCTCGCTGGCCGAAACGCGCGACAGCGAAACCGGCAACCATATCCGCCGCACCGCGCACTACGTCAAGACGCTGGCCGAAAAGCTGCGCGCCAATCCGCGCTTCAGCGAATTTTTGACCGACAAGACGATTGAACTGCTGTTCAAGTCCGCGCCGTTGCACGACATCGGCAAGGTCGGCATCCCCGACCGCATCCTGCTCAAGCCTGGCCGCTTCGAGGGCAACGAATTCGAGATCATGAAGACCCACACCACGCTGGGCCGCGACGCGATCCGCCAGGCCGAGCGCGAGCTGGGCCTGGAAGTGGAGTTCCTCAAGTACGCCAAGGAGATCGCCTACGGCCACCAGGAGAAGTGGGATGGCAGCGGCTATCCCGAGGGACTGGCCGGCGACGATATTCCGATCTCGGCACGGCTGATGGCGGTGGCCGACGTGTACGACGCACTGATCAGCCGCCGCGTCTACAAGGACGGCATGTTGCACGAGGCGGCGGTGGCGATCATGGTCGAGGGCCGCGGCTCGCATTTCGATCCCGACATGCTGGACGCCTTCCTCGAACTGCAGCCGGAGTTCATCGAGATCGCCAAACGCTACGCGGACTCCGATCACGACATGGAGCACACACGCGCGAAGATCGAGCGCTTTACCAGCTGATGCTTTGCCAGTGGATCCTTGAACTGACGTGAGTCGTCAGATGGATTAGAGTTCTCATGCGTCTGTTACCGACCAGTAGCAGATGGACACCGTACTTTCTATACACTATAGGAAATCAAATGGAAAACTTTCGAGGACTAGTCCCCATAATCTCCTGCGCTATCGTCCTCGGCATCCACTGGTACCGCGCTATTGATGTTGATACTAAGATTTATCAGGTTAAAAAGAAACATTGGTACGCAGGCTTCGAATCCATCATGCTGATGGCTGGCATAGCGGTGATACTCAAAGGAATTCAATGATTCCGAAAGTGGTGGCGAATTGCTCCATTTGAAGAATTCAGGTTAATTTCGGCTTACGGCCAGGAACGGACTGCTAAAGATAGTCGGAAAACATGAGTAAACGTTCATAATCGAAGCCTGGAGAGAGATATGGGACTAGCCTTCTTGCCATGGGAGCGGCTGCCAGCGTGGTTACTTGGGGCCACTATTGGTCGCCGCTGGCGTGTTTCTTCTGTTTAATGCCGAACAGTTTTCTTGGAGACAGTTCGAAGCCGGTGGCTTTATTGTCATTGGCATTGTTGTATTCGTTGCCGGAGTGATGAAATTGCGCGCAAAGTCTATGGCCAACCTTAGCATAGACGAAAAATAGAACACTGCCGCAGCTAGCAGCAGCCCGTCGGCATCGGTGTTTTTATATGAATTTGTTGGGAAAAAGATGAAGCAAGTTTTGCCCCATATTCAAATCGGACTCTACAATGAGGAGCATGTCATCGTCGTTGTGGGTGATTATGAGTTAGCTGACTTCATCGATGACTATCTTTGCGAGGACTGCGACTTGCCTTCCGATTACCGGACTATCGCCGAACGCCCAGGCGGTGAAATTATCACTTTACATTTCCCTGCATGTGCGCGATTACAGGAAGTAGACAGTTGCCTTACCAGATTGTCCTCGGATGAAATTGAGCGCATTTATCGCCTTAATAACGAGCTATCAACATGACTCCTACCGGTTGAATCCGCAGGCGGAAGCCGGCAGTCATCGGGCACTCTGAGTCAGCTCAAGTCCGAGCTAGTACACCTTAGCTGACCGTACGGAAGAAGCGCAGCATCTCGCGGCTGGCGTCCGGACCTTTGGCGTCGGTGTAGGTGCCGTTGGAGCTGCCGCCGAACCATGCGTGGCCGGCGCCGTGCACCACCCAGTGTTCGCCCACCGGCGTGCCGTCCGCCTTGGTGTGCGTGGTCTGCGTGTAGCGGTGGCCGTTCGGCACCGATCCCGATTGCGTCAGCGACGCACCCTTGTGGCTGTGCAGCCGCTGTTCGATCACCTGCTCGCCGTTGCGCGGATTGACTGTGGTGTCGCTGTCGCCATGGAAGACGATGATGGGCTGCGAACCGTCGCTGGTCTTGAGCGTGGCGGCGCCGCGCTTCATGGCCGTCAGCGCCGACGGCAGGTCCTGCGCCGAGGCGAACGGCAAGCCTGAATGCACGCCCACGGCGGCAAACATTTCCGGATACAGCGTGGCGACGATCGCCGCCATCGCACCGCCGGCCGACAGGCCCGCCACGAACACCTGGCGCTCGTTGACCGGATACTCGTCGATGATCTGTTGCGTGATGCCGGCGATGATCGACGGCTCGCCCTGGCCGCGCGTCTGGTCGACAGCGTTGAACCAGTTCCAGCACTTGGAGTGGTTGGCGCCGGCGTTCTGCTCCGGATAGGCGACCAGGCATTCCATCTCTTCGGCCACCTGGTTCATCTGCGTGCCGGCGGCGAAATCGTCGGGATCCTGCGTGCAGCCGTGCAGCATCACCAGCAGCGGCATCGCCTGGCCACGGTAGGTGGACGGGATGTACAGCTTGTAGTTGCGGGTGCCGGCGTGATTCGTATAGCTGCCCTTGATGAACTGCGCGCCTTCCGGCAGCGGGGCCGGCGGCGATGGATGCGTGAAGCTGCCGGCGTCGATGGCGCGGTCGATATTCGCCTGCAGGTCGATCTGGATGCCCATGCGGTTCAGCATGTCCTGCGCATACTCGGTCGGGTTGGTGGCCGGATTCGGCGTTGCGGCTGGCGCGGTCTCCGGCGCCGTGCCGGATGGCGCGGATTTTGGCTGTGCGTGGCCAGGCGGCGGATTCAGGTCGCGCATCGCCGGTTGTGCGGAAGCCGGCTGCGCCGGCTGGTGCGCGCGCATGGCTTCCTGAACGGTCGCCATCGCCTGTTGCATGGCGGCGGTGGAATTTCGGTTCAATAGTCTTTGCGCGGCTTCGCGCATCTGGGATAGCAGGGGTAGTTTCATGTTGGTGTCCTTTAGTGGATCCGTTTGGCCAGCGCGGTTTTCAGCACGGCGCTGGCGTGCAGGGAGCCTAATACGAAGATTGATTCGATTGTTGCCAGTGCCAGTTCGACCGACACGTCGCTGGCGATGCTGGCCAAGCCCAGTACCTGTATCTGCAGCCGCTGTCCCGCCGCCTGGATGGCTTCCAGGTCGGCGCGCGAGTAATGCTGCATACCGAGCACGAGGCTTTTGCGCGCCACCGTCTGCTTGACGACGTCGGCGTGCTGGTTCAACTGATTGCGGATCGCTGTGCGGATCAAGTCGGTACGGTTCGAGTAGAACCCTTCCTGTACCAGCAAGTCTATCTGTCCTAGGTCTATGGGACCGAGGTTGATGGTGATTTTTTCCGATTCAGCGGTCTTCAGTTTTAATTCTTGCTTTGCCATAGTCTCCATCCGGTTACCATCTACATGGATGGTATTATGGAGATGAAACTCCCTAAGTCAAGGGTGTTCGAGGCATAATGGGCATATGAGTGAGCCAACTAACTTAATTCCCGCCGAGGGATCTGAAAATTCGCCCGAATTGGCAACACCGGTGCCGTCGCCTTGCGTCAGCCTGTGCAAAATGGATGAGGATCGCATGTATTGTATGGGCTGCATGCGCACCATTCCGGAGATCATCGCGTGGTCGAAGGCGGATGACGATTACAAGCGCGGCGTGTGGGCGGAGATCCGCCGCCGTGAACAATTAATCAACTTTGACGATCAATGAACGGGTTGCCCGATTCGATCCAGGTATTTGAACGGGGCTGGCTGTCGTCCAACAACGTGATGCTGCTGGGCCGCCATGACACGGCGATCATCGATACCGGCTACGTGACGCACGCGCCGCAAACGCTGGCGCTGGTGCGTCATGCGCTGCACGGGCGCCATCTCGACCAGATCGTCAACACCCATCTGCATTCCGATCATTGCGGCGGCAACGCCACGCTGCAGGCGCACTACGGCGCGCGCACGTCTATCCCGGCGGCCGAGGCGGACAAGGTGCGGCATTGGGACGTGGAGGCGCTCAGCTTCAAGGCCACCGGCCAGCGCTGCGAGCGTTTCACCTTCGACGCCACCATCGCCCCCGGCGACGTGCTGCGGCTGGCCGATATGGAATGGCAGGCGCTCGGCGCGCCCGGCCACGATCCGCATTCGCTGATCTTTTACTGTCCGCAGGAGCGGGTGCTGATCTCGGCGGACGCGCTGTGGGAGAACGGCTTCGGCGTCATCTTCCCGGAGCTGGACGGCTTGTCCGGCTTTGCCGAGGAACGCGCTACGCTGGACGTGATCGAGGGGCTGGACGTGCGGCTGGTGATCCCCGGCCACGGCAAGCCGTTCGAGGACGTGGCCGGCGCGCTGGCGCGGGCCCGCTCGCGGCTCGATTACCTGCAAGCCGATCCGGTGCGCAATGCGCAGAACGCGCTGAAGGTGCTGCTGAAGTTCCTGCTGCTGGAGCGCCAGCGCATCCTGCTGGCCGAGGTGCCGCAGCTTTTGCTGGCGATGCCGGTGTTCGCGTCCGCCAATGCCAACTTCCTGAAGCAGACGCCGGAGCAGCTAGGTTCCTGGGCTACCAGCCAGCTGGTGCGCGCAGCTGCGGCACGTATTGAGGGTGAGTACTTACTTAATGAGTAAGGGCAGGGCGAATATAGAGGGACTTGCCTAGTTTCTGCACGATCGTACTTTTTTGGATCTATAATCGGTTTTCCGATAACTTCCGTCAGTGAGTTCGCCATGGCCCTGCCTGCAGCGTTGCAAAACCTCTCCCTTCCCGTCATCGCCTCCCCGATGTTCATCGCCAGCGGCCCGGCCCTGGTGGCGGCGCAGTGCAAGGCCGGCATCGTCGGCTCGTTCCCGGCTCTGAACGCGCGCCCGGCGGAAACGCTGGATGTGTGGCTGACCGACCTGCAAAAGGAACTGGCCGACTTCCAGATGGCCAATCCGGACAAGCGCGTCGGCCCGATCGCCGTCAACCAGATCGTGCACCAGTCGAACGACCGCCTGGCGCACGACGTCGAAGTCTGCGTCAAGCACCAGATCCCCATCATCATCTCGTCGCTGCGCGCGCCGCCGAAAGAGATGCTGGACGCGATCCACAGCTACGGCGGCATCGTCATGCACGACGTGATCTCGATCCGCCACGCCGAGAAGGCGCTGGAAGCCGGCGTCGATGGCCTGATCCTGGTGGCCAGCGGCGCCGGCGGCCATGCCGGCACCCTGTCGCCGTTCGCGCTGGTGGGCGAGATACGTAAGTTCTTCAAGGGCCCGATCGCGCTGTCCGGTTCCATCGCGACCGGCGATGCGATCCTGGCGGCGCAGGCGATGGGCGCGGACTTCGCGTACATCGGCTCGCGCTGGCTGGCGACGCAGGAGTCGAACGTCAGCGACGATTATCGCAATGCGATCGTGGAATCGACGGCGGCGGACATCGTGTATTCGAACCTGTTCACCGGCGTTCACGGCAACTACCTGAAGAAGTCCATCATGGCCGCCGGCCTGGATCCGGACGCGCTGCCGCAGGCCGACAAGAGCTCGATGAACTTCGGTTCCAGCAGCGCCAAGGCCTGGCGCGACATCTGGGGCGCCGGCCAGGGCGTGGGCCTGATGGACGACGTGCCGACCACCGCCGAGATGGTGGCACGCCTGAAGCGCGAGTACGACGCCGCCCGCGCGCGCCTGGCGCTGTAATTACTGCTTGACCGCCAGGCTGTCGCGCGCAGCCTGCTTGCCGCGCACCCAGACCGTGTCCACGCTGTCGTAGGCGCGGATGTCGGCCAGCGGCGACATCTTCATCAGCACCAGGTTCGCCACCTTGCCCGCCTCGATGGTGCCGACCTGCGCATCGATCTTGAAGGTACGGGCGTTGTTGATGGTGGCCGACTTGAACACCTGCGCCAGCGACATGCCGGCCTTGTGCATGTCCTGCATTTCCAGATAGCCGTTCAGGCCGGGGATGTTGCCGTAGGTCGGCGACGACGGCGTATCCGTGCCGAACACGAAGTTGGCGTCCTTGCTGGCCAGGTAGGCCACCACCTGCGCCTGGCGGCGCAGCGGCGCTTCCATTCCCCTCAGGATCACGGCGTCGGTTTCATCCTCGGCGATCTCCTGCTTGAACCATGCGCCCTCCGGCGTCTTCAGCCACGCCAGCATCGCAGGCGGCAGCAGCTTGGCCAGCGCCGGGTTGTTCAGGTAGGCCGGGTCGAAGTAGGCGCCCAGGCCGTACAGCACCTGCATCGTCGGCTGGAAGCCGATCTTGCGTTCGACGATCTTGTCGAGCAGCTGCTTGATCTCGGCCGGCAGTTCCTTTTCCTTGTCCAGCGCCCCCCAGTGCCACATGCCGTGCGCTAGCACGTCGACGCCGCCGTTGACGGCGAAGGTCTGCGCCTCGAACGAATTGCCGTGGGTGACCAGCACCACGCCTTCTTTGGTCGCGGCCGAGCGCACTTCGGCGTACACGGCGGGGCTCATCACCGGCAGGTTGTGCATGGCGCCGAAGCCGTGTTCGAAGTGGGTTTTGACGCAGATGGCATTGTCGGCCTTGACCCGCGCCACGCCCTTGGCCGGCGTGTAGTCCTCCGGCTTGAACCGGGCCGGGATCTTGTCGGCCTGCGCCGGATCGTAGATGAAGTTGGAGAAGGTATCGAAGCGCGTCTCAGGCGAGGCATACGCCGACGGGTAGCCGTTGGCGAACACCAGCGGCGCGCCGCAGTCGTAGATGTCCGGGTGCAGCGGCGAGGCCTTGACCCGGTCGATGAAGGTGCGGCTGCCGGCGGCCAGGTCGATCACCGTGGTGTAGCCATAGTAGAGGAAGGAGCGCGGCATCTGCGCGAAATAGTCGGCGGCCATGGTCTTCATTTTGTCGGCCTGCTCGAAGCTCATGCCGGGCACCGCATACAGGTGCACGTGCGAGTCGATCAGGCCGGGCGTCAGGTAGCCGCCTTTGCCGTCGATGGTACGGGCGCCTTTCGGGGCCTTGTGGCCGGCGCCACGTTCGACGCGCACGATGCGGTCGTCTTCAATCAGCACGCTGCCGGTGACGATGCTGTCCAGTTTTTCCGGCGACACCAGCTTGACGTTGGTGATCCAGGTCTGCGGCGCGGCGCAGGCCTGGGCGCAGATCAGGAGGGACAGGCTGGCGATCAGTTTGGTGGTTTTCATACTAGGCTCCGTGTTGTGACGAGCCCAGTTTGCAGCCCGGGACGGGGTTTTGCGTCCCAAATGATGATTTGGCACTCGCTACGCGGGCGTTTCGGCCTGGCTGCGGAACTCGCCGGGTGTCATGCCGGTGGACTTTTTAAATACGCGGTTCATCGCGCTTTTGCTATTAAATCCGGCCAACATCGCCAGGTCCAGGATGCTGGCACTGCTCTGTTGCGGGTCGAGCAGGGCGAATTTGAGCGCCTCGACGCGGTATCGGTTCAGGTAATCGGCGAAATTGGTGCCGCAGCTTTCGTTGATCAGCTGGGATAGTTCGTGCGGCGTCATCGCGAGCTGTCCGGCCAGTTCTTCCAGCTTCAATTCGCCGTTGCGGTAGGGTTGGTCCTGTTCCATGCAGGCGGTCAGCCGGGCCAGGAAGGCGCCGCTGTCGGCTGTGGATAACTTGTTGCTGGCGTAGCGAGGTTTCGGTGGCGGCAGCGTTTGAGGGCGATAGCCCAGCGGCAGCCGCATCGCCGTGAAGGCGGTGGCGAACACGAACAGCATCAGCGCGATGCCGTCCACGGCATCGGCGGACACCGGCAGCTCGACGTCCAGCAGCGCCATCGCCAGCGCGGCGATGCTCAGCGCGGCGCTGGCCAGCCAGACGCGCATCAGCCGCCGCAGGCCATGCACCAGGCCGGAAGCGGCCGGCACCCGCTGCACCAGCCGGTAGCTGGCGTAGATATAAGACAGCAGGATCGCCAGCTTGACCACTCCGCCCAGCGCCAGATACCACGGCAGGCCGTCCCAGTGCCGCATCCACGCCAGTTTTTCAGCGGCCGGGCGCAGGTAGAACGGCATCATCGCCAGCGTGGCGGCGGCGAACGGCACAAAATGCAGCAGCGCGCGGCGGCCCAGCGGCTGGTCGGACAGCATCGCATGCAGGTAGAGATACAACAGCGGCCCGACGGCCAATCCCAGAGTGACGATGGACAGCGCGCTGTGCGGATACTGCTGGTAGAGATGATTGATCCCCAGCCAGCCGTGGCCCATGATGGCCGCGAACATCAGCAGCAGCGCGGACAGCAGCCGGTTGGCGGTGCGCATTTCCGGCTGGCGGGTGCTCAGCAGCGTGGCGCTGAGGAAGAAGGCCTGGCCGATGGCCAGCAGGTATAAGCCTGAGAGTATCTGTATCAACATGATACAAATCCTGACAGTATTGCTGGATGAAAGCAATTGTAATAAACACACCACTATGTGCGGCGACAAAATTTCTGGTGCGAGGGATGTAAAAAACGTACTATGGGATAATTAACAAGAGTTGCCAGGTGAGCTTATGAATTTATTCATGCGTAGTGACCAGCGGTCCGGCGCGGATTCCTCGCGTTTTTTTACAGACGAACCGCCGCGACCACCTCTCGCTTGTCTCGCCGAAATCGCGCCCGACTATGCTCTGGTGCAGGAGTTTCGTCCGTTGTCGCTCAGTCTCGCTGCGCAGGTCGCCAGTGCGCACTGGTCGCGCCGCGGCACCGCCGCCTTTGCCGAGGAGCAGGTGCCGTATGCTGTCACGAGCGATGGCCACCTGTCCTCGTGCGCCGCCGGTGTGATGTTTGTCCACTGCGAGGAAATGCCGCCGGCCGCAGACATCACGGTACTTGAACTGGGCGCCGGCAGCGGCCTCTTCGCGCGCTTCTTCCTCGATGTGTTCCGCGACCTGTGCCGGCGCGAAGGGCGCGATTATTACGAGCGCCTCACCTATTTCGTCACGGATGGCTCGGAGGCCACCGTCCGCCAGTGGCATGCGCAAGCCGTCTTTTCTGATCACGCGGAGCATGTGCGGGCCGGCGTGTGCAACGCGGCAGGGGGAGCCATTGAAATCGACGGCGTGTGCGTCGAGCCGCTGCAGCTCAGGGCTGTATTTGCGAACTATGTGCTGGATATTTTACCGACCGCCATACTGCGCCGCAGCCCGTCAGGCGTGGTCGAGGAATTGTGCAGCCGCGTCTGGGTCAACCGCAAGTCGGCGGCGCTGCAGCGGCACGGGCTGGATGAGCAAGGGGTTTGCGCGCTCTTCTCGGATGCGTCGGAGGCAGCGCAGGAGCGTCTGGAGCGCCTGCTGCCGGAACTGACGGTCGAGACGGCATTTCTCGAATGCCTGCACCCGCCGGGGTACGCCGACCAGGCGCTCGCGCTCGTGCCGCCCCAAGCGCCTGGCTATTCGAGCCATGGCGCCCTTGACGCCCTCGCGTTTTGGCAAGGCCGGCTGCTGCCTGGTGGCTTCATTCTTCTTGCCGACTACGGCCCGTTGACGCCCGACGAGATCGAACCGACCGGACTGGACCGGTTTGGCCCGACGGTTGCCGCCGGGTTGAACTTCGCCCTGCTCGATAGCGTCACCCGGACCGCCGGCTGGCATCCGCACGCGCCTCCGGGCGATGCCGAGCTTCCGATTCACCCGCGTTTGATCGTCGACCGGGAGCTGCCGCAGACTGTGGCGTGCTTCAAAGAACTCTACGATGGACAGCGTTTTCGCGAGGTCGAGATGCTGCTGGCACAGGCGCGGTCGGCGGCACACAGCGGACGGTTGGATGAGGCTAGCCAATATTACAGACTGGTCGTCGAATCGCGTCAAACTGACTGGCGCCTGCTGGGGGAGGTGGCCGACTTCGCGCACTTTCAGCTGCGTAAGCCGCACATCGCGCTCGAACTGATCCGTTCGGCGCTTGCGCTGAACCCTTGCTACAGTGCGGCGCTCTGGAATACCTATGGCGACTCGCTGTTCGATTGCGGACGCCCGCAAGATGCCCACGAAGCCTTCCTCGTCGCGCAGCGCATTCATCCGTCCGACGTGCGCGCCAAGTACGGCCTGGTCTTCACCTACGCGCATCAGTGCCGCCACGCCGACGCCCTGGCGGCAGTGGCCGCAGCGCTCGCGATCGATAGGGATGGCGCGTATCGGGAGCGGCTGCTCGGGAAGCAACGCGAGATCCTCGACGCCGCCGCCGCTGATTGGGAGCGCACGGCGCGCACCGCGCCGCATAACCTTCCGTCGGCCGCCATGGCCGGCGCTGCCACGGATCGTCAAGCCGCCTAGCCCACCCGCCGAGGAGAATGCCATTATGCCGTTTGCAAAATATTATCAAGTCCGCACCAAGACCAGAGGGGTGACCGGCGCCGATGCGGTCGACCTGTTCAGCAGTTCCACGGTGACAGTCGGACCGTTTCCGCCGCACCCGCACGTTCACGTCCACAAG
The DNA here is from genome assembly GCF_040369125.1 of Duganella hordei. Lineage (NCBI taxonomy): Bacteria > Pseudomonadati > Pseudomonadota > Betaproteobacteria > Burkholderiales > Oxalobacteraceae > Duganella > Duganella hordei. Next base: position 416,846 of record NZ_BPWI01000004.1, read on the forward strand.
GAGGGTTTCATTCACGCTCCCCTGACCGCCAAGCAACTGGCGGACAAGCGATCGCTGGCCGGCGACAGGCGGCTGGGGCCGAAGGGCGTGGCGCGTCTGCAAACCTATAAACAGCGGGCGTACCTGAATAACGAAGGGCTGCATATCGACCCGGCCAAGCGTGCGATGATGGACGTCAACCGCCAGATTCATGATCCGGTAGGAAAAGCGCGCTACATCGACCGCAAAAAGCATTCACAGTTCGAGGATGCCGAGGTCGCGATCATGGCGCTGGTTCACAGCCTGAATACCGTGGCCGGCGAAAAGGCGATGGCCTGGCTCACGGCGGACGGCAAGCGCGTGACGATAGTGTCCAAGAGCGCGGCGGCCGGGCTGAATGCCGGCCCGCTGCCTTACAAGAATCCGCCCAAGGCGCCTTCGGCCCATCCCTTGACCGGCAAGACCCCCATGATCATCGAGCGCGGCGTCGGCGCCTCCGGAGCGGCGGTGCTGATACCGGCGAAGATCGGATCGGTCGTCAGTACCTTCCAGTGCGGGCCGAATGACGAGATCACGCTGGTGACGCACTACCCCCAGCAACTGGCCCCCTTGATCGACGACCTACAATTCAAGGATTACAAGAATATGGGGAAGAAGTACCCCAACGTCCCGTGCCCGCCGACCGCCCCTACAGCCCCGGTCAACATCACCTGGTCCCACCCCCAGCCAACCATCGGCACCAGTGGCTTGGCCGGCATACCTTGCGTGGTATGCGCCACCAAGCATGGACGCTGGACGAGTTCGCGCTTCAATCCGTGGTACCGGTGTAACCGGTGCGGCGACGTGTATTGTCCTGTGCATGGGCAGGCACTGGCCGCCGGACCAACGCCTGCGGACCCGCACGCCAGGAACTGCCGCCGCGCCGGATGCGGCGGCAAAACGTATTACGACTATTAGAACCGCCCCGGAAGCCGTCAGGTTTCCGTCTGGATGGCCCACAGGCCCGGCAGGTTGCGCCAGTAGCCATAGGCATCCATGCCGAAGCCGACGACGAAGCGGTTCGGAATGGTGATGCCGACGATGTCCGCCTTGACCGGCTTGGCCTTGCCGATCGCTTTGTCGGCGAAGACGGCCAGCACCACCTCGGCGGCGCCCATGTCCAGCAGGCGCTGTTTGACGTGGGCCAGCGTTTCGCCTTCGTCCAGGATATCGTCCAGCACGATGACCACGCGGCCGGCCACGTTCGAACGCGGCACCACTTTCCACACGACCTGGCCACCCTGGTCTTCGTCGCCGTAGCGGCTGACGTGGATGTAGTCGAATTCGAGCGGGAAGGTCAGCTGCGGCAGCAGGTTGCCGGTGAAGACCACCGCGCCGCCCATCACGCCCAGCACCAGCGGGAATTCCTCGCTGTCGGGCCGGTCGAAGCGGGCGTTAAGGGTATCGGCCATCGCGGTGACTGCGTTGTCGACGGTCTCTTTGCTGAACAGCTCTTCCGCGTTCTCCAGCAGGGCGCGGGCGCGGTTGTGGTGGAAGTCTTGCATGATCTTCTTCGGCTTCTAAAAACAGGTGGGAAGTTCGCTATTATCCGCCATATCCCGGCCCTACGCTTGGCGTTGGATTTATGCCACAACCGTTGTTTTACTCGCTGTTTACTTGTAGTCGCGCACGTCGTCGATCACCTTGCCGTCGTTGGGGAGGCTGCCGATGCCGGCAAATTGCACCTCGCCCCGCAGCTTGGTCAGGTCTCGTATCGATTCGACAATGGCGCCGGCGCTTGCGGAACCGGGATCGGCCACCTCGCAGTGCAGCGTCATCACATCCTGCGCCATCTGGCCGGAGACCACCAGCCGCGCCTTGACGATTTCCGGATGCCGCTGCGTGACGGCATGCACTTGCGACGGGTGGACGAACATCGCGCGCACCTTGGTGGTCTGGTCGGCGCGGCCCATCCAGCCTTTGATGCGGGTGTTGGTGCGGCCGCAAGGCGAGTCCGGCACGCCGGTCAGCACCGCCGACAGGTCGCCGGTGGCAAAGCGTATCAGCGGATAGTCGGGGTTGAAAACGGTGAGCACCACTTCGCCGATCTCGCCCGGCGGCACGGGATCGCCGCTGCCGGGGCGGACGATTTCCAGTATCACGTCCTCGTCGAGCACCATGCCGGGATGGCGCACGTCGCCGCTGCGGGTTTCGTAGGCGATGCTGCCGATATCGGCCGACGCGTACGCCTGCAGCACGTGCGGCACGCCGTTCTCGGCGAACCAGATGCGCAGCGATTCGGGCAGCGCCTCGGCGCTCATCAGCGCCTGCCTGATGCTGCTGACGTCCGCGCCCAACTCCCGCGCCTTCTCGATGATGATCTTCAGGAAGGATGGCGTGCCGATGTAGGTATCGGGCCGCAGCGCGCTGATGGCCTGCACCTGCATTTCGGTCTGGCCGGCGCCGGCCGGTATCACGGCGCAGCCGATGCGGGCGGCGCCGCCTTCCACCATGAAGGCGGCCGGCGTGAAGTGATAGGAGAAGCAGTTCTGCAGCAGGCCGCCGGGACGCACGCCGGCCGCATACATCGGCCGCGCGAAACGCCACCAGTCCTGGCTGCGGCCTTCGGGATCGAAGATCGGGCCGGGCGACATGTACACCCGCGCCAGCTGACCGGCCGGGGTTGTATTCAGGCCGCCGAACGGCGCCTGTTTTTTTTGCAGCGCGTGCAGGTCCGATTTGCGCGTGACCGGCAGCGTGGCCAGCGCGGCGCGGCTGTTGATGCCGGCGGCATCCACGTTTTCGAGTATGCGCGACCAGCCGGCGGCGGCCTTCGCGCGCGCCACCAACTGCGGCAGGCGCGCCATCAGTTCGCGCTCGCGTTGTTCCGGCGGGCGCACTTCCAGGCTATCGAGGGTATCGGCCATGTGCTTATCCTTGTATTTCGCGTTGCAGCTTCTTGGTCAGTTTGGCGAACACCAGCTCGTAGGAACGCTTCAGCAGTTCGGCGGCTTCGGCGTCGCTGACGGACTTCAGGTCCTCGATATAAACCCATTTGGCGCGCGCCAGGTACGGCGCCGGAATGATGCCGGGGCGGTCGGTCAGTTCGAGAAAGCGATCGTCGTCCACCTTGAAGCTGATGCCCTTGGCGTCGTCGTCAAGCGAGGTGACGGCGAACATTTTTTCGCCGACCGAGAAGACGAGGTCGGCGCCCCACTTGGTGTCTTCGGTGGCGCCGGCAAAGCTGCGGCACAAGGCTTTGGCCTTCTTGATATTCATGCGTTGTTGTCCTTGGTCCTTAAGCCAGCCAGCGTTTGCGGCGGCGGTAAAATTTCATGTCGCGGAAGCTCTTGCGGCCGGCGCCTGAAACGCCGAGGTAGAACTCCTTGACGTCTTCGTTGCTGGCCAGTTCGGAGGCCGCGCCTTCCATCACCACGCGGCCGTTTTCCAGGATGTAGCCGAAATCGGCGTAGCGCAGCGCGATGCTGGTGTTCTGCTCGGCCAGCAGGAAGGAGACGTTCTCCTTGCTGTTCAAGTCCTTCACGATGCCGAAGATTTCATCGACGATCTGCGGCGCGATGCCCATCGAGGGTTCGTCCAGCAGGATCATCGACGGCTTGGCCATCAGTGCGCGGCCGATGGCGCACATCTGCTGCTCGCCGCCCGAGGTGTAGCCGGCCTGGCTGCCGCGACGCTCCCGCAGGCGCGGGAAGTAGTGGTAGACCTTTTCCAGCGATTCCTTCAGCTCCGCGCGCGATGCGCTGCGCGTGTAGGCGCCGGTGAGCAGGTTCTCTTCTATGGTCAGGTGGCCGAAGCAATGGCGCCCTTCCATCACCTGCGACAGGCCGCGCTTGACCAGTTCATTCGGCGTCAGCTGGTCGATGCGCTCGCCCTTGAACTGGACTTCGCCCTTGGTGACGTCGCCCCGTTCGCCGCGCAGCAGCGTGGAGATGGTCTTCAGCGTGGTGGACTTGCCGGCGCCGTTGGCGCCCAGCAGGGCCACGATCTTCCCTTGCGGGACCTGCAGCGACACGCCTTTGAGCACCAGGATAACGTGGTCGTAGATGACCTCCACGTTATTCACCGAGAGATAAGGTGTCGTCATTTTGCGCAGGCCGGCGTGATTTTCTTCTCGGCGGCATAGGCTGCGGAGCTTTCCTCCAGCAGCTTGCGCGTCAAGGCCTTGTCGCCGACGATCCAGTTCGGCGTGATGGCGTTCCACTTCTTGCCGTCCCATTGCTGGACCTTGACCGCGCCTGAGCCTTCATGATCGTCGCAGCTGGTTTTAACCACCGGCAGCATGCCGAACGCGCCGATGGCTTTCTGGCGCGCCTCGTCGACGTTCAGGTGCTCCAGGCCCCAACGCATTTGCTCGCCGGTGACCGGTTTGCCCTTGCCGAATTTTTCCTGCGCGGTGCGCATCGCCTCGACCCACAGGATCGCCGCGCTGACGCCGCGCATGTGGTACACGGAGCCGATGCGGCTGCGGTCGGCCAGGTTGCCCTTGCCGGCGTCGTAGATTTTCTTGTGGATCTCATCCATCACGGGGTAGTTGCCCGGCGTGTTGAAGGTCATCGCGCTGTAGCCCTTGGCCGCATCGCCCGTAGGTACGGTATCTTCCTCCGAGCCGGCCCACCATACGCCGAGCATTTTCTCGCGAGGGAAGCCGTTGCGCTGAGCGGTCTTGATCGCGACCGCGTTCATCGAACCCCATCCCCACAGGATCACGTAGTCCGGATTGGCCTGGCGGATCTGCAGCCACTGCGACTGCTGTTCGCTGCCCGGCGGCGTGACGGGGATCTTGATCAGGTCGAAGCCGTACTGCTTGGACAAGGCCTCCAGCACCGGCAGGGGTTCCTTGCCGAACGCCGAGTCGTGGTACAGGTGGACGATCTTCTTGCCCTTCAGCTTGTCCATGCCGCCGCTTTTATCGCCAAGGTATTTGATCATCGCTGCCGCCTGGTTCCAGTAGCTGGTGATCAGCGGGAAGACGTAGGGGAAGACCTTGCCGTTGGCGGCGTCCGAGCGGCCGTAGCCGATCATCGTCATGGGAATCTTGTCGGTGGCCAGGCGATCGAGCACGCCGTAGGCGACGCCGGTCGACAGCGGCTCGACCAGCGTGGCGCCGCCGTTCTTGGTCTTCAGCCGTTCGTAGCATTCGACGCCGCGCGACGGGTTGTATTCGGTCTCGCATTCTTCCCACGAGATCTTCACGCCGTTGACGCCGCCCGACAGGTTGACCAGGTTGAAGTAGTCGATGATGCCGCCGTAGAAACCGGAACCACCGGCCGCGTAAGGACCGACGCGATAGGAGGGCAGGGCGACGTACTGGTCTTGCGCCCATGCGGTACCGGCGGATGCCAGTGTGAGTCCGAGTGCGATGATGGATGCGATGCGCTTCATAATCTTCTCCTCAAGTTATAGTTTTATGCGTTCAGTGCGGGAACGGCCACAGACGCAACTTCTCTTTACCGATTTGCCACAAACGCGCCAGGCCGTGAGGCTCGACTATCAGGAAAAATATGATCAGCGCGCCAAACACCATCAACTCCAGGTTCGACGCCACGCTGGTCGGCAGCGCCAGACTGTGCGCGAAAATATTCAGGAACACCGGCAGCAGCACGATGAACGCCGCGCCGAGGAAGGACCCCAGCACCGAACCGACGCCGCCGATGATGACCATGAACAGGATGCGGAACGACAGGTCGAGGTTGTAGGCTTCCGGCTCCACGGTGCCGAGGTAGGCGTACGCGTACAGCGCGCCGGCCACGCCGCAGTAGAACGAGCTGACGGCGAAGGCCAGCAGCTTGGTGCGCATCAGGCGGAAGCCGATCACCTCGGCCGCCACGTCCATGTCGCGCACCGCCATCCACGAGCGGCCGACGTTGGAGCGGATCATGTTCTTGGCCAGCAGCGCCATCACGGCCACCACGCCCAGCACCAGCAGGTATTTGCGGTCCGGCGTGTCGAACTGGTAACCGAGGATGACGATCTTCTGCGCGGTGATGACGCCGGAGCTGCTGTAGTTGGTCAGGTAGGGGATCTTGGTCAGGCACCAGACCACGAAGAACTGCGTGGCCAGCGTCGATGCGGCCAGGTAGAAGCCGCGTATCCGCAGCGACGGCAGGCCGAAGGCGATGCCGACCAGCGCTGCGCTCAAGCCACCCAGCACGAACGCCAGCAGCACCGGCAGGCCGGGCAGCCGGGCCAGGAAGTTGTACGAGGCGAAGGCGCCGACCGCCATGAAGGCGGCCGTGCCCAGCGACAGCTGGCCGGCGTAGCCGGTCAGGATGTTCAGGCCCAGCGCTGCCAGCGAGAAGATCAGGAAGGGGATCAGGATCGCCGACAGCGTGTACGGCGATGCGAACAGCGGCACGACCACAATCGCCACAGCCAGCAGCGCGAACAGCGCGATGCGATCCTGCAGGATGGGGAAGATCTGGCTGTCGGCCTGATAGCTGGTTTTAAATTGTCCTGCTTCGCGGTAGAGCATTCTGGCCTCTCAGATTCTGCGGATGATTTTTTCGCCGAACAGGCCTTCCGGCCGCACCAGCAGGAACAACAGGGCCAGCACATACGGGAACCAGCCCTCGATGCCGCCGCCGACCAGCGGGCCGATATACACCTCGGCCAGCTTTTCGGAGGCGCCGATAATCAGGCCGCCCACGATGGCACCGGGCATCGACGTAAAGCCGCCCAGTATCAGCACCGGCAGCGCCTTCAGCGCCACGAAGGTCAGCGCGAACTGCACGCCGTTGCGGGCGCCCCACAGCAGGCCGGCGACCAGCGCGACCAGCCCGGCCACCGCCCACAGCACCGCCCAGATGCGCTGCAGCGGAATGCCCACCGCCAGCGCCGCCTGATGGTCGTCCGCCACGGCGCGCAGCGCGCGGCCCACCTTGGTCTTGGAGAACAGCAGGGCCAGCATGGTCACCAGCAGGCCGCACACCGCCGCCGCCATGATGTCGAACTGCGAGACCAGGATGTTAAATTTGTTCATCAGGTATTCGGACGGCACGTCCTCGATCGGCAGTTCCAGCTTGTGCACCTGCGCGCCCCACATCAGCTGCGCCAGGCCTTCGATGAAGAAAGCCAGGCCGATGGTGGCCATGAACAGCGTGATCTCCGGCTGGTTGACCAACGGCCGCAGCACCACCCGCTCGATCGCGATGCCGAGCAGGATCATGACGACGATGGTCAGCGGTATCGCCACCCACAGCGATACGCCGAAGTTGTCGACGATGCCGACGCAGGTCAGCGCGGCGAAGAACACCATCGCGCCCTGGGCGAAGTTGAACACGCCGGAAGCCTTGTAGATCAGCACAAAGCCGATCGCCACCAGCGCATACATCACGCCCGACAGTAGGCCGCCGATCAGCACCTCAAAGAAGAAATTGATGTTCATTTTAAGACCCTGTCAGATTGCAGGCGGGAGACTGCCCATTCATGGGCAGTCCGTTCCGTAGGCAGGCAGCATGCTGCCTGAATTCCCTACTCCACCTCCAAGGTAAGCGTTGATCACGTCCTGGTTGCAGCGGACCTCGTCCGGCGTGCCGTCGCCGATTTTCTTGCCGTAGTCGAGCACCACCACGCGGTCCGAGATATCCATCACCACGCCCATGTCGTGCTCGATCAGCACGATGGTGGTGCCGAATTGGTCGTTGACGTCGAGGATGAAGCGGCACATGTCCTGTTTCTCTTCGACGTTCATGCCGGCCATCGGTTCGTCCAGCAGCAGGATCTCCGGCTCGGCGGCCAGCGCGCGGCCCAGCTCCACGCGCTTCTGCAGGCCATACGGCAGGCGGCCCACCGGCGTCTTGCGGATCGCCTGGATCTCCAGGAAGTCGATGATTTCTTCCGCCTTGACGCGGTGGGCGATTTCCTCGCGTCGGGCCGGGCCCCAGTACAGGGCCTGCATCAGGAAGTTCGATTTCATCTTCAGGTTACGGCCGGTCATGATGTTGTCGAGGACCGTCATGCCCTTGAACAGCGCGATGTTCTGGAAGGTGCGGGCGATGCCGGACTTGGCCGCCGCATGCACATCCATATTCTTGCGATGTTCGCCGCGATAGATGATCTCCCCCTGCTGCGGGCGGTACACGCCGTTGATCACGTTCAGCATCGAGCTTTTGCCGGCGCCGTTCGGGCCGATGATGGCGCGGATTTCATGCTGCTTCACGTCGAAGGAAATATCGGTCAGCGCTTTCACGCCGCCGAAAGACAGCGAGATATTTTTCAGGTCGAGAATCACCGGCCCGATCTTGCGGCGCGTTGGATCGGTGCCGAAATGGGCGTCTGGTTCGTTCATTTGCATGGTGTCGTCCTCCATTCCGACCTAGGCCGCTGCCTGGATGGCAGGGAAGGTCTTGCACGGTTCGATCTTCAGATCCGCCGCCACCAGCCCGGTGCGCCCATCCTCGAACTTGACCTGCGTTTCGATGTACTGCGAAGTCTTGCCGCTGTAGAGCGCATCGATCAGCACCGCGTATTTTTCGGCGATGAACTTGCGCCGCACCTTGCGCGTGCGTGTCAGCTCGTCGTCGTCGGGATCGAGCTCCTTGTGCAGCACCAGGTAGCGGTGGATCTGCGTGTCGCTCGTCATCGGCTCGGCGGCCAGGTCGGCGTTGACCTGCTCGATGCAGTCGCGCACCAGGCCATAGACCTGCGGATGCGCGGCCAGGTCGGTGTAGCCCGAATAGGCGATGCTGCGGCGCTCGGCCCAGTTGCCCACGGCCTCGATGTCGATGTTGATGAAGGCGCAGACCTCGTCGCGCTTATCGCCGAACACCACCGCCTCCTTGATGAAGGGGAAGAACTTGAGCTTGTTCTCGACGTAGTTGGGCGCGAAGATGGCGCCGCCGTTCATCCTGCCCACGTCCGCCGCGCGGTCGATGATCTTCAGGTGGCCTTCGTGGTCGAACAGGCCGGCGTCGCCGGTATGGAAGTAGCCCTGCGCGTCGATCGCCTCGGCGGTGGCGTCGGGACGCTTGTAATAGCAGTCCATCAAGGTTGGCGATTTGACCAGCACCTCGCCGTTGTCGGCCAGCTTGACCTCCACGCCCGGCGCCGGCAGGCCGACGCTGTCGAACTTGATCTGGCCGTCCGGCTGCAGACATATATATGCGCAGGTTTCGGTGGAGCCGTAGAACTGCTTCAGGTTGACGCCGATGGAGCGATAGAAGCGAAACAGGTCCGGGCCGATCGCCGCGCCTGCGGTGTAGGCGACCCGCACGCGCGAGAGGCCCAGCACGTTTTTCAGCGGGCCGTAGACCAGCATCTTGCCCAGCGCGTACGACAGCCGGTCGCCCGGCGCCACCGGTTTGCCGTCGAGGATGTCGGAACCGCAGCGGCGCGCCACCGCCATGAAGTAATGGAACATGCGGCGCTTGATCGCGCCCGCGTCTTCCATCCGTATCATCACCGTGGTCAGCATGTTTTCGAACACGCGCGGCGGAGCGAAGTAATAAGTAGGGCCGATTTCGCGCATATCGGTCATCACGGTGTCGCCGGATTCGGGACAGTTGACGGTGAAGCCGGCCGTCATCGCCTGGGCGAAGGAGAACAGGCAGTCGCCCACCCAGGCCATCGGCAGGTAGGACAGGATGTCTTCCTCGTCGGTGAGCTTTTCAAAGCCGACGCCGCCGGTGCCGGCCGCGATCAGCGCGGCGTGGGTCTGGCACACGCCTTTCGGCTTGCCGGTGGTGCCGGAGGTGTAGAGGATGATGGCGTTGTCGCCGCCCTTGCCGGCGTTGACGGCGGCGTCGAACTTGCCGGGATTGGCCTTGTCCCATTCGCGGCCCAGCTCCTGCAGCCGGGCGAAGGACAGCAGACCCGTCTGGCGGTAGTGGCGCATGCCGCGCTCGTCGTCGTAGGCGATGTGCTCGATGTGTGGATATAAAGATTGCAATTCAAGCAGCTTGTCGACCTGTTCCTGGTCTTCGACGACGGCGTAGCGGATCTCGGCGTTTTCCAGCACATAGGCCATGTCGGCGGCGGGGGCGTCCTGGTACAGGGGGACCGGCACGCCGCCCAGGCATTGCGCGGCCAGCATGGACCAGTACAGGCGCGGACGGTTGTCGCCGATGATGGCCAGGTTCATGCCGCGTTCGAAGCCCAGCGACGCCAGGCCGCAAGCAAGCGCCCGCACCTCGTCGCCCACCTGCGCCCAGGTCCAGCTTTGCCAGATGCCCAGGTATTTTTCGCGAAACGCGGGTTTCCCCGGGCGGACCTGGGCATGCGTCAGCAGCCAGCGTGGAAAGGTCTCGTTCTGTGTATGCACCAGTGTCTCCCTGTTGCCATCTATTTATGATGATGCCGCTTTTTTATGTGATGATATTAGCCTGCCGCAGAAAGGGAAGTTGTCTTTTCGGCGACATTTGATCGAACTTTCTATGGTGCGTCGCAATATGTCTGATCGGAATCAAATTACTCTAAAAGAAGCTTTGCGTTCGGCGATCTGGGCCCAGGGCCTGACGCCGGAACAAATGGCGCGCGTCGAGGCCGATACCTTTGAAACTTTCGTTCCCAAGGGCGGCTATGTTTGTCGCAAGGGCGAAATGGTGGAGCATTGGCTGGGTATTATGGAAGGCATGGTCAAGATGACCAATTTCTCCGCTGCCGGTAAAAGCGTTTCTTTTACCGGCGTGCCGCCGGGTGGCTGGTTTGGCGAAGGTTCGCTTTTAAAGAAAGAAATCCTTAAATATGATGCGATGACCTTGCGCGATAGCCGCATCGCGCGCATGCCTATGTCAACTTTTCATTGGCTGCTGGAATCAAGTTTGCCGTTCACCCGTTTCCTTTTAATGCAGTTGAACGAGCGCCTGGGCCAGTTTATCGGCATGGTGGAAAATGACCGTTTATTGAATCCGGATACCCGGGTGGCGCGCTGTCTCGTTTCCATGTTTAACTCCCACCTTTATCCGGGATTGGAGAAGCTGGTGCAGATATCGCAGGAGGAATTGGGATTGCTGTCCGGCGCGTCCCGGCAGCGCGCAAACCAGGCATTGCAGCTTTTGGAAAAACAAGGCTTGCTCAGCCTTGATTATGGCGGCATTCGCATTCTGGATCTTGAAGGTTTGCGCCGTTACGAAGCCTGAAACAGGTTTCTATAATCGTCGAAAAGCTCCCGTATGGGAGCTTTTTTTCGTTTGGGCCGCGCAACACCCTTGAATCATGCTGGTTTTTGGCACGTTCTAGCCAGATTTCGGCATGTGGAGCTTGCAGCAGAGCGATCAGGGAGCGAGGCTACCTGCTCGATGACTAATAAGATCCGAGGAGTTGATATTCAGGCGGCGCTACGCAGCTTTGCCTGCCAGCGGTCGTACATTTCTTGCATGGCGAGCCAGCTTTCAGGTGAACGTCCTAAACCTGCAGATAAGCGCTGGGCCATTGCGGCAGTTACCCTGCCACGGCCATTTAAAATGCGATTTAAGGTTGACGGTGCTACTCCCAACTTTTCCGCGCATTGGCGGCCACTTAATTTTTGTGGACGCAGATATACTTCTAAAATAAATTCACCAGGATGGAGAGGGTTGTGCATTTCCATTAGTGATAATCCTCATAATCAACTACATAAGCATTGCCTTGATTGAATTCAAACGTCATGCGCCAATTAGCACTTACTGTAACTGCCCAGCGGGGCAGCGTTAATCCCTTCAATCGATGAAAATAATATCCTGGTTGATTCATGTCATCAATTTTTTGAGCGGAGTGTAATGCAGTCAACAGCATTTGCAGCCGCTTTGAATGTTTAGGCTGAATACCGGCAAGATTCCCGGTTTCAAAAAACCGGCGCAAACCTTTGTGCTGGAATGAGACGATCATGATCACTATAGCTTTCGGCATGTCGCGTAACAAGCTGAGCGATTAAATCATTTCCACTTTCCATACGTCTGGCGACAGATCAAACTTCGGAACCAGCGCCCCGGGCAATCGCGGTATCATAGCGACAAGCTATGCCGCACCGGCGGCGCATTAGAAGTGAAATCCATGCAAACTCCAGACACCTCCCAAGTCGTCGAGCGCCTCGCGCTGTTGAGGACGGCGATGCATCAGCAACAGATCGATGCGCTGATGGTGCCGTCGGCCGACCCCCACCTTTCCGAATACCTGCCCGAACGCTGGCAGGGGCGCGAATGGCTGTCCGGCTTCACCGGTTCGGTCGGCACCTTCATCATCACGCCTGACTTTGCCGGCGTCTGGACCGACGCCCGCTACTGGACCCAGGCCGAGCAGCAACTGGCCGGCACCGGCATCCAGCTGATGAAACTGACCTCCGGCGCCAGCGTCCAATATGTCGACTGGCTCGCCGCCAACCTGAAAGCCGGCCAGACCGCCGCCGTCGACGGCGCCGTGCTGGGCCTGTCGATTGCCCGCCTGCTGGAGCAGGCCCTGGCCGCCGCCGGCGTCAAACTGCGCACCGATATTGATTTATTGCAACAAATTTGGGTCGACCGCCCGCCATTGCCGGCCGCGCCGGTGTACGAGCACCTGCCGCCGTACGCGTCGAAAACCCGGGTCGAAAAACTGGCCGAGCTGCGCGGCGCGATGCAGCAGTTGGGCGCCCAGCGCCATCTGATTTCCACGCTCGACGACATCGCCTACCTGTTCAACCTGCGCGGCGCAGACGTCAATTACAACCCGATCTTCCTGTCGCACGCGCTGATTGCCCCCAGCCGCGCCACGCTGTTTGTCGCCGGCGGCAAGATTCCGGCCGAACTCATCACCGCGCTGACGGAAGACGGCGTCGATGTTGCACCATACGAAACGATTTCCGTCGCGTTGGCCACGCTGCCGGCCGACAGCACGCTGCTGATCGACCCGCGCCGCATCACCTACGGCACCCGTCAATGGGTACCGGCCACGGTCAAAGTCATCGAGTCGATCAACCCGACCACCTTCGCCAAGTCCAAAAAGAGCGACGCGGACGCCGCCCACGTGCGCGCGGCGATGGAGCAGGACGGCGCCGCCCTGTGCGAATTCTTCACCTGGCTTGACAAAACGCTGGCCGACCCGCAGCGCGCGCCGTTGACCGAAGTGGCGATCGACCACCACATCACGGCGGCGCGCGCGCGGCGTCCGGGTTTCGTCAGCCCGAGCTTCTCGACCATCGCCGGCTTCCGCTCGAACGGCGCGATCATGCACTACCGCGCCACCGAGGCGCAGCACTCCATCATTGAAGGCGACGGCCTGCTGCTGATCGATTCCGGCGGCCAGTACCTGGGCGGCACCACCGACATCACCCGCGTGGTCGGCGTCGGCAGCATCACGGCGGAGCACAAGCGCGACTTCACGCTGGTGCTCAAGGGCGTGATCGCCTTGTCGTCGGCGCGCTTCCCGCGCGGGACCAGGTCACCGATGCTGGACGCCATCGCCCGCGCGCCGCTGTGGGCCGAAGGCCTGGACTTTGGCCACGGCACCGGCCACGGCGTCGGCTACTTCCTCAACGTGCACGAAGGTCCGCAGTCGATTTCGCAATCCGCGATGCCGGAGCCGCATACCGCCATGGAGCCCGGCATGATCACCTCGATCGAGCCAGGCCTGTACCGGCCCGGCAAATGGGGCATCCGCATCGAGAACCTGGTGCTGAACCGCCCGGCGGGCCAGACCGAATTCGGCGACTTCCTGCAGTTCGAAACGCTGACGCTGTGCCCGATCGACACCCGCTGCATGGCCGCCGATCTGCTGCGCGACGACGAAAAACAATGGCTGAACAACTACCACGCCACGGTGCGCGAGCGCCTGTCGCCGCTGTTGTCGGGCGACGCGCTGGCGTGGCTGAACCAACGAACGGAGGCACTATGAGCGGCCGCGCAACCCGGGCCACAACGGCCGTCGACCGCCTGAAAGTCCGCAGCGGCAATCCGAAATATTCGATGTCGCGCACCGGCAGCGGCCATTTCTTCCTGACCGAAGGCGCCGGCCAGCCGCCGCTGTGCGCGCCGCTGGAACTGGACGATTTCGTCGCCTTCGTCAACGGCATTTCGCCTGCGGCGCCCAAGCGGGTCAGCAAACTCGATGTGGCGTTCGAAAAACAGCTCGTAAAAAAAGCGCCGTAAAACGGCGCGACATAACTAGAAAGGGCGGGTATGCCGTCGATCGAATTCCTGTTTGCCTATTGGTCCGCCCACGAGATCGCCACCAACGGCGTCATCCTGCTCAATTTGGTCGGCGCACTGCTGCTTGGCCTGATGGTCGGCTATGAGCGTTCGTATCACGGCCGCGCGGCAGGCATGCGCACCTACGGCCTGGTATGCATGGCGTCCGCCGCGCTGACGGTGATCGGCGGCTATCCCGGCGACTGGTTCGGCGGCCATGCCGGCCACACCATACTGACTTCCGATCCAACCCGCATCGTGCAGGGGATTGTTACCGGCATTGGCTTCCTTGGCGCCGGCGTCATCATGCGCGAAGGTTTCAACATCAGCGGCTTGACGACGGCGGCGTCGATCTGGGCGTCGTCGGTGATCGGTGTCATGGTCGGCATCGGCTTCTACCTGGGCGCCATCGGGCTGTCGATATTGTGCGCCGGCGCGATGATATTCCTGTCAAAGTTGGAAGCCTGGCTGCCGTCGCGCCATGCGATCGCGATCACCATGCGCTTCAAGGAAGGCTATATGCCGCAAGAGCCGGCGCTGCGCGCGCTGGCGCTGCAGCGCGGTTATGAAATCGCCGGTGGCTCGCTGATGATCGGCAGCGATGCAGGCATGCAGGAGTGGCGCTTCGTCGCCATCGCGCTGAGCAAGCGCAGCGGCGCGCCGATGTCCGTGCTGTCGGCCGAGCTGGCGGTGTTTGACGGTATCCACAGCTTCCAGCTGTCGCACGCACGGAACTAAGGCCATGAACGCACACGCCCAGGCCGTATTCGATTTCTGGTTCCAGCCGTCGCCGGGCCAGCAGGCAGACGCGCCGCGCCGCGAGTGGTTCCAGAAGGACGACGCCTTCGACCGTGAAATCGCGCTACGCTTCGGCGAACAGATAGACCAGGCGCTGGCCGGCGGCCTGCATGGATGGGAAGCGGAAGGCCCGCAGTCGGCGCTGGCGCGCATCCTGGTGCTGGACCAATTCTGCCGCAACGTTTATCGCGGCACGCCGCTGGCGTTTGCCGGCGACCACCAGGCATTGCAGGCGGCGCTCGACATGGTCGATGCGGAGCAGGACCTGGAACTGCCGCCGTTGCAGCGCGCCTTTGTCTACCTGCCTTTCGAGCACGCGGAAGACATGGCGATGCAGGAGCAGGCGGTGGCTTTGTTCACGCGCATGGAAGGCAGCAACGGCATCGCCGGCATGCTCGATTACGCCAAACGACACCGCGAAGTGATACGCCGCTTCGGCCGCTTCCCGCACCGTAACGCGATCCTGGGCCGCACCTCGACGCCGGCGGAAGCCGAGTTCCTGAAGCAGCCGGGATCGGGCTTCTGATGGTGGCGACGCTCAACCTGATCGGCGCCGGCCATGTGGGCCGCGTGCTGGGCCGCCTGTTGGCGGCGCAGGGAGGCTACACTGTCCAGCAGGTGCTGACACGCTCGGCGTCGAGCGCGCGGCAGGCGGTGGCCTTCATCGGCGCGGGTGCGGCGGTGGAGCGCTACGACCAGCTGCAGCCTGCCGCCGTGCACGTGCTGGCCGTCGGCGACGACCAGATCGTTCCGGCCTGCGCGGCGCTGGCGGAGGCCGTGCCGCTGGCAGGCAGCATAGTGTTTCACTGCAGCGGGGCGCTGGCCTCCAGCCAGCTGCAAGCGGCGCGCGACGCCGGCGCATGGGTGGCCAGCGTGCATCCGATCCGCAGCTTTGCCGATCCGGCGGCGGTGGCCGCGCAATTTGCCGGGACCTTTTGCGGCATCGAAGGCGACGCCGCCGCGCTGGCCGTGCTGACGCCCGCGTTGCAGGCGATAGGCGCGCAGCCGGTGCCGATCGACGCGTCGGCCAAGACCGTGTATCACGCCGCCGCCGTCTTCGCCAGCAACTACCTGGTCACCGTGCTGGACGCAGCGTTGCGCGCCTACCAGGCGGCCGGCATTCCGGAACCGGTGGCGCGCCGGATGGCGCAGCCGTTGGCCACCGAGTCGATGGCCAATGTGTTCCGCCTGGGCGCTGCGGCCGCGCTCAGCGGGCCGGTCGCGCGCGGCGACATGGTCACCGTCGAACGCCAGCAGCGCGCCGTCACGCAATGGGATGCGGCGACCGGCGAGTTGTACCGGGCGCTGGTGGCGCCGACCGCCGATCTGGCGCGCCGCAAGTAGGCCGGCTGCGCTGCCCGGCCCGTTATCTTCTTGAAAATTACTACTTACTAACTATATTTCAGGTAGGCGTTGCAGTTTTATTGGTACGAATTCACAAATAAGTGGCGGGATTAGTCGACAAACAGCTCAATTAGCAATAAGCTTGTTTCTTAGAATGTTTTCTTTTGAGAATCTAGCAACAAGCCGGCGCGCGAAAAGGATAGGGGTAAGAACATGTTATTTCTGAAAAGTACGACCGTCACGAAAGCGCCTGGGATTTACGACGTAGATATCGCCGCCAAACCGCCGGGCAAGACCTTCGGCGTGTTCATGGCCACCGATCCGGACAATCCCCCGACCGAAATCCTGGCCGCGCTCGCCGCCATGGGCTTCAAGAATACCTACAGCGGTGGTTACACCCACAAAGACCGCGGCAAGGTGCTGGACCTGCACTTCCAGAAGGACGGCACCGACCTGTTCCAGGGCTGGAAGGCGGAGGAGATGGAAGCCAATATGGCCGCCATCACCGCGCTGTTCAGCGGCATCGGCATCACCATCGCGCCGCGCGTAATGACTTTAGCCGAAGCCTACGCTTAGACTTCGATGTGATACAGCGCCCACGGGCAGGAACCGAACCGCTCCGCGAGCGGTTTGACTGCCATCTCGGGCACCTTGTCGGCATCGTAGATCGCCCATAGCGGACCGAGTCCGCCCAGCGCCATCGGCGCGCCATCCAGATGGGTGGCGACGATCCAGCGCTGCGCGCGCGCCTGCGCCACCGTGATCGTGGCCGCATAGCCATCCACCGCGCGCAACACCAGCTTGCCGTTGTCGCTCAATGCCGCACCGGCCGCCTTCATCACGTCCAGCAGCAGAGGGCCGCGCAGCGTGTGCGGCTTGCTGTCGTATTCCAGCGTCGGATGGATGGTAATGCTGGGCAGCGCCGCCAGCGCGGCGAAATCGAAACCATGCGCCTTGTCGAAGGTCAGCTTTTGCTTGAACATCATCTGGTCCAGCACCGGGTCGAAGCGGCCGCGGTTGGGCTTGCCGATCGCGCCGGTGACGGTGAGCAGCGCCGGGCCGGCGCTCTTGGCGGCGGCGCGCGCAGGCAAGGCTGTTGCTGCGGCCATGCCGGCCAACGCGGCGGTGCCCAGGAACTGGCGTTTTTTCATGCGGTTCACTCCTCGATGACGTAGTGCCGGTATCATACCGCGCATGGATCTTTTTGCCGACGACACCAGCCTGACCGCCATCCCCATCGAGGACGGCGAACTGTGGTTTCAGCAGCGGCTGGCGCTGGACCTGGCGCCGGCCGAAGTCATGCAGCGCCTGCTCGACGAAACCGACTGGCGCGCCGAGGAAATCCAGGTGTGGGGCAAGCTGCACCTGCAGCCGCGCCTGTCGGCCTGGCATGGCGAGGCCAGCTACCGTTACTCCGGCAAGACCTTCCACCCGCTGCCGTTCACGCCGCTGCAGCTGCACATCAAGCAGGCGGTGGAAAAGGCCACCGGCCGCCAGTTCAACAGCGTGCTGCTGAACTACTATCGCAACGAGCGCGACAGCATGGGCTTCCATGCCGACGACGAGCGCGAGCTGGGGCCGGATCCGGCTGTCGCGTCGGTCAGTTTCGGCGATCCGCGCACCTTCATCCTCAAGCACCGGCGTCTGCCGAAGACCGTCAAGCTGGCGCTGGGCGACGGCTGCCTGCTGCTGATGGCGGGCGCGCTGCAGCGGCACTGGCTGCACGGCATCAACAAGGAACGCGCCGCGCGCGGTCCGCGCATCAATTTGACCTTCCGCCTGATAATGCCTTAAGCCTCTCTTAAGTTTGGCTTGGAAGGTTTTTTACCTGCAATCGTTCGGCTTACATCCTGTCACACTTCTTACTAATTCGGTGGTGACGGGTGTTGGTTGGAGTGCTATCTTGGTTCCATCGCAATTCAAAGAACTGCGATCCCAAGCAAGTCCTGCTTCAACCATTTTGCTGAAAGATCCAATACCATGAAAAAAATTCTGTTCGCATTAGTTGCTTCCGCAGCCGCCTTGGGCGGTACTTCCGCATACGCCGCCGATGATGCCGGCACCGCCTACATCGGCGCCGGCGTCGTGGGCAGCCACTACAAGTTCGACGTGCCGAATACGACCACGTCCAGCGACCGTAGCGGCGACAAGGCCACCGGCAAAATCTTCGCCGGCTACAACATCGACAAGACCTGGGCGGTTGAAGGCGGTTATACCGACTTCGGCAGCAAGGCGTTTAACTACACCGACGCCACCGGCGCCGCCGGCCGTATCGAGAGCGATGCCCACTCCTTCTATCTGGCGGGCAAGGGCAGCTGGCCGGTGAACGAGCAGGTCGCCCTGTTCGGCAAGCTGGGCGTGGCGCGCAACCACAACAGCGTGGACACCTCGGGCGTCGCCTCGGTCAGCGGCGGCAGCAACAAGAACGCGCTGTACGCATCGGTGGGCGCGGAATACGCGATCAACAAGAACGTCAAGGTCTCGCTGGAGTATGAAAACTACGGCAAGAACGACATCGATGTGGGCCGCAAAAACGGTGCCATCACCGCCGGACTGCGCTACAACTTCTAAGCCGCTCCAGCGTCGGGAAAGCCGCCTTCGAGGCGGCTTTTTTGCGCCTATATTTGATAATCGAAAATTTCGAATATGATTGGCAAAATTTTCCGTTTTTCTTTTGAGTCAGGATGGAAGATACTTCATTCCAGCAGAGAAAACACCGCAAACAACGCGGATCCGAAAATCGAAATTATTGAATATAGACTGGAGATTCACATGCCTACCGCTATCGCTAAACCAGGAAGCACCCTGCTCGATCCAAGCAACCACACGCTGATCATGATCGATCACCAATCGCAGATGTCCTTCGCCACCAAGTCCATCGACCCGGTACAGCTGCGCAACAACGTCGCGCTGGTCGCCAAGGCCGCCAAGGGCTTCAACGTGCCGACGATCCTGACCACGGTCGCGGAAAAATCGTTCTCCGGCCCCATCTTCGACGAAATCAAATCCGTGTTCCCGGACCAGGCGGCCATCGACCGCACCACCATGAACACCTGGGAAGATCCACGCATCGCCGAGCGCGTCAACGCCATCGGCAAAGGCAAGATCGTGCTGGCCGGCCTGTGGACTTCGGTATGTATCGTCGGCCCCGCGTTGTCGGCGCTGGACCAGGGCTTCGAGGTCTACGTGATCACCGACGCCAGCGGCGACGTGTCCGACGAAGCGCATGAGCGCGCTGTCGAGCGCATGGTGCAGTTGGGCGCCCGTCCGATGACCTCGCTGCAGTATCTGCTCGAACTGCAGCGCGACTGGGCGCGCGGCGAAACCTACAACGAGACCGTGGCGACCTCGATAGCCCATGGCGGCGGCTACGGCCTCGGCCTGATCTACGCCAAGACCATGTTCGGCGCGGCGGAAGGCCATTAATGCGAAAACCCCGAAAGCCGTCGCCGGCTTTCGGGGTTTGTCGTTGCCCGCGTCGTAGATTTAGACGGTCAGCGGTTTGTAGCGGATGCGTTTTGGCTTCGCGCCTTCCTCGCCCAGTCGTTTCTTCTTGTCGGCTTCGTATTCCTGATAGTTGCCGTCGAAGAAGGTGACCTGCGAGTTGCCTTCGAACGCCAGGATGTGCGTGGCGATACGGTCGAGGAACCAGCGATCGTGGGAAATCACCAGCACGGAGCCGGCGAATTCCAGCAGCGCATCTTCCAGCGCGCGCAGGGTTTCCACGTCCAGATCGTTCGACGGTTCATCCAGCAGCAGCACGTTGCCGCCCTTGAGCAGCGTCTTGGCCAGGTGCAGACGGCCGCGTTCGCCGCCGGACAGGTTGCCGACGATCTTCTGCTGGTCCGAACCCTTGAAGTTGAAGCGGCCCAGGTAGGCGCGCGACGGCATGTCGAAGCGGCCGACGCTGAGCATGTCGGCGCCACCGGACACGTCCTCGAACACGGTCTTGGCGTCGCCCAGCGTGTCGCGGCTCTGGTCGACCAGCGAGATGCGCGCGGTCTGGCCGATCACCACTTCGCCGCTGTCCGGCTTGTCGAGGCCGGCGATCATCTTGAACAAGGTCGATTTACCGGCGCCGTTCGGGCCGATGATGCCGACGATCGCGCCCGGCGGAATGGTGAACGACACATTGTCGATCAGCAGGCGGTCGCCAAACGCTTTCGAGACGTTCTTGAACTCGATCACTTCATTGCCCAGGCGCTCGGCCACAGGGATGAAGATCTCCTGGGTCTCGTTGCGTTTCTGGTATTCGTACTCGCTCAGCTCGTTGAAGCGGGCCAGGCGGGCCTTGGACTTGGCCTGGCGCGCCTTCGGATTCTGGCGCGACCATTCCAATTCCTTCTGCAGCGCCTTCTGGCGCGCCGATTCGGTGGCTTCTTCCTGCTTCAGGCGGTTGGACTTCTGGTCCAGCCACGACGAGTAGTTGCCTTTCCACGGGATGCCGTGGCCGCGGTCCAGTTCCAGAATCCATTCGGCGGCGTTGTCCAGGAAGTAGCGATCGTGGGTGATGCCGACCACGGTGCCCGGGAAGCGCAGCAGGAATTGTTCGAGCCATTCGACGGACTCGGCGTCCAGGTGGTTGGTCGGTTCGTCGAGCAGCAGCATGTCCGGCTTGGACAGCAGCAGCTTGCACAGCGCCACGCGGCGCTTTTCACCGCCGGACAGCACGCCGATCTTGGCTTCCCAAGGCGGCAGGCGCAGCGCGTCGGCGGCCATTTCCAGTTGCAGGTTCAGGTTGCCGCCGTCGGAGGTCGAGATGATCGCTTCCAGCCGCGCCTGTTCGGTGGCCAGCGCGTCGAAGTCCGCGTCTTCGTCGGCGTAGGCGGCGTACACGGCTTCCAGCTTGGCTTGCGCCTCGAACGCTTCGCCCAGGCCGGACTCGACTTCCTGGCGCACGGTTTTTTCCGGATCCAGCTGCGGTTCCTGCGGCAGGTAGCCGATGTTCAGGCCCGGCATCGGCACGGCTTCGCCCTGGATGTCGGTGTCGAGGCCTGCCATAATTTTCAGCAAGGTCGACTTACCGGAGCCGTTCAGGCCCAGCACGCCGATCTTGGCGCCCGGGAAGAAGGACAGCGAAATATCTTTCAGGATCTGGCGCTTGGGCGGGACGATTTTGCCCACGCGGTTCATGGTATAGACGTAATTTGCCATTGAGAATCTCGGTAATATTTTTTAAATGCATGGAAAAGCCAGGAAGGACGACAGGATACGATAAATCCCGCCGCCCGCCCACTATTTAGCGCGGCGGCTGACCCACAGCCCCTCGGCCACGTACAGCAGCAGCGCGCTCCAGATGATGACGAAGCCGATCAGCCGCGCCTGCGGGAAGGTTTCGTGGAACACCCACACGCCCAGCAGCGCCTGCATGCTGGGCGACAGGTATTGCAGCAGGCCCAGCACCGACATCGGGATCTTGCGCGCGCCGGCCGCGAACATCACCAGCGGAATCGCGGTGATCGGCCCGGCCGCCGCCAGCAGCCAGCGGGTGCTGTCGTTGGGGCTGTTGATGAAGGTGTTCTGGCCATGCAAGGTCAGCCACAGCACATACACCAGCGCCAGCGGGAACAGCAGCATGGTTTCCAGCGACAGGCCCTCCAGCGCCGCCAGCGCGGCGGTCTTGCGCAGCAGGCCGTAGCCGCCGAAGGTGATGCCTAAAATTAAGGCAATCCACGGCAGCTGGCCGGCCGACCAGGTCAGCCAGGCCACGCCGCAGGCGGCCACGCCGATGGCGATCCACTGGGCGCGGCGCAGCTTTTCCTTCAGCACCAGCAAGCCCAGCAGCACGTTGACCAGCGGATTGATGAAGTAGCCGAGGCTGGCGTCGATGACGTGACCGTTGTTGACCGACCAGATGTAGACGAACCAGTTGGCCGTCAGCAGCACGGCGCTGGCGATAAAGCTGCCCAGCACACGCGGCTGCCGCAGCACCCGCGGCAGCCACTTCCATTGCTGGCGGACGGTCAGCACCAGGCCCAGGAACAACAGCGACCACAGCATGCGGTGCGCCAGGATTTCCATCGCCGGCACTTCGCCGATGGCGTGGAAATACAACGGGAACAAGCCCCAGCAAAAGAACGCGAATGTGGCGTACAGGATACCTGTGTTCATGTGGGGCGGTGGCGGGGAGGGGGCAAGGTCTGCCATTATCGCTGAAATACCGCCTGGCCGCAGGCGGGGGAGCAGGTTCGGCTGCCAGACTCGCACTCCCGCCCGCACCAGCGTACACTGGCGATATTGAAATATTGGAATGCTATTCCATGCGAAAATATCCTTGCCTTTTGCAAATACTTATCCTATTGTGCAATGCACCAAAACAACAACAGGTGCAATCTTGACCGTGCAACACAAGAAAAGTAGCCTCGCCGCGCTGACGCTGGCGGCCGTGGGCATCGTCTACGGCGACATAGGTACCAGTCCCCTCTACACCCTCAAAACCATTTTCGATCCCGAGCACGGCCTGGTATTGAACGAGTTCAACCTGCTGGGCATTATTTCGCTCATTTTCTGGGGCCTGACGACGATCGTCTCGCTCAAGTACGTCAGCCTTGTGCTGCGCGCCGACAACCGCGGCGAGGGCGGCATCATGGCGCTGATGGCGCTGGCGCTCGGTTCGGTCGCCAAGAACTCGCGCTGGCACTACTGGCTGATGCTGTTGGGCGTGTTCGGCGCCACCATGTTCTACGGCGACAGCGTGATCACCCCGGCCATCTCGGTGCTGAGCGCGATCGAGGGCCTGGAAGTGGCCGCGCCGGGACTGGAACAATACGTCGTGCCGCTGACCATCGTCGTGCTGGTCACGCTGTACGCGGTGCAGCGTCACGGCACCGCCGGCATAGGCCGCTGGTTCGGACCGGTCATGGTGCTGTGGTTTGTCGCGCTGGCGGTCATGGGGCTGATCAACATCGCCGCCGCACCGCGGATCCTGTGGGCGCTCAATCCGCTGCACGCGCTACGCTTCATGCTGGAAAACCGCATGATCGCTTTCGTCGCGCTGGGCGCTGTGGTGCTGGCCTTCACCGGCGCCGAGGCGCTGTACGCGGACATGGGACACTTCGGCAAGAGGCCGATCCGCGTGGCTTGGTTCCTGATCGTGTTCCCTGCGCTGGCGGTGAACTACCTGGGCCAGGGCGCGCTGTTGCTGACCCATCCCGAGGCGATTTCCAACCCGTTCTTCCAGCAGCTGGGCGCGTGGAGCGTCTATCCGCTGGTGGTGCTGTCGACGCTGGCCACGGTGATCGCCTCGCAGGCGACCATTTCCGGCACCTTCTCGATGACCAAGCAAGCCATCGCGCTGGGCCTGCTGCCGCGCATGCGCGTGATGCATACGTCGGCCAGCGAGATCGGCCAGATCTACATCCCGGCCGTCAACTGGCTGCAGTTGTCGGTTGTGCTGCTGGCGGTGATCGGCTTCGGCTCGTCCGACAAGCTGGCCGGCGCCTACGGCATCGCGGTGACCGCCACCATGCTGGCGACCACCTTCCTGACCTTCTTCGTGATCCGCTTCCGCTGGCACTTGCCGCTGTGGCTGAGCTTTGCATCGACCGGCTTCTTCATCGTCATCGACATCCTGCTGTTCTCGGCCTGTACGCTCAAGCTGTTCCACGGCGGCTGGTTCCCGCTGCTACTGGCGATCATCCTGTTCACGGTCATGCTGACCTGGAAGCGCGGCCGCGAGCTGGTGTTCCAGAACCTGCAGAAGCACGCGATTCCGCTGGAGGACTTCCTGTCGTCGCTGTTCGTGGCGCCGCCGACGCGGGTCTACGGCACCGCTATCTTCCTGCGCGGAGAAAGCGACGGCGTGCCGCACGCGCTGCTGCACAACCTGTCGCACAACAAGGTGTTGCACGAGCGCGTAGTGTTCTTCACCGTACACGTGGTCGAGGAACCGTTTGTCGCCGAGGCCGAGCAGGTCAAGGTGACGGACCTGGGTCACCAGTGCTACCAGCTCAACGTCTACTACGGCTTCAAGGACGAACCGGACATTCCGCGGGTGCTGGCGCTGTGCGAGTGCATCGGCCTGCCGTTCGAAATGATGGAGACCTCGTTCTTCATCGCCCGCCAGACGGTGATCTCGACCCCGGGCGCCGGTATGGCGACCTGGCGCGAGCACCTGTTCGTGACGATGTCGCGCAACGCGCGCGGCGCCGCCGACTACTACCAGATTCCCACCAACCGTGTCATTGAATTAGGCACGCAAGTGGAAATTTAAGCACACAAACGGTGCTAAAAGATGTAACCGAATGTAGTGCCCGGAGCGGAAGCGGCGCGGTCTGCTAAACTTCTGCTCCGACATGCCCGCATCCGTGCGGCGCAAGCGTACGAATACGAACATTCCATCAAAGGTAATCATGAAATCGATGTTTCAAATTATTGCTGCCGTCGTCTGCGCAGCGGCCCTGGCGGCCTGCGGCGGCGGCGGCTCGAAGACCCCGGCCGTCGTGGTGGTGGCGCAGCCGACCTACAAAGTGACTGAAACCGTGGTCGGTACCGGCCTGACGGCGGAAACCGGCGACCTGGTGGTGATCAACTTCGTCGGCTACCTGTACGACTCGACCAAGGCCGACGGCAAGGGCGCCAAGGTGGAAAGCTCGGTCGATACCGGCAAGACCGCGGCCCCGTTCACCATCGGCGTCGGCGCCGTGGTCACCGGCTGGGACCAATCCATCCTGGGCATGAAAGTGGGCGGCAAGCGCACCGCGATCCTGCCGGCCAACCTGGCCTACGGCGCCGTCGCGCACACCGCGCTGCCTGCGATCGGCAATATCACCTACGCCGCGATTCCCGCGAACTCGCCGCTGGTCTACGACTTTGAACTGGTCGACGTGACCAAGGCGGTGATCCCGGTTGTCGTGCCGCCGCCGACCACGCTGAAAATCGTTGACACGCTGGTTGGCAGCGGCGCTGCCGCCGCCAACGGCAAAACGCTGAGCGTCAATTACTCGCTGTATGTCTACGACGGCACCCGTGCCGACTTCCGTGGTCCGGTGGTGCAAACCACCGTCGGCACCACGCCGTTCAGCTTCCAGCTGGGCGCCGGCAAGGTCATCGCCGGTTGGGAGCAGGGCGTGCCTGGCATGCTGGTTGGCGGCAAGCGCACGCTGACCGTTCCACCTAGCCTGGGCTACGGCACGACCGCGCAGTCCGGCATCCCGGCCAACTCGACGCTGATCTTCGATATCGAACTGCTGTCCGTGCAATAAGGCGCGGTTCGGCAAGCAAAAAGGCAGCCTGTGTGGCTGCCTTTTTTTTCGGCTAGTCGCGCAGCGCCTCTGCGGGCGCGATGCGCATCGCCGCCAGCGTGTGGCGGGCGGTGGCCGCCGCCACGATCAGCGCCGCAAACGCCAGCGCCGCCACCGGCGCCCAATCGCCCAGCGGCGTGTGCTCGGCAAACCCGGACAGATAGCGGGCAATGCCCAGCCAGGCCAGCGGCAATCCCATCGCCGCCGCCACCGCCGTCAGCAGCACGAACTCGCGGCCGACCAGCGCCGCGATCGCCCTGCGGCCGGCGCCGTGCAGCTTGCGCAGCACAATCTCCCGCGCGCGCCGCTGCACGCTGTGGGCGGCCAGCACGTAGATGCCGAACGCCGCCAGCGCGAATACCACGGCCGTGGCGCAAGCCAGCAGGCGGGCCAGGCGCACGTCGTCCGCATAGGCCCGCTTGTAGTAGCTGGCGGCGCCGCGCATCACCAGTTCGCGGTCCGGATAGTAGCGGCTCCACGCGGCGGCGATGTTCTGTTCCAGCGTGGCCGGCGCACCGGCGCGCATGCGCACGGTCAGCATCCGGCCGCCGCGCGCCAGGTCGTAGATGGTCGGCCGCACCGGGTCGCGCAGCGTCTCCCAGCGCAGGTCCGGCGCGATGCCTACGATGCGCTGCCGCGTGCCGTTGATGCGCTGGCCCAGCGCCTGCTGCGCCGACTGCCAGCCCAGCGCGCGTAGCGCAGCCATGTTGACCAGCACGTTCTGCTCGCCATCGTCCACCAGCCGGTCCATCGAGGGATCGAAGATGCGGCCGGCAACGGCCGGCAAGCCGTAGACGCGGAAGAAGTCCGGTCCGACCATCTGCACCGCCATTGCCACCTCGCTGCCGTCGAGACGCTTGACGTTCTCGCTGCCGCGCGTGCCGGTGCCGTTGTCGCGTCCTGGTACCTCCTGGCTGTCCGCCGTGCTCTCGACACCGGGCAGCTGCGCCACCGCATCGCGGAAGGCCGCTGCCGTCGGTGCGGTTGCGCTTTCGGGCAGTTCCACCACCAGCAGCGGCGCCGTATCGAAGCCCGGCGGGGCCGACGCGGCGAACTGCGTCTGCCACAGGATCGCCAGCGCCATGCCCCCCATGCCCATGGCGGCGCCGAACTGCACGGCCGTCAGCACCCGCCGCATCCACGCACCGCCGGCGGTTTCGCCGCTGCGCTGGGCCAGTGTCTCGTTCATGTCGATGCCGCGCGCCAGCCAGCCGGGGTAGGCGCCAGCTGCCGCGCCGACCAGCACGCCGAACAGCAGGCAGGCACCGATGGCCGGCGGCGTGAACATGCCGCCCAGCCGCCGCTCCAGCAGGTCGGACGCCAGCGGCAGCAGCAGCCACGCCAGCAGCACCCCCAGCAAGGCGGCGAGCAGAGACAGCAGCGTCGATTCGGTCATGAACTGCGTCAGCAGCTGGCGCGTGGTGGCGCCGAGCACGCGGCGCACGGCGATCTCGCGCCGGCGCTGCAAGGTGCGCACCGTCGCCAGGTTGACGTAGTTGACCACCGCGAGGAACAGGATCAGCAACCCGACCGCGCCGAGCGCCAGCACCATGCGCTTGTCGCCGCGCGGACCGGTGCCCATGGTGTTGGCGACGGTGCGGTCGAAGTAGGCCTCCGCCAGCGGACCGAGTCCGATATCGACCATCTTGCGCCCGCCCAGGGCCGTCTTCATTTCCGGCGTCGCCATGTTGTCCCATGGCGCGCGGTCGACGGCGTCCTGCAGCACGGCCTGCAGCGCCTGTGCGCTGACGCCGGCGCCGGTCTTGACGTAGATGCGGCCGCCGATACCCATCCAGTTGGCCAGCGCCTCGCGGCGTTCCTGCTCCGGCCACAGCGCGCTGCCGACGCCGACCAGCGCGCGGAACTGTATGGTGCTGTTGGCCGGCCGGTCCGCCAGCACGGCGCGTACCTGCAGCAGCTGGCTATTGATGGTGATGCTCCGTCCCAGCGGCAGGGCGCTGCCGAACAGGCGCAGCGCCTCATGCTGCGTGACGGCCAGTCCATCGGGTTGCGTCAGTGCCTGCTGCAGATCGCCGGCCAGGGCCTGCAATCCGGCGATGCGCTGGAATGCGGGATCCACGGCCGTCACTTGCAGCAGCTGTGGGCGGCCTTGCAGCTGCAGCGTCGCCTCGCGCGGCCACCATGCGCTGGTTTCCAGCTGCAGGCCGCTGCGCATCGCCACCTCGCGCAGGGCGAACGGCGTGTATTCCATCCACTGCGGCTGCGGGATGAAATTCAGCCGGTGCTTGATGACGAAGACGCGTTCGCGCTCCGGCACGTCGCTGTCGTAGCTGAACGAATAGTGGACGAATCCCAGCAGCAGGAAACAGATGGCGAAACCGGTCGCCAGCCCCAGTATCTCCACGGCGGAGTGCCAGGGCTGGCGCAGCAGCAGGCGCCAGCCGATGCGAAAATCTCGTAGTGTCATGGTCGTTCTCCTGTTAGTCGCGCAGCGCCAGGGCCGGCGACATGCGCAAAGCGGTCAACGTGTGGCGAGTGGTCGCCAGCAGCGCCACCAGCGCGGCCAGCAGCAGCGCCGCCGCC
This sequence comes from Duganella hordei, assembly GCF_040369125.1. NCBI lineage: Bacteria > Pseudomonadati > Pseudomonadota > Betaproteobacteria > Burkholderiales > Oxalobacteraceae > Duganella > Duganella hordei. The sequence goes on from NZ_BPWI01000004.1 coordinate 444,828, forward strand.
AGCGTCCAGCCGCCGACAGGCGCGCGATCCGTATAGCTGGCCAGGTAGCGCTGTATCGCCACCGCCGCCAGGGGCAGGCCGACCAGCGCACCGGCGGCGACCAGCGTCGAGAATTCGCGGCCCATCATCAGCGCGATGTCGATGCGGCCCGCGCCGTGCAGCTTGCGCATGACGATCTCGCGCCGGCTGCGCTGCACGCTGTAGGCCGACAGCACGTAGATGCCGAAGGCCGCCAGCGCGATCGCCGTCAGGCTGGTCACCGCGAGGATGCGCGTCAGCCGTGCATCGGTAACATAGCGTTCGGCCAGCACCGATTGCTGCGTCTTCATTTCCATGATCGCATTGGGGAACTGCCGGCGCCACAGCGGTTCGATTTCGCTGAAGGCGGTATCCAGGCTGTCGCTGGTGCGGATCGCCAGCACCGAGGCTGGACGGCTGCGGTACAAAATGGCCTTGGACGGATTGCGCAAGCCATGGAAGCGGATGTCCGGCGCGATACCGACGATCTGCGCGCCGCCCGGCAGCACCTGGCCGACCGCGGCTTGCGGCGTCGCATAGCCCAGCGCCAGGGCGGCCGCCGCGTTGACGACCACGCCGTCGAGATCCTTGTCGTCGTTCGGATCGTGGGCGGGATTGAACAGCCTTCCGTATTCGGCGTGCAGGCGGTTGACGTCGAACCAGTTGGGGCTGACGAATTTGGCTTCCAGCGGAATCTCGTTGCCGTCCTTGGTGGCGATGGTGTTGATGAGCTTCATGCCGTCGCGGCCGACCGCCTCCGAGATGGCGGACACACCTTCCACGCGCGGCATGCGCTTCAACTGCTCGATGAACGCGGCTGCCGCAGGCCTGCCCACTTCGTCTCCCGGCAGGTCCAGCACCAGCAGGTTGGCGGGATCGAAGCCGGGCGATGCGTGGCTGGCGAAATAGGTCTGCCAACTGACCGCCAATGCGGTGGCGCTGAGCGCCATCGCACTGGAGAACTGCAGCACGGTCAGCACGCGCCGCACCCACAGGCCGGCGGCGGTTTCGCTGTTGCCGCGTCCCGCCAGCGCGGGGCCGGGCAGCGCGAGTTGCGCCAGCCAGGCGGGATAGGCCCCGGCCAGCACGCCGATCAGCAGACCGAAGGCCAGCGCCATCGCGCAGCGCAGCGGCGTGAACATGCCGGTCAACGGACGATTGACCAGGTCGGAGAACACCGGCAGCAGCAGCCACGCCAGCATCAGGCCGGCGACCGCCGACAGCAGCGTGGTGAGCGCGGCCTCGCTGAGGAATTGCCGCGCCAGCCGCGGTGCGCTTGCACCCAGCAGCTTGCGGATGCCGATCTCGCGCTGGCGGCGCAAGGTGCGCACCGTCGCCAGGTTGATGTAGTTGATCGCAGCCAGCAGCAGGATCAACAGGCCGCCGGCCGCCAGTCCGAACACGCTGCTGCGCTGGCCGTGCTGCTCGGCGGCGCGGCTGTTGAGCAGGTCCTCGTCGAAATAAGCATCGCGCAGCGGCAGCAGCGCGACGTCGGCGACGTTGCGACCGTTCAGGCCTTTGCCCATCGGACCGTTCTTCACGCGCTGGTTCAGCGGCGACTTCTCGCTGGCTTCCTGCAGCAGCGCCGCCAGCGTCGACATCGAGGCGCCGGGCTTCAGCTTCATGTAGACCACGCCGCGCCCCCATTTGCTGATCGCGGTCTCGCGTTCCTGCCATGCGCTGCTGCCGGTGCCGATCAACGCTTCATACAGCTGGCTGCTGTTGGCCGGCGGGTCGGCCAGCAGTGCCCGTACTTGCAGCACGGTGCCGTCGATCTTGACGGTCTGGCCCAGGACCGGGCCGTTGCCGAACAGCTTCTGCGCACCGGCCCTGGTCAGTGCGATACCGTCCGGCTGCGTCAGCGCCGCGTTCAAGTCGCCGTCCAGCGTGGCGACACCGAACATGGTGCGGAACGCCGGGTCGACCACCTGCAGGTTCACCGCAAGCAGCGCGTTGCCGGCGCGCAGGGGAGTGTCGATCGGCTTGGCGATGCTGGCCTCCGCCACCATGCCGCTGGCCAGCGCGACGTCGCGCAGCGGCAGGAAGGCCCAAGCCTGCCATTCGGGACGCGGAAATACGTTGATGCGCTGCTTGACCACGACCACGCGGTCGTTGTCAGGCACGCTGCTGTCGTAGTTCAGACAGAACTCGACAAAGCCGAACAGCAGGAAGCAGGCGGCAAAGCCGACGGAGAGGCCACCGATCACCACGGCCGAGTAGGCCGGCTGCTGCAACAGCAAGCGCCAGCCGATGCGAAAATCGCGCAGGTTCATCTGGGTGATCCTGTCGCTTAAGCAGCTTGCAGGGCGTCGACCATGATGCGGCCGTCGAGCAAATTCAATGTGCGCGAGGCTTGCGCCGCGTGGTCCGGCGAGTGCGTGACCATGACCACGGTGGTGCCTTCCGCGTTGATCTCGCGCAGCAGGCGCATGACTTCGTCGCCGTGCGCGGAATCGAGGTTACCGGTCGGTTCATCGGCCAGCAGCACGGCGGGGCCGGCCACCAGAGCGCGCGCGATCGCGACGCGCTGCTGCTGGCCGCCGGACAGCTGCGAGGGGCGGTGCGCCGCGCGGTGGCCGACACCCAGCTTGTTGAGCATCGCGGTGACGCGCTCGCGCCGTTCGCGCGCCGGCGTGCCGTTGTATTCCAGCGCCAGTTCGACGTTCTCGAATACCGTCAGCTCTTCGATCAGATTGAAACTCTGGAAGATGAAGCCGATGCGGCCGCGCCGCAGCTGGTTCAGCTTCGATTCGCTCCAGCCGGCCACGTTCTGCCCCTCGAACCAGTACTCGCCGTGGTTGGGCACGTCCAGCAGGCCCAGTATGCCCAGCATGGTCGACTTGCCGCAGCCGGACGGCCCGGTGATGGCGACGTATTCGCCCGCTTCGATTTCGAGGTCGATGCGGTCCAGGGCGGTGGTCTGGATTTCTCCGGCCTGGTGGATCTTGCTGATGCAGACGAGTTTGAGCATATGCGTTTGCCTTTGATGGTGGTGATGAGAATTTACTGCGTAATTTGCAGTCTGGGTGAATTTCCGTATGCGGCGTAGCTGGACAGGATCACCCTGTCGCCGGCGGCCAGGCCTTCCAGCACTTCGATCTGACTGTTGTTGCGGCGGCCGATGCGCACCGGACGGCGCTGCGCCAGACGGCCTGCCGCATCCAGCACGTAGACCCAGGCGCCGCCGCTGTCGTTGATGAAGGCGCCGTTCGGCAGCAGCAGCGCCTTGGCCGGCTCGCCCAGCGTGATACGCGCGTCCAGGCTCTGGCCGGGGTTCAGCACCGGCGGCTGGCCGGCCGTGAACACCAGTTCGACCATGAAACGGCCTTCCTTGATTTGCGGGTAGATGGCGCTGATGTCGGCCGCGTAGCTGCGCTGATCCTGCTGCACACTGCCGTGGCGGCCGACGGCCATGCGGTTCAGGTAGTACTCGTCGACGCTGGCCGAGAGCTTGAAGCGGGTGGGATCGTCGATACGGCCGATGTTTTTGCCGGTGGCGATCGACTCGCCGACCTGCAGGCGGAAGTTGGTCAGCCGTCCCTCGACCGGCGCGCGCACGGCCAGCGCCTCGACGGTGGCGGAGACCAGCTTGAGCCCGTTGTTCAGGCCATCGATCGAGGTTTCCAGCTGCTGCGCCGCGCTGCGGCGCACGTTGGCTTCGGTGCCGGAGGCGCGCTCCTCCTGCGCCAGCAGGCGTTGCTGCTGTTCGACCTTGTCGGCCGATTCCTCCAGCGCGACGGCGGAGATGAAGCCTTGCGCGGCCAGCCGTTTGTTGCGCTCATGCTGCTTGCGTGCCTGGTCCAGCGCGTACTGCAAATCTTCGTGGCGGCGGAGATGGTCGCTGGCGCTGGCCTCCTGCGACACCCGCAGGTTGGACAGGTTGAAGATGCTGATCGCGTGCTCCGACTGGCGCGCCAGCAGTTCCAGGTTGCGTTGCGGGTTGGAGATGCGGAACAGCAGCTGGCCTTTCTTCACCAGCGTGCCGTCGGTGGCGAAGACTTCCTCGACCCGGCCCGACTCGACCGAATCGAGTATCACCGAGTTGAGCGGCTCGGCGCTGGCCCGCACGACGATTTCGTCGACGAAGATGCCCGGTGCCGCCTGGCCCACGCGCAGCTCGGCGCCTTCCACCTGCAGGCCGCGCGGCATCAACGACCACAAGGCATAGCCGCCGGCCGCGATGGCCAGCGTTGCGGCGATTGCGATGGCGGCTGTCTTGCCGCGCCGGCGGGGCACGACGATATCCATCGCAGCGCCGCTGGATGGCAGGTTGGGAACCGGACCGCTGATATTTTTTTTGATGTGCATGCGGGCCATACTGCAAAGCCCGTGCCATGGCTGAAACGCGCTATGCGATGCGGTTTTGGCGCGTTATGTCTGCGTAGTGTTCATTTCCGAACACCGGCCGCTGTCCGGAAGTGGACAGCGCCGCGCCGTGAGCGCGGATGGGTCGTTTACAGCGGGCCGGCGGCTGATAGAATGACTTCCCATGTCCGCCTACATCCTGATACTTGACGATGACCCCGATGTCGCCACCGCCGCGCAATTGCTGCTGCGCCGGCGCTACGGCAAAGTCGCGACCTTGTGCGATCCGGCCGGCTTGCCGGCCTTGCTGGCCCAGGGGGTGCCGGATGTGGTGCTGCTGGACCTGAACTTCACGCCCGGCTTCATCGACGGCGCCGAAGGACTGGCGCTGCTGGACGTATTGCGCGCGCAATCGCAGCCGCCTTCGGTGATCGCCATGACCGCCTATGCCGACGTGCCGCTGGCGGTGGAAGCGCTGAAGCGCGGCGCCGGCGACTTCATCACCAAGCCCTGGGACAATGCGCGGCTGGTGGCGGCGATCGACCAGGCGCTGGCGCGGCGGGCGGCATTGCGCGGGCCGTCTGCATCGGCGCCGGATTTGATGGGCGAGTCGACCGCGATGCGCGAGTTGAAGGCCTTGATCGCCAGCGTGGCGCCGACCGAGGCGAACGTGATGGTGCTGGGCGAGAACGGCGTCGGCAAGGAATTGGTGGCGCGCGCGATTCATGCGATGTCGCGGCGCTCGGCGGGCACCTTGCTGGCGGTCGACATGGGCGCGTTGCCGGAATCGACGTTCGAGAGCGAGTTGTTCGGGCATCGCAAAGGATCGTTCACCGATGCCAAGGCCGACAGGGCGGGGCGCTTCCAGGCCGCGCGCGGCGGTTCGTTGTTTTTGGATGAAATCGGCAATATGCCGCTGGCTGCGCAGGCCAAGCTGCTGACGGCGCTGGAGCGGCGCGAGGTGACGCCGATCGGCGCCGACAAGCCGGAAGCGATCGATGTGCGCATCGTCAGCGCGACAAACCTGGACGAGGCGCGCTTGTTCGATCCTGCGGTGTTCCGGCCGGACTTGTTGTTCCGCTTGAATACCATCGTGATCCGTGTGCCGCCCTTGCGCGCGCGGCGGGAGGACATTCCGCTGCTGCTGGAGCATTACCTGAAACAGTACGAACTACAGTACCAGCGGCCGGCGCGCAATGTCAACGCGGTTGCGCTGGAAGGACTGGTGGCACATGAATGGCCGGGCAATGTGCGCGCGCTGCGGCATGCCTGCGAACGCGCCGTCATCCTCGGGCAGGGCGCGGAATATGGTTTGGCCGATTTCGGCATGGCCGCCGCTGCCCCCGTCGCCGCCTCGATCCCTGTGGCCCCGGACGCCATCTCCAATGACATGACACTCGACGCACTGGAGCGCGACGCCATCGCGGCCACGCTGGCGCAATTCAACGGCAACATCAGCCACGCCGCCAAGACGCTGGGCATCAGCCGCGCCGCGCTGTACCGCAAGCTTGGCAAGCATGGCATCTGAGCGCACCCTCAAGTTCGGCGCGGCCGCCAGTGTCGCCGCATTGATGGCGTTGACGGCCGCCGCCGACATGCTGGCCGCCGCGCCCGAGCCGCGCCGCATCGTATTGTGCTGCCTGCTGGCCTTCATTCCTGCGGCCACGCTCTGGCAATGCCTGCGCCGCTTGGCTCCGCGCATGCCGCGTATGGAGCGGAGCGATAGCGCCTTCGAAGTCCGCAGCTCCGCCGAAGCCGACACCATCCTCAATCTGGAAGCCCGCCTTGAACACGCGCCCATCGCGCTGTTCCGCATCCAGAACGCCTCCGGCCCCGGCGCCGTCGCTCCGCTGAACGCCAGTGCGCGCAGATTGCTCGCCCCCGGCCGCGCCAGTGCACCGCAGGATCTGCAACTGCTGCTGGCGGCACAAGCGGCCGGTCAACGCCAACTGGTCAGCTTCGACACCGAGCGCGGCGTGGAGCGCGCACTGGTCGCCGTCGCCGCATTGACGATGCAAGGCTCGGCCCAGCGCCTTGCCGCGATGATGCCGGTGGAAAGCGAACTCGAAGCCGAAGCCCTGAACGCCTGGCGCGAACTGGTGCAGGTGCTGACGCACGAAATCATGAATTCCCTGACGCCGGTCGCCTCGCTGTCGCGCACCGCCTGCGGGCTGCTGGAAGAAGTCGGCGCCGGCCTGCCGGCCGACATCCATGCCGACCTGGGTACCGCGCTGGACGCGATCTCGCGCCGCGCCGCCAGCCTGGTCGACTTTGTCGGCAGCTACCGCAGCCTGTCGACCGTGCCGCAGGCGCAGCCGCAGCGCGTGCTGCTGGAGGAATTGTTCGAGCGCTTGAATATGCTGCTGATGCCGCAATGGCAGGCCGCCGGAGGACGCGTGACGTTTTCGGTGGAGCCGGCCTCGCTGGCAGTGATGATCGATCCCGGCCAGCTGGAGCAGGCATTGATCAACCTGTTGAAGAACGCCGCCGAGGCGATCACCGGCAAATCGCCGGAAGCCCAGGTGCGCGCAAGACTGAGCCGGGGCGGACGCCTGCGCATCGAAGTCTCCGACAACGGCCCCGGCGTGCCGGAGGCGCTGGCCGCGCACATCTTCACGCCGTTCTTCTCTACCAAGAAGCAGGGCAGGGGCATCGGCCTGGCGATGGTGCGCCACCTGGTGCACGCCAACGGCGGCACGGTGCGCTACGCGCGCTCGATCAGCAGCGGCGCGCGCTTCATGCTGACGTTCTAGATCAGCGGACCATGTCGATGTGCATGATGCCGTCTTCGTCGTACGGCTCGGTCACCGTCTTGAAGCCGAAGCTGCCATAGAATTTTTCCAGGTGCGCCTGCGCGCCGATGCGGAAGCCATGGCCTGGATGCAGCGCCTCGGCCAGCGGGATCGCCTTGGCCAGCAGCTCGCGGCCGATGCCGCTGCCGCGCGCGGCCTGCGTGGTCAGCACGCGGCCCAGCGACATCTCGTCGTACTTCAGCCCCGGCGGCACGCAGCGCAGGTAGGCCACCAGCGTGCGCTTGCCCTCGATCTCGCGCCAGGCCATCAGGTGATGGCACTGCGGATCGCAGCCGTCGATGTCGGGATACAGACAGGTTTGCTCGAGGATGAACACCTGCTGGCGCTGCAGCAGTACTTCATACCAGTCGGCGCGGGGGATGTCGTCAAAAGCCAGCCATTGCCACTCAATCATTGCGTATCTCGGTTAGGAACGGGAACGATGATTGTATGTGAAAAAGCCGGCGCCTTTGAAGGGCGCCGGCTTCCGGAGGCTGACTCGATTAAACGATGGTCAGGGTCACGTCGATGTTGCCGCGGGTGGCGTTCGAGTAAGGGCAGACGATGTGGGCTGCGGCGACCAGTTTCTCGGCTTCTGCGCGGTCCAGGCCTGGCAGCGAGATTTTCAGTTCGACTTCGATGCCGAAACCGGTAGGGATCGCGCCGATGCCGACGGTGCCTTCGACCGATACGTCTGCCGGTACGGCGATCTTGTCGCGGCCGCCGACGAATTTCATCGCGCCCAGGAAGCAAGCCGAGTAGCCGGCGGCAAACAGTTGTTCAGGGTTGGTGCCCACGGCGCCGGCGCCGCCCAGTTCTTTCGGGGTCGTCAGTTTGACGTCCAGCACGTTGTCGGAGGAAACGGCACGGCCTTCGCGGCCACCGGTTGCTTTTGCGTTTGCGCGGTACAGAACTTGTTGGATCGACATGATGATTTCCTTTTTAGTGAGTTGGACTACATAAGTTAGGTAGCTATCTAATCGCTTACTACCTACATGACGGCATAGCTAGCTTGCTAATTTACTTCTGTTCGGCGTTGTTTGCAGCGCCCATGTACACACTATAGATCGTGCACTACATAATAGCAAGCGATTTTTAAAAATATTTTCGCTTGCCTTATTATTGCGTTTTTATACAGCCTCGGCCGGAAGCGGACTTGTTCAGCCCGCGACGTCCTCGTCGTCTGATACTTTCGCGTTCAGCGCCCAGCCCGGCGGATAGCCAATGTACGCCCGTAGCGTATCCAGGAGAACCGTGACGCGGGCCGGCGGCTGTCTCAATGCGCGTAGCGCATGAATTCCTGTACATGCATGCGGTTGCGCTGACCATTCAGGAAAGAGCTGCAAAAGATGGCCGTCTTTGACATCAGACCCGACCACCCAGTCTGGAAGATAACCAATCCCTAGTCCCTCCCTCGCTGCGAGGCGCATTGCCTCAAAATCGTCACAGGCAAACACAGGTTGCGAGCTGACTGCGCGAGTTGGCTGACCAAGCACATCAGCCCATCCCAGCAAGTCCGCACCATGCAGCTTATCGATTAAGCGATGTGATGCCAGGTCTGGGAGTCTGGTCGGGCTGCCCGCTTGCGCGAGATAGGCTGGACTTGCGCACAGAATGCGGGTCTGCGTCGCAATGCGGGTTCCAATAAGAGTGCTGTCAGCCATATCGCCGATTCGAATAACCAAGTCCAGACGCTCGGCTACCGGATCAGCAAGCCTTTCGGTGAGGTCCAATTCCAACCGTAAATCAGGATACTTACGGGCCAGCTCCCCCATGACTGGCATGACATAGCGCTTGCCAAACGTCGGGAAGCAGGCCACCCGCAGGGTGCCGGTCACTGCTCCCTTCATCGATGCCAATTCCTGCTGAGCGTCTTCCAGTGAGTCAAGGATTTGCCTGGCCCGGACCAATAGCGCCTCGCCCGCATCGGTAAGTGTCAACAGTCGTGTGGAACGCAAGAACAAGGGGGTATCGAGGTACTCCTCGAGCGTATCAATCTGGCGTCCGATGGACGAGGGCGTGCGTCCACGGCGACGGCCAGCCCCGGAAAAGCTTCCTTCCCGTGCCACATCGGCGAAGACTCCCAGAAATTCCGCAAATTTTTCTGACTGCATTTGTGCATTCCTTGCATAGCCATTGTGGGCGAGAGTCATCTTATCAGCAGCCCCCCGCGGTTTTAATCTTCTTCCTACGGCAAGCCCACATGCTACCGAATTCAACCAAGGAAGATAATCATGCAAAAGTATAAGTACGACCAGCTCTATCTGTTCATCAACGGCGTCTGGTTGGAGGCTGGCAACCGCGACACCTCCGCTGTCATCAACCCGGCAACCGGTACGACACTGGGCCGCCTTCCGCTGGCCACCGCCGCAGACCTGGACCAAGCGCTGGATACAGCCAAAGGCGCTTTTGAAATATGGCGGCATGTGGTACCAGCCGAACGCGCCCACATCCTGAGAAACGCAGCAGGACTGATGCGCGAACGCGCTGAGCACATTGCCACGCTGATGACACTGGAAGAAGGCAAGCCCCTGAGCGAGAGTCGTGATGAAGTATTGCGTGCCGCGGAATACTTCGAATGGTTCTCCGAGGAAGCGCGCCGTATCGATGGTCGCGTGGTTCCCGCCAATCGCCCTGGCGTTCAGCAACTGGTGAAGCGTCAGGCTATCGGTCCAGTGGCTGCTTTTACGCCTTGGAACTTCCCTGCCATTACCCCTGCGCGCAAGCTGTCGGCAGCTTTGGCTGCCGGCTGCAGCGTCATCCTGAAACCAGGCGAAGAAAGCCCCGCGACGGCCTTGGCCCTGGCCCGCTGCCTGGATGACGCCGGTTTGCCTAAAGGCGTGCTGCAAATCGTCTTCGGCGTGCCGGACATGGTCTCGGGGCAGCTGATTGCCTCACCGGTTATCCGCAAGGTCGCCTTCACTGGCTCCGTACCTGTGGGGCGCCTGCTGTCCGAGCGTGCTGCTGCCGGCGTCAAGCCAATCACGCTGGAGTTGGGCGGACACGGCCCGGTGTTGGTATTTGAGGATGCCGATATCGACGCCGCCGCTGCGGGCGGCGCCGCCAACCGCTTTCGTGGCACCGGCCAAATCTGCATTTCGTCGACCCGGTTCCTGATTCAGCGCGCCGCTTATGCTCGCTTCGAGGAGCGCTTCGTCGCAGCAACGCAGAGGCTGGCCATCGGTGATGGCATGGATAGCGGCATACAAGTGGGCCCACTGGCCAATCCGCGCCAACTGGCCAAGATGGAATCGCTGGTTGCCGACGCAGTAGAGCAAGGCGCCAGGGTATTGACCGGGGGAAAGCGTATCGACCGTCCGGGCTATTTCTTCGAACCGACCGTGCTGGCCGACGTGCCGATGAGCGCTCGCATCATGCATGAAGAGCCGTTCGGCCCCATCGCCGTATTACGCGCCTTCGATACGCTGGAAGACGGCCTGGCGGAAGCTAACCGCCTGCCTTATGCGCTGTCTGCCTATGCCTTCACCCGCGACGCACGCACGGCCATTGACGTCGGTGATGGTCTTGAGGCTGGAATGATTGGCATCAATCAGTACCGCATCATCGCCACCGAATTGCCATTCGGCGGCATGAAGGAAAGCGGACATGGCTCAGAAGGCGGTACTGAAGGCATAGGCCACTACCTGACTAACAAATTCATCAGCCAAGCCTGATTCAAAAGCGAAAGGAAGCACCATGAAACCCATCGATTTCACCAGCCCTCGCGCAGCGGCCCGACACTTCACACCCAAGTTGTCCGATTTCGTCGAGCGGCCGCTGTATTCGGAAGTCTGGACTGACCCGGACCTGTCCCCGCGAGACCGCAGCCTCATCACCATTGCCTGTCTCATCGCGATGAACCACGCTCACGAACTTCCCGCGCACCTGCGCCGCGGTATTCAAAATGGCTTAACGCAGGTCGAGCTGAGTGCAGCCATCACGCATCTGGCGTTCTACGCCGGCTTCCCGGCGGCCATCACTGCGTCTGCTTACGCTAACGCAGCGTTCTCTGAAGGCCAGGCCGCCTGACTATATTCTTCTGCCGCACAAATTTCCGCTGCGGCCATCCAACTCTATCGCTACGATATAAGGAACAATCATGAAAGCTATTACCTTTGACCAATTCGGCACAGCCGAGGTACTCAAAATCGGCGAAGTCCCGGAACCTGTCCTCCGCCCCACCGACCTGCTGGTGCGAACGCATGCTGCCGGCGTCAACCGCGCTGATCTGACCCACCGTCGCGGTGGCTACGGCTGGCCCGACTTTGGCGACTCCACCATCATGGGGCTGGAAATCGCAGGCGAGGTGGTCGCCGTCGGCGCGGAAGTCCAGGGCTATTCTATCGGTGACCGTGTCATGGGTATTGTTGGAGGTGGCGCCTATGCTGAGGTTTCCCGCATCGACTACCGTATGGCGATGCCGATTCCAGATGGCATGGACTATATTCATGCTGCTGCAATCACCGAAGTGTTTGTGACGGCTCATGAGGCACTCATCCACTTGGGCAAGCTGCAACCTGGCGAATCCGTTCTGGTTCACGCCGGCGCAGGTGGTGTCGGGGGGGCGGCCGTACAGCTGGCGCATGCAGTGGGCGCGACGGTTTTTTCCACCGCGAAGACAAGCGCCCATGACATCGTTCTCCGCATGGGTGCGCATCATGTAATCGACTATGAGAAAGAAGACTTCGCGGAGGCAATTGCTACACGAACCGAAAATCGCGGCGTAAACCTCATCCTTGATTTCATCGGCGCACCTTACTTCGAACGCAATGTGAATTCGCTCGACTTCGGCGGCCGCCTGGTGCAAATCGGTATCATGGGTGGTATCGAAAACGCGAAGATACCGCTGGACCGTTTGCTGTACCGCCACCTGCAAATTATGGGCACAGTCATGAAATCGCGTTCACAAGAAGTAAAGCACGCCATGTCGCATCGTTTTAAGGAACGTTGGTTATCGCAGTTCGGCAAAGGTGGACTGAATCCAATCATCGATAGCGTCTACCCCTTGGCCGAAGCAGGTACAGCGCAGAAACGCATGGAAGATGGTTTGAACGTGGGAAAAATTGTCCTGACTACCCAAGCAAATGCTTAAGTTGTGCATGCGCTTGTTCATCATCGTCGGTTGCGTCGACCTGCCTACGATGCGCCGCGAGTACAGGTCCAATACAACGGCCACAAACAACCAGCGTTTAGCGCACAATCAGCAGCGCGCGGAAGTCGTTGACGTTGGTGAGGGTAGGGCCGGTGACGATGCTGTCGCCCAGCGCCTGGAAGAAACCATGGCCGTCGTTGTTATCGAGGCTGTCGCGGGGACGCAGGCCGTGTTCCCATGCGCGGGCGAGTGTGTCGGGCGCCATCCAGGCGCCGGCGACTTCTTCCTGTCCGTCGACGCCGTCCGTATCGCCGGCCAGGCCGTGGATGCCCGCCTCGCCTTGCAGCGCGATGGCGCAGGACAGCAGGAACTCGACGTTGCGGCCGCCGCGTCCCTGGCCGCGGACGGTGACGGTGGTCTCGCCGCCGGACAGCAGCACGCATGGCGCGGCAAACGGCTGGCCGCGCCGCGCCGCCTGCAGCGCGATGCCGGCCATGACCTTGCCGACGTCGCGTGCCTCGCCCTCGATGCTGTCGCCGAGGATGTGCGGCGTGACGCCCGCCGCCGCCGCCACTTGCGCGGCCGCTTCCAGCGCCATTTGCGGCGTGGCGATCATCCGCACTTCCGCGCGGGCCAGCCTCGGATCGCCGGGCTTGATGGATTCGCCACGGCCGCTGCGCAGTACTTCCAGCACATGCTCCGGCAGCGCGATGCGGTAGCGGCGGATGATGTCCAGCGCGTCGGCGCAGGTGCTGGCGTCGCCGACGGTGGGGCCGGAGGCGATGTCGCGCGGATCGTCGCCCGGCACGTCGGAGATCAGAAAGGTCATCACCCTTGCCGGATGGCAGGCGGCGGCAAGGCGGCCGCCCTTGATGGCGGACAGGTGGCGCCGCACGCAGTTCATTTCGCCGATGCTGGCGCCGGAGGTCAGCAGGGCCTGGTTGACCTGCTGCTTGTCTTCCAGGCTGATGCCATCGGCGGGCAGCGGCAGCAGCGACGAGCCGCCGCCGGAGATCAGGCACAGCACCGTGTCGTCTGCGCTCAAGCCCTGCACGCGGTCGAGCATGCGGCGGGCGGCCGAGAGTCCGGCGGCATCGGGCACAGGGTGCGAGGCTTCGACGATTTCTATGCGCTCGCACGGCACGGCGTAGCCGTAGCGGGTGACCACGAGGCCGGTGAGCGGCCCTGGCCAGTTGCGTTCGACGGCGCGAGCCATCTCGGCCGAAGCCTTGCCCGCGCCGATCACGATCAGGCGTCCCTTGGGCGCCTCGGGCAGCGCCGGCGGCACGCACAGCGCCGGCTGCGCCGCCGCTATCGCCGCCTCGAACATGCGTTGCAGGAGTGCGCGTTCGCTGGTTTTCTCATTCATGATGGTCACCTGTCAGGCGGATGCTTTTTGCAGGATCGCCACTTCGGGCAGCGGCTCGTTGGCGGCGTCCTCCGGCGCATACAGCGCCCGCATTTCCTCCTGCGTGGATTCACCGTTCAGCACGCGGTTCATGCGGTCGCGGTCCAGCGCGCCGACCCACTGCGCAATGGCCATGGTGCCGACCGCATTGCCGATGGTGTTGGTGATGGCGCGTGCCTCGGACATGAAGCGGTCGACGCCGAGCAGCAGCACCATGCCGGCCACCGGGATCTTGCCCATCGAGGCCAGCGTCGCCGCCAGCGTGATGAAGCCCGAACCGGTCACGCCGGCGGATCCCTTGGAGGTCAGCATCAGCACGCCCAGCACGACAAACTGGTCCATCATGGTCAGCGGCGTATTGGTCGCCTGGGCGATGAAGATGGCCGCCATCGTGTAGTAGATGCACTGGCCGTCCGGGTTGAAGGTGACGCCAGCCGGAATGACCAGGCCGACCACCGGCTTGGAGACGCCCACATGTTCCAGTTTGCGCATCAATTGCGGCACCACCGATTCCGATGAGCTGGTACCCAGCACCGTGAAGACTTCATCCTTGATGTAGCGCAGGAACTTGAGCAGGCTGAAGCCGGAAACGCGGGCGACCAGTCCCAGCACGACAAACACGAACAGCACGCAGGTGATGTACATGCTGCCCATCAGCTGGCCCAGCGAGACCAGCGAACCCAGGCCGTACTTGCCGACCGTGAAAGCGATCGCGCCGAACGCGGCGATGGGCGCGGCGCGCATGATCATGCCGACGACGATGAACATGCTGTTGCAGAAGGCGTCCAGGAAGTCGACCACCGGCTTGGCGCGGCGGCCCATGTGCGACAGCGCGATGCCGAACATCGTCGCAAACACCAGGATCTGCAGGATGTCGTTCCTGGACAGGGCTTCGACCACGCTTTGCGGGATCATGTTGAGGAGGAAGTCCGTGAAGCCGGTGGATTTTGCCGCCGCCGCCGTGTAGTTGGCGATGCTGTGGGTATCGAGCGTCGTCGCATCGACATTCATGCCGGCGCCGGGCTGGACGACGTTGACGACGATGAGGCCCAGCAGCAGGGCGAACGTCGACATCATTTCAAAATAGATCAGGGCGCGGACGCCGACGCGCCCGAGCTCCTTCATGCTCTCCATCTTGGCGATGCCCAGCACCACCATGGCGAAGATCACCGGCGCAAAGACCATCTTGATCAACCGGATGAAGGCGTCGCCCAGGGGTTTGAAGTCGGTGCCGAGCTTGGGGTAGAAATAACCCAGCAGGCCGCCGGCGACGACGCCTATCAGTACCTGGACGTACAGTTTTCCAAAGAAACGCTTAGACATGATGCCTCCTTATGTTTTGCTGCCTGGATCGCGCCCCGCCATGCTCTTGGCGGCGGGTAGGGGCGGACCTGCGCCGATGGCGCGTATTTATGCGGCCTGCAGTTCCTGTGCGGACGTCAGGTAGTCGCACACGGCCTGCGTGACGTCGGCCGTGGTGGCGACGCCGCCCAGGTCGCGCGTGTGCAGGCGGACGTTGGCCGTCACTTTTTCGATGGCGCGCATCACGCGCTGCGCCGCCTCGTGCTCGCCCAGGTGCTCGAGCAGCATGACCACCGACCAGAAGGTACCGACCGGATTGGCCAGGCCCTTGCCCATGATGTCGAACGCCGAGCCGTGGATAGGCTCGAACATCGATGGGTAGCGGCGCTCCGGATCGATGTTGCCGGTGGGGGCGATGCCCAGGCTGCCGGCCAGCGCGGCGGCCAGGTCGCTTAGGATGTCGGCGTGCAGGTTGGTGGCGACGATGGTGTCCAGCGTGGCCGGACGGTTGACCATGCGCGCCGTGGCGGCGTCGACCAGTTCCTTGTCCCATTTGACGTCGGGGAAATCGCGCGACACTTCCAGCGCGATCTCGTCCCACATCACCATCGCGTGGCGCTGGGCGTTGCTCTTGGTGATGACGGTCAGCAGCTTGCGTGGACGCGACTGGGCCAGCTTGAAGGCGAAGCGCAGGATGCGCTCGACGCCGACGCGGGTCATTATCGAAACGTCGGTGGCCGCTTCGATCGGGTGGCCCTGGTGCACGCGGCCACCGACGCCGGAATATTCGCCTTCCGAGTTTTCGCGCACGATGACCCAGTTCAGGTCTTCCTGCCTGCACCGCTTCAGCGGGCCGTCGATGCCGGGCAGGATGCGGGTCGGACGCACGTTGGCGTACTGGTCGAAGCCCTGGCAGATCTTCAGGCGCAGGCCCCACAGCGTGATGTGGTCGGGGATGTCCGGGTCGCCGGCGGAGCCGAACAGGATGGCGTCCTTGTCGCGCAGGGCGTCCAGGCCGTCGGCCGGCATCATGACGCCGTGCCGGCGGTAGTAGTCGCCGCCCCAGCCGAAGTCTTCGAACTCGAACTGGAAGCTCTTGCTGCCGGCGGCCAGCGCGGAAAGCACCTGCTGGCCGGCCGGCACGACTTCCTTGCCGATGCCGTCGCCGGGAATGGTTGCGATTTGGTAGGTCTTCATTGCGGTCTCCTGTGCATGATTGGGGCGGTAGTGCATGCACTGTAAGCGGTGGACGGGGCGCTTTAAGGGGGCTAAACTCAATCCATTGTTAACCTTCAGCTCAACAATCAATCATGAGTAACGGATTCCAACCGGCCGAGCTCGGCTTCATCGTTTCCCTGTCGAATGCCGGCAGCTTGAGCGGCGCCGCGCGGGAACTGGGCATCACCACGTCGGCGGTCAGCAAGCGGCTGTCCCTGATCGAGGCGCGCGTGGGCGTGCCGCTGGTGAACCGGACCACCCGGCGCATGAGCCTGACGCCCGAGGGCGAGGTGCTGCTGGAGCATGCGCGCCGCATCCTGGGCGAGATCGCCGACCTGGACCAGTTGCTGACCACGTCCAAGGGCGTGCCCAAGGGGCAGCTGCGGGTCAACGCGACGCTGGGCTTCGGGCGCCTGCACATCGCGCCGGCGATTTCCAAATACGTGCTGCGCTATCCGGAGGTGGATGTGCAACTGCAGCTGTCGGTGGATCCACCGGCGCTGACGGACGACCAGTTCGATGTCTGCATCCGCTTCGGCGCGCCGACCGACACGCGCGTGATCGCCAGGCGGCTGGCGCCGAACCGGCGGCTGCTGTGCGCGTCGCCGAAGTATCTGGCCCGGCATGGCGAGCCCAGGTCGCCGGCCGAGCTGCGGCGGCACAACTGCATCTGCATCCGGCAGGGCGATGAGGCGTATGGCCTGTGGCGGCTGTTCGCGGGACGCGAATCGGAGCGTCATGCGGAAGCGGTCAAGGTGCGCGGCAACCTGGCGACCAACGACGGCGAAATCGCCGTCAACTGGGCGCTGGATGGCCACGGCATCCTGATGCGGGCGGAATGGGATATCGAGCGCTATCTCGAGAGCGGGCGGCTGGTGCAGGTGCTGCCCGGCTTCAGGACGCCCGATGCGGACATCTACGCGGTGTATCCGCAGCGGCACCAGTTGTCGGCGCGGATACGGACGTTTGTCGATTTCCTGGCGGAGTCGTTCGAGCGCTTTGAATAACTAGTGCTCGATGCGGCGGGCCGCGGCCCGGTGCAGTTCGGCCAAGGTGGCCGCATCGTCCGGCCAGCGCACCAGGCCGATGCGCGGGTGTACGCGGTGCGACTCGCCGGCCTCGATGCCCGCCTTCAGCCGGTCGGCGATCTGCTGGCCCTGCACCTGCGTCACCCACGGCACCAGCACGCAGAAGCGGGCGTCGCCGAAGCGGAACGCCCAGTCGCTGCCCCGGCAGACTTCCTCGATGCGGCGCGCGACGTGGATCAGCGCAGCGTCGTCATGCTGGTCCACGTCGATCAGCATCAGCGACACGGTGGCCGGCTTGCCGCGCTGCGGACGGGTCAGCTGGCTGAAGATGGATTCGAGGTAGAGATGGTTATGCAGGCCGGTCACCGGATCCAGCGCGGCGGTGCGGCGCAAGGCTTGCATCAGCGCCTCGCGTTTGGCCTCGAACAGGTGCGACAGCACGCCGACGCCGAGCAGGGTCGCGCCCAGGCTGGACAGCTCCTCGGCCGTGCTGCCGGGCCGCAGCATCAGTATCGCCATGCCCAGCACCGGCCAGCCGACGCTGTAGACCATGCCCATCCTCCGTCCCAGCATCAGGTAGGACAGCACCGGCACCACGCACAGCAGGCTGGCCACCGACGGCAGCAGGTACAGCGCCGCCAGCAGGGCGCTGAAGCAGCAAAACAGGATGGCCGACCACAAGGTCAGTCCTGGCGTGCTGTCGGCCCAAGGCAAAGGTTTCTCCATGGCCCAAGTATGGTTGCGGCGGTTTGGGGCGTCAAGGCGGGGCGGCGTACGTAGTAATCGCAATTGATAATGATTCGCATTATCGATATAATGTGTAACCTTCGTCCTATTTCGCCGCCATGCCCCACCTCCGCCTGCCCTTGTACCTCATGTTGACCCTGGCTTTTCCCGCCGCCGCGCAGGAGGCGGATGAGCTGGTCCTGCAGGCCGTGCGGGTGACGGCGGCGCGTGCCGACGGCTTTGCGCCGAAAACGGTGGAGGCGGGCAGCTTCCGCGGCGCCGACATCATGGACGTGCCGGCCACCGTCAACGTGGTCACGCGCGAGGTGCTGGAATTGCAGGCGGCCGGCGGCTTGTACGACGCGCTGCGCAACACCGCCGGCGTCACGCGCCAGCAGAATGGCGGCGACACCTGGGACCAGCTGGTCATACGCGGCATCGCGGTGGAGAACCGCACCAACTACCGCCTGAACGGCACGCTGCCGATCATGAACTTCTCGCAGGTGCCGATGGAAGACAAGGAACGCGTCGAAGTACTGAAGGGCGCCACCGCGCTGTACTACGGCTTCACCTCGCCGGCGGGCGTGGTCAACTTCGTCACCAAGCGCGCCGGCGCCGCGCCGGTCAGCACGGTCGGCATGACGGTCGACCAGAACGGCACGGCGGTGGCGACGGCCGATGTGGCGCGCCGCTTCGGCGGGGAGCGGCAGTTCGGCGTGCGCATCAACGCCGCCGCCGGCACGCTCGGCTCCTACCTGGACAACGTCGGCAACGGCAACCGCGGCTTCGCGTCGGCGGCGCTGGACTGGCGCGTCAATGCGCGCCTGCGCCTGAAGGCCGATCTGGAATACGACAAGCGCCGTGTGACCGAACAGGCGGGCATCGCCTTGCCGGCCGTCGTCAACGGCGCGATTCCGCTGCCGGCCACGGTCGATCCGCACCGGCTGATCGGCCCGGACTGGGCCAACTTCGACGCACAAACCAGGAATGCGCAACTGCGCGCCGACTATGCGCTGAGCGACGTCTGGGCCCTGACGGTGGAGGGCGGCCATTCCGAAACGGCGCGCGACCGCAGGCTGGCCATCTTCAGGCTGAATAACACGGCGGCGCTGCAGACCGGCGCGGGCCGCATCAACGGCAATCTGCAGCACAACGTGGTCGACTCGAGCATGCTGCGCGTGGAACTGGCGGGCAGCGTGGCGACCGGTTTCGTCCAGCATGACGTGACCTTCGGTGCCACCCGCACCGACAAGAGCCAGGACCCGATCTATCAATCGACCTACACCGTCGCCGCGCAAAACCTGTACAACCCGGGCGCCATCACCAGCGTGACCTACGGCGCCGTGCCGACAACGCCGACCACCGCCGCGCTGGACTCGCGTGATGGCGGGATCTATGCGATAGACCGGCTGACCTTCTCGCCCCACTGGCAGGCGGTGGCCGGCGTGCGCAGCGTGCAGTACACCAGCGACCAGGGCGCGAACCACTACGACGTCAGCAAGACCACGCCGATGGCGGCCTTGATCTACAAGGCCTCCGCCGACCTGTCGTTCTACGCGTCCGGTTCGCAGGGGCTGGAAGAAGGCGAAACCGCGCCGACCGGCAGCGCCAACGTGGGCGAACGCATGGCACCGGGCGTGAGCCGCCAGAAGGAGCTGGGCGCGCGCTGGCGCGTACCGGGCGGCACGCTGGTGCAGGCGGCGCTGTTCGACATCAATCGTCCCGGCTACTACACCAATACCGCCAACGTCTTCACCGCCGACGGCGAGCAGCACTATCGCGGCCTGGAGTTGTCCGCGCAGGGCAAGCTGGCGCGTCAGCTGTCATGGCAAACGTCGGCGCAGTGGATCGCGCCGGAATTCCGCAACATCAACGCGAACTACAACGGCAAGCTGCCGGAGAACGCGTCCAGGCGCACCGCCAGCGCGTTCCTGTCGTATGAACTGGATGCGGTGCCAGGTTTGTCCTTCAACGGCGGCGCCTACTTCACCGGCCGCCGGCCGGTCAACGATCTTGACCAGGCCTTCCTCGGCGGCGTGACGCTGTTCAGCGCCGGCGGCCGCTACGTGACGACATTGATGGGCAAGCGCACCACGTGGCAAGCCAATATCGACAACGCCGGCGACAAGCGGTACTGGGCCGGCGCCGGCACGCGCCTCAGTGCCGGCATGCCGCGCCTGGTCAAATTGAGCGTGAAGGTCGACCTGTGAAAAAGCTCTGGTTCCAGCTGCACTGGTTCATCGGCATCACCGCCGGCTCGGTATTGGTCGTGATCGGCCTGACCGGGGCCATCCTCGCCTTCCGCGAAGAGCTGCTGGACCTGCTCAATCCGGGCGTGACCAGCGTGGCCGTGCAAACGGCGCCGGTGCTGGCGCCGCCGCAGGTCGCCCAGATCGCGCGGCGTGCGCATCCCGAGGCGCGCATCACCAGCATCGTCGTGTATTCCGAGCCTGGCACGACGGCCCGTGTCGGCTTTGCACCGGCGCCGGGCGAAAAACACGGCGAGACCGTCTTCGTCAACCCTTACACCGGCGCGCTGCTGCCGCCGCTGCGCTACGACGACGCGTTCGAGTGGGTCGAGTCGCTGCACCGCTACCTGCTGCTGCCGCGCGAAAGCGGGCGTCCGGTGGTGGGCACGCTGGCGCTTTGTCTGATGGGATTGGCCCTGAGCGGGCTGTATCTGCGTTGGCCGCGCCGCGCGCTGGACTGGCGCACCTGGCTGACGTTCGACACGCGTCTCAAGGGCCGCTCCTTCCTGTGGGGCCTGCATTCGGTGGCGGGAACGTGGGCGCTGGCGGGCTATCTGATCTTCACGGCCAGCGGCGTGTACTGGAGTTTCGACGTGGTGCGCGATACGGTCGATGGCTGGGCCGGCGTGCAGCGCCCGCCGCGCGAAGCTGCCGCGCCCAAACCGAAGGCGCTGAAGACCGATGGCGCGCCACGTACCGCCGTGGCGGAAGCGGTCGACCTGACGACATCGTGGTCGGCCTTCCAGCAGCAGGCGCCGAACTGGCGCATGGCCTTCCTGCGTCCGCCGGAACGCGCCAAACAGCCGATCCAGATCCTCTGGGTGGCGCAGGACGCGCCGCACGTACGCGCGCGCGGGCGCATGTCGATCAACCAGCAGACCGGCGCCATCGTCAAGAACGAGCCGTACGACGGCATGGCCGTCGGCCAGCGCGCGCTGTCGGTCATCTATCCGCTGCACATGGGGACTTACTTCGGCCTGCCGGGCCGCGTGTTGATGTTCCTGGTCAGCCTGTCGCTGCCCGGGTTTGCGGTCACGGGCTGGATGCTGTACCTGAAGCGCCGCCGCCAGAAGCGCGAGGCGCAGGCGGAGCGCGCGCGGCTGGCGGAGGTGCCGGTGTCGGGCGATGTGCACGATCCGGTGCTGATGGCCTACGCCAGCCAGACCGGCCAGGCGGAAAGGCTGGCGCTGCAAAGCGCCGCCGCGCTGCGCGAGGCCGGTGTCGCGGTGCACGTGCAATCGCTGGAAAAGCTCACGCCTCCGCTGCTGGGCAATTATCGCCGCGCGCTGTTCGTCGCCAGCAGTTTCGGCGAGGGCGAACCGCCCGATGCGGCGCGCCGCTTCAACCGCCTGCTGCATGCCGCCGCCGGCGAACTGGCGCATCTGCAATACGCGGTGCTGGCGCTGGGCGACCGCAATTACCTGCAGTTCTGCGGTTTCGGCCAGACGCTGGACCAGCGCTTGCGTGTACTGGGCGCGCAGGCGCTGCATCCGATCATCGAGGTCGATAACGGCGATCCCGGCGCGCTGGCCCGCTGGTCGCACGCGCTGGGTGAATTAATCGGCGGCGATGCGCTCGACATGAACTTGTCGACCGCCATACCGGACAGCGATTACGCCAGCTGGCGCCTTGCCCGGCGCACCTTGCTGAATCCCGGCAGCAGCGGCGCGCCGTTGTACGAACTCACGCTGAGCGGGCCTCCGACGGATTGGCGTCCCGGCGCGCTGGTCGACATCTGGCCTGGCCACTACGGCAAGGACCTGGTGCCGCGCCGCTACTCGCTCGCTTCGCTGCCGCAGGACGGCGGCATGCAGCTGGTGGTGCGCCAGGCAGGCCAGGCCTCGGGCTGGCTGACCGCGCAGGCTTCCATCGGCGATGACGTGCGGGTGCGGTTGATCGCCAATCCGGCCTTCGACGCGCCTCCACAGCCGCTGCCGGCCATCTACATCGGCAATGGTTCCGGCATGGCCGGCCTGCGTTCGCATCTGCGTGCCCGCGTGGCCGATGGCCTGCAGCGCAACTGGCTGATCTTCGGCGAGCGGCAACGCGCGTTCGACGGCATCTGCGCCGAGGAGATCGAGCGCTGGCGCGGTGGCGGCTTCCTGCCCAAGCTGGATCTGGTTTTCTCGCGCGACGCGGAAGGCGGCGGCTACGTGCAGGACCGCCTGCGGGCAAAGGCCGACACGCTGCGCGCATGGCTGGCCGACGGCGCCGTCATCTACGTCTGCGGCAGCCTGCTAGGCATGGCCGGCGGCGTCGACGCCGCGCTGGAGGAAATCATCGGCCGTCCGGCACTGGACGAGCTGACCGAGACCGGCCGCTATCGCCGCGATGTGTATTAAGGGACGGTCTCCTGGCGGTCGATATATACTGGTTTGCTCTCACCTTGACGATGGAGCGGAGCGACATGATCAGGATAATTCTTTCTTTGATGCTGGCCGGCGCGTCGTTGACCGCCGTCGCGGCGGACGATGAATGGCCCAGGGCGGCGCCGGCCGCCGCCGGATTGAATCCGCAGCCGCTGGAGGCGATGGACGCCGCGGTCCGCAAGGGCGACTTCAAGCAGATCACCAGCATCCTGATCGCCAGGGACGGCAAGCTGGCGTTCGAGGCCTACTACGACGCCGACGGCGAGGCCGGCCTGCGCAACACCCGTTCGGTGACCAAGAGCGTGACCGACATGTTGGTCGGTATCGCGATCGACCAGGGCAAGCTGGCCGGCGTGGGCGCGCCGGTGTTTGCCTTCTTCCCGGAGAAGCATCCGGTGCTTCATCCCGATCCGCGCAAGGAAAAAATCACCGTCGAAGATTTGCTGACCATGAGTTCCCTGCTGGAGTGCGACGATCAGAACCAGTACTCGCGCGGCAACGAGGAAAGCATGTATCTGCTGGAGGACTGGACCCAGTTCGCGCTGGACCTGCCGGTACGAGGTTTTCCCGACTGGGTCGCCAAGCCGCAGGACTCGCCCTACGGCCGCAGCTTTTCCTATTGCACAGCCGGGCCGACGCTGCTGGGACCTTTGCTGGAGAAGGCCACCGGCGAGAAGGTCGACCAGTTCGCGGCGCGCACCTTGTTCGGCCCATTGGGCATCACGCGGCTGAAGTGGCAGTACACGCCGGCCGGTCCGGCGATGACCGGCGGCGGCCTGGGCCTGCGTAGCCGCGACCTGCTCAAGCTGGGCCAGTTGTACCTGGACGGCGGCGTATGGCGCGGCAAGCGCATCGTCTCCGCCGGCTGGGTGAAACAGTCGATGGCGCCGCATGCGCAAGTCGACGAGAACACGGACTACGGCTATTTTTGGTGGATCAAGAAATTCACGCAGGACGGCAAGACCTACCGCGCGGTCATGATGTCCGGCAGCGGCGGCAACAAGGTGGTGGTGATGCCGGAGCAGCATGTGGTCGCGGTGATCACGACCACCAACTTCCAGGTGAAGATGCCGCATGCGATCAGCGAGAAGCTGATGACCGACTATCTTTTCAAGGCCTTTTAAATCCGGGGTCAGGTCTGACATTTGGACACGAGCTCTGCCGTAGCGGCCGCTACGGCAGAGCTCGTGTCCAAATGTCAGACCTGACCCCGGATTGACGGATTTAAAGCGCGGTCTCGTAGCCTTCGAGGACGTTGACGACGTTGGTGCCCAGTTCCTTGACCGCGTAGCCGCCTTCGAAGATGAAGGCGGTCGGCAGGCCGAGGTAGGCCAGGCGCTCGCCGACCTTGAGGTAGTCGGCGCTTTGCAGTTCGAAGCGCGACAGCGGGTCGCCGGCGAAGGTGTCGACGCCCAGCGAGACCACCAGCGCGTCCGGCGCGAAGCTGCCCAGGCGGATGCAGGCCGTCTCCAGCGCCGCGAACCAGGCCTTGGACGAACTGCCCGCCGCCAGCGGCAGGTTCATGTTGTAGCCCAGTCCCGCGCCTTCGCCGCGCTCGTCGGCGTGGCCCAGGTAGAACGGATACTCGCTGCGCGGATCGGCGTGGATCGAGATGAACAGCACGTCGTCGCGGTTGTAGAAGATGCTCTGCGTGCCGTTGCCGTGGTGGTAGTCGATGTCGATGATGGCGACCTTGCGCGCACCATCGTCGAGCATGTGCTGCGCGGCCAGCGCGGCGTTGTTGAGGAAGCAGTAGCCGCCGAAGAAATCGGCGCCGGCATGGTGGCCGGGCGGGCGGCTCAACACGAAGGCGCCGCGCTCACCCAGGCGCAAGGCATGGGCCGCGTTGACCGCGCAATCGGCGCCGGTCTTGGCGGCGGTCCAGGTGCCGGCGGTCAGCGGCGTGCCGCTGTCCATCGAATACAGACCGAGCTTGGCGCAGAAGTTATCCGGCTCGATGTCGTCGCGCAGCGAGCGTATCGGCCAGACGGCGGGGAAGGCGTCCTTGCCGGCGTTGGCCGGATCGAGCGCCAGCCATTCGCTCCAGGCGTTGCGCAGGAAGTGCAGGTAGCGCGGGGTGTGGATGCGCTCCAGCGACATCAGCGGCACGCCGTGCGGCGTGACGATCTTGCCCAGGCCGCGCCGCCCCAGCTCCGCCAGCACCGAATCGACGCGCTCCGGCTTTTCAAAGCAGGGCACCATCTCGCCGCGGAAGATTTCGTAGCGGCCCCGGTGCTGAGCGTGCAGTTCGTTGTAGAAGGTGAGCAAAAGGGGCCTCGCGCGGTAGTGGCGGTGATGAAGCCCCTAGTTTAGTCGCAATCCATGCTTGAGTGGCACAGATTGCTGGCGCGGTAGGCTGCGACGAAATCGTCGAAGCTGATCTGCGGCGCCGCTTCCATCTCCGCCTGCTCGGCCAGCGAGACGGCGGCCAGGCCGTCGAAATAGGCGGTCTCCTCGGCGGTCGGCGGATGGCTGCGGAAGTAGGCGGCGTGCTTTTCGCTTTGCGCCAGGCCGAAGGCGGCGAACGACTTGCCGTTGGCGCGCAGGGCCGCCAGCACCTTGGCCGACGGCGTCAAATCCGCATCGGCCAGCTTGGCCGCTTGCGCCGCCATCGCGTCGGCGTGGACGCTGTCGCCGCGCAGGGAGTCCAGCAGCGCCGCCACCGGGCGGATACGCTCCAGCAGCTGCTCACCCCACTGGCGCAGACCGATTTCGCCGTCCTCGTTGTTCAGCATCAGGCCCGGACGGCGGCCTTCCTTGACGGTGCGGGCGAAGTTGTCGGTGTGGCGCATGCCTTCTTCGGGCGAGATGGCCGGGCTTTCCTCCAGTGCGCAGAACAGCAGGAAGGCGTCCAGGAAGCGTCCCGCCTGCACGCTGATGCCGACCGGCTCGAACGGGTCGACGTCCATGCAGCGCACTTCGATGTACTGCACGCCGCGCGCGCACAGCGCCTGGATCGGCCGTTCGCCGGTCTGGATCACGCGCTTCGGGCGGATGGTGGAGTAGTACTCGTTTTCGATCTGCAGCACGTTGGTGCTCAGCTGGATCCATTCGCCATCGCGCTTGGTGCCCAGCGCCGCATACGGTTCATACGGCTGGTTGACGGCCTTGGTCAGCGCGGCGACGTAGCTGTCCAGGCAGTTTTCGTGCGGGCTCAGGCCCGATTGCGCGTCGTTCTGGTAACCGAGGTCGCTCATGCGCAGGCTGGTGGCGTAGGGCAGGTACAGCGTGTCGCCGGACAGCGTTTCGAGCTTGTGCGGTTTGCCGCGCAGGAAGCCCGACTGCAGCACCGGCGAGGCGCCGAACAGGTACATCAGCAGCCAGCTGTAGCGGCGGAAGTTGCGGATGGTGGACAGGTAGGCTTCGGACTGGAACGACTTCGGCGACAGGCGCTTGCCGCTGACTTCATTCTCGGCCAGCACGCGCCACAGGCGTTCGTCCAGCGAGTAGTTGTAGTGGATGCCGGCGATGCACTGCATCGCCTTGCCGTAGCGTAGCGCCAGGCCGCGGCGGTACACATGCTTCAGCGTGCCCATGTTGGAGGTGCCGTACCAGGCGATCTCGATGTCTTCCTCGCCCGGCAGCTGGGCCGGCATCGACTGGCTCCACAGCAGCTCGTCGCCCAGCTTGCTGTAGGCGTAGCGGTGGATGCCGTCCAGCTTTTCCAGCGTGGTGGCGATGTCGGATTCGGCCGGAGTGATGAACTCCAGCAGCGTTTCGGCGTAGTCGGTGGTGATCTGCGGATGCGTCAGGGCCGAGCCCAGCGCCACCGGATGCGGGGTCGCGGCCAGGTGGCCGTGCGGATCCACCCGCAGCGTTTCGCGCTCGATGCCACGCAAGCCACCCAGCACCGGACGGTGCTCTGGCTTGGCCAGCAGGGCCAGGCGGCGAGTCAGTAGATTGGACAATTGGATCTTCCTTTCGTAGTGCATCAAAGCGGTGAGGTGCGAGATTAACCGAAAACGGAAAAACGCGTCGGCGGCGGTCCAAAGTCCGGCCATTGCCGAAGATCGCTTGTTAGTTTATCAAATACTGGGAAGGGCGGCCGAAAGCCAGAATA
The DNA here is from genome assembly GCF_040369125.1 of Duganella hordei. Classification (NCBI taxonomy): domain Bacteria; kingdom Pseudomonadati; phylum Pseudomonadota; class Betaproteobacteria; order Burkholderiales; family Oxalobacteraceae; genus Duganella; species Duganella hordei. The sequence goes on from NZ_BPWI01000004.1 coordinate 471,395, forward strand.
CCGTCTTGGAGCGGGGCCGTCAGTGCGTGCGCGCACCCGTGACGCGCTCGATGCCGGCCAGGTCGGTCCAGCTTTGCACCTCGGTGTAACCTTGTTCGGTTAGCAACTGTCGCACGGCGGCGGACTGGTCGTAGCCGTGCTCCATCAGCAGCCAGCCCCGGGGCTTCAGGCGCGGCCCGGCGCCGGCGACGATGATGCGCAGGGCGGACAGGCCGTCCGCGTGGTCGGTCAGCGCGCCGGCCGGTTCGTAGCGCAGGTCGCCCTCGGACAGGTGGCGGTCGCCGCTGGCGATGTAGGGCGGGTTGGAGACGATGACGTCGAACGGCGGCGCGCCGTCCAGCGCGGCGTACCAGTCGCTTTGCAGGAAGGCGACCCTGGCCTGGTTGGCGGCGGCGTTGCGGCGGGCCACGGCCAGCGCGTCGGCACTGACGTCGAGCGCGGTGACCTCGGCGTCGCGCCGGGTGTGCGCCAGGGCGACGGCGATGGCGCCGCTGCCGGTGCCCATGTCCAGCACGCGGCCGCGCGGCGGCAGGCGCTCCAGCGCCAGTTCGACCAGCAGTTCGGTGTCGGGACGGGGGATCAGCACGGCGCCGTTGACTTCAAACGGCAGGCCGAAGAACTCGCGCTGGCCGACGATGTAGGCGATCGGTTCGCCGTCCAAGCGGCGCCGCACCAGCGCGGCGAAGCGCGCGGCCTCGTCCTGGTCCAGCGCGCGTTCGGATTGGGTGATCAGGCCGACGCGCGACAGGCCCAGCGCGTGGCACAGCAGGATGCGGTTGTCCAGCGGGTCCAGCAGGGACTGCACTTGCAGCGCGGCGATGGTGGCGCCGGCCGCGATGGCGGCAGTGTCCGTGATCATCAGCGGCTGCGGCGTATCAGCAGCCACGCCAGCGACAAGGTGAACAGGCCGAACCACAGGAACGACCACTGCGGAATCGACAGGCCGAACCACGGCGCCAGCGCGTCCTCGCACAGGCCGTCGGCCTTGAACAGGAAGGGCAGGTAGGTCGCGGTCGGGATCTTGTTGAGGAAGGTTTCCACCGGGTCGATGCCGCACGACAGGCCGGGATGGGCCAGCACCCACAGGTGCTTGCCGGCGGTGCCCAGGCCGCCCAGCGCGGCCAGCAGGCCCAGGCCGGCGCCGACCTTGGGCTGGCTGTAGGCGCCGATCACGCACAGCACGCCGATGGCGATGAACAGGTAGCGCTGGATCACGCACAGCGGGCAAGGCAGCATGTCCAGCCCGTGCTGCAGGTACAGGGCGACGCCGATCAGGCCGAAGCAGGCAAGGGCGATGGACAGCAGCAGCGAGCGTGTATGAATCATGAGGAAATCCGGTCAGATGGGCGGGGACCTGATTTTCCCACAAGTTTGTCGATTCGACCTTAGCCGGCGCTTAATTCAGGTTTCGTCAGGCGTTGTCAGGTTTTGCCGGTGCGTTTCTTGTACTGCTCGTAGGCCACCTGTTCGACCGCGTTGAACAATTGATTGGCATTTCTGCTGGTGAAAAGGCTGGGCCTCTTGGGGTAGCCCCATTCGACCAGCCAGCCCAGCACGTTGTTGACGCAGGGGTCGAACTCCACGCCCGCGTACATGGTGGTGCCGTATTCCATTTTGTCGACCACCATCTTCTTCTTGGTCGCGCTCAGGTCGGAGCCGGCGATACAGGCCTTGATCTGCTGGCCCAGTATCAGCAAGGGGGCCAGCGCGTCTTTTTCAGGCGCCTGCAGCGCTTCCTGGTTGGTGACATAGCCGGTGCTGCCGGCACGGCTATAGGTGCGGGCCGGTTTGACCCTGGCGGTCGGATGCCAGCAGAGGAAATCGTTGTCGTAGCTGATGTAGCACGCCATGTGGGTCAGCTCGTGCACGATATTGGCAAGGTTGCCCTCCTGGTAGCGAACATCGTATTCCGCGCCGAACTGCGTGTAGACCGGAACGGCGCTGCCGCTGGTCGACACCTTGGTCCATGACTTGACCAGGAACACATGCGCCATCAGTTCGTTGATGATCTTGGCGTAGGTCGAGCCGGCGCGTGCCCGCGACAGCTCCCGCAGTTGATTGAGTTCCGCTGTCGGCTCGGTCATTTTGCGCCTCTTATAATTGTTTTCTTCGGAAAGCAATATTAGAACAGGAAGCGCCGCTTGACAACCGGCCGCTCAGTCGCCCAGCGCCGCCAGCAATTCGGCCTGGTGCTCGGCCGCCAGCGCGTTGGTCAGCTCGGTCAGGTCGCCGTCCATGATGAAGTCCAGCTTGTACAAGGTCAGGTTGATGCGGTGGTCCGTCATGCGCCCCTGCGGGTAGTTGTAGGTGCGGATACGTTCGCTGCGGTCGCCCGAGCCGATCAGGCTCTTGCGGGTGGCCGCCTCCTTCGACTGCTGCTCGCGCAGCTGCACATCCTTGATGCGCGCCGCCAGCACCTTCATCGCCTGCGCCTTGTTCTTGTGCTGCGAGCGGTCGTCCTGGCACTCGACCACGATGCCGGTCGGCAGGTGGGTCAGGCGCACGGCTGAATCGGTCTTGTTGATGTGCTGTCCGCCGGCGCCCGAGGCGCGGAAGGTGTCGATGCGCAGGTCGGCCGGGTTGATGTTGACGTCCTCCACCTCGTCGGCTTCCGGCATCACCGCCACGGTGCAGGCGGAGGTGTGGATGCGGCCCTGGGTTTCGGTGGCCGGCACGCGCTGCACGCGGTGGCCGCCGGATTCGAACTTGAGCTTGGAGTACACGCTGTTGCCGATCAGGCGCACGATCACCTCGCGGTAGCCGCCCAGGTCCGACGGCGATTCCGACACCACTTCCACCTGCCAGCGGTTGCGCTCGGCGAAGCGGGTGTACATGCGCAGCAGGTCGCCCGCAAACAAGGCCGATTCGTCGCCGCCGGTGCCGGCGCGGATCTCGAGGAAGATGTTGCGCTCGTCGTTGGCGTCCTTCGGCAGCAGCATCTTTTGCAGCTCGAGTTCGAGTTCGGCCAGGCGGGTCTTGGCCGCTTCGATTTCGTCCTGCGCGAAGTCCTTCATCTCCGGATCGGACAGCATCTCCTGCGCGGCGGCGGCGTCGCCCTGCGCTTCCTGGTAGGACTTGTACAGCGCCACCAGCGGGCCGAGTTCGGCGTGCTCGCGGGTCATCTTGCGGTAGGCGTCCATGTTATTGGTCGCGCCTTCGGACATCAGCAATTCATCGAGTTCGACCAGGCGGTTCGCCAGTTGATCGAGCTTGGCCAGCATGGATGGTTTCATAGCGTATTCTTTGAGAGGTAAAACATGCGCCGCGCGTGCGGCGGCGAAGAGGTGCGGCGGAGGTGCGGAGACGCTAACGACGGCCGCGGAACAGCTGCGGCAGCAGCTCGGCCAGGTGGGCGCGCTCGTCGCCCTGCGCACGGTGCAGCGCCTGCTGCGGACCGTGCATGAATTTCGCGGTCAGGCCCTTGGACAGCGCCTCCAGCACGGCGTCGATATCCTCGCCCCGGGCCAGCATCTTGCGCGCGCGTTCGAGTTCGATCTGGCGCAGCGCCTCGCCGTTTTCGTGCAGGCTTTGTATCACCGGCACCACGGCGCGGTCGTCGATCCAGTGCATGAAGGACTGCACGCGGGTTTCGATGATGGCCTCGGCCTGCGCCACGGCGGCCTGGCGGTTTTCCATGCCGGTCTGCACCACCTTGCCGAGGTCGTCGACGGTGTACAGGAAGGCGTCGTTCAGGCGCGCCACTTCCGGTTCGATATCGCGCGGCACGGCCAGGTCGACCATGAACATCGGCTTGTGGCGGCGCGCCTTGATCGCGCGTTCCACCATGCCCAGGCCGATCAGCGGCAGCGACGACGCGGTGCAGGAGATGACGATGTCGTACTGGTGCAGCTTGTCCTGCAGATCCGCCAGGCGGATCGCGCGGCCGCCGAAGCGGTGCGCCAGTATTTCGCCGCGATCGAGCGTGCGGTTGGCGATGGTGATGGATTTCGGATTCTGCGCCGCGAAGTGCGTCGCGCACAGCTCGATCATTTCGCCGGCGCCGATGAACAGCACGTTCTGCTCGGCGATCTTGTCGAAGATGCGCTGCGACAGCCGCACGGCGGCGGCGGCCATCGACACGCTGTGCGCGCCGATCTCGGTGGTGCTGCGCACCTCCTTGGCCACCGAGAACGAGCGCTGGAACAGCTGGTGCAGATAGGTGCCCAGGCCGCCCGCCTCGTCGGCGGTGCGGATCGCGTCCTTGATCTGGCCGAGGATCTGGGTTTCGCCCAGCACCATCGAATCGAGCCCGGAGGCGACGCGGAAGGTGTGGCGCACGGCGTCGTGCTGCGGCAGCAGGTACAGGTGCGGGCGCAGCTCGGCGTAGTTCAGCTGGTGGAAGTCGGCCAGGAAATGGGCGCCGGCGTCGAGCGGATCGGGCACCTGGCTGGCCGCGTACAACTCGGTGCGGTTGCAGGTCGACAGGATCGCCGCCTCGTCGCTGCCCCGGTGGTCGATGCGCTCGAACCACGAACGCGCCGCCATCACCGCCTGGCCCAGTTGCTCAGGGGCGAACGCCAGCTGCTCGCGGAGCGAGACCGGTGCGGTGGTGTGATTGAGGCCGACGGCAAGCAGCTGCATTTCGGGTCCGGATGAGGAGTTAGCGGACATTATACCGTGATGTATCTCCATGCTGCCCGGCCCCTGCCTATACCGTTGGCAGTATCCGCGCTATATCAGGCGCCCAGCTTTTCCAGGCGATAGCCGTAGCTGTACACCGGCACCAGGCGGAAACCGTTTTCCGGCTTCAATTGCAACTTGTTGCGGACGCGGGAGACGTGGGTGTCCATGGTGCGCGACGGCACGGCGGTCTCGCGTATCCATACGGCTTCATGGATGTAGGCGCGCGACAGCGGGCGGCCGATGTTGCGAAAAAATAACAGCGCCAGGTAGAACTCTTTGTGGGTCACGTCCAAAACGATGCCATCCATCAACAAACGTCCGGGACGGGTTTCAAACACATATTGACCGAATTGCAATTGTTCGGCGCCGTTCTGGGCCGGGTAGGCGCGGCGCAACAGTGCTTGCACGCGGGCCACCATTTCACTCCGGCGCAGCGGCTTGATCATGTAGTCGTCGGCGCCGGCGGCCAGGCCGGCGACGATGTCGTCCTCGCCTGAACTGGTGGTCAGGAACAGGACCGGGGCGCTGTCGGGCAGCTTCTCGCGCGAGCGGCGCAGCACTTCGGCACCGCTCAGATCGACCACTTGCCAGTCGAGGATCAGCATGTCGTAGCTATCCTTGCGCAACTGCGCCAGCACATCTTTTGCGGTTTGGAAGCTGTGGCAGGTATGGCCGGCCGAGGTTAATACCTGACAAATCAGTTCGGCCTGGCTGCGGTCGTTGTCTAGTACAGCGATTCTCATACTGCTGCCTGTTGGAAAATGTTAAGGAGAAGTCACTTCAAATATAACAGAGATTTACAAAAAAAGTTAGCAAAATAGCCAACTATTTTTCCATAGACACTAATAGTTATTTTTAGACAATCTCGATTTCCGTGGGGTGCGCCTATGCAACCATTACACGGTACACTGGAAAAACCGCAAATTCAATGAACAAGTTGAGGTTTGGAAAGAAAAATTCTGTGGATGCGCAGTAAGCGTCGCGGAATTGTGGAAGACACAAAAATGCTGCCAAGCAGGAAACCGGCGGGGTAGGGAAGGCGAGAAGAAGCTGGCGTGGCCGGCCGGCGCGCGGGCGCCGGGACCGGCCAGCCGGTGGTGTTACGCGTCCGGCAGCACCACGTTCACGTCCAGCACCTCCAGGTTGCCCTGGCGGTCCAGCGAGATCTTGATGTCGTCGGCGTTGACCTTGGTGTACTTCGAAATCACCTCGATCAATTCCTTGTGCAGCGCCGGCAGGAAGTCCGGGCCGCTGCGGCCATTGCGCTCACGCGCGATGATGATCTGCAACCGCTCCTTGGCCGCGGTGGCGGTTTTCGGTTTTTGCGGGAACAGGAAAGAAAGCAGGGCCATGGTCACTTGCTCCCAAAAATACGCTGCAGCAGGCCCGGCTTTTCATAGGTGGTGAAGCGCAGCGGCAATTCCTGGCCGAGGAAGCGCGACACGACGTCTTCGTAGGCTTCCGCGACATCGGTGCCCTTGAAGTGAATCGCCGGATTACCCTGGTTCGAAGCGTGCAGCACCGATTCCGATTCCGGAATGATGCCGATCAGTGGAATGCGCAGGATTTCCTGCACATCTTCGTGCGACAGCATTTCGTCCGCTTCCACGCGCTTGGGCGAGTAGCGGGTGATCAGCAGGTGCTCCTTGACCGGTTCGCCGCCGGTCTGCGCGCGGCGCGACTTGGCCTGGATGATGCCGAGGATGCGGTCCGAATCGCGCACCGACGATACTTCCGGATTGGTGACGATGATGGCCTCGTCGGCAAAGGTCAGCGCCATCAGCGCGCCGTGCTCGATGCCGGCCGGCGAATCGCAGATGATGAACTCGAAGCCCATGTTGATCAGTTCGTGCAGCACCTGCTCGACGCCGTCCTCGGACAGCGCATCCTTGTCGCGCGTTTGCGAGGCGGGCAGGATGAACAGGTTGTCGCAGTGCTTGTCCTTGATCAGCGCCTGGGTCAGCGTTGCCTCTTTATTGATCACGTTGATCAGGTCGTACACCACGCGGCGTTCGCAGCCCATGATCAGATCGAGGTTGCGCAGGCCGACGTCGAAGTCGATGACCGCGGTCTTGTGGCCGCGCATGGCCAGACCGGTGGAGAAGCTGGCGCTGGAAGTCGTTTTGCCGACACCGCCCTTACCGGACGTTACTACAATAATTCTCGCCACAAATAATCCTTTTCAGAGAGGTGTTGTCAAGCGCGGGTTGCCGAATTGACAGATAGTATATCGATTCGGTCGCCCACCAAGCGAATTTGCGTAGGGGAACGTGCATATTCCTTAGGGAAGCCGTCTTCGAAAGTACGGTAGACGCCGGCGATGGAGACCAGTTCCGGCGCCATGTTCAGCGCAAAAATACGGGCGTCGCGATTGCCGGACGCGCCGGCCAGCGCGCGGCCGTTGAGCGTGGCGTAGACGTGGATGCTGCCGTCGGCGATGATTTCGGCGCCGTTGTTGACCACGGCCGTGACGATCAGGTCGCAGCCGCGCGCGTAGATGCGCTGGCCGGCGCGCACCGGCGTGTCGATGATCATCACGCCGGCGTTGCCGGGCAGGCTGTCGGCGGCGGGAGCGGCGGCTGCCACGGCTGGCGCCGGCGCCGGCGCCGACGGGGCTGCTTGTGCGGCCTCCTCGCGCGGCTTGGTCGCCGCTTCCAGGCTCAGGCCGTGGGCGGCGATTTCCGCGTGCAGCGCCGGCGCGGCGTTGCGCACGGCGACCGGCTTCAGGCGGTATTTGCTCAGCACGGCGATCAGGCCGGCCCAGTCGATCTGGCCGCAGCCTTCCGGCAGCGCGGCAACGTCGATCACGGTGAGGTCGTCTTCGAAGAAGTCGCTGGTGCCGCCGGTCATTTCGGCCAGCGCGGCGTCGAGGGCCAGGCGGTCCGCCGTGGACAGGATGGCGGAAACTGCGACTACGGTGGAAATCTTGATTTCTATGGGCTTCTGAAACAGGCTCTTGGACATGGGCGACAGTATTAGAGGGTTAACCTCGCGCGCATGCGCAGGCACCAGCATTTTACTGTGGAAAACGACAGATGGGGAGGGCTGGCACCGTACTGAGCCAGTAAAAATGCGGGATGGCGGCGGCCTGTCCGGCCGCCGCCCGCTATTGCTTAGTAGATCGCTTGCTCGGCGCGTAATTGTTTGGCAGCCGCGACCATATTACCCAGCGCCGTTTCAGTCTCCGCCCAGCCGCGCGTCTTCAGGCCGCAATCCGGATTGACCCACAGGTTGGCCGGCGGGATCACCGCGCTGGCCTTCTGCAGCAGCCGCACCATTTCCGCCTGGTCCGGCACGCGCGGCGAGTGGATGTCGTACACGCCGGGGCCGATCTCGTTTGGATAGCGGAACTGTCCAAAGCCGTTGAGCAACTCCATGTCCGACCGGCTGGTCTCGATCGTGATGACATCGGCGTCCATCGCCGCGATCTGCGGCAGGATGTCGTTGAACTCCGCGTAGCACATGTGGGTGTGGATCTGCGTGCCGTCGGCCGCCGCGCTGGCCGCCACCCGGAACGCCCGCGTGGCCCAGTCCAGGTACTCGTCCCAGCGGCCGCGGCGCAGCGGCAAGCCTTCGCGCACGGCAGGCTCGTCGATCTGGATGATGCCGATGCCGGCCTGTTCCAGGTCCGCCACCTCGTCGCGGATCGCCAGCGCGATCTGCAGCGCGGTGCGCGAGCGCGGCTGGTCGTCGCGCACGAACGACCATTGCAGGATGGTGATAGGCCCGGTCAGCATGCCCTTCATCGGCCTGGCGGTCAGGCTTTGCGCGTAGCGCGTCCACTCCACCGTCATCGCTACAGGACGGCTGACGTCGCCGTAAATGACCGGCGGCTTGACGCAGCGCGAGCCGTACGATTGCACCCAGCCTAGTTGCGTGAAGACGAAGCCGTCGAGCTGCTCGCCGAAATATTCGACCATGTCGTTGCGCTCGGCTTCGCCGTGCACCAGCACGTCCAGCCCCAGCGCTTCCTGGCGGCCCACGGCGTAGGCGATTTCCTCGCGCATCCTGGCGGCATAGCCGGCGGCGTCCAGCTCGCCGCGCTTGAAGCCGGCGCGGGCCGCGCGGATGGCCGGCGTTTGCGGGAAGGAGCCGATGGTGGTGGTCGGGAAGGACGGCAGCTGGAAGCGGGCGCGCTGCACCTGCTGGCGCTGCTCGAATGCCGCGTGGCGGCGGTCGGCGTCGGCCGGCAGCGCGTCGAGGCGGTTGCGCACGGCGGCCTGGTGCACGCGTTCGCTGGCGCGGCGGCCGGCGATGGCGGCGCGCGAGACGTCCAGCGCGTTGGCCGTGGCGGCGTCGTATTCGCCTTGCAGCGCCCGCTTCAGCACATACAGCTCGTCCAGCTTTTCGGTGGCGAAGGCCAGCCATGAACGGATTTCCTGGTCGAGCGCGTTTTCGGCGGCCAGCGTGAACGGCACGTGCAGCAGCGAGCACGACGACGACAGCCACAGCTTGCCGGCGCGCTTGTCCATGATGGGCGCCAGCACGGCCAGCGCCGCGTCCAGGTCGGTGCGCCAGATGTTGCGGCCGTCGACGATGCCGACCGACAGCACCTTGTGCACCGGCAGCCAGTCGGCGATGCTGGCCAGTTCGTGGGCGGCGCGCACGCCGTCGACGTGCAGGCCGGCCACCGGCAGGCGGCAGGCCAGGCTCAGGTTTTCCTCCAGCGGCGAGAAGTAGGTGGCCAGCAGCAGCGGCACGCCGACCTGGTTCAGCTGCCAGTAGCTGTTCTCGAAGGCGCTGCGCCATGCGGCGGGCAGGTCGAGGCCGAGGATGGGCTCGTCGACCTGCACCCATTGCACGCCCTGGGCCTTGAGGCGGTCCAGCACCTGGCCGTAGACCGGCAGCAGCTGGTCCAGCAGGCTGAGGCGGTCGAAGCCTTCGGCGCCGCGCGACTTGCCCAGCCACAGGAAGCTGAGCGGCCCCAGCAGCACGGCCTTGACCTGGTGGCCGAGCGCCTGGGCTTCGGCAACTTCGTCGAACAGGCGTTCGCAGGCCAGCGAAAACACGGTTTCAGGCGTGAATTCCGGGACCAGGTAGTGGTAGTTGGTGTCGAACCACTTGGTCATTTCCAGCGCGGCGGATGCGTGGACGTGGCCGTCGTCGTGGGAATGGTCGTGGCCGCAAGCCGCGGGCTCGGCCTTGCCGTTGCCGCGCGCCATGGCGAAATAGCGGCTCAGCTGCGATTGCCCGGCGCGGAAGCCGTAGCGGGCCGGTTCGCAGCCCAGCAGCTGGATGTGGTTGGCGACCTGGTCGTAGAAGGCGAAATCGCCGACCGTGACGAAGTCGAGCCCGGCCGCCTGCTGCAGCGCCCAATGGCGGGCGCGCAGTTCGCGGCCGGTCGCCTCCAGCTGCTCGTCGCTCAGTTCGCCGCGCCAGTTGGCCTCCAGCGCGAACTTCAGTTCACGTGCCGCGCCGATGCGCGGGAAGCCCGGAATGTGGCTGTGGATTGCTTTATTTGGTGTTGTCATTTTGATGTCATCCGCATTTAATATTGGTGATATAAAGTGTGCGGCAATCCGGTCTATAATCAAAACGAAAGATTTTGCGGCTTCACATGAAAAAAATTAATAGACCATGCTAGAGATACGCCACCTCCGAACCCTCAGCGCGCTGCGTTCCGCCGGCAGCCTGGTGCGCGCCGCCCAACTGTTGAACCTGACGCAGTCGGCCTTGTCGCATCAAATCAAATTGCTGGAAGATCGCTACGGCGGGCCGCTTTTTGAGCGAAAATCCGTGCCGATAGGCTTTACCGCCACCGGCGCCCGGCTGCTCAAGCTGGCCGATCTGCTGCTGCCGGAAATCGAGGCGGCCGAGCGCGAAGTGGCGCGCCTGACCCAGGGCGACACCGGCCAGTTGCGCGTCGCGCTGGAATGCCACACCTGTTTCGACTGGCTGATGCCTGTAATGGATGAATTCCGCAAACGTTGGCCGGAGGTGGAAATCGACCTGGTGTCCGGCTTCCACAGCGAACCGGCCGAGCTGCTGCGCAGCGGCGCCGCCGACCTGGTGATCGGCTCGCCCTACGGTCCCGATTTTGCGACTTTCCCGCTTTTCCGTTTTGAAATCTTGGTCGTGATGGCGCAAAAACACCGGCTGGCGGCCCAGCGCCGCCTGCAGGCGGCCGATTTTGAAGGGGAAACGCTGATCACCTATCCGGTGCCGGAAAGCCGCATCGACCTGATCCGCGAAGTGCTGCAGCCGGCCGATATCCACTTCGAACGCCGCACCGCCGAGCTGACGGTGGCGGTGCTGCAACTGGTGGCCAGCCGCCGCGGCATCGCCGCGTTGCCTAACTGGGCCATCAAAAACTATGTCGATTACGACTACGTGATCGCCCGCCCGGTCGGCGAGCTGGGCCTGTGGAGCGACCTGTTCGTCTCCGTGCCCGAATCGCAGAAGCACAAGGCCTATGTGCTTGATTTCGTCAACGTGATACGCGAACAGTGCGCCAGCACGCTGGACGGCATCAAATTATTGTCGTGACAAATTAATACTGTTTCTTCAGAATGAATGAAACTGGTTTGACGCATGTCAAACATGTCGCGATGTGCGCCGCTTACGATGGGTCCCCGGCGATTGATGATTTCTGGCACGGATGCTGCTAGACAAGTCTTGCATGACCTGGGCAAGTTTCTCGCGGCGACGCACAATCGAAACCCTGCACGGCCTGCGCGCTGGAGCGTATTATCGAAGTTCGCGTTGTTGCTAAACTAAGCCGGCTGCGGCCGGCGCATTGGAGAATTAAATGGATGATGTAGTTATCGTGGCCGCTGGCCGTACAGGCGTGGGTAAATTCGGCGGCAGCCTGGCCAAAACCCCGGCATCCGAGCTGGGTGCGCACGTGATCAAGGGCCTGCTGGCCAAGACCGGCATCGATCCCAACCTGATCAGCGAAGCCATCCTCGGCCAGGTACTGACCGCCGGCGTGGGCCAGAATCCGGCGCGCCAGGCCGTCATCAAGTCGGGCCTGCCGAACACTATCCCGGGCTTCACCATCAACCACGTGTGCGGCAGCGGCCTGAAAGCCACCCACCTGGCGGCGCAGGCCATCAAGGCCGGCGACTCGGAAATCATCATCGCCGGCGGCCAGGAAAACATGAGCGCCTCGCCGCACGTGATGAACGGTTCGCGCGACGGCTTCCGCATGGGTGACTTCAAGATGGTCGACAGCATGATCGTCGACGGCCTGTGGGACGCCTTCAACCAGTACCACATGGGCACCACCGCCGAGAACGTGGCGAAGAAATACGACATTTCCCGCACCGAGCAGGACGAGTTCGCGCTGAATTCGCAGCTGAAGGCGGAAGCCGCGCAAAAGGCCGGCAAGTTCAAGGATGAGATCCTGCCGCTGGAAATCGTGCAGAAAAAGGGCAGCATCGTGTTCGACAGCGACGAATACGTCAAACCGGGTTCGACCATCGAAGCGCTGGCCGGCCTGCGTCCAGCCTTCGCCAAGGATGGCACGGTAACCGCCGGCAACGCCTCCGGCCTGAACGACGGCGCCGCCGCCGTCATCATGATGTCCGCCACCAAGGCCAAGGAACTGGGCCTGCCGGTGCTGGCCAAGATCAAGGCCTACGCCTCGTCCGGCCTGGATCCGTCGATCATGGGCATGGGCCCGGTATCGGCCACCAAGCTGTGCCTGAAAAAGGCCGGCTGGACCCCGGACGACCTGGACCTGATGGAAATCAACGAAGCCTTCGCCGCGCAAGCGGTGGCGGTGAACAAGGAAATGGGCTGGGATACCAGCAAGATCAACGTCAATGGCGGCGCGATCGCCATCGGCCACCCGATCGGCGCATCCGGCGCCCGCATCCTGGTCACCCTGATCCACGAAATGATACGCCGCGATTCGAAAAAAGGCCTGGCCTCGCTGTGCATCGGCGGCGGCATGGGCGTGGCGCTGGCGATCGAACGCGCCTAAGCAACCGCGTATAAGCAACATATAACAGGTTTTGCGGAAGAGCCGCTCCGGTCTCGGGACTCGGCTGGAGCGGTGTCAGATGATTTTTAGTGTCAATTAACAAGAGGGGACGAAAAATGGCAAGAGTTGCATTAGTAACCGGTGGCATGGGTGGTCTGGGCGAAGCGGTGTGTTTCAAGCTGTCGGCGCTCGGCTATTGCGTAGTCACCACATATTCCCCTGGCAATCCGAAGGTCGAGCAGTGGCTCGCGACTACCCGCGATCAGGGCTTTAATTTCCGCGCTTACCCGTGCGATGTGGCCGATTACGATTCGGCCCAGGCTTGCGTGGCTGCCATCGAAAAGGACATCGGTCCGATCGATGTGCTGGTGAACAACGCCGGCATCACCCGCGACATGACCTTCAAGAAAATGGACAAGCCGAATTGGGACGCCGTCATGGCCACCAATCTGGACTCCGTGTTCAACATGACCAAGCCGGTGTGCGATGGCATGGTGGAGCGCGGCTGGGGCCGCATCATCAACATCTCGTCGGTGAACGGCCAGAAGGGCGCCTTCGGCCAGACCAACTATTCGGCCGCCAAGGCCGGCATGCACGGCTTCACCAAGGCGCTGGCGCTGGAAGTGGCGCGCAAGGGCGTGACCGTCAATACCATTTCGCCGGGCTACATCGGCACCAAAATGGTGATGGAAATCCCTCAGGAAGTGCTCGATACCAAGATCATTCCGCAAATTCCGATGGCGCGCCTGGGCAAGCCTGAAGAAGTGGCCGGCCTGGTGGCCTATCTGTCGTCGGACGAAGCGGCGTTCGTCACCGGCGCCAATATCGCCATCAACGGCGGCCAGCATATGTCCTGACCGGCATCTGCAGCAGCCTCGAGCCAGGATCGTTCGCGATCCTGGCTTTTTTTTCGTACAATCTGCTATCACCGCCCTAAGGATAGCCATGTTCGACCCGACCTCGCCCCTGTTCCCGCCTGTTTTGCCTGTGCGTCATGGCATGCTGCCGGTGGACGACCTGCACACCATCTACTGGGAAGAAGTCGGCAATCCGGACGGCATACCGGTGATCTTCCTGCACGGCGGCCCCGGCGCGGGCCTGTCGCCGCAGCACCGCCGCTTTTTCGATCCGAAGGAATACCGCGTGATCCTGTTCGACCAGCGCGGCGCCGGCAAGTCGCTGCCGCTGGGAGAATGCCGCAACAACACCACCCAGCTGCTGGTGGAGGACATCGAACGCCTGCGCGCCATGTTCAACATCGAGCAGTGGCTGGTGTTCGGCGGCTCCTGGGGCTCGACCCTGGCGCTGGCCTATGGCCAGGCGCACCCGGAGCGCTGCCTCGGCTTCGTGCTGCGCGGGATTTTCCTGTGCACGCAGACGGAAATCGACTGGTTCCTCGACGGCGCGCAATGGTTCCATCCCGAGGTGCACGCCGAATTCATCGCGCCGATTCCGCCGGAGGAGCGCGGCGACCTGCTGCAGGCCTATGTGCGCCGCATCATGAGCGACGACCCGGCGATCCACTGGCCGGCGGTACGCGCGTGGAGCCGCTTCGAGGGGCGCCGCGTGTTCCTGCTGCCGCAGGCCGAGGATCCGCCGTCGGACACGCTGGACCTGGGCGTCGGCCGCCTGGAATCGCACTACATGGCCAACCTGGGCTTCTTCAGCGACGAGCAGCTGCTGCGCAATGTCGGCCGCATCGCTCATCTGCCGGCGGTGATCGTGCAGGGCCGCTACGACGTGATTTGCCCGCCGGTGTCAGCCTGGCGCCTGCACCAGGCCTGGCCGGGTTCCATGCTGACCATGGTGCCGGACGCCGGCCACGGCGCGATGGAAAAAGGCATCGCGCGCGCGCTGGTCGGCGCCACCGAGGAATTCAAGCGGACCCGCACTTTTGCTTGAACAGGGGCGCGGGCTGTTACACTGTTAAAAAATCAAGCGCAACATACGTAAACACGCATACATGAACATCCAGATCGGCGATATCGGCCACATTATCCAACTGGCTATCGCGCCGGTTTTCCTGCTGACGGGCGTTTGCACCAACCTGATGGTGCTGACCAACCGCCTGGCGCGCATCATCGACCGCTCGCGGGTGCTGGAAGACCGGCTGGACATCGGCTACAGCGACGTCTATCTGAACGAACTGGATGTGCTATACCGAAGATCACACCTGATTAACGCGTCCATCACGCTGTCGACAGCCTGCGGCTTGCTGATTTGCCTGGTGATTGCGATGCTGTTCCTGGGCGATATCACCAACATCTCGCTGGACAAGTACATCGCCGGCATGTTCGTGGTGGCGATGCTGGCGCTGATCGGCAGCTTCTGCTACCTGCTGCGCGAGATTTTCATCGCCTCGGCGTCGATGCGCTCGCACCGCCACGTGCGCCGCCCGCTCAAATAACTTTGTAGAGAATAGAGTACCAACATGCACGACTACCAACGCCCTCCGACCCTGTACCGCTACGGCGTGCGCGAAGATCTGGAACTGGCGCTGACCCAGGGCCAGTTCATCCTGACGCCGGCGTCGAACTGCCTGACCTTGAGCTTCTCGCAGGTATGGGAGCGCAAGCTGTTCGAGCTGTTCTCGTCGGACAGCTGCCTGATCATCCACAACACCGAGGAATTCGGCGAACGCTTGCATCGCGCGGTGCAGCGCGCCCTGCCGAGTTGGGCGGGTATCGACGGCGCCATCGAATACGGCACCCGCGCCGCCCTGGGCGCGGCCTTCACCAAGACCGCCGCCGAAGCGCAGGAACACGAGTGGCAGTTCGCCTGGCGCGCGATGCAGGCCAAGCTGAGCCTGAACCCGGTGCTGATCAAGATCGGCAGCCTGGAAAACTTCGCCGAACTGCGCGACCGCGATACCTACCTGGCCTGAGCCGGGGCTACTTCGGAATAGCTTCCACCCGCGGTTCGTCGCGGCGGTCGAGACGGGCCAGCACGGCGCCCATCATGCGCTCGATGTCGCCGCGTATCATCTTGGCGCCGAGGATGCCGGGCACGTAGAAGTTCGGTATCAGCCGGCCGCTGTAGACCACCTTGGTGCCGCCGGTTTCGGGCACCGGGATCAACTCCCAATGCGATTCATAGTGCTTCATGTCGCCCGAGATCAGCGAGATGTCGATGGAGGACATCGGCTGCTCGGTCGCGCGCACGATCAGGTGGATGGATTTGGACATGAACAGGAAGCGGGCCACGCCGAATTGTTCAATGATGACTTCATTGCCATTGCGCGACAGGACCTTGCACGACTCCAGGTCCGGCACGAATTCGGCCATGCGCTCGTAGCCGGTCAGGATGCGCCATACCTTGGTCAGCGGCGCCGCCACGGTGCCGGTGGCGTCCACTTCGTACATGCGCTGCGCGTCGAGTTCAACGCGGTTGACCGAAACCTCCAGCTTGGGCAATTCAAGCTTAGGTGCCTGCGCCATCGCCACCTGGGCGGCCGCACCTAACAACAGAAACAGAAGGAATCGCATCATTTTTCCAGCGTACGGGAAAGGGTGGCAGAATACAAGAGCGCTACCGCATGGTTACAAAAATTCGGCGGCCGGCGGCGGGACTTTAGAAGCCCGGGTCTAGAGAATTGGGTTTTAATGCGGGCATTCACGTCTGACTCTAACAACCATAATGACAACTACACCATACCCACACCTGCTGGCCCCCCTGGATCTCGGCTTCACCACGCTGCGCAACCGCGTCCTCATGGGATCGATGCACACCGGTCTCGAAGACCGCTTCTACAACTACGGCAAACTGGCCGCATTCTATCGTGAGCGGGCCCGCGGCGGGGTGGGATTGATTGTCACGGGCGGTATCTCGCCCAACCGCTCCGGATGGCTGCTGCCCTTCGGCGGCACGCTCAACTTCAAGGGCGACGTCTACAATCACCGCCGCGTCACCAATGCGGTGCACGAGGAGGGCGGCAAGATCCTGATGCAGATCCTGCACGCGGGCCGCTACGGCTATCAGCCGTTCGTGGTGTCGGCGTCGGAGAAGAAGTCGCCGATCTCGCCGTTCAAGCCGCGCGCGCTGACCGAGGCCGGCATCGAATCGACCATCCGCGACTACGCCCGCTGCGCCAAGCTGGCGCGCGAGGCCGGCTACGACGGTATCGAGGTGATGGGCAGCGAAGGCTACCTGCTCAACCAGTTCCTGTGCGCGCGCACCAACCTGCGCACCGACCGCTGGGGCGGCAGCATCGAGAACCGCATGCGCCTCTCGGTGGAAATCGTCAAGCGCATCCGCGCCGAAGTGGGCAAGGACTTCATCATCATGTACCGCCACTCGCTGCTTGACCTGGTCGACGGCGGCAACACCTGGGAAGACGTGGTGGCCGTGGCCAAGGCGCTGCAGCAGGCCGGCGTGACGATCTTGAATTCGGGCTACGGCTGGCACGAGGCGCGCGTGCCGACCATCGTGACCTCGGTGCCGCGCGGCGCCTTCGCCAGCCTGGCGGGACGCCTGCGCCGCGAAGTGACGATACCGGTGGTGGCGTCCAACCGCATCAACATGCCGGCCGAGGCGGAAGGCATCCTGCAGCGCGGCGACGCCGACATGATCTCGATGGCGCGCCCCTTCCTGGCCGATTCGCATTTCGTGGCCAAGGCCGCGCAGGGCCGCGCCGACGAGATCAACACCTGCATCGGCTGCAACCAGGCCTGCCTGGACCACACCTTCTCCAACCAGCGCGCCAGCTGCCTGGTCAACCCGCGCGCCTGCCACGAGACGGAGCTGGTCTATGCGCTGGCGGCGAAGAAGCGCCGCGTGGCGGTGGTCGGCGCCGGTCCCGCCGGCCTGTCGGCGGCGACGGTGGCGGCTGAATGCGGCCACGACGTCACGCTGTTCGACTCCAGCGACAGCGTCGGCGGCCAGTTCAAGATCGCCATGCAGATTCCCGGCAAGGAGGAATTCGCCGAGACCATCCGCTACTTCCGCCGCAAGCTGGAATTGACCGGCGTGACGGTTAGGCTGGGCGTGCGCGTCACGCGCGAGCAGCTGCTGGCCGACGGCTACGACGACGTGATCGTCGCCACCGGCATCAAGGTGCGCCGTCCGCCGATCGAAGGCATCGACCACCCGAAGGTGCTGTCGTATATCGACGTGTTGCAGAACAAGGCGCCGGTGGGCAAGCGGGTGGCCATCATCGGCGCCGGCGGCATCGGCTTCGACGTGGGCGAATACCTGCTGCACGACCCCGCGCATCCGCTGCCGCTGGCGCTGGATGTCTGGGCCAGGGAGTGGGGCGTCGACATGCAGGGCGATAAGCCCGGCGGCCTGACCACAGCGGCGGCGCCGGAACCGGTGCGCCAGCTGTATCTGCTGCAGCGCAAGACCTCCAAGCTGGGCGCGGGCCTGGGCAAGACCTCGGGCTGGGTGCACCGCGCCGTGTTGGCGCGCAACGGCGTGGTGATGCTGGCCGGCGTGCAGTACGACCGCATCGACGACCAGGGCCTGCACGTCACCATCGCCGGCGAACAGCGCCTGCTGTCGGTCGATAACGTGGTGGTGTGCGCGGGCCAGGACAGTCTGACCGAGTTGATGCCGTCGGAAGAGGAGGTCAAGGCCAACGCCAATTGGCCACGCTTCCACAAGATCGGCGGCGCGGCCTTGGCGGCGGAGCTGGACGCCAAGCGCGCCATCAAGGAAGGCGCGGAACTGGCGGTCAGCCTGTAGGCGCGCGGAGCGCCTTGTCAGCAGGATGTCGCGGTCAATCTCTTCTCAAGCAATTTCTGGATACTGCGGGATTTTGCCAGCCGGTCGATGGCCTCGTTCAGGGCGGGCAGGACGCTGTTGAGCTGCGCCGATTTCGACACCGCGAGCAGCACCGGTTCCGTGTCGAGCGGTTTGTCCACGACCGTCCACTTGCCGTCGCCCGGATACAGGCAATTGAGCCGCGCTTCGAGTTGCGCCGCGCCGCGGAAGCTGTCGAGCATCACCGCGTCGACGCGGCCTATGCTCAGCATCTTCAGGCGGCTGGCGATGGTCGCGGCGTTGTCCTCGACGGTGAAGGTCTTGCCGCGATGCTCCTCGAATTCCGTGCCATAGCGGCCGCCGCTCGATATCGAGATGACTTTGCCGCGCAGGTCTTCCCAGCGCTGGAAGCTCAAGGTGCTGCGCGCCGGCGTCACCAGCCATTGGCTGGCGGCGTATAGCGGCTTGCTGAAGTTGAACATGCGCTGGCGCTCAGGCGTCGCGGCCGCCCCGTAGAGCAGGCCTTCGCCGTTCTCGGCCAGCATCTGAGCGCGTCGCCACGGATAGGGGTGGATCACCAGGTTGAGCCCCGTCTCCGCCGCGAGCAGGCCGACGACGCCGGTGATGGCCGGTGTGGTCGGCATCGGGTTGCCGTTGGCGTCGCTCTGGTCGGCGACCAGCACCGCAATTTCGCTGGCTGTCTCGCCGGCCAGCGCGGGGCCCGCTGGCGACAGCGTGGCGAGCAGGGTGACGAAAAGAAGTTTTTTCATGAGTAAGTTGCCGCTCCCGCGCGGCCTTGTATCGATGGTTTTAATGAGATGACCGATTGCGCTGCAGGTTGGACAGCACATATTCTGTCATCCCCTTGGCCAGCTCCTGCTCGCCGATGAATATCTCGCCCGCGCGTTCGCCGCGCAGCAGTTCCGCCTCGGCGTCGCTGTGGGTGCGCACCACGGTCTTGATGTCGGGATTGAGCGCGCGCGCCGTCTCGATCATCGCCCGCACATGGAAGGTGTCCGGCGTGGCGATCACCAGCATCGAGGCGCGCGCGATGTGCGCCTGGATCAGCACCGCCGGCTCGCCCGCGTTGCCGGCCACCGCGTGCACGCCGTCCTTGCGCAACTGGTCGACCACTTCGCGGTTCTGCTCCGCCACCACGAAGGGGATGCCACGCTCCGTCAACGAGGCGGCGATGCGGCTGCCCACGCGGCCGTAGCCGACCAGCACCACCTGGCCCGCCAGGTGCTCCTGCGGCACCGACAGCGGCAGCTCCGCCAGCGGATCGGCGGCGCGTTCGAATTTCGCGGCCAGCGCGCCGTTCCTGCCGATCCAGCGCTCCAGCGGCTTGGTGATGCGGAACACCACGGGATTGAGCGCGATCGAGATGATCGCGCCGGCCAGTATCAGGCTTTGTCCTTCAACCGGCATCAGCTTGAGCGACAGCCCCAGCGCCGCCAGGATGAAGGAGAACTCGCCGATCTGCGCCAGGCTGGCCGACACCATCAGCGCCGTCTTGGCCGGATAGCGCAGCAGCAGCACCAGCAGGAAGGCGGCCACCGATTTGCCGATCACGACGATCGCCACCACCGCCAGCAGCTTGAGTGGCTGCTCGACCAGTATCGACGGCTCGAACAGCATGCCGACCGAAACGAAGAACAGCACCGCGAACGCGTCGCGCAGCGGCAACGATTCCTCGGCGGCGCGGTGCGCCAGTTCGGATTCGCGCAGCACCATGCCGGCAAAGAAGGCGCCCAGCGCGAACGACACGCCGAAGTAATGGGTCGACGCATAGGCGATGCCGACGGCGGCGGCGATCACGCACAGCGTGAACAGCTCGCGCGAGCCGGTGCGCGCCACCTGCCACAGTATCCACGGGAACAGCTTGCGGCCGACCACCAGCATCAGCGCGATGAAGGCCGCCACCTGGCCCAGCGTGATCGCCAGCGTGGTCCACAGGCTGGCATCGCCCGCAGGCGCGCCGTGGGCGCCAGTCAGGTCGGCCGGCGTGCCGCCCAGCGAACCGGCCAGCGCCGGCAGCAGCACCAATACCAGCACGGTGACCAGGTCTTCCACCACCAGCCAGCCGACGGCGATGCGGCCGTTGAAGCTATCGAGGATGCCGCGCTCCTCCAGCGCCCGCAGCAGCACCACGGTGCTGGCCACCGACAGCGCCAGGCCGAACACCAGGCCGCCGCCCAGGCTCCAGCCCCAGAAGTGCGCCAGCGCCATCCCGAGCGCGGTGGCCACGGCGATCTGCAGCACCGCGCCGGGCAGCGCCACGCGCCGCACGGCCCACAGGTCGTCGAGGGAAAAATGCAGGCCGACGCCGAACATCATCAGCATCACGCCGATTTCGGCCAGTTGCCCGGCCAGCGCGGTGTCGGCCACGAAGCCCGGCGTGGCGGGGCCGATGATGATGCCCGCAGCCAGATAGCCCACCAGCGCCGGCAGTCTGAGGCGCGTTGCGAGATAGCCGAACAGCAGGCCGAAGCCCAGCGCGGCCGCGATGGTGGTGATCAGGCTGATATTGTGGGGCATGCGTGCGGGGCTCCTGCTGCAGGATGAATGAACCCTAGCGTAGCACAATCGCCCGGCGCGCGAAGTTGTGGAAACTCACATGGCCATGTCACATCAGCTTCAATATCCGCTCGCCCAGTTCACGCGCCCGCTGCGGCGTGTCGATGTTGGTGAACCCCAGCAGCAGTGCGGACGCGGGGTGCGGCAGCACCGTCCGCTCCGACAGCGGCAGCGCCGCCATGCCGTCCTGCAGCATGCGCGCCGCCAGCGCGCGGTCGCTATGGTGGCCCTTCATGCGCAAAACCAGGTGCATGCCGCCCGGCTGCGGGTCGACCCGCAGATGCTTGCCCAGCACCGCGTGGAGGCCTTCGGCGGCGATCTTGCGGCGCTCGGCGTACAGCCGCCGCATGCGCTGGATGTGACGGGCGAAATGGCCTTCGTTCATGAAATCGCTGACGATGGCCTGCGTCAGCGCCGGGCCGCCTGACGAGAAGGTCTGGCAGGTTTGTTCGAAGCGGCGCACCTGCGCCTGCGGCACCACCAGGTAGGCCAGCCGCGCGGCCGGGAACAATACCTTGCTGAAGGTGCCGGCGTACAGCACGCGGCCTTCGCGGTCCAGGCTTTTGAGCGCCGGCAGCGGACGGCTGACGTAGCGGTACTCGCCGTCGTAGTCGTCCTCGACGATCCAGGCGCCGGCCTGGGCGGCCCAGTCCAGCAGGGCCAGGCGGCGCGGCAGCGACAGCGACACGCACAGCGGGCTTTGATGCGCCGGTGTGACGATGGCGGCCCTGGCGTGCGGCGCGGTGGCCACGCCGTGCGACACCACCAGGCCGTCGGCGTCGACCGCCACCGGCGCCAGCGTCATGCCGGCTTGACGCAGCAGATCGCTGGTGGGCGTGTAGCCGGGATCTTCGACCCACACGCCGTCGCCCGGTTGCAGCACGGCGCGCGCGACCAGTTCCAGCGTGTTGCGGTAGCCGGAGGTGATGAACACCTGAGCCGGCGAACAGTCGATGCCGCGCGCCAGCTGCAGGTAGGTGGCGATGGCGGCGCGCAGCGGCGCATGACCGGCGAACGGCGGGTAGACCATGTGCTCGGCCTGCATGGCGCGGATCGAACGCGCCGCCAGCCGGGCCCACACCTTGCGCGGAAAGGCGTCCAACGCCGGCAGGCCCAGTTGAAATGGCCGGTTCAGCGAGACGATCTCGGAGAAGGGCGCGGCCGTGTCCTTGGCCTTGCGCGCGCGCGGAGGGGCGGCCGATGCGGTTGCGGCATGGCGCGCCAGCGCCGGCGTGACGATGGTGCCGGCCTGGCCGCGCGTTTCGACATAGCCTTCGGCCGCCAGCAGCGAGTAGGCCGCTTCCACCGTGCCCCTGGCCAGTCCCAGTTCCAGTGCCAGCGCGCGGGCGGACGGGATACGCGCTTCCGGCGGCAGCAGGCCTTCCGCGATGGCGCCGCGGAAGCGGGTGTAGATTTGCCGGTACAGCGGCTCGGCCGCGGCGGCGTCGAGCCGGAGGAAGTCGGGTGTCTTGGTCATATGGCCTAGTCTATATGTCATATCATGGCTCTGTGGATTATGCCATTAACGTCTTAAGATGGCATTTTGAAAGGATCGACCATGAACGACCAACCGAGTGAACAACTGAATGAACAACTAAGGGACGTGGAAACGGAAGACCAGCTGCGCGCCTGCTATCCGGTGATGAAGGAACTGCGCCCGCACCTGGAAACCGAAGAGGAATTCGTCGCCCGCGCGACGCGCCAGGCCGCGCAGGGCTACCGCATACTTGCGGCCTGGGACGGCGGCGAGGTGGTGGCGCTGGCCGGCTACCGCCTGCAGGAGAACATGGTATATGGCCGGTTCCTGTACGTCGACGACCTGGTCGCCGCCGAGAAAAGCCGCCGCCACCGCTGGGGCGCGCGCCTGCTGGAACAGTTGAGCGGCTACGCGGAACGCGCCGCTTGCGCCAAGTTGGTGCTCGATACCGGCTTGTCCAACGCGCTGGCGCAGCGCTTCTATTTCCGCGAGGGCCTGCTGCCGGGCGCGATGCGCTTCGGTAAACTCCTGAAGGAGGGGGCCGTATGAAGATCCTGCACATCACTTGCAGTCCGCGCGGGCAGCAGTCCGCGAGCTACCGCCTGTCGCAGCGCGTGATGGACCGGTTGCTGGCGGAGCATCCGGCGGCGCAGATCGTCACGCGCGATTTATGGGCCGAGCCGCTGGCGCACGTCGATGGCGAATATGCGGCAGCCCTGGGCGGCACGCGGGACGGCGCACCGGCGGCGAACGCGCGCGGCCTGTCGTCGCTGGCCATGTCGGACCGGCTGATCGCCGAGCTGGGCGACGCCGACTGCGTGGTCATCGCCACGCCGATGCACAACTTCACGGTGCCGTCGGTGCTGAAGGCCTGGCTGGACCACGTGGTGCGCATCGGCGTGACCTTCAACGCCACGCCGGAAGGCAAGATCGGCACGCTGGCGGACCGGCCGGTGTACATCGCCGTCAGTTCCGGCGGCTATCGCACCGGCGAGCGCGCCCGCCAGCCCGACTTCCTCGAACCCTATCTGCGCGCGATCCTGGCGACGATAGGCCTGAAGCGGCTGCGCTTCGTCTCGGCCGAGGCCACCGCCGCGGGCCCGGAAAGAGCGACGGCCGCATACGCGGCCGTCGAGGAAGAGCTGAACGACTGCTTCGCCGTCGCTTAAATCCGGCGCACCACCACGCAGCCGATCGAGTAGCCGGCGCCGAAGGAGCAGATGACGCCCAGCTGGCCCGGCGCCATGTCGTCCGAGTACTTGTGGAAGGCGATCACCGAGCCGGCCGACGAGGTGTTGGCGTAGGTGTCGAGGATCACCGGCGCCTCGCCCGGCTCGGCGTCGCGGCCCAGCACCATGCGGCTGATCAGCAGGTTCATGTTCAGGTTGGCCTGGTGCAGCCAGTAGCGGCTCACCTGCGGCACTTCCAGGCCGGCGCCGGCGATGGTGGTCTTGATCATCTCGGCGGCCATCGGGCACACGTCCTTGAACACCTTGCGGCCCTGTTGGCGGAACAGCTTGTCCGGCTGGCCGATGCCCGTTTCGTCGAAGCGGTTGAGGAAGCCGAAGTTGTTGCGGATGTTGTTCGAGAAGCTGGTCTTCAGCTTGGTCTCGACGATTTCCCAGCGGTGCGAACCCTTGGCCGTGTCGGCCGCCTCGATCACCATCGCCGTGCAGGCGTCGCCGAAGATGAAGTGGCTGTCGCGGTCGCGCCAGTTCAGGTGGCCGCTGGTGATTTCAGGATTGAGCACCAGCACCGCGCGCGCCTGGCCGCTTTGCACCGCCGCCACCGCCTGCTGGATGCCGAAGGTGGCCGACGAGCAGGCCACGTTCATGTCGAAGCCGTAGCCTTCGATGCCCAGCGCGCCTTGCACTTCCACCGCCATCGCCGGATAGCCGCGCTGCATGTTCGAGCAGGCCACCAGCACCATGTCGATATCGGCCGGCTCGCGGCCGGCGCGGTCCAGCGCCTGGCGCGCCGCCGCCACGCAGATCTCCGCCTGCAGCGACAGTTCGTCGTCCGCGCGCTCCGGAATGCGCGACACCATGCGCTGCGGATCGAGGATGCCGGTCTTTTCCATCACGTAGCGCGACTTGATGCCCGACGCTTTTTCGATGAAGGCCACGCTGGACAGCTCCAGCGCCGTGACGGTGCCTTCGGCGATGGCGGCGGCGTTGTCGGCGTTGAACTGTTCGGCGTAGGCGTTAAAACATGCGACCAGTTCTTCGTTGGAGATCGATTGCGCTGGCGTGTAGAGGCCGGTACCGCTGATGACGGCTTGTTTCATGATTAAACTTTCAAATTAGGCAATGGCTTGCGCCAGTAATGGTGCAAATTCTACACAATGAGTACACGTTAGGCGAAAATAAAAGCGGCGCCCTGAGGCGCCGCCGAAAAACCGCAACAATAAATACAGTTATTTCTTGGCCAGATCCTTCTTGATGCCGCCGCCGCCGACTTCCGCCTGCACCACCGTGGTCTCCGGCTTGGCCAGCTGCACCGGCAAGCCCTTCAGGTGGTTCAGCGCCTGGATCAGCTGGAAATCGTCGCTGCTGCCGTATTCCAGCGGCTTGCGTTTCTTCTCCAGCGCCACGATGCGCAACTGTTCTTCCAGTTCGTCGCGCTTGCTCTTGGCGATTTCCTGGTCGCGGTCGTTGCTCAGGTGCTTGTCCAGATCGGCTTCGCGGGTGCGCAGCGCGTTCAGGCCGTCGCCGTCGGCGTTCTCGTCCACCGCCACGTCGGGCACGATGCCCTTGGCCTGGATCGAGCGGCCGTTCGGCGTGTAGTAGCGCGCCGTGGTCAGCTTGACTGCCGTGTCGGCCGTCAGCTGGCGGATGGTCTGCACCGAACCCTTGCCGAAGGTCTGCGTGCCGATGATGTCGGCCCGCTTGTAATCCTGCAGCGCGCCGGCGACGATTTCCGAGGCCGAGGCCGAACCGGTGTTCACCAGCACCGCCATCGGCACCCGCTTGACGGCGGCCGGCAGCTTGGCCAGCGCGTCGCTTTCGCTGCGCAGCGCATAGTATTCGGGACGGCCGTAGAAGATCTGCTTGGAGTCCGGCAGCTGGCCGTTGGTCGAGACGATGGCCGCGTCCTTCGGCAGGAAGGCGGCCGCCACGCCGATCGCGCCTTGCAGCACCCCGCCCGGGTCGTTGCGCAGGTCCAGCACCAGGCCCTTGATGTTCGGGTCCTGTTTGTACAATTCGACAATCTTGGCAGCCAGGTCGTCGACGGTCGGTTCCTGGAACTGCGAAATGCGCAGCCATGCATAACCCGGCTCGACGATCTTGCCCTTGACGCTCTTCTGGTGGATCTCTTCGCGGGTGATGTTGAACACCAGCGGCTCGGCCTCGCCCTTGCGCAGGATCGTCATGCTGACCTTGGTGTGCGGCTCGCCGCGCATCTTCTTGACCGATTCGTCCAGGGTCATGCCCTTGACCGGCGTGCTGTCCAGACGGCTGATCAGGTCACCCGCCTTGATGCCGGCGCGCCAGGCCGGCGAATCCTCGATCGGCGCCACGATCTTGATGTAGCCATCCTCGCTCTGGCCGATCTCGATGCCGAGGCCGACGAACTTGCCCTGCGAGCCTTCACGCAGTTCGGCGTAAGCCTTTTTGTCCAGGTAGGCCGAGTGCGGGTCGAGCGAGGCGACCATGCCGGAGATGGCCTCGGTCAGCAGCTTCTTGTCTTCGACCTTTTCCACGTAGTCGGACTTGATCAGGCCGAACACGTCAGCCAGCTGGCGCAGTTCTTCCAGCGGCAGCGGCGGATCCACCGGCTTTTGCGCCATGGCGGAAAATTGAAGGGAGACAGCGATGCCAGCCACGACGCCCAGGCCGACCAGTCCGGAGTTTTTGAGTTTCTTGCCCATGTTTCACCTGTCAAAAGCTTTTGCCGGGTAGCTGCTGCCTGCGGGTCATCCCGCCGCAGCATGCATGAGTTGAGTATAAACCTGATTTCCAGCAAACGTAGTAGCCATCACGAAATGATTTATACCTTTACGAGAATTTACAACGCCGGCTGTTGACATTCGAAGCACACCATAGCCCGCTTGGTGTAACGTCAAGTTTGCTGTTTTGTACCAACTGTATCCCTCCCGTTCACGTCGGTAAGCAATTGTAAGAACACCTGTAACGGCGGGATCCGCGGCCTAAACTGAACTCGTATTTCTCTCTACCCTGAAGTGGTTTTTCGCCTGCGCCCCAAGCGCAGGCTTTTTTTTATCTACGGAGCTACCATGCGTCTTGTTTTCTCATCCACGTTGCAGCGCGTGACCGCCGCACTGGTCCTGAGCGCCGCGCTGTCGCCGGCGTTTGCCCTGCCTGTCATGGAGATGCGCGCCGAGGATTTCCTGCCGATGGCGGCCGAATTGAAAAAATCGCTGAACCTGAATCCCAACCAGCAAACCCTGTGGCAGCAGACGGAAAGCAAGACCCGCAACCTGCTGCGCGAACGCCAGGCGCGCCGCGAGCGCCTGCAGGCGGCCACGCTGGCCGGCACCAGGGTGGCCGGCGCCGAGCTGCGCGACCTGGCCAAGGCCATCGACGAGGAAACCGCCACCAGCGCCAACGAGGAAAAGCTGATGCGCGAATGGTGGCTGACTGTCAACGATGCCTTGAACGAAACCCAGCGCCAGGCTGTCGTGCAACTGGTCGGCGAACAGCTGCTGCGCGTGCCTGACAACGGCGGCAGCCATGAAGGCGCCGCCCCGCGCAAGGAAGGTGGCGAGCGCCACAGCGGCGGCCGCAAAGGCGGCATGGGCGGCAGCGTGGGCGGCCCCGGCGGCGCCAGCATCAGCCTGCCGGGCGGCGGTGGCTGACAGTTGAGGGCATCCCTTGACGCGGCCGGCGCGTGTGTATCGTAAAGTAAAAATTGGCCCTGCGACCGGCTTGCAGCCAGGCCTGACGGTAGAATATTCAGCCTATGAACAGACTGATACCTATCGCTTGCCTGACGCTGCTGGGCGCCCCCGGCGCCTACGCGCAAACGGCGCAAACCGATGCCGCGCCGGCCACTTCAGCCACCCCGCCTGCCAAACCCGCGCTGGGACCGGACGGCAAGCCGGTGCAGCAAGTCACCATCAGCGGCGGCCGCGCCAGCGACATGGACGAGCGCCGCAACTCCATCGCCGGCAAGCAGGTCTACGGCCGCGAGGAGCTGGACCGCAACGGCGACAGCAATCTCGGCGACATCCTCAAGCGCTTGCCGGGCGTGACCATCGGCGGCCGTCCCGGCCGCGGCGGCGATGTGCGCATGCGCGGCATGGGCAGCGGCTACACGCAGGTGCTGCTGAACGGCGAGCGTCCGCCGGCCGGCTTCTCGATGGAGTCGCTGTCGCCGGACCAGGTCGAGCGGATCGAGATCATGCGCGGCCCGATCGCCGAGCACAGCACGCGCGCCATCGCCGGCACCATCAACATCATCCTGCGCGACGGCTACCAGCAGCGCGACAACCAGCTCAAGTTCACCGACACCATCGAGCAGGGCCGCCACGCGCCCAACGTCTCGCTGACGGTGCCGGGCAAGGTCGGCAGCCTGACCTGGTTGCTGACCGGCTCGATCTTCGAGAACCGCCAGCACGACCAGACCGAAACCTACAACCGCGACACCCGCGGCGACGGCGTGGTGCTGAAGGACCAGAACGTCCTCGACGAAACCAGCCGCAACTCGCGCGGCATCCATTTGACGCCGCGCCTGACGTATAAATTCGACAACGGCGACACGCTGAACTTCCAGCCCTTCCTGATGGCCAACCGCAGCGACGGCAATTCGCGCAGCGACCTGACGCAGAACTTCGGCCTGGTGCCGCCGGCGCTGCAGCAGCCGCCCGAATACAACCTGGCGCTGACCAGCAGCCATTCCGAATCGACCTTCCTGCGCGGCTTCGGCAACTGGGTGCACAAGCTGCAGGGCGCGTCCAAGCTGGACGTCAAGTTCGGCTTCGGCAGCGGCCACAGCGACAACGATTCGGTCCGCTATCAATACGACAACGCCGGCGGCCTGTTGAACCGCTACACCGACACCTCCAGCGTGCGCGACCGCAGCGCCAGCAGCGGCGGCAAGTACACCACGCCGATCGGCAAGCAGCACTCGCTGGCGGCCGGCTGGGATGTCGAGCTGGGCCATCGCGTGGAAACCAAGACCTCGCTGGACAAGGACGGCGCCGCGCAGTTCGAGGATTCGGGCGACAACCTGACCGCCGACACGCGCCGCCTGGCCGTGTTCGCGCAGGACGAGTGGGACATCAGCAAGCAGTGGTCCGGCTACGCCGGCCTGCGCTGGGAAGGCATACGCACCACCAGCACCCGTTCCGGCACCGACATCAGCAACACCAGCAGCGTGCTGAGCCCGCTGCTGCACGCGGTCTACCGCATCCCCGATCACGACAAGGACCAGATCCGCGCCAGCCTGACCAAGAGCTACAAGGCCGCCAACATCCAGGACTTGATCGCCTTGC
Organism: Duganella hordei; assembly: GCF_040369125.1. NCBI lineage: Bacteria > Pseudomonadati > Pseudomonadota > Betaproteobacteria > Burkholderiales > Oxalobacteraceae > Duganella > Duganella hordei. The sequence continues at coordinate 500,156 of NZ_BPWI01000004.1, forward strand.
CGTCGCTGTCACGCCTGAACAGCGCCACCCGTCCCGACCGCACCGGCAACCCCGACCTCAAGCCCGAGCTGGCGACGGGGCTGGACTTCGCCTACGAGCACTACCTGGGCCGCAGCGGCATCCTCACCGCCGGCGGCTTCATCCGCGATATCGACGACCTGATCCGCCGCCAGCTGACCCTGCAGAACACGCCGACCGGCCCGCGCTGGGTGTCCACGCCGGCCAATATCGGCCACGCCCGCACCAAGGGCATCGAGCTGGAAGCCAAGTTCCAGCTGCAGGAGCTGGTGGCCGACGGCCCGGCGCTCGACTTCCGTTCCAACTACAGCCGCTTCTGGTCCAGCGTCGACGACATCCCCGGCCCCAACAACCGCCTCGACGCGCAGCCCAAGCAGACCGCCAACGTCGGCCTGGACTACCGCCTGAAGCAGGTGCCGCTGACCCTGGGCGCCAGCCTGAACTGGACGCCGGAGACCACCATCCAGAGCAGCGTCGAGCAGGTGGTGTACACCAGCCGCAAGCGCTCGTTCGACGCCTACGGCCTGTGGAAGTTCAACGCCCGCAACCAGATTCGCATTTCTGCAAATAACTTAATGGCGGAAGACGCACTCGGTAGTAATATCGTGACCACCAATGGCCTGGCACAACTGGCCAACACGACCAACCAGACCTATGTGGTCTGGAGCGTCAAATATGAGATGAAGTTCTAACCAAAGGACCGCACGTGAACCGTTTTCTGTTGAGCACCCTGGCCTTGAGCCTCAGCACCGCCTACGCCGCCCACGCCGCCGACACCGTCCCGGTGTCCGGCATCGACACCCAGTACATCGACGCCAGCGTGCGTCCGCAGGACGATTTCTTCCAGCACCTCAACGGCCAATGGCTGAAGACCACCGAGATCCCGGCCGACAAGTCGAGCTGGGGTTCGTTCGCCAAGCTGCGCGACGACACCCTGCCTCAGCTGCGCGGCATCATCGAGGCGGCCGCCGCCGACAAGGCCCGCAAGCCGGGCAGCGACGCGCAGAAGATCGGCGACCTGTACGCCAGCTTCATGGACGAGGCCAGGCTGGAACAGCTGGGCACCAAGCCGCTGGCCGGCGAACTGAACCGCATTCGCTCGATCAAGGACAAGAAAGCCTTCCCGATGCTGGTCGCCCACCTGGACCAGATCGGCGTGACCACGCCCTACGGCGTCTACGTCAGCCAGGACGCGCGCGAGTCGACCAAGTACGCGGTAGGCATCTCGCAGAGCGGCCTGGGCCTGCCGGACCGCGATTACTACCTGAAAAAAGACGACGCCAAGATGGCGTCCACGCTGGCCAAGTACGAAGCCCACGTGGCCAGGATCCTCGGCCTGGCCGGCGACAAGAACGCCGCCGCCAGCGCCAAGGCCATCGTCGCGCTGGAAACCGCGCTGGCCGAGGCGCAATGGACCAAGGTGGAAAACCGCGACCCGGTCAAGCGCTACAACAAGAGGCCGATCAGCCAGCTGGCCGAACTGGCGCCGGGCTACGACTGGCAGCACGCGCTGGCCGCCGAAGGCGTCGCCGCCAAGGTCGACTACGTGATCGTCAACCAGCCAAGCTACCTGAAGGCCTTCACCGCCGTGGTCGACAAGACCGACCTGGCGACCTGGAAATCCTACTTCGAATGGCAGCTGCTGCGCAGCGCCTCGCCTTACCTGTCGAAGGCCTTCGCCGACGCCAATTTCGATTTCTACAGCACCGTGCTGACCGGCGTGGCCGTCAAGCCGCCGCGCTGGAAATCGGCGGTGGCGCTGGAAGAGCGCGCGCTGGGCGAAGGCCTGGGCAAGCTGTATGTGGCGCAATACTTCCCTGCCGAGCGCAAGGCGCGCATGGAAGAGCTGGTGAAGAACCTGCTGGCCTCGTACAAGACCAGCATCGACACGCTGGACTGGATGAGCCCGGAAACCAAGAAGGAAGCGCAAGCCAAGCTGGCCAAGTTCACGCCGAAGATCGCCTATCCGAACAAGTGGCGCGACTACTCGTCGCTGTCCATCGTCAAGGGCGACCTGATCGGCAACGTGCTGCGCGCCTCGACCTTCGGCCACCAGCGCATGGTCAACAAGCTGGGCAAGCCGATCGACCGCGAGGAGTGGGGCATGACGCCGCAAACCGTCAACGCCTATTACAACTCGACGATGAACGAGATCGTGTTCCCGGCCGCCATCCTGCAGCCGCCGTTCTTCGACGCCAAGGCCGACGACGCGGTCAACTACGGCGCCATCGGCGCGGTGATCGGGCACGAGATCAGCCATGGCTTCGACGACAAGGGCAGCCAGTCCGACGGCGACGGCAACCTGCGCGACTGGTGGACCAAGGAAGACCGCGCCAACTTCAAGGCCAAGACCGACGCGCTGGTGGCGCAGTACAACGGCTACAGCCCGATCAAGGGCTACAACGTCAACGGCGCGCTGACGCTGGGCGAGAACATCGCCGACAATTCCGGCATCGCCATCGCCTACAAGGCCTACAAGCTGTCGCTGGGCGGCAAGCCGGCGCCGGTGATCGACGGCCTGACCGGCGACCAGCGCTTCTACATGGGCTTTGGCCAGGTGTGGCGCAGCAAGATGCGCGACGAGCAGCAGATCGTGCTGATCAAGACCGACCCGCATTCGCCGGGCCAGTTCCGCGCCAACGGCACCATGGTCAACCAGCCGGGCTTCTACGAAGCATTCGGCGTGAAGCCGGGCGACAAGATGTATGTTGCGCCGGAACAGCGCGTGATCATCTGGTAAGCGTTTATTTGCCGTAAATTTTCAGAAAAAGGCCACCTCGTGTGGCCTTTTTGCTATTGTTCCAAGACTTGCCTATACATTTATTGGAGATAGACTTGAAAGCACACTTACTGAGCGCCCTGATGCTGGCGCTGCTGGCCTCCGCCGGTGTCCACGCCCAGCAAAAAATTTCCGGCGTGGATATCGCCAACATCGACCCGTCGGTACGCGCGCAGGACGACTTCTTCGTCAACCTGAACGGCAAATGGCTGGCCAAGACCGAGATTCCTTCCGACAAATCGAGCTGGGGCTCGTTCGAGAAGCTGGACGACGACACCAAGCCGCAACTGCGCGCCATCATCGAAGCGGCCGCCGCCAATCCGGACAAGGCCAACGGCACCGACGCTCAGCGCATCGGCGACTTCTTCGCCAGCTACATGGACGAGGCCAGGCTGGAGCAGCTGGGCCTGAGCCCGCTGCGCGCCGAGCTGGACCGCGTCGCCGCGCTGAAGGACAAGAAGGAAATCCCGGCGCTGATCGCCCACTACAACCGCTTCAGCGTGACGGCGCCGTACGGCTTCGTCATCCACCAGGACAACAAGGATTCGACCAAGTACGTGGCCGACATCGTGCAGGACGGCCTGAGCCTGCCGGACCGCGACTACTACCTGAAGAAGTCCGACAAGAAGATGGCCGACACGCTGGCCAAGTACCAGCAGCACGTGACTAAAATGCTGGCGCTGGCCGGCAACAAGAACGCCGCGGCCGACGCCAAGGCCATCGTCGCGCTGGAAACCGAACTGGCGAAAATCCAGTGGACCAAGGTCGAGCTGCGCGACCCGGTCAAGGCCTACAACAAGGTACCGCTGGCCAAGCTGTCCAAGCTGGCGCCGGGCTACGACTGGTCCACCTGGCTCAACGACACCGGCATCGCCGGCAAGGTCGACTACGTCATCGTCAGCCAGCCGAGCTTCGTCACCGGCTTCAACAAGGTGCTCAACAAGACGCCGCTGGCGACCTGGCAGGCCTATTTCCAATGGCAGGTGATCCACGCCAGCGCGCCCTACCTGTCCAAGGACTTCGCGCTGGAAAACTTCGCCTTCTACGGCACCGTGCTGGCCGACGTCAAGGAACAGCAGCCGCGCTGGAAGCGCGCGGTCAACGCCACCGACGGCGCGCTGGGCGAGAGCCTGGGCAAGCTGTACGTCGAGCAGCACTTCCCGGCCGAGCGCAAGGCGCGCATGGAAGCGCTGGTGAAGAACCTGCTGGAAGCGTTCAAGCAAAGTATCACCACCCTGGATTGGATGAGCCCGGCCACCAAGGAGCAGGCGCAGGCCAAGCTGGCCAAGTTCACCACCAAGATCGGCTATCCGAACAAATGGCGCGATTATTCCAAGCTGGTGGTGGCCAAGGATGACCTGGTGGGCAACATGCAGCGCTCGCACGAGTTCGAATACCTGAAGGAGCTCAACAAGCTAGGCAAGCCGATCGACCGCGACGAATGGGGGATGACGCCGCAAACCGTCAACGCCTATTACAACCCGGAGCTGAATGAGATCGTGTTCCCGGCCGTGATCCTGCAGCCGCCGTTCTTCAACGCGGACGCCGACGACGCGGTCAACTACGGCGGCATCGGCGCGGTGATCGGCCACGAGATCAGCCACGGCTTCGACGACCAGGGCGCGCAATACGACGGCGACGGCAACCTGCGCGACTGGTGGACCAAGGCCGACCACAAGAACTTCGCGGCCAAGACCAGGATGCTGGTCAAGCAATACAACGCCTACAGCCCGGTCAAGGGCTACAACGTCAACGGCGAGCTGACCCTGGGCGAAAACATCGCCGACAACAGCGGCGCGGCGATCGCCTACAAGGCCTACCTGATTTCGCTGAACGGCCAGCCGGCGCCGGTGATCGACGGCCTGAGCGGCGAGCAGCGCTTCTACATGGGCTTCGGCCAGGTGTGGCGCAGCAAGATCCGCGACGCGCAGCAAATCGTCTACCTCAAATCCGACCCGCACTCGCCCGACCAGTTCCGCGCCAACGGCACGGTGCGCAACCAGCCGGGTTTTTACAACGCTTTTGGCGTAAAACCGGGCGACAAGATGTATCTGGCGCCTAAAGACCGCGTCATCATGTGGTAACCATTTTGTGTTGGCCGGCCCCTGTGATATAAAACCGCACGGGGCCAAACAACGTGGATTGGCCTGTTTCGTTTTTCAAACCAGAAGGATAATCGTGAAACGTCATCTCGTAAGTGCATTGACCCTGAGCCTGATCGCAGGCCTGGCCGGCGCCGCGGACAACACCAAAAGTGTAGCTCCCGCCAGCGCCAAGATAGCAAGCGGCACCATGGCCTCCGGCATCGCCGTGGAATACATCGATCCAGCCGTGCGCGCGCAGGACGATCTGTTCACCCACATGAACGGCAAGTGGCTGGCGACGACGGAAATCCCGGCCGACAAGGCCAGCTGGGGCTCGTTCGCCAAGCTGCGCGACGATATCCAGCCGCAGTTGCGTTCCATCATTGAAGGCGCCGCGTCGAACAAGGCCGGCGGAGCGGAAGCCCAGCGCATCGGCGACTTCTACGCCAGCTTCATGGACGAAGCCAGGCTGGAGCAACTGGGCCTGACACCGCTGAACGCTGAAATGGCGAAGATCGCCGCGATCTCGGACAAGAAGCAATTGCCGGCGCTGATCTCGCACCTGAACCAGATCGGCGTGACCGCGCCGTACAACTACGGCGTCCACCAGGACAACAAGGATTCGACCAAATACGTGGCCGACCTGTACCAGGACGGCCTGGGCTTGCCGGACCGTGACTACTACCTGAAAGCGGACGACGCCAAGATGGCCGACGCGCTGGCCAAGTACGAACTGCACATCGGCAAGATGCTGACCCTGGCCGGCGATCCGCACGGCGCCGTCACCGCGCACGCCATCGTCGAATTTGAAAAAGAGCTGGCCAAGATCCAGTGGACCAAGGTCGAACTGCGCGACCCGGTCAAGGCCTACAACAAGGTCGACATCGCCAAGCTGGGCGCTACGGCGCCAGGCTACGACTGGAACGCCTACCTGGCCGACGCCGGCGTGGCCGGCAAGGTCAGTTACGTGATCGTCAGCCAGCCTAGCTACCTGAAGGGCATGACCGCGCTGCTGGACAGCACCCCGCTGGACACGCTGAAAGCCTACTTCCAGTGGCACCTGCTGCGCTCCAACGCGCCATACCTGAGCAAGGCCTTCGTCGACGAAAACTTCTCGTTCTACGGCACCGTGCTGAGCGGCGTGACCGAGCAGCGTCCACGCTGGAAGCGCGGCGTGTCCGTGACCGAAGGCGCGCTGGGCGAAGCCGTCGGCAAGATATACGTCGAGCAAAACTTCCCGGCCGAGCGCAAGGCGCGCATGGAAGCGCTGGTGAAGAACCTGCTGGCCGCCTACAAGACCAGCATCGACAAGCTGGACTGGATGAGCCCGGTCACCAAGAAGCAGGCGCAGATCAAGCTGGCCAAGTTCACCACCAAGATCGCCTATCCTAACCACTGGCGCGACTACTCCAAGCTGGAAGTGTCCAAGGACGACCTGGTCGGCAACGTGCTGCGTTCGCGTCAGTTCGACTACAACAAGGAACTGAACAAGCTGGGCAAGCCGATCGACCGCGAAGAGTGGGGCATGACGCCGCAAACCGTCAACGCCTACTACAATCCCGAGATGAACGAGATCGTGTTCCCGGCCTCGATCCTGCAGGCGCCGTTCTTCAACGCCGACGCGGATGACGCGGTCAACTACGGCGCCATCGGCGGCGTGATCGGCCACGAGATCAGCCACGGCTTCGACGACCAGGGCGCGCAATACGACGGCGACGGCAACCTGCGCGACTGGTGGACCAAGGCCGACCACAAGAACTTCGCGGCCAAGACCAAGATGCTGGTCGACCAGTACAACCAGTTCAGCCCGCTGCCCGGCTACCACGTCAACGGCGAGCTGACCCTGGGCGAGAACATTGCCGACAACAGCGGCGTGGCGATCGCGTACAAGGCCTACAAGCTGTCGCTGAAGGGCAAGCCTGCTCCGGTGATCGACGGCCTGACCGGCGACCAGCGCTTCTACATGGGCTTCGCGCAGGTGTGGCGCATGAAGATGCGTGAAGCGGCGCAGATCCAGCAGATCAAGACCGACCCGCACTCGCCAGGCCAGTTCCGCGCCAACGGCACCATGCGCAACCAGCCGGGCTTCTATGACGCCTTCGGCGTGAAGCCAGGCGACAAGATGTACCTGGCGCCAAAAGACCGCGTGATCATGTGGTAATCGCCACGTAACGCAACAAGGGCCGCAGCGATGCGGCCCTTTTCAATTCGGGATCGGTTTGTCAGAGCTTGCTGACTGGAACTGGCTTTCCTTTTTGGACCTTGGTCAGGTAGACCTTGTTCAAGCCCTGGTGGTCTTGCGGGCCGAAGGCGATGTCCAGGCCGCCCAGGTTGACGTTCATGCTCTCCAGCGCGGCGAGGAAGCTGGCGCGGGTCAGGTCGGGGCCGGCTTTCTTCAAGCCTTCCACCAGCGCGACGGCATCCACATAGCCTTCGAAGGACGTGTAGTCCACTTCGTTGATGCCCGCCGCCTTCATGTCCGCGTGGTATTGCTTGGCGATGGCCAGCGATTCGTCGAATGGCGACGGCACCACCTGGGTGATGTAGACGCCTTCGGCCGCGTCGCCGGCCGCCTTGATGAAGTTGGCGGTGCCGACAAACGACAGGTTGAAGAATTTCGGTTTGAAGCCGGCTGCGTTGGCTTTTTTCACCAGCTCGGCGCATGCCTTGTAGGTGCCGACCATCAGCACCGCTTCCGGCTTGGCCGCCAGCAGCGCCGCCAGCCCGGCGTCGACATCCTCGGTGTTGCGCAGATAGTGACCCTCGCCGGTAATGTTCATCTTGCGCTTTTGCAGCGCCAGCTGCAGCCCTTCCTTGCCTACCTTGCCGTAGGTGTCTTCCTGATAGAACAGGCCGATCTTGGTGATGCCGGCATCGGTGACCAGGCGTTCGACCTGCAGCTCGATCTCGTTAAAGTAAGACGACCGGATATTGAAGACATACTTGTTGAGCGGCGTGCGCAGGAACTCGGCGCCGGTGAACGGCGCAAAAAACGGGATATTGTTCTCGTTGACCAGGCCGATCGCGGCCTTGCTGGTCGGGGTGCCGACATAGCCGAACAGCGCGAACACGCCGTCCTTCTTGATCAGTTTTTCGGTGGCGGTGGCGGTGCGCGGCGGATCGTAGCCGTCGTCCTCGCTCACCAGTGTGATTTTGCGTCCGTTGACGCCGCCAGCGGCATTGATTTTTTTAAAATACGCCTCGCTGCCAGCCTTCATCCCCAGCCCGAGCCCCGCAGTGGGGCCGGACAGCGCGTTGGCCATGCCTATCTTGATTTCCGTCGCCGTCACGCCGGTTTCCGCTGCGGCGGCCGACATCCATGATGCAAGAAACAGCCCGACTACTTTGCAAAAAATTGTAGTTTTCATATGGCGTACTTTCAAGTGGCGCGGTGTTTCCTCCGCAGTTAGGTTGATTCACAGTATCCTTTTGGGTGGGGGATATCAAGCGTGCGCCAACTGTTTTCAAGGAAATGCAACACTAGCCAACGACAATCCAGCCTGCCGTCGTGGCGTCGTTCTGCCGCCAATGAGGTAAACTAGGGCGCCTTCAACTCACGAACTGCTCCTATGCGCCTGCGTCACGTCGCGCCCTTGTCCTTGTTGTCCCTGCTGACCGCTTGCGGCGATTCTTTCACGCCGGTCGATGTGTATATGGCGAAGACGCCGGAGTGCAAGACCTGGCAGGAGGGTTCGCGCTACGAGTTGCCGCGCGGGATAAGCGTGTCGACCACGCCGCCGGTCACGCTGCCCGACGGCGGCGCCGAGTTCACCTTTGTCTACCTGGTGCCGCGCGGCGAGCGGGCAATGTTCCTCAGCCGCGACTATCACGTCACCGCGCCCAGGGGGCCGGTGCTGGCGAAGCTGGAACTGGTCAGCTTCTACCAGCGCGCCACCAATTCCAAGCCGGAAATCGTCGACGTGATCCCCAAGGTGCCGGACATGCTGGTGGCCGGCGCCACCAGCGACGACACCATCTGGCGCGTGCGCCTGCGCGTCAAGGACAAGCTGCCGGAGCGCTTCGACGTCGTGCCGCCCGCGTTCGAGATCGCGCTGACCAAATATCCGATGCGCACCTTCACCTACCGCTACTTCGCCGACCGCAAGGCCTTCGGCCTGTGCAGCTGACGGCTGGGCGGATTTCCGCATAAGCGCCGCGTCGTTTATGCGGTTTTCCGCCGCCGGCATGCCCGGCGCAGCAGGCGGATCCCTTACAAATCAATGACTTGAACCGCAGCCCGTGCTTGGCACGGAAGCTGCAATGTCTCCGGTAACTACAACCACAATGGAGACCAGCATGTCCAAGTTCCGTCTGTTAGCCCTGACCCTCGCCGTCGCCGCCGCATCCAGCGCGCAAGCCCAGGAAGTGGTCCGCCTCGGCAACCTCAAGTTCGCCCACTACGGCGCCGTCTCGTATATCAAGGAAATCGCGCCCAAGTGCGGCATCAAGGTGGAAGAGCATGTCTTCGCCAAGGGCCCGGACGTGATGCAGGCCATCCTGGCCGGCGAGCTCGACGTCGGTGCCACCGCCTCCGAGGCCGCCATCTCCGGCCGCGCCAACGGCGCGCCGATCTATGTGGTGGCCGGCTTCGCCAAGGGTGGCGCGCGGCTGGTCGCCCGTCCCGACAGCAACATCACGTCGATCAAGGATCTGAAAGGCAAGCGGGTCGGCGTCACGCGCGGCGGCATCCACGAGGTGCTGCTGATCGCCGAGCTGGCGCAAGCCGGCCTGACCGCTTCCGACCAGCCCGGCAAGGATGTGCAACTGGTGTTCCTGGCGTTCGCCGATCTGAACCAGGCGCTGCTGGGCAAGAACCTCGATGCCATCATGCAAAGCGAGCCGCAATCGTCGCAGGCGATCAACAAGGGCTACGGCGTTGAAGTGATGAAGCCTTACGACACGCCGATCGGCGCGCCGATCCGCACCATGGTGATGAGCGAGAAGTTCTACAAGGAACACCGCGCCACCGCCGCCAAGTTCATGACCTGCTTCGTCCAGGCCACCAAGCTGTTCATCGACAACAAGCCGGTCGCCGAGAAATACGTGCGCGAAGTGATCTTCAAGAACCAGATCACCAAGGACGATTTCGACGACGCCATCAGCAACTCGCCATACAGCTACGACGTCACCCCCGAGCACATCCAGGTCACCACCGACGTGATGGCCAAGCACGGCACCGGCAAGATGCGCGCCGCGCCGGTGGCCAAGGACTGGGTCAAGACCGACCTGCTGGAAGCGGCCAAGAAAAGCCTCAACATCCAATAAGCGGAGACACTCATCATGAGCAAGCAAAACTGGCGGGAAGCCGCCTCGGGCGTGATTGCGCCCATCGTCATCATCGCGCTGTGGCAAGCCAGCGCCATGCTGGGCTGGGTCAACCCGCAGGTGCTGCCATCGCCGGCGGCGGTGGTGCAGAAGTGGTTTGAATACCTGTTGCCGCTGACCGCCTACGATCCGGCCGCGGGATCCTGGCTGAGCTGGGCGCTGTCCGGCGAACTGCTGGGCGACACCTTGGGCAGCATGTACCGCGTGTTGGTCGGTTTCGCCGTTGGCGCCGGACTGGCGCTGCCGCTGGGCCTGCTGATGGGATCGAGCAAGCGCATGTATGCGTGGTTCAATCCGCTGATGCAGCTGCTGCGCCCGATCCCGCCGATCGCCTACATCCCGCTGGCGATCCTGTGGTTCGGCCTGGGCAACGCGCCGGCCGTGTTCCTGATCGCGCTGGGCGCCTTCTTCCCGGTGCTGGTCAACACCATCGCCGGCGTGCGCCAGGTCGACGGCATCTACATCCGCGCCGCCCGCAACCTCGGCGTCAGCCAGCGCACGATGTTTGTCCGCGTGATGCTGCCGGCCGCCGTGCCCTACATCCTGTCCGGCGTGCGCATCGGCATCGGCACCGCCTTCATCGTGGTCATCGTGTCCGAGATGATCGCGGTGAACAACGGCCTCGGCTTCCGCATCCTCGAGGCGCGCGAGTACTTCTGGTCGGACAAGATTATCGCCGGCATGATCAGCATCGGCATGCTGGGCCTGATCATCGACGTGGGCATGAACAAACTGAACAATCATTTGCTGCGCTGGCACCGTGGCCTGGAGAACTGACATGAAGATGGACATCAACTCGACGCATATCGAAGTCAAAGACGTCAACAAGGTTTTCAAGACCGACAGCCGCGAAGTGATCGCCCTCAAGGAGATCAACCTCGACATTCCGCAAGGCCAGTTCGTCTGCCTGCTGGGACCTTCGGGCTGCGGCAAGTCCACGCTGCTGAACGCGATCGCCGGCTTCTCGCTGCCATCGTCGGGCACCATCACGGCCGACAAAAAGCTGGTGACCGGCCCCGGCCCCGAGCGCGGCATGGTGTTCCAGGAATACGCGCTGTTCCCCTGGATGACGGTGGAAAAAAACATCGCCTTCGGCCTGGAAATCAAGGGCATGCCGCAGGCGGAAATCACCGCCAAGGTCGACCAGCTGCTGGGCATGCTGTCGCTGAGCGATTTCAAAAACCGCTACCCGAAAGACCTGTCCGGCGGCATGCGCCAGCGCGTCGCCATCGCTCGCGTGCTGGCCTTGGACTCGCCGATCATGCTGATGGACGAGCCGTTCGGCGCGCTGGACGCACTGACCCGCCGCAACCTGCAGGACGAGCTGCTGCGCATCTGGGCCGAGCTGAAGAAGACCATCATCTTCGTCACCCACAGCATCGAGGAGGCGATTTACCTGGCCGACCGCATTGTCGTCATGACCTACCGTCCTGGCACCGTCAAGCGCGACCTGATGGTGGACCTGCCGCGCCTGCGCGACCCGGCCGCCGCCGAGTTCAACGCGCTGAAACGCGAACTGGGCCAGCTGGTGATGGAAGAGCAGCAGCGCCATCACAACGACGAGATGCGCATGGCGGCGGTGGATTAAGGCCGCGTCCGCACGGTGCAGTAGAATCTGCGTATGCGCGCCCAAAAATCCCTGCTATTGCTGTTCGCACTCGTGTGCGCGCTGGGCGTGATTGCCGGATCGTATCTGGCAGGCACCTGGCGCGCCCGCGACGAACTGCGGCAGCAGGGCCAGCGCCAGTTGCAGCTGATGGCGCCGGACCTGCAGTCGCTGCTGCAAAAATATGAGACGCTGCCTTTCGTGCTGGGCTTCCAGCCCGACCTGATCGTGGCGCTGGCGCACCCGTCCGACGCGCAAGCGATCACCCGCCTCAACAGCACGCTGCAGACCATCCAGCAGCAGGCCAAGGTCGGCGCCATCTACGTGATGGACCGCGACGGCCTGACCATAGGCGCCAGCAACTGGGACCAGCCGCTGGGCTTTGTCGGCAAAAACTTTTCCTATCGTCCCTACTTCGACGCCGCTCTGCATGGCAGGGCGGGGCGCTTCTACGGCATCGGCACCAGCACCAGCGAGGCCGGCTACTTCATCGCCCAGCCCGTATACCGCAACGGCACGGCCGGCGGCCCCGTCACCGGCGTGGTCGCCGTCAAGATCAGCCTGGCCGATTTCGAAAGCACCTGGCGCAGCAGCGACGACGCCATCGTGCTGGCCGACAGCGCCGGCGTGATTTTCCTCAGCAACCGTCCCGACTGGATTTACCGCAGCCTGAACAAGCTGGATGCCGCCACCGAGCGGCAACTGGCGCACACGCAGCAATACATGGGCCAGAAGGTGACGCCGCTGAGCGGCCATCCCGACCTGTTCGTCACGCAGGCGGTCGGCCAGCTGGGCTGGCAGCTGATGCTGTTCCCCGGCCAGGCCCGCGTGCTGCGCACCGGCGCGCAGTGGGCGTCGGCGGCGACCCTGCTGCTGGCCTGCGCCGCGGTGTCGGTCTGGGCGCTGCACCAGCGCCGGCGCCGGCTGGAAGAGCGCATGGCCTCGCGCGCCGCGCTGCAAAAAGCCGCCGCCGAACTGGACGACAAGATCGTCGAACGCACGCAGCAGCTGCGCACCACCAACCAGCATCTGGAAAACAAATACGCCAAGCTGCAGGAAACCGAACACCTGCTGCGCTCCACGCAAAACGAGCTGGTCCAGGCCGGCAAGCTGGCGATGCTGGGCCAGATGGCGACCGGCATCACCCACGAACTGAACCAGCCGCTGGCCGCGATCCGCGCCTTTGCCGACAACGCCCGCATCTTCCTGGAGCGGGGGCAGGGCGAGCAGGTGGCGGGCAACCTGGGCCACATCAGCGAGGCCAGCGCGCGTATGGGCGCCATCATCGGCCAGTTGAAAGGATTCGCCCGCAAGGACGAGACGGTTGCCACGGTCGACCTGGCGGCCTCGGTGCGGGCCTCCGCCTTTCTGCTGGAGAGCGAATTCCGCCGCCACGCCGTCACGCTGGAGATCGCAGCGGCGGACGGCATCAAGGTGACCGGCGACAGCGTGCGCATCGAGCAGGTGCTGATCAACCTGCTGCGCAACGCACTCGATGCGGTGGAAAGCGCCGAGCGCCGCGAAGTCGCCATCCGCCTCGAACGCGAAGGCGGTTGCGCGCTGATCAGCATCAGCGACAGCGGCGCCGGCATCTCCGAGCAGGTGGTGGCGCATTTGTTCGAACCGTTTTTCACCACCAAGCCTTCCGGCAAGGGGCTGGGCTTGGGACTGGCGATCTCGTCGTCCATCGTGCAGGCCATGAACGGCCGGCTGGCGGCGCATAATCAAGCCGGGGGCGGCGCGTGCTTCGAGCTGCGTCTGCCGCTACAACAAGAAGGAGCATGAAGTGCAGGCTATCCTGATCGAAGACGAAGCCGCGCTGCGCCTCGCCACCAGCCAGACGCTGGAGCTGGGCGGCTTCAGCGTGCAGGCCGTCGCCAGCGCCGAGGAAGCGCAGGGGCTGCTGCGCGCCGATTATCCCGGCGTGGTGGTCACCGACGTGCGCCTGCCGGGCCGCTCCGGGCTCGACCTGCTGGCGCAGATCGCCGCGCTGGATGCGGAATTGCCGGTCATCGTCGTCACCGGCCACGGCGACGTCGAGATGGCGGTGGCCGCGATGCGCAGCGGCGCCTATGACTTCATCGAAAAACCGTTCGCCACCGAGCGCCTGCTGGAGGCGGTGCGCCGCGCGCAGGAACGGCGCCGGCTGGTGCTGGAGAACCGCCAACTGCGCGCGGCCCGCGCCCGGCATCCGGACATGCCGGACCTGGTCGGCCGCTCCGCCGCCATCGAGCAGTTGAAAGTCATGATACGCAACGTCGCGCCGGCCGGCGTCGACGTGCTGATCAACGGCCAGACCGGCACCGGCAAGGAAGTGGTGGCGCGGCTGTTGCACGCGGCCAGCGGACGCAAGGGCAACTTCGTCGCCATCAACTGCGGCGCGTTGCCGGAATCGGTGTTTGAAAGCGAAATCTTCGGCCACGAGGCGGGCGCCTTCACCGGCGCGCAAAAGCGCCGCATCGGCAAGCTGGAGTTCGCGCACGGCGGCACCGTGTTCCTCGACGAAATCGAAAGCATGCCGATGGCCTTGCAGGTCAAGCTGCTGCGCGTGCTGCAGGAGCGCCGGCTGGAACGCCTGGGCGCCAACGAATCGGTCGCGCTGGAATGCACCATCGTCGCGGCGACCAAGGTCGACCTGCTGCAGCTGAGCGCGCAAGGCCAGTTCCGCGAGGATTTGTACTACCGCATCGGCGTGGTCAGCATTGACCTGCCGCGCTTGCGCGACCGGCGCGACGACATTCCTTTGCTGCTGGCGCACTTCGCCGCCGACGCGGCCGCCCGCTACCATCGTCCGCTGCCGGAGTGGAGTCCGCAGCAGATGGCGCAATGGCAGGCGGCGGAATGGCCGGGCAACGTGCGCGAGCTGCGCAACTTCGCCGAGCGGCTGGTGCTGGGGCTAGGACTAGGGCTGGGGACGGCTGCTGCTGCCGCCGGCGAGCCCTTGTCGCTGCCGCAGCAGGTCGATCATCATGAGCGCGAGCTGATCGTGCAGGCGCTGGCCGCGGTGGACGGCAATGTCGCGCTGGCGGCGGATCAGCTGATGGTTCCGCGCAAAACCCTCTACGACAAGCTGAAGAAATACCAGATCGCTTCCGGCCGCAAATAAAAAAACCGGCCATAGCGGCCGGTTCTTCAGGAGCAGCGGAAGCTTACTTGGCTGGAGCCGATGCGGCTGGAGCGGAAGCTGCTGCAGCGGCGGCTGGCGCCGGCGCTTCAGGTTCCTTGAACTTGGCGCCGCCTTTGTTGGCCATGTAGACCACGGCGCGGGCCACTTCGACGTCGTCCAGGTCCGGATTGCCGCCTTTGGCCGGCATGGCGCGGATACCTTCAACAGCGTGCTTGAGCAGGGTGTCGTAACCTTGCGCGATGCGGGCAGTCCATGCACCGGCGTCGCCGAACTTCGGAGCGCCGGCGGCACCGCTGCCGTGGCAGGCTGCGCAGGTCGAGGTGTAGATGGCTTCGCCGGACTGCAGCACTTTCGGTGCGTTCGCGTCTTTCAGCGTGAAGCCGGTGTCGGCGACAGGAGCGATACGTGCGGCGACTTCTTCAGGAGCCTGGCTGTTCGAGCCGCGGCCGGTCAATTTGTCTGCGGTGACGAACTGCACCAGCAGGATAATACCGATAACTGTAACCCCAAAGAAGCCAATCACCGCAGCAACGAGCTGCTTGGGCGTGCGGATGGCGGATTCGTGTTCGTTGTGTGCGTCGCTCATGATTTCCTTAACAGACTAAATTCGAAGCCGGGTGGCGTGCGAAAAATTGATCAGCCAGCTGCCTAGTAAAACCTTCACCAAACGGGCGATTATAGACGTAAAAATGCCTTCATGGAAACGCTAAGATGCTCAAAACGACACTTTCCATGGACGGGTGTCGATAAAAACGGTATCCTACGGCACACTTCAGAAATTCCCCTCCGTGCGGCTGTAGCTCAGTGGATAGAGTATTGGCCTCCGAAGCCAAGGGTCGTGGGTTCGATCCCCGCCAGCCGCACCACATTTTCCCTATAAAATTCAATCACTTAGGTCGTGCAGTATGTTGCAGGATAGTGCATTGAATTGCGTTATTTTGCAGTGTCACTGTGCCAAAAATGTGCCAAAAATATGGCTATATTTTTGCCACGCACTGTGGCGCTCAAGCGGCATTTTTTACACACGCACATTCACAATGCAAACGGCAGTAGCGTAGCTCGACAGCAGGAAGAGATCGAAATCGCGCATGGGCTTGCTCCTAAAGGGAAAGCCATATTTTCCCTAGCTTGGATCAATTCGACCGCAGAGTCCGCCGGAAATTTTTTTAATTTTTCTATGCGCGAAAATTTTTGACGGGGTGACCGATCCGCAGGCAAGAGTAGGGGGGGGGGGGCGGCCTTTGCGCCCCCCTATTGGGCGGGCGAAGCAGTTCGGCGATCCTATGCGACAGCCGACGCAGCGCCTCCGTTAGCAGGTGAACTGTGGGAGGCAGAAGTAGGGCATGGCGTGTTACGCCTACGTAGGGGCCGTGCGCGCTTCCAAGGGAAACGGATGCTTGCCACATCTATTTCGGAGTTGATTGCTTTGCAATTAATTGTGCGACAATTGGCATCTTTTTCTTGGAGTCCATATCATGCGCAAACAATGGAGCGCATTGCTGCTGGCAACTGCCGTGATAGCGCTGACTACCGCCAGCGCATTCGCTGCGCCTGTCACCTATCAGTTCAGCGGTCTTCTGACCGATATCCGCAATGGTGGGGCTGGATTTAACTTCGGCGATCATTTCACCGCCAATTTTACCTATGACGACAACCCCATTGCCGGTGCCTTGATTGAGCCTGGCCGGATGGTATACCCTACTGGTCAGTTTATCGTACAGGCAGCCACTAGCATCATGACCGGCACGCCCGTCTCGGAGTTGCAGGTCTTCGATAACTGGACAAATAGCTACAGCGGCTATCATAGCGCTGATGGCTTTTTTGTCAGCAGCTTTGTCTATGACGCGCGTGGTTTTACACTACTACAGTTCGATTTATGGGATAACAATAACGGTAGCAAACTGGATTCACTGCGCCTGCCAACGCAGGCTCAGTTGGTTAACCTCGCCAGTACAGGTCGCATTTTTATTCGTCGTTTTGACGACGGGATGGAAACTGGGCTGGCAAGTGGCAACTTCAGTGGAATCTCGCAGATTGCCTCTGTGCCTGAACCAGGTCAAGCATGGACGCTTATAGCAGGCCTGATGGCCATAGCATCAATTTTCCGTTCGCGAAAGGCGCTGCGGGCTGACCAGTTTCACCGAGCCGGCTCGTAACAAGGCCACAACGGGTTCGCGATGGTCGCCGCCGGTTCCGCTGACGGGGGGCGATGTGACGATATGGCGTACGAAATTTATACTGTCTACAGTCAAGTCACGTATTTGCCCATCCAATGCCCACCACCTCAAACTGCCCGTTTACTTGACCAGTGGGGAAGAGAGGGCCGGGCATGTTGGGCTTGTATTTGAACATAAAGGTGCTGTGGTGTATGCCATCAAATTGATCCCAGTAGCTAACTCGGCCGGTATACCACGCCTCTACAGGCGCCCCTGCGAAGGGCGGCATATCTGTCGGCAAACAACTTAGGGGCGTGGCCTGTAGTGAATAAGTTTCTCCAGGCAGTAATGGAATGCCGAAGCCTTCAAGGGGATTTACATTGCCAAGATCTTCAATAAGGGTGCGCGGATCTGTATCCGGCTTTGTGACTAGTAGCCGATGAGTCAAAGTGATTCTCATTGCAGGGGACTGCCCGAGGTTCTTAAACGTCAGATTGACCGCGCACGACGCTCCGACTTTAAAGTTCAGCAATTCATTTACCCCTACCGCCTGGCCTACACCGACCCAAGGTCGGTTAGAACGAACAAGTGTCTCACGTGCAGTTTTTGCCTGCTCAGCTGCGGCATCTGCCGCGACCTTCGTGATCCGCAATGACTCTTCCATCTCGTTCGCTTGCCGTTCGCTGCTGGCCTTGCTGTCCAAAAGTGCCTCGCGCGCCGTCTTGGCTTGCTCCGCTGCTGCGTCAGCCGCCACTCTCGTTATTCGCATTGACTCCTCAACCTCTGTAGCCTGACGTTCTCCATTCTTCTCGCTGTCCTTAGCGAGCTGGTTCGTGGATACCCACAATCGCCACGTGAAGATGGCTAAGACAGCTGTGGCCACGAACATGGCCACGTTCACATAGACAGCCCACCATTCCGCGCCCCAGTGGTCTACTGTTTTCTCTTTTTCCATCGCATCGGATGCCACGATGGTCAGCGTATTCGCGACCGGCCTAGCGTCGTTGGGGCGTGCGTCTGATGGGGGTGGTGAGGATGTCGCTTGCGCAGCCGCTGCTGGCTTTGGCGCCGCCGAGGTAGGCAGGATGACGGCGATGCTGGCAACTAGAACTGTTTGCGCCACTACTCGGAGAATCTTGACCATGTACTACCTGCGAAAGGTTGCCAATAGCACATGATGGCACATACGCGCGCCCATAGCTACTTCCCCATGTTCGCTCAAGCTAAGTGACACCGAAGTTTCCTATAGTAGGTATCACCAAACCAAGTATTCATGCGGGTTCGCGCCCGCCATGGTTAAAAGAACGGGTAATTCGTCAGGAAATTGAATACGTGAGCCTTGTAATCAGGGAGGCGGGACTAGTGGTCCAAATGCCTTAACCAGCGCCTCTCTCAGCTCCACTCGGTCACTTGGACTTAGACTCGCGCCATTAGGATCGGGCAGGTAGTAGATTTCTGCGTGGTGAATGCCCTCTGCCTCTGACGGAACATGCTGTAACGAGAAACCATGTCCCCTGGCCGTTTTAAGTTCTCGGATTGCGCCAACGCTGCCCCGAATAAATCCAGCATAGGCCATTTCCACTTCGGGGCGGCTTGCTCGTTTAGCTGCTTGTCGAGCAATGCCTAGCTTATGAACTTCCTCAGGTGGAGGCGCGTACTTATCCCAACTAATAGATTCACCCTCATAGCCGATTTCTCCTCCTCTTTTTTTAGAGAATGGAAATGTCGTATTATGGATGAGTTCTATCCCATCTGCGGTCATACGAGGGGCATCAATCAATCGACAGACTGATTGATCATTAGCTATTTCCTCGATATCGTAAGCCAATGACGACCTCTAATATTGAGGAATAGCCTCAATCACTTCTTGAGGTATCTTTTCGCCATCAAATAAAAGTCCATCAAAATACTCTGCGGCGGCCGTTGTTGCAGATTTCACCATATGGAAGCGCCAATCTTCAATTACCAAAATTAGCGGGGCATTTCCAGTCTGCCAAATTGCGGTAAGTCCTCCTTCGCCTTCAGGAGCAACTTTTGGAAGCAGCTTTGAATTGGGTAGTGCTTTGAAAAAAGCAATAGCGGAAGCAGCAGTTGCACCAGAAATGGCACCGCTTTCTTGTGCGCCATTTACGGAAGTAACGGGCAGAGCTAACTGGTGAATTAACTCACCCAGCTTTTCCCTTAGTTGATAGTCCAATATAGCGGACGCGCTAGCAATTTGGCCTGGAACAACCGCTAAATGATCAACAGCATTTGACGACTTTCCGCCGGCGATAACATGTTTACGATATTTTCTCAGCACGGCACCACTGTTGAGATTGAGCGTAAGAGATGCTCGCTTCGGATTCGCGGTCGGCCGTGTATCCGGGTCGTATACGGTAAAGGCTGAACAACTCATGCTTTCTTCCCCCACGCTTGTTGTTGTAATGTGGCAGCAGTAACGTCTGCAAAGCCATGGGTAATCCACTCATGAGCGAGGTCAAACCACCGTCGTCTTCCCTCCGCAGAAATATCATCCGATATCCCGCTTGCAGTGATATCTAGACGCACCATCTTGCTCGATTCAGGGACGCTGGCTACCTGCGCTGAGATGTGCAAGCGGCCGTAATTCTTGTCCAGAGGGTACGAGGTCGTCCAGTTAAATGACTCAGCATCAGGAAGAAAACGTGGGCCTTGGCTATTCCTAATATGGTCAACCAACACTCCGTCGATCCCAACCAAATCAAGACCATTTTGGGACGTTATGTGATTAACATAGGTCAGTTCGAATTGACGGTATCCCGGAGTAGGAATACCTGTTGACTTCAAAAAATCTTCAAAAATAGCAAGAGCTGCCTCGAACTCGGCTAAGTTAACCTCGTAGCTCGGGTAGAGATCGTCCGCTAATGTGCGCTTCCAGTTAAACAAGAACCTATCCTGCTGAACTTGGAGCAGCTTTCGCCCGTCCTCTGAAAGCAGCCAAGTACGCCGCAGCGGAGGAAGGAAATCCCACTCAACCGCTCCAGGTGGTTCTTCGACAATTGTCGGAACTGGTGGAGCGTCCTCAGTACGTGGATATTTGTCCTTAACCTGTTGCCAAAAAGCTCCCACATGTGCTGCCTTCAGCATATCTTGTGAAGCGAACAGCACCCCGAAGACGACCTCAACGACGGGGGGCTTCTCAAATTTTACAGGTTGGCTCATATGTCAATGTATAGCACGTTATGCGGCATAGTGCCTGAAGCCCCAACAGGACTCACATTAGGCCACTTTTTCTTGGGCGATTTTGATGCCTATTTCTCGTCGTACAGAGGCCAATTCGATGATGAACGCGAACGCCATCTGCCCAGAACTAAGTTGTTCCAAAATATTGCCGCTGCCGAAGTAAATGTCCACGCCGTCGGTTGCGACAAATTTCTTTGAGGTCAAATCTACGTCCACACCACGCCGCTGCAATGACCGAAAGGATTTCTTGAGGCGCAGCACGGATATACCCTGAACGAGCAATTTGCTGACTACGCGCAACAACAGGACATCCCCGTATGTGTACTTGCGAACATTCCCGCGTCCTCGGCTCTTTTCGCCAGTAGGTTCCACGATTTTGTGTCGACAGAGATAGTTCACCATATCCTCCGTAAGCCCTGAGATACGGGCGGCTGACTTGGCTGTGTGCCAGTCTACAACGACTTTAGGCTTCGTCACGGAGGTCATCATTGTACAGAGTCTAGCTCTAAACTCTATTTAGCAAAAGAACTATTTCGGTAGCCCGAGGTCAGGCGGTAGCGCCCTCAATGGCTCTTGAAATCGACGAGGAAAAACTACGCGCGGGAGACAACCGAAAGAACGGTTGCTCTGGAAACTCCGTAGAGCCGCGCCAGCGCACTCACACTCTCCTTGCGCTCGTAAGCTGCAATCATCGCTAAGCGCTGCTCTGGCGTCGTTTTCGCTGGCCGACCCAAGATCTTCCCCTCCGCCTTGGCGCGCGCCAGCCCTGCCTGTGTCCTTTCCACGATGAGGTCACGCTCCATCTCGGCAACTGCAGCCAACATGGCCAGCATCAGCTTGCCGGCAGGAGACGTCAGATCCAGCTTCCCGAGCTGAAGCACAATCACCTCAACCTGGAGCGTGCCGAGCGATTTAATCGTCGCCAACACGTCGGGGGCATCGCGCCCGAGGCGATCCAGTTTTGTCACAACCAGTGTGTCTTTCGCTCGGAGCTTACCCAAGAGGATGCCGAACTGCTTGCGCTGTGCCGCGTGCGCTTTGCCGCTCACCGTGTCTGCAAACCAATACTCGACCTTGTAGCCAGCCTGTTCGATTTCGTGCGGTTGGTTCTCTACCGTTTGCTCTAACGTAGACACCCGCCCATAGCCAAATACCGCCATTCCATGCCTCTGTTGTGTTGGAAAACGGTATAAATATAAATCAACATGTCGATTTATGCAAAGGCTAAATTTCCAACATGAAATGATTGGCGCCGAACAGGGTGTTGGAAAACGGTTATTTTTCAACAGGCTTGATGGGGGCGGGACCCGAAAATGATTCTGCCCAAAAGCAATGGCGTATGATGAGCGTAACGCTAATCTTCTGATATCGAGTACCGCTTCATGCACATCAAGAACGTACAACTTTCTCGCTTCAAGCAATTCAAGAAATCCAAGATAGATCTGAAGGAAAACCTGAGCCTAGTGGTTGGTGGCAATAACTCAGGTAAGTCTTCAATACTTCAGGCATTGGCAACTTGGCAATTTTGCAAGACCATTCTGGAAATTGAAAAGGGGCGCAGGGCTTGGGTATCTAATGTTGGGATTCAAGGCGTGGGCATGGGAATAGTAGACTTTACACCTATGAACGTTCCGTCTTTAGCTCATCTTTGGACCAACTTAAAGACCCAGAAGATCGACGAAGATGACGGATACACATTAAAAATCAAAGTAACGTGGGAAATACCGAGTGGGGAAGAGAAATTCCTTGAGATAGGAATGTCATTAGCAAATGATAGACTATTCATCAAGAATACGAATACGAACTTGTTGTTGAACGAGGTGCAGGACGAAGATGGCTACCCGATCGATAAGAACATGCTAAACGTTGCCTATCTTCCTCCGTTTGCCGGGGTGACAGATAGAGAATCCCGGTTGACCCCGGCTATGCGTGGCCGCTTGATTGGTCAAGGTCTTTCGGGTGGTGTAATACGAAACGCTTTGTTTGATTTGCATGAAGTGAATAAAATGGAACGATCAAAGCTCCGTATTGGACGTACCAAGATTAAAGATTCTGATCTTAAAACCTTACGAGAAACTGATCCATGGGAAATTCTGCAACGAACGATGCAGGAGATATTTGGAACAGAGCTTAAAATAATACCTTTCAATGAGCGTTATCACAGCTATCTGCGCGTCGAATGCACAAAAGGTAAATTCCTAACGGATGAAGCGCGATTTGAAAAGTTTCCGAATTTTTCCCCGCGCGATTTGATGGTGGAAGGAAGTGGCTTTTTGCAATGGCTCAGTGTATACGCGCTTGCACTCTCTCCTGAGTTGCACGTAATACTGTTGGATGAGCCTGATGCACATCTACACCCGTCACTACAACAACAACTGGTCTCCCAGCTTTCGGAAATTGCACGTTCTACGCATAAGCAAATTTTGCTCGCCACTCACTCGACTGAACTCATCAGGTCCTATGAACACGAAAAAATACTTTCGTTGCGAGATCGAAAGGGAAAGTATCTATCAGGTGATCAAGAAAAAATCAGTGTATTGGCAGGCATCGGCGCAGCGCATACATTGACACTTCATTCCCTAATTCAGCACAAGAGACTTCTAATTGTTGAAGGCGCCAGCGATGAACGTTTTCTTCGTATATTGGCAGAAAAATCTGGTATGCCTTGGCCGAAGAATTTAGTAGTTTGGGTTTGGACAGGTAAACATACTGAGCGCTATCATTTATATAGTCAGCTCAAAAAAGATATTCCAGATTTACAGGCCATTAGTATTCGTGATCGAGATGATGAAGCGGATGCTACTGTTGGAAGTGATCTAGTCGATAAATCTTTTAATTGCCATCCTGGATTTGTTGCACTTAAATGGCGAAGACGGCACATTGAAAATTATTTGCTGTGCGTCGGAACTATTGCACGTTGCGCAAACGTAGACAGTTCGATTGTTTTGGAAAAGTTTGCGGCTCATGCTCTTGCAATTCCTGAGGATATTACGGCATCCGACGTCCCTATTGCGATCAGAGACGCTAGAGGTAAAGAAATACTAAACGAAGGGATCAATTCCTTAAGGGAAACTCTAGGAGTAAGTCGGGATGATATTGCTGCGCAATTATTGCCTGACGAAATAGCGATGGACATTTTCACATTTTTCAATGCCATCTGCGATCTTTGCAAAACACGCATAGATGCACTTCCAACGCAAGAACTTTCCCAACCTATCGAAATCGGAAAAATACCGACCTCAGAAAACTTATTTGACCATACTTTATCAGTTTCGCACGTTACGGAACTAGATGTGACAGTAAGCGGCCTTTCGCCGTTGGACAACCAATAAAGTAAATTTTGTTAAGGAGTATGGGAGGCACCCGATACTACGGGCTGAATACATATTTTTGACTATGGCTGTGAACATCGATAGCGTCACTCTGGCTTCCCCAGTTGAAATCGCAAATTACCATAGTGTAAATTAGATAACTCCTCCCAGGGCATCAGCATTTTCTTATAACATTTTCGCCACTTCCCCCGCAACCGCTTCGGAGTCTCGTCGGCGCCATCATTACCTATACGCCCTAGCAGCTTGCGGCGGAATAACCGACTGCGTTCACTAGGAGTCGCCGCCAAGTTACTCCGATACCGCAGCTCATGGCAATGCCGACACGCCAGCTCACCGCCTCGGTAGTAGAGAGACTGAAAATTCCCCTCATGCGCGCGAGGGCACTTAAGGAGGGGCCGGACTCGGTCATTTAGGCACCGAACGGCCACGATGTCCGCCAACCACACTCGGGCGCCCAGATAGACCGCCATCTTCGCAGTCGGAGGGCGATAGATGCTCTGAAAGGCGAATGGTGAAGCTATGCGCATCAGTGATACATCTCATTACAAATGATGATTGGCGAAATATGGCGCGGCGCAGCATAATTTCTCTGTCTCCTCCAACTCCCTCCAAGGATTGGATTTAACCCGCCCCAGTTGGCGGGTTTTTTTTGTCAAAATTGTGGCTTTGGGATTGATGGGGTAAGTACTCGCCGTTGCTAAAGCTCGTGGGGCAAGTTCGACTTTTCCCCATCATCAACGATGACTTAGTAGGTGTAGAACATGCGCTGGATTTCCTTGCTGTCGCTGGTCTTGGTCAGCGCCAGCATCAGCAGGATGCGCGCCTTTTGCGGGCTCAGCGTATCGGAGACCACGAAGTCCAGCTCGTCGTCGTTGGCTTCGCCGTTGCGGGCCACGATGCCCTGGCCGACGCGGGCCGAGCGCACGATCAGCACGCCTTGCTTGCGGGCCGCAGTCAGCGAAGGCAAGACCTTGGACGCCAGGCTGCCGTCGCCGACGCCGGCGTGGATGATGCCCTTGGCACCAGCGGCCACCAGTGCATTCAGCGCGACCGGGCTGACGTTGGCGTAGCCATAGACGATGTCGACCTGCGGCAGCGCGTCCAGCTTGCTGATGTCAAACTCGGTGTCTGTCGTGTGCTTGCGGGTCGACGCATGGTAGAAGTAAGCCTTGTTGCCCTGGATGTAGCCCAGCATGCCCAGCTCCGGCGTCTTGAAGCTGTCCAGGGTCGAGGTGTTGGTCTTGGTGACGTCGCGCGCGCCCTGGATCTGGTCGTTCAAAGCCACCAGCACGCCCTTGCCGACGGCTTCCTTGCTGGCCGCCAGCAGCACCGCGTTATACAGGTTGATCGGGCCGTCCGCCGACAGCGCGGTGCCCGGACGCATGGCGCCGACCAGCACCACCGGCTTCTTGCTCTTCACCACCAGGTCGAGGAAGTAGGCGGTCTCTTCCAGCGTGTCGGTGCCGTGGGTGATGACGATGCCGTCGACGTCCGGCTGCGCCAGCAGCGTGTTGACGCGCTTGGCCAGCACCAGCCAGTGTTCGTTGCTCATGTTTTCGCTGGCGATCTGGAACACTTGCTCGCCCTTGACTTGCGCCACCTTGGCCAGTTCCGGCACGGCGGCGATCAGGCGGTCGACCCCGACTGTAGCGGCGGTGTAGCCGACCGTGGTGGTGCTGGTGGCCCCGCTGCCGGCGATGGTGCCGCCGGTGGCCAGGATGGTCACATGGGCCGATGGCGCGGCGTCGGCGGCGCGAACCGCTGGAACGGACCCGGCCAGCAGCGCCAGGGCGCACAGCGCGGACAACAGACGGGAGGAAATAGGAACGAACATAGAGTCTCCAAGAGAGTTAAGGGGGATGGATAGGGCCTGATCCCGAAAGGGGCCAAACCCCGGTGGTGCTTTGTGGGTTTTATTCGCCGGGATGTCAGAACTTATGCCGGATCCCGACCGACAGTGCTCGCGATCCATCTCCGGCAGCCGGCGCGCTGCCACCGCTGGAGGCATCGCCCACCACGTTGGTGGCGGCCAGTTCGTTGCGGATGCTGCCGAATGAACTGTAGAGGTTGGTGCGTTTGGAAAGCGTGTAGGTATAGCCCACCGCAAACTGTCTTCCGCCCCGCTGGGTCGCGGAACGGTCCTGTTTTTTCACATACGAGGCCAGCAGCTTGCCCTGTCCAAGCGGCACTGAGGCACCCAGCAGGAAGTCGCGGAAATCGCCGCCGACGTCGTTCTTTTCGGTTTCAAACGCGGCGTGCACTGTCGCGGGGCCGAAGTTGTAGCTGGCGCCCAGCAGGACCTCTTTCATCGTATTGAAAGAAGTGACCTTCAGGCTGTCATATGCCAGGGTTCCCACCAACGGGCCTGCGGCGTAGTCGATGGAAAAAGCGATGGTACGGCCCAAGGTGCTATCGCCGGCCTGTTCGCCAAAACCAACCATCACGGTGGCCGACAGGCCATTCAGCCTGGGCGTTGCATAGCTGACGGTGTTATTGGTACGTGCCGTGCCGATGCTCATCAGGTTGGTGGCGGCACCGGTAAAGCCGGTTTCAAAGGGGTCGATGCCGTCCAGCGCGATGAAGATCGGGTTGCATTGACGGCCCAGGTTGACTGTACCGGCGCTGGTCGTCATGCCGACATAGGCATGGCGGCCGAACAAGGCGCCGTTCTGGCGCGCCTTGCCGGTGTCGAGATCCAGCCCGTTCTCCAGCACGAAGTGGGCGTTCATGCCATTGCCCAGGTCCTCCTGCCCCTTGAAGCCCAGCCGGCTGCCGGACTGCACGCCTGTGGCCAGCTTGGTGACCGCGCCATCGGCGCCCCCGGTTTCGCGGGCGATGCCCGCGTCCAGTATGCCGTAGACGGTGATGCCGGATTGCGCCGAGGCGGCACCGGCTGCGGAGGCGAGCAAGAGCCCAGCTACTAGTGATGTTTTCATAAACGATCCAATAAGATTGTGCGATAGGTGCAACTACGCGACCGGGCACTGGAATACCGCACCCGGAAAATCGAGGGTGCGGCAATACCCGCCGGACCTGCGGGAGCAAGGTCCGGACTCGGTCAGCCGTGAAATTAGCGATGGAGTGGCGCTGCCGGCGCTTGCGTCAAGAAGCCGGTCTGCGCGTTCGGGCGGGAATTACTTTGTTCATTGTCTTTGTCTCCGTTTTATTTATAGTAAAAAGCGATTCGAAGCGGATGACCGCCATCGAATATCCTTTTCACAATAGAGATAGCACTATCTGTGCCACGGAAGTGGCAAGCCGGGCTATTGAGCCAAGCCGTTGATTACATGATGTTTTTTTTGAAGTGGGCGGTGCCAGACACCGGTGCCCGAGTATGAACTTTCATACTCGGACCTCAAGCTGAGTATCAATTTCGTTAACGCCGCCGCGCTCGAAGAGATAGGCAAGCTCGATGTATCCGCATTTGCGATCCCGCTGTTGACATGGCAAGACAAGGTCGTTGACATGTCAAATCCGCACTGTTTGACACTTCAGGCATGGTTTTTGAGCCTTTTTGCGCTCTGCCAGCCGTATTTTGCATGGCATGGAATTTGAAGTTGAAGAGAGCGTCCCGGCTGCCGCCGGCCTAGCTTCATTCATCTGTTCCAGAGCAGGGTTTTGCCATGAATATTCCTCTTACTTCCTCCCCGCACCGCGCCGACGTGGCGCAGTTTGGCGTGCTGCCGCTGCCTGCCATGCCGGCGGCGCAGGCGTGGACCATGCAGTTCCAGGTCAGCCTGAATGAGGAGCACGTTTTCCTGACGCTGCGCGATGACGGCAGCCACGTCATCGATCTGGGCGAACGGGTCCATCACTACTGCTTGCTGGTGCTGGCGCGGCTGCGGCTGGCCGACGCGGCACGCGGCATCGAGTCCGGCAGCCAGGGCTGGGTAGGGATCGAGCAACTGCTGAAGATGCTTGGCATGGACGGCGGCCATTTGAATATTCAGCTGTTCAGGGCTCGCCGCCAACTGCTGCAGGTGCTGCCGGCCATGCAGCTGGTCGAGCGGCGGCGTGGCGAGCTGCGCTTTGGCAGCTTTGGCGTGCGCATCGTGCGCGGCGCCACGCTGGAGGCGCAGCTGCCACCGCCGGCCGTGGCGTGGCCGTAACGGCGCGTAATGACGTGTAATCGCCAGCGCGCCAGCGCACCGATATATTAGCTTCATGCAAGACGAAACAGAGGTCCGACTTCATGACGATGCAACTGACTTTCTTGAACCAGCTAGCCGATGGCGGCGATGCCGATGTGGTGCTGTTCCAGCAGTTGGGCTTGCCCGGTGCGTCGTGTCAGCCGGTGGTATGGAAGGCGATACGCCATTGCGGCCGGGATTGTAGTCATCCGTTCCGCTATGCGGCGGCGGTGCAGCTGGGCGTGATCGATGCCTATGGCAACCATACGCCGCGCATCGCGGCAGGCGCCGGCGGCCGTTATCGCTACGCATCGCTGGCTGTGGGACGGCAGTTGCAGGTCGCCGGGCACGATGGCGGCAGTGATCTGCTGCTGGTCAGGAATGAATTGCCGCGCGGCGCAATCCGCGCGCTATTGAGCAAAGCCGGGCGGGCGCTTGCAGTCAGCCAGCCGGTGGCGCCGCTGCAGATCGCCGGTTTTCGGCTGGGACCGCCGGTGCTGTGGATAGCGACAGCCTATGGCCTGGCGGAGGGGCAGGCGGTGCCGGCGTCACTGGCAGCGCAGGCCACGGCCTTGCCGCTGGCGGGGCTGGCCAGTGCCACTATCGTGCTGCGCGGCGGTGGCCACGGGGCGCAAGCCAGATCGCATCTGTTCACGCTGGAGCAGCAAGTGCGGGCGTGAGCGTAAGAGTAGTAACTGTAGTGGTAGCAACGTTCTGCGCATGGTGCGCCGGATGATTTTTTCAAACTTAGGAGAAGCCAACATGCTTAGCGCAATCAAACTGACTTTCAAAAACCTGTCCAATGACGTCAATAATTCGAAGGTGTATTTCTTCCAGCGTAATGTGGTGGCCAGCCAGAACGAGCTGCCGGTCGCCTGGAAAGTGATCGAAAACTGCGGCAAGAGCGATACCAATTCGTTTGACTTCCCGTTGGACATGCAAGTCGGCGTGACCGACAGCTATAACAATGTCACGCCGCTGCTGGATGCAGTGCCCGGCCAGTCGTTCGAAGTGGTGTTGGACCATTCCGGCGATGTGCTCCAGGAACTGGGCAACGCCACCAGCACGACCGAAGTACAGATCAACAACAACATGGCCAGCGGCGCTTTCACCGGCGGCATCTACAAGGGCGGAAAGCTGCTGGCCTGTAAGACCGGCGTGTATCCGAACAGCATGGCTACCTTCCAGTTCCGGCCATTCATCTGGGTCGGCGCCGCTTCGCAAGTGGTGGAAGGCGAAGTGATGAAATCGGCGGTGCTGAGCCAGTCCAACAAGCAATTCTCGCTGGAAGGCATCGCCAGCGCGACCATCGTCATGTACGGCGGCGGCGCCGGCCCGTCGGCACAGCCCCTGACCTTCGCGCTGGAAGACCTGCAATACGCCTGATCGATGCAGCGCGCTACTGAAGCGGTACGGTGAGCATGCCGGGGCCTCCGGTCCCGGCATGCTCACCGGCCGTGCCTCTTCCCCTCCATCTTGGAATCTGAGCGATGAACGAGATATGCAATAAGAAGTGGACTACGCTAGCCGGCAAACTCGTCTTCACGTTCAGTATCCCGCGGAAGCCGGAGACCGAGCTGCCTGCGATCGTGCAAATCGCCTACCGCGACAGTCCGGGCAAGCCGCACCGGATTGAATTGAAGGGTGAAGAGCCGTTCCAGGCGAAGCTGGCATTCCGGGCCAAAGATGGCAGCGTGCTGTGCGAAGTCAGCGGCAGCTTGCAGAAACAAGTGCACGTGCACGGCGATGGCCGGGGGCACGTGGGCATCTGGGTCGAACTGGACTATGGTGTGCCGCCGATGGACAGCGTGGAAGGCTTCCTGGCATGGTGCACGACCTCCAGTCACATACCCGATCCACCGGTGCCGCCATTCCCCCCCGATCCGCCTTATCCGCCGCTGCCGGACGATGCGCTGGCGCAGCTGCCGGTGGTCGGCAGTGCACGTGAAGAGCTGTTCCCCTACGTCTACATGCGCAAGTGGCCGCAGCCGGCGGCGGCGCTGCTGGCGCAGTGTTTTGTCTATTACCTGGCGCCGCCGGAGCCGCCCAAGACCAGCCTGTACGGACAGTTGCTGGAGGCCGGCACCCCGGCGCAGCGCACAGCGCTGGCGGTGCAGTTCATCGACGGCAGCGCCCCGTTCGTGCCGGGACAGTACCTGCGTGGGCCGGAGCCGCTGGGCAGCAGCGCTCAGCGCCTGCTTGCCGTGGCCCCGTTGCTGGACCGTTGGCTGGCCGGCGTGGAGCACTGTCCGTTCGCGTTACGGCGGCAGATCGAGGAACTGTTCGATGTCACGGACTGGCTGGGCATGCAAAGCGCGTTGCTGGCGCCGGACTTTCTGGGCGACATCGAGCGCCTGTGGCAAAGTTATTTTGCGCTGGTGATCGTGCTGGGCTACCAGCGTCCATGGATGGAGTGCGTCTACAGCATGTTGGCCGCGCATCATGCGCTGCAATACCTGTTCACCCCGCTGCCGGCGATCGATCCCTTGCAGCTGGAGCCGCCATTGGCGACGCCGGAACTGGTGCGGCGCCTGCGCGACGCCTCGCTGGTGGCTCCGGTCGCGGTATCGCCGCTGCCGGCGGCCAAGGCTGAAGCCGGCGTCGCCGGGCCCGTTGGTCCCGGCGGCTGGATCGAGCCGTATTCGATAGGCGACCTGCACCTGGTGCGGCAGCGCCTGGCGGGCTACCGGCTGGGCGAAGTGGCCAGCGTCGAGAACGTCATGCGGGGCGAACGCAAGGAAGTGGGCCGCCGGCGTATGCAACGCCAGGTCGATAGCCGCAGCAGCGACAGTGCCAGCGCCGAGACGCTGGAGAACCAGGCCGGCGACCTGCGCCACAATTTGTACCAGGAAATGCGTGCGACCATCGCCGAGCAAAACGTCAGCAATGTGTACGACAATTTCAACACCAGTTATGGGCCGCCGACGGCGGCCAAGCTGACCGGGAACTGGACCGAGCACACCACGGCCGGTGCGTTGCCGGCCACCGATGACGCGATCCATTTTGCCCATACGCTGTTGAACGCCACGGTGGGACGGATACGCCGCACCATCAGCCAGGCGCGCAGCAGCAGCACCTTGCATCAGAGCGAGGAAACGCTCACCAGCCTGATCGACAATTCCAGCGGCGCCACGCCGCTGACGGCGGTGTTCCACTGGGTGAACAAGGTTTACGAGACCGACGTGGTCAACTACGGCAAGCGTTTGCTGGTCGAGTTCATGCTGGACAAGCCGGCGGCTGACTTCATCCGCGAACAGCGCCGCCTGGACGGCCGCTCGTTTGCGCGGCCGCCGGCGCCGGCGCAGGCCGGGATCACGTCGTTCCGCGCCATCCAGCCGGACAACTACGCCGAACTGGCGGCGCTGTACGACGTGATCGAGATTGAACCGCCGCCACAGGCCACCCGGCTGATCTCGGCAACCTTGCGCAGCGGTGATGAAAAACTGGTCGTGCTGCCGGCCGGCTATCGCGCGCACGATGCCAAGGTGCGCTACATCAGCGTGGCGGCCTCGCAGGCGGTGCCGATAGTGCTGGTCGGCACGGAGAAATTCGATGGCGCTACCGAGCCAGCCACGCGCAGCTTCGGCCAGGACGGCGCGATGCCGATTTCGGTCAGTCCCGACGTCGGGCTTGCGCCACCTTCCGAGGCCGTCGCCATGCCGCTGAACCTGGCGATGGCGGACCGCGCCGGCATAGTCGCCTCCGCGCCGGCTCCCGCACCGGCACCGCCCGCGCCATTGCCGCTGCCGACGCCGGATGTGCTGGTCAATGTCGACATTGACTGCCGGCCGGTCGAGACGCTGATGGACGACTGGCGCATCAAGACGTATGGCGCGATCATGCGCGCCTACCAACTGCAGCTGGCGCGCTTCTTCGAAGCCGGGGTGGGGAACGACTTGCCGCGTGGCCCGGTACGTTCGCCGGCGGCCAACCGTGACATCGAACGCGCCGCGCTGCGGCGCGGCTGCACGCGGCTGCTGATGGCGCGCCACCTGAGCCTGGACAGCACGCAGGACGAGGCGGCCGCGCCGGCCGAGTTCGACGTCAACGAGCCGCGCTACCTGCAATTTTTCGACGCGCTGTTCGAATGGGGGGAGATGAGTTATCGCTGGTACGACGGCGCCGGCGCCGCCATCGACGCCGACGATATTGGTGCCGGCCAGGACGCCCAGTTCACCATGTTCCTGAGCGCCGACCTGGCGCGCGTGATGCTGCCGGTGGCGCCGGAACGGGTCATGGCGCTGCTGTACTTCCTGTCCAGCGGCATGGTCTGGGATGGCGGCAACCACGCCGCACCGCTCAATGCGGGGGATGTGACCCTGGCCGCCGACCTGAAGGAATCCGGCCTGCAGCGCAGTCACAATCCGCAACGCATCGGCGCCTGCTGGGAAGTGGTGGTGCCGACTACGATGCAATTGTTACGGGACAAATTGCTGCTGTTGAAGGACGAGCTGCCATGAGGCGCCCGCCGTTTCCGCAGTGGCCGCCGGTGCCACGCCACTTGCCGTGGATCGAGCCGCCTGCGTTCGGCGAGCTGCCGGTCGGCAGCGTCACCGCGTTTGCCGGCAAGCTGGGCACGCCGGTGCCGGACACGGCCAAGCCGCCCGACCTGCCGCAGCCGGATGGCCCGAACCGGACTGACGCGGTCGAGGCGTGGGGCTGGATGCTGTGCGATGGCCGCGCGCTGGGCTGCAGCGACTACCCGCTGCTGTTCGCGGCGCTTGGCCGGCAATACGGCGGCGCTGGCGATGACCAGACGGGCAGCTTTTGCCTGCCCGATTACCGCGGCTATGTCCTGCGCGCGGTCGACAACGGCGCCGGCGTCGATCCGCCGCCGACGGAACGTACCCTGCCGGCCGGCGGCAAGGGCACGGTGGACCAGGTCGGATCGATCCAGCAGGATGCGTTGCAGAATCATGAGCACGGCTATCTGGCGGCGGCCAGCTCGGCCGCAGGCGGGGCCGGCAAGTCGGCCATTCCCGGCATCAGCGATACGCTGACCGACCTGGGGCCGACCGACGTGCTGCCGCCGGGCGCCAACGGGGTACGGGTCAGCAGCGAGACGCGGGCCAAGAATATCTATGTGCATTACCTGATCAAGTACACCTACGGGCTGGGGCCCAGCTTTCCCGCCTTCCCGCTGTAATCGCGTGTAATCGACTTGCGGCGCCGGCTTGCTGATGATGGCAATGCTGCCTGTGTGGCAAGCACAACCATCCATTCACCCTTTTTGAGGAACTGTATATGAAATCGAATCTGACCTTGACGCAACTGGCGAACTTCGGCATCGACGAACGCCAGCGCGACTTGCTGCTGGCCGATCACGCCAAGCTGGTCGCCGAGCATTTGCATGCGGAGCACTCGAATGTCGTCGGCGTGGGTATCACGGCCAACCCGGAGCCCAATTCCCAGAACGACAGCGTGGCCCTGGTGCTGCTGCTGAAGAAGGAGCAGCACCAGGCCGCCGCCCTGTACGGCGAGCGAAGCGCCAGCGGATGGAAAATCCTGTACGAGGTGACCGGCGAGATTCGTCCATTGAACCATGCCGCCGCCAGTGCTTGTGCCGAGCTGGACACGCCCGGGCTGACGGCCGGCTTCCGCGCCAAATATCGTCCGGTGCCGGGCGGCGTATCGGTCAGTGCCGCAGCCTCCGGCGTACTGACCGGCACCATCGGATGCCAGGTTGTATCGAACGGCAAGACCTATATGCTCAGCAACAACCACATCCTGGCCAACACCAACCGCCTGTCTGCAGGTGCGGTGATCATTCAGCCCGGCAGCGCCGACGGAGGCTCTGCCGGCGATGCGGTCGGGAAATTGTCGGCGGTCGCGGCCATGGTGGCCTCCACACCGTCCGCGCCGGTCAACAATGCCGCCGATGCGGCGATCGCCGCCTACGACGAGGGCATCGCCAGTAGCGCCCTGCTGAAGAAGACCGACAGCACCGACTATAGCCTGGCGTCGCCGGTCGTCGCGGGCTCGGTGGGCCTCGAAGTGCAGAAAAGCGGCCGCACAACGGATTACACTACGGGTAAGATCAAGACCATCCACCTGACGATCAAGATGCCCTACCCGGACGGCAAGGAGTATCAGTTCAGCGACGCCTTCTCGATCGAGCCGGCAGTGTCGACCTCGGCATTCAGCCTGTCGGGGGATAGCGGTTCGATCGTCAGCACGGTGGACGGCAACCATCCGGTCGGCTTGCTGTTTGCCGGCAACAGCAGTGCGCCTTACCTGAGCATCGCCAATGCCTTGCCTGGCGTACTGGCGGCGCTGAAGGCGGCCAACAGCGGCCATGACGTGACGATCAAGTACAGCTGATCGATGCCGGGCGCGCCGGCCAAGGCCGGCGCGCCCTTGAAGGAGAACGAATGCAGCACACGATCGAGGCAGTGCTGGCGCGGCATGCGCCGCAGTGGATGGCGTTGGCCGGCGTGGTTGGCGCCGGCTTGACGGAACTGGACGGCGCGCCAGCCATCGTGGTGCAGGTGCAGGCCTTGACGCCGGCGCTGGCGGCGGCGTTGCCGTCAGCGCTGGAAGGTTACCCCGTCACAGTGCAGGCGGTGGGGCAGATCCTGCCCTTGGGGGGGCGGGCCTAGCGCCGGCGGGTGTTGCCGGGCAAGCGCTGCGCTTGCTCTATAATCGGCCTTTCTTTGCTGCCGATTGCCGCTTGCCGTGACTGACGCCGACAAAACCCTGACCACGCCCTTGTCCGTGCTGGCCCATGGTGCTGCACCGCTGCTGGGCTTGACGCTGTTGTGGCATCCCGAGCCGCAGCGCGTGGGCCAGCAATATCTCGGGCCTGGCATTGCAGGCCGCATCGAACTGAACCGCTTTTTGCCGCTGTTCCAGCACCCGGGCCAGGAGGGCGCCGCGCTGGGCCACCGCTGCATCGCGCGCAGCCCGTTGCAGATCCAGCGCCAGGCCGACGACAGTGTCGTCATCACCGCCCCCGCCAGCGGCATGGCGCTGGCCATCGACAACCAGCGCGTGACGCAGGCCAGCCAGTGGCTGTCGTCCGACCAGGTGGCGCGCGGCGTGGTGCTGGGATTGGGCGGCCAGATTCTGTTGTGCCTGCACTGGGTGCGCGACTTGCCCAAGCGGAATGCGCTGCCAGGGGTACTGGGGGGGAGCGCCGCGGCGGTGGCGCTGCGCGACCAGATCCGCCAAGTGGCGCGTACCGAGTTGCCAGTGCTGCTGCTGGGCGAGACCGGCACCGGCAAGGACGTCGCGGCGCGCGCGATCCATGCCGCCAGCAGCCGCAAGGACCGGCCGTTCGTGGCGGTGAACATGGCGGCGCTGAGCGAAGCACTGGCGCCGGCCGACCTGTTCGGCGCGGTCAAGGGCGCCTACACCGGCGCGACGGCGGCGCGGGCCGGCCTGTTTGCCGAAGCCGGCGACGGCACCCTGTTTCTCGACGAGATAGCCGACACGCCAGCCCCGGTCCAGCCCATGCTGCTGCGGGTGCTGGAGAACGGCGAATATCGTCCGCTGGGGGCGCGCCACAACCTGCAGTCGCAGGCGCGGCTGATCACCGCCACCGACCAGGATCTGAGCTCGCGTGCCTTCAATCAGGCCTTGCTGCGGCGGATGGAAGCCTACGTGATACGGGTGCCGGCCTTGCGCGAGCGGCGCGAGGATATCGGCGTGCTGATACGCCATTTCGCGCAGCAGTGGTCGGAGCAGTCGGGCCAGTCGGTGGAACTGCCGGCCGCGCTGGTGGCCGAATTGTGCTGCTACGATTGGCCCGGCAATATCCGCCAGCTGGCCCACGTGGTGCGCCTGGCCCATCACAACCGCAACAACAACACGGCCACGCTGAAGAACACCAGCAGCGCCAAGAACACCGTGCTGACGGCGCTGTACGACTTCGGCGTGGCGAAG